>NZ_ACPC01000019.1:0-630261 GCF_000175075.1 Bacillus sp. m3-13
TCGATCGAGGACTTAACCCAATTAAGTATTGAAATAAGTGAACGATATGAATATCTTGATAGAACACATTATCTAGTTTTGAAGGAACAAGAAAGATGCAAAAACATCTTGATTTTCTTTCTCAATTTTGTATAATATTATTTGTCTGGTAATGATGGCGAAGAGGTCACACCCGTTCCCATACCGAACACGGAAGTTAAGCTCTTCAGCGCCGATGGTAGTTGGGGGATCTCCCCCTGTGAGAGTAGGACGTTGCCAGGCTAGTATTGTTCCACCATAGCTCAGCGGTAGAGCATTCGGCTGTTAACCGAAGGGTCGTAGGTTCGAATCCTACTGGTGGAGCCATGCTTCCATAGCTCAGTTAGGTAGAGCACTTCCATGGTAAGGAAGAGGTCACCGGTTCGAGCCCGGTTGGAAGCTTATACAAAAAATTGGCCCGTTGGTCAAGCGGTTAAGACACCGCCCTTTCACGGCGGTAACACGGGTTCGAATCCCGTACGGGTCACCAAAGTTTTTTCACGATAGTGAAAAGAACTATGTTTTTTTGCGTCAGCAAAATAACTTTACTTTTAAATTAATAATACATTGGAGGATTAGCTCAGCTGGGAGAGCATCTGCCTTACAAGCAGAGGGTCGGCGGTTCGATCCCGTCATCCTCCACCATATCCCTTGGAGGGGTAGCGAAGTGGCTAAACGCGGCGGACTGTAAATCCGCTCCTTTGGGTTCGGCAGTTCGAATCTGCCCCCCTCCACCATTTTAACTTCGAAATGAAAATTCCGGAGTTTTTGTTTGAAGAAATGTATAAGCTTCCTGAATTCAGAGATAATAAGTGAAGTTAGTTATCACTGATGACTGGTATATGGTACATAGAGAAACAACTATAATTAATGGGCTATAGCCAAGCGGTAAGGCATCGCACTTTGACTGCGACATGCGTTGGTTCGAATCCAGCTAGCCCAGCCAACGTGCCATTAGCTCAGTCGGTAGAGCATCTGACTTTTAATCAGAGGGTCGAAGGTTCGAGTCCTTCATGGCACATATCTTTTTACAAAGCTTTATTATAACTACATAAGGGGCCTTAGCTCAGCTGGGAGAGCGCCTGCTTTGCACGCAGGAGGTCAGCGGTTCGATCCCGCTAGGCTCCACTTTCTAATAAAGTTTAAGTCATAGACCATTGGTTTATGGCTTTTTTGTATGCTCTTTTCTATGCTCTTTTCTATGCTCTTACTTAGAAGGGGATTCGGTAAAAGGAAGTACGAAAAGGTTTCACTCGTACCATAAGACTAAGAGGGCTCCGTAAATTAATCGGGCGATAATTTTGAATTACGGGCAATTTTTCAGATTTACGGGCGATAATTTGGAAAATCGGGCGAAAATAAAATATTACGGGCGATTTTAAAAAAATACGGGCGAAAATCACCACTTATCGGGCGAAACGTAAAAATGGCCGCTCATTCTTAGAATGGTTGCCCTAATTTTAAAGTATCCTCATATTCCCTCTCCTGCCAACAATAATCCGACAATTCCAAACTGCATATATATTCAAAACTATGTCGAGTTGAGTCATTTGATAGTTTCCCTATACAATAGAACTAGATTACATAAAGGGGGACACGATTCATGAAGAAAGATATCAGTATTATTGGAGTACCAATGGACTTGGGCCAGACGCGCCGCGGAGTGGATATGGGTCCTAGTGCAATTAGATATGCAGGGGTAGTGGAGCGACTAGAAAATTTAACAAAGACGATAGAAGATCTTGGAGATATTGAAATTGGCAGTAGAGAGAGAACAGCAACTGGTGAAAGCAATCTTAAAAATTTGAAAGCGGTTGCGGAGGCGAGTGAGAACCTGGCTTCCAAAGTAGACGAAGTACTTTCAAATGGCAGGTTTCCTCTTGTTTTCGGTGGTGATCATAGTATTGCGATTGGGACATTGGCTGGCCTTGCCAAGCACTATTCCAACATGGGGGTTATCTGGTATGACGCACATGGAGACCTGAATACGGGCGAAACATCCCCATCAGGTAATATTCATGGGATGCCGCTTGCAGTGAGCTTAGGCATTGGTGATCCAACATTGACGTCAATCGGTGGAGACCATGCTAAAATCAAGCCAGAGAATATTGTCATTATTGGTGCAAGGTCATTGGATGAAGGCGAGAAAGTATTAATTAAGGAAAAAGGAATTAAAGTATTTACCATGCATGAGATTGATCGAATGGGGATGGCTGCCGTGATGGAAGAGGCTATTGCTTACTTAAGGGAACGAGAAACAGATGGGGTTCATTTGTCCTTGGATCTTGATGGGCTAGACCCTCATGATGCACCAGGAGTGGGGACACCAGTACTTGGGGGTATCTCTTATCGCGAAAGTCATTTGGCGATGGAAATGCTGGAAGAAGCAAATATCCTGACTTCAGCAGAATTTGTGGAAGTGAACCCAATTCTAGATGAGCGCAACAAAACAGCGACGGTAGCTGTAGCGTTGATGGGATCTTTATTTGGTGAAAAACTTCTTTAAATATTTAATTTGTTAATAACCGCTGGTGTTTTCCGCAAATGGCTTCGCTTTTCACGGGATGGTATTTGAGCCTCTTCACAACGCATCAGGGGTCTCAAACTATCGTTAATCTCCCGCAAGAGTCTACGCCTACTGCTCTAATCAACAGCTAATAAATTCCACTTATAAAAAAAACACCAGCAACTAATACTTAAGAAGTTGCTGGTTTTCGTTTGATTTGTAAGTATAGGTATTGATTTATCAATGAATCAAGCGAGGTGCTCGCATCAATTACTTCCTTGGATTGAAGATGGTTGGATGAGGAAAGTCGAATCATTTCTTCTCTTTTTCTCTCAATTGCTTCTTGTAAATGGACGGTAGCATGGACGGCCACTATACAACACCCCTTATTCATTAGGCTTCAAAAAAACTAATTAGTAGTTTTTACCCTCTTTTATCCTTTTTCAAAACCAATTTCAGTAAATATTTGTTAGAATATATTTTATAAAGAAAAATGAAACCTTTTAGGGCGAAGGGACGTATTACTAGTCGACCGCCAGACAACGGGGGAACGGAATGGAAGAATTAATCAGAAAGAGAATAAAAACAAATAAAAAAAGGCGATCAGGATGCATTTGCGGAAATTGTGGAATTGTTTAAGGACAAGATTTATCAATTTGGTCTATCGAATGATTGGCAATTCGCATGAAGCAGAAGATATTGCACAAGAAGCTTTTATACGTGCATATATTAACATCAACAGCTTCGATGTGAATCGTAAGTTTTCGACTTGGCTATATCGGATTGCAACAAACCTGACGATTGACCGCATACGCAAAAAGAAGCCGGATTATTATTTAGATGCAGAAGTAGCAGGTACAGAAGGTTTAACGATGTATTCCCAGGTAGCAGCAGATATTTCTTTACCTGAGGAGGAAGTGGAAACAATGGAGCTGCAAGGAGAAATCCAGCGCCAAATACTGAAGCTTCCGGATAAATACCGATCGGTAATTGTCTTAAAGTACATTGACGAGTTATCATTGATTGAAATCAGTGAAATCCTAGAAATTCCGGTCGGAACAGTAAAGACTAGAATCCATAGAGGGCGAGAAGCGCTGAGACAGCAATTGCGCCATGTTTAATTCTGGAGGTGTTATAAACAATGAATAAATGCCCGGAACATATCGTCCAGTATATGCATGAGTATTTAGATGGTGATCTAGAAAAAGAACGAGAAAAAGAGCTGAAAGCACATCTCCATGACTGTAAGGAATGTTACCAGCAGTTCCATGAGCTGGAGAAGGCGATTGCGCTTGTGCAAAGCACCTCTCATATATCTGCACCAAATGATTTCACGCAAAGAGTGATGAATAGTTTACCGAAAGAAAAGAAGACCATCAGTTGGAATCGCTGGGTGCGTTCCCATCCGATGCTTGTAGCTGCCGCCATTTTCTTTATTTTAATGAGTGGAAGTTTGTTTGGTGGCTGGCAAGAAGAGAAGTTTGCATTTACCAACGAGCCGAATCTTGTAGTCGAGGATAATACAGTTGTCGTTCCAGAAGGTAAGGTTGTGGAAGGGGATGTTGTCGTGAAAAACGGGAATATCCGCGTTGATGGTGAAGTTAGAGGAAATGTGACGGTCATAAATGGTGAAGTCATCGACGGTGAAAACTACCTCGCTTCCGCAGGCCAAGTAACTGGGGAAATCGAAGAAATCGACAAGGCTTTTGAATGGATCTGGTACACCATGAAAGACGGCTTCAAAAAAGCAGTCGGTGTGTTTAACGACTAGACAATAACCTAGTTGATCGCAGCGGAAGGCGCGAAGACTCCCGCGGGAGGAAGGGACAGGTGAGAACCCTCAGGCGTAGTGAGGAGGCTCACGGTCCGCCCGCAGGAAAAGCGAACCGCCTGAAACGTAGATCAACTGTTAAATGATATCAAATGAGATGCTTGAAACAATTCAAGCATCTTTTTATATTTCAAGGAGATTATAATAATATTGCAAAACATGATTTAAAAGGCCATTTCTACCTGATTATTAAAAATATGCTATAATAACATGGTTACGGTTTTCGTACTTGATACATAAATCTTGTACTGTTAAAGGAAGTGTGAGGATGCCTTTTGAAATACCTTTTGGAGATATGCCATATTTAAGTTATCTTGCAAATATCATAGATATTTTACTCGTTTGGTTTGTTATCTATAAGCTTATCATGGTCATCCGTGGGACAAAGGCGGTTCAGTTATTAAAAGGAATAACAGTCATTGTAGTGGTAAGGATCATTAGTAACTTTTTAGGATTCAGTACCTTACAATGGTTGATGGACCAAGCTTTGACATGGGGATTCCTGGCGATTATCATTATCTTTCAGCCAGAGCTTCGTCGCGCCTTGGAGCAATTGGGTAGAGGGAAATTGTTTTCAAGAAGCGGTATAGATGATGAGGAAGAGCACGCCAAAATGATTGAAGCAGTCGTTAAGTCCGTTCAATATATGGCCAAACGCCGTATTGGAGCGTTGATTTCGATTGAAAGAGAGACCGGAATGGGAGATTACATAGAAACGGGTATTCCGTTGCATGCCAAAGTTTCTTCCGAGCTCTTAATTAATATTTTTATTCCGAATACACCACTTCATGATGGAGCGGTTATTTTACAAAAGAGCCAAGTATCTGCAGCAGCTTGTTACCTGCCATTGTCTGAGAGTCCTTTTATTTCAAAAGAGCTTGGTACAAGGCATAGGGCAGCACTTGGAATCAGTGAAGTGACAGATAGTATCACCATTATCGTATCAGAGGAGACGGGTAGTATATCTGTTACAAAAAACGGTGAATTGCACCGTGACCTAGAACCTGAATTATTCAGCGAGCTTTTAAAGAAGGAATTGGATACAAGTGTGAAGAACACTACTTCGAATCGCTGGCAGTGGAGGGGGCACAAGGATGGATAAGTTTATCAATAACCGTTGGGTGATGAAAATTATCGCGCTGTTGCTGGCCTTTATGCTGTACATGTCGGTCAGCATCGAGAATAGTGCCACTCAGCAAACAGACTCCAAGCCTTCTCCTTTTTCCGGATCCACGGATGTGCAAACAGTAACAGATGTTCCGGTGGAAACATTATATGACAGGGAGAACCTGGTGGTATCCGGTGTACCACAAAGTGTTACGGTTACACTTGAAGGTCCGACGGCATCTGTTAAACCAACAGCTTTGCAGAAGGATTTTGAAATAATTGCAGATCTTTCTAATTTAGGTATCGGGACACACCAAGTAACGTTGGAGTCTCGGAATCTTTCTGAACGATTAAGTGTAGCAATCGAACCATCCGTAGCTTCCGTTACCATCCATGAAAGGATTTCTGAGGATTTCCCAGTGGACGTTGATTTTATTAACAGAGGCCAAATGGAAGAAGGCTATCAGGCAGAACAACCTATTGTAAAGCCTAATATTGTAAAAGTAACAGGATCTCGCGAATTGATTGAAAGTATCGCATTGGTGAAAGCGCGTGTGGATCTTAAAGGTGTCAATGAGTCCATTGAACAACAGTCCCGTGTGACAGTCTACGACAGAGAAGGAAACACGTTGAATGTGGAAATTGATCCTCCGGTTGTAGATGTGAATGTTCCGATTACGAGTCCTTTTAAATCAGTTCCGTTGAAAATAAATCGCAAAGGGTCATTAAAAGAGGACCTGAGCATTACCAAGATAGAAGCAGAACCGAATGAAGTAACTGTCTATGGACCGAAAAGCGCCATTGACAAGTTGGAGTTCATTGATAATATAGAATTGGATTTAACAGAGATCACAGAGAGCACAACCATCGAAGTTGATGTACCTGTACCGGACGGCGTGAAGCGCGTTGTACCGGAGAAGGTGAAGATTAATGTGGAAGTGGAAAAAGAAGAACAAAAAACGTTTACGAACGTTCCTATTCAACAAATTGGACTATCAGAGGGGCTGGAATTAGAATTCATTGACCCGGAAAGTGGTTTAATGGATCTTACCGTACTCGGTGCCCCAAGTACCCTTGAGGGCGTTAATAGCTCGGATATGGAAATGTACATCAATGTAACAGATTTGAACGCAGGGGAGCATGAAGCCCCTCTTGAGATAAACGGTCCGCAAAACGTTTCGTGGGACCTGCCAAAAAGAAATGTAAAGTTTAGATTAATAGAAGAAACTAATGAGTAGTAAAAGGAGAGATTTACGAAATGGGTAAATATTTTGGTACGGATGGAGTGCGCGGAGTAGCGAACTCGGAATTAACACCTGAATTGGCATTTAAAGTAGGACGTTTGGGAGGTTATGTGTTAACAAAGGACCAAACGCGTCCGAAAGTGTTGATTGGCCGTGACACGCGTATTTCAGGACACATGCTGGAAGGAGCGTTAGTGGCAGGTTTACTATCCATTGGCGCAGAAGTCATGCGTTTAGGTGTAATCTCCACTCCTGGTGTGGCTTACCTGACAAAAGCATTGGGTGCCCAAGCTGGTGTGATGATCTCTGCTTCTCATAATCCGGTTGCAGACAACGGAATTAAGTTTTTCGGACCAGACGGATTCAAACTATCTGACGAGCAGGAAGCGGAAATCGAAGCGTTAATGGACGAAGAGACCGACAGCCTGCCACGTCCAGTCGGTGCTGACCTTGGACAAGTGAACGACTACTTCGAAGGCGGACAAAAATACCTTCAGTTCCTAAAACAAACGGTGGATGAGGATTTCTCCGGTATCCATATTGCGCTTGATTGCGCGCATGGTGCAACATCTTCTCATGCGACACATCTTTTTGCAGACCTGGAGGCAGACATCTCCACAATGGGATCATCTCCGAATGGATTGAACATCAATGACGGTGTAGGTTCTACTCATCCAGAGGCACTTGCACAATTAGTGCTTGAAAAAGGTGCAGATATCGGTCTTGCGTTTGATGGCGACGGAGATCGCATCATCGCAGTTGATGAAAAGGGACAAATCGTTGACGGTGACCAAATCATGTTCATCTGTGCAAAATACTTAAGCGAACAAGGTCGTCTTCGTCATAACACAGTAGTATCCACAGTCATGAGTAACCTAGGTTTCTACAAAGCATTAGAAGCTGCTAACGTAGAAACAAAACAAACAGCAGTTGGTGATCGTTATGTAGTGGAAGAGATGAAGAACGGCAATTACCTTCTTGGCGGGGAGCAATCCGGCCACATCATCTTCCTTGACTACAACACTACTGGTGACGGCATGTTAACAGGCCTTCAGCTTGTGAACATCATGAAGCTTACGAAAAAGAGCCTGTCTGAGCTTGCTGGCGAAATGACAAAGTTCCCTCAGCTTCTTGTGAACATTAAAGTGACAGATAAGCACCGTGTAACAGAGAACGAGAAAGTGAAAGCTGTCATTGAAGAAGTAGAAGCGGAAATGAACGGAAACGGCCGTATCCTTGTGCGTCCTTCTGGTACAGAGCCACTTGTACGTGTAATGGCCGAAGCACCAACTCAAGAGCAATGCGATGAGTACGTAGAACGTATCGCAGCTGTTGTGCGCGCGGAAATGGGCATGGAATAAGTTCCGAATAAACGTCTAGATGAACGAGAAAGATATGCATATACCGCACTTATGGAGCGGTGGATGCATATCTTTTTTATATGGTGTGGGAATCTTGGTTAGAAGCGGGCGAGGGTTCTTTATGTCTTAAGTGCGGGTTGGTTACTGGTTATTGATTCGGGGTTATGATTTAGGTTTATTTCTACGAGAAATGCTTAGATTATTGTAATTGTCCGAAGTTTTGCCGTTTTTGACCGAAGTTTCGGCAAAGTTGACCAAAGATTTCACGATTTTGACCGAAGATTGGACACAATTGTCCGAACGAAATTTTCAAATGTCCGAACGGCGTGGATTTTTGACCGAACAGTACCTATCAATTGTCCGAACCCACCCCAAAACCCGTACGGAAATGTCCGAACTGTATGGGGAAGTGTCCGAATGCTTTTTTAACCCATCAAAAGGCGATAAATTTGCTCATTTTTACAACCAAAACGTCTTTTTTGGGTAATCCATACGCATCTCTAACTTACTACCCAATTCACACCAGTAGCATAAGTCAAAATGCCCCCACCTTTGCAGTAATTGGAAATAATCCACATAATTGTTGACGAATTGGGGTATGGAAGGTAAGATATTATTTGTTGCTATTCAAGAATGGAAAGGAGCATTAAAGTCAGACAACTATAACTAGATACACAAAGCGCCTGAACTAAGCGACGGACGAAACAACGCTTAGTTGACGAGGAGGAGGTTTATCGATCTATCGGCGGATGCCTCCCGGTTGCCAATCACAACCGACTCTAGGGACAGTTTAAAGCATAAAGGCAACTTTATGTACAAAGACTGTTACTATGATTACAAAAATTTTTTATAGGTAATGTGGGGGCAGGATCGCCCCTTACTATGGTGTGCTTTCTTGTCCCTGCAACTCTAGGGAGGAAACTATTTATGTGCGGAATCGTAGGATATATCGGAACACAGGATACAAAAGAAATTCTTTTAAAAGGTCTAGAAAAGCTTGAATACCGTGGATATGACTCTGCTGGTATTGCGGTAATGAACGAGAGCGGCGTACACGTATTCAAGGAAAAAGGCCGTATTGCAGACCTTCGCGAAGTAGTGGACAATGACGTTTTAGCATCAACTGGAATTGGTCACACTCGCTGGGCAACTCATGGTGTGCCAAGTAAAGTAAATGCGCATCCACACCAAAGCACGTCTGGTCGCTTTACACTTGTGCACAACGGAGTTATCGAGAACTATTCACAATTAAAACGCGAACACTTACAAGGCGTAGAACTAGTAAGTGAAACAGATACAGAAATAGTTGTACAAATCATCGAGAAGTTTGCAAACGAAGGACAGCATGTGGAAGAAGCGATGCGTCGCACTCTTTCCATTCTTAAAGGTTCTTACGCGATTGCTTTATTGGACAACGAAGATCCAGAAACAATCTATGTAGGGAAAAATAAGAGCCCTCTATTAGTTGGAGTAGGAAAAGGTGACTTCAACGTAGTGGCAAGTGACGCAATGGCGATGATTCAAGTGACGGATCAATTCGTTGAGCTTATGGACAAAGAAATGGTTATCGTAAAGAAAGAAGCGGTGACAATCAAAAAGCTGAACGGTGAGATCGTCGAGCGCGCGCCATACACTGCTGAACTTGATGCAAGTGATATCGAAAAAGGCACATACCCACATTACATGTTAAAAGAAATCGATGAGCAGCCATTAGTAATTCGTAAGCTCATCCAAAAATACCAAAACGAAAATGGTGAATTGACGATTGACGTTGACATCATCAACGCTGTTAACCAATCTGACCGCATCTACATCGTAGCAGCAGGAACAAGCTACCATGCAGGTCTTGTTGGAGCGCAAATGATTGAAAAGCTTGCAAAGGTACCTGTAGAAGTACACGTAGCAAGTGAGTTCAACTACAACATGCCAATTTTATCTGAAAAACCGCTATTCATCTTCATCTCTCAAAGTGGAGAAACAGCGGACAGCCGTGCAGTACTTGTACAAGTGAAAGAGCTTGGTTACCCAGCACTTACAGTAACAAACGTACAAGGATCAACACTATCCCGTGAAGCAGATTTCACATTGCTACTTCACGCAGGCCCTGAGATTGCAGTAGCTTCTACAAAAGCTTACACTGCACAACTTGGTGTTCTGTCCATTTTCGCAGCAGTGCTAGCGGAATCTAAAGGACATAACCTAGAATTTGACCTAGTGCAAGATCTAGGTATCGTTGCAAATGCAATGGAAGTTCTATGTGACGCTAAAGAAGAGCTTGAAGATATTGCTCGCAAATTCTTGGCAACAACAAGAAACTGCTTCTTCATCGGCCGTACAATGGACTACTATGTAGGTCTTGAAGGTGCATTGAAACTAAAAGAAATCTCCTACATCCAAGCAGAAGGATTTGCTGGCGGAGAATTAAAGCACGGAACTATCGCCCTAATTGAAAATGGTACACCAGTTATCGCCATCTCCACTCAAGAACAAGTGGACCTATCCATCCGCGGTAACGTGAAAGAGGTAGTAGCACGTGGTGCCAACCCATGTATCATCTCCATGAAAGGCCTAGAAACAGAAGAAGACAGCTTCGTTGTACCACCAGTAAACGAACTGCTATCTCCACTAGTTTCAGTTATTCCGTTGCAATTGATCTCTTACTACGCAGCACTTCACAGAGATTGTGACGTAGATAAGCCACGTAACCTTGCGAAGAGTGTTACGGTGGAATAGTTCTGTAAAGTAGTGAAAACTACTATTAAGGTTAAACGTGAGAAGCACCTTACTGTAACTAGTAAGGTGCTTTTTATATCTTGTTAGTTCTGTATCCCCAAGCCAAAGTCAGTGATTGTGATCTGTACTTCATAATCGATAGGAGCCTGACTGAAAATAGTATCCCAGTCACTTTGATGTTCTTTCCAAAATTCTGGGTACTTAATCCTCACATAATCATGAAAGCCAATGACATCTACTTGTAAATCTTTTTGAATTCTTTCTAAGGTAGTCTGAATCTCTTTTTTTATTTCTTCCGCAATTTGCTCCTCTAATTTTCTTCTTGTTTTTTCCTCTGAAAAGCTTTCGGTGTTGGTTGCTACCTCAATGATAAGGCCTTCTGATTTAACTTTTACTTGAAAAGAAAGCTTGTCGTCCTCTATTGTGGGAGTGATCTTACTTTTTAATAATTCTTGTTCGTAAATTATTGGTTTATCACTGCCTTCTTCCTCAACTTTTACAATAGCGCCATTAGTTTGTGCAGTAATCCAGTTTATTCCTTTTAATTCTTCTTCCGTTAAGAAACCAATAAGCTTCAATGTACTTCCTTTTATTACAGCAGCACCGGACAGTTTAAGTTCACCATCCGTTTGTACGACGTTTTGTAGTATAAAACTTGCTTGTGCTTCCATTAAAGCGTTTATTTTTGCAAGGGACTTCCGTTCAAGTAGCTTATTCGATTTATCAAAGTTTTCAGTGATATCATATATATGCATAGAAGGGATATCGTCTGTCTCCATATAATCTAATATGTCCTTTGCCAGCCCGTCTGTAATCATGACAAGCATACTCATTCTGGCCTCAGGTTCACGGATGAAAAAATCAAGAATTTCTCTTATACTTCGATTTTCTGCTACCTCTCTACTTATGATAATTAACCTTTGGTGTTGACCGTTCACTGTGTTTTTTCTTAATTGTATAATTTCTCGAGCTGTTTCGATGAGGGAGGCTCCTGTCTGTTCCACGTTAGTGTAGGGTTTATCTTCTTGCTTTTTAGTATTTTGACCTTGATTGCTTTTTATTTTTGCCATTTGATAGGTAACAGTTAGTAGGGAATCCGCTCCATAGTAAGAAGAAGTAATATTCTCTTCTTGAGCTGTATCCACTCCAACGCCAATCAAGAGATCCAGTTTTTCAATATCCCTAGAACTCCAGCAGCCGGTAAGTAGTGGAATTAATATAACCAGTTGGAAAGAGCGTCTTAAGAGAATAAATATATGCTTCAACTGTGCTTCCTCCTTAAGAAAGAGAGAACTAATAGCATAATGGGGATTATGCCAAATAAAACAATTGCTGCATTTCCCAGCATGTCACCTAGCGAAAAAGCTTGCTGCAGATTTTGAGGTAACATCGAAATAAAGAAGGCAACGGGAAGGAGAATGTACATAAAGGTTTTTATCTCTTTATTGAAAAGCTGCGATAGTCCCAAAGATGCTGCATATAACGTAATAGATATTGTCGCGAAAATTTGTAATATCCAAATCGTTAAAAAGAGGGAATCATATCTTTCAAAGAATATTCCAGGAAATTCAAAAGAGTGAATCAGTGTTATCGTAGGCCATGTTAAATTGCCTACTCCATCAAGCGATAAGGCTCCAATTACTATCACAATAGTGACAAGATAGAATATAGTCGGCATTAATACTCCGACAAATACAACTTTCTTGCCTTTCTTGGGATCAGTTAAAAAGGCAGAGAGAATAATTAGTATTTCAATGCCGATGTAAGACAAAGAAGTCGTTTTAATTCCTTTTAACACAGGGCCAATACCGCCGCCAAGAACTGGCCTTAAGTTTTTTAATTCAAATAATCCTAAGCTCATTAACGCTAATAATATAAAAATAAAAACGGTAAGAGGAAAAATGATCTGAAACATCCGTGCGATTGAATTAAGGCCATCTACATTTAAATAAAGGGTAAGCCATAAAAAGAGAATGATTAAGATTTGGATAGGAGTGTCTTCCAGTAGATATGTTTCCGTAACCTCAGCTAAAATCCTCACTTCAAAACTTGTTAAGGTAATAAAATATATGACCATCGAAAGACAAATGATGATGCTTAATATCCTACCAACAATTTTGGAGCTGTATTGATAGAATGTTTTCTTAGGGTATCTATTGTTAAGCATTAAAATAATGAAGCCTACTGCCAAAGGAAAGATGCTGCTAATCAGGATGGTAATCCATATATCAGGAGTTCCGACTTCATCAGCAAGTGCTCTAGGTAAAGTAAGTATCCCTACGCCTAGAATATAGTTGATGATGATAATAATCGCTTGAGCAGGCGAAATTAGATTTTCCTGTTGTGGGTTCATAATCAATAGGTCCTTCCCTAATAAATAAATTAACCTTTCCGGATAGTGTCAGTTGGCTTGAAAATTTTTGGTCTTTTTTTCATAGCTGATATAGGAAGTCGTATTAAAAAGTCCTTCCAATCATTGGTCTGATAAGGTACTGCAGGGCTAAGGTAAGGAACTCCAAAGCTTTTTAAGCGAACAAGGTGTATGCTGAAAAATATAAAAAAGACTATAACCCCATACAATCCCAATGTTGCAGCAAAGAACATGGCAATGAATCTTAAAACTCTTAACGAAATGCTTAAATTATATTGTGGAAGCGAAAAGGAGGAAATAGCCGTAAGAGCTACGACAATAACAGTTACTGGGCTAACGATACCAGCTTGAACGGCTGCATCTCCAATTACCAAACCACCAACGATTCCAATCGTTTGGCCGATTGGTTTCGGCAGCCTTAAACCTGCTTCTCTCAGTATCTCAATAGATACCTCCATCAGAAGAGCTTCAATAAGGATTGGAAAGGGAACCCCTTCCCTGGAACTAATAATGGAAAGGGCGAGTTTTGTAGGTATTAACCCTTGATGAAACGATACGAATGATATGTATAATGCAGGTGTGAAAACTGCTATAAAGGCAGCTACATACCTTAGGAAGCGGACTAAACTGCCTGCAATCCAGCGCTCATAGTAATCTTCGGGGGATTGCAAAAACATATTAATAGTAGCAGGTACAATTAATGCAAAAGGAGTCCCATCTAATATAATGGCAATTCTTCCTTCAGTGAGGGCAGCTACAACCCGATCAGGACGTTCTGTACTCTGAACCTGTGGAAAAAGGGAGAAATTATTTTCTTCAATTAATTCCTCCACATATCCTGATTCAGGTATATTATCAATATCGATAGACTCAATTTTTTGTTTCACATTTTCAATGATTTCCGGATTTGCTATCCCTTCTACATAGGTAATGACTAACTCTTTGTTGAATCGTTTGCCTAATTGAAGGGTGATAAACCGTAGTTCAGTATTAACGCCCGCTTTCCGAAGAAGGGTCACATTATCTATCAAGTTTTCATTAAAGCCTATTCGTGGTCCTCTAACCTGCAACTCAGATACAGGTTCTTCCAAGTTACGACCTTTAGCATTGCTGGTTTTTAATACAAAAGCATAATCGATATCTTGTAAAAATAATACCGTTTGCCCTCTAAGAATACTTGTGTTGATTACATCAATCCGGTTTTCTTCGGAAATCTCACTAATTGGTAGAAGATTTTTTATTTGAATAGTGGGTGGATTTACATGATCCGGAAGATTTACTAATAATGGTTCTAGTATATTACTATTAATAATTGCTGTATCTACAAGACCCTTGGCAAAAATTATGGCAGCTCTAGTCTGTTCTTTCCCAAAGGTGAACTTTCTTGTAATAATGTCCTTGTTTGTCCCGAAATTCTTGTTTATTTCATCAACATTGGCAGATAAGTCATTCGAAAGTATAGCAGGAACTTCCTTATCTTGTTGTTTATTTACAGGTTTTTCTTTATCGCCTTGCAAATAACCGGTAATCTTAGACAGGGCCAAAGGAACCAAAAGAGTAATGATGGTATACACATAGATATTTGCTTCTGGAAGAAAATTTTTTATAGATTCAACAATATGCACACAGGGACCTCCTAAAGCTAAAAGAGAGGGTAATTCAATTAACTTATCATGGATATATTATCACTCATGACCTAAAAACTATGCGTGTCATTATTGAATTATCGAACATAACAGGAGAAGTGATTGTTCCTGAGAGATTAGAATGTAAAACTAGCTCCTTGACAATGTAGATGAATTTTATTATTTTTATATAGAACTTATTAATAAAATACTTAAATTCGTATAACTCCAATAATATGGTTTGGAGGTTTCTACCAGGTACCAATAATTCCTGATTACGAAGGAAATACAAGAATTTTATCTTGTGCTTTCTTCGTAATCAGGATTTTTTTTGTTAAAAAATAGGAGGTCCAACAATGAATTTTTCTAAAATGCCTAAAATTGAACTTCACTGCCATTTGGATGGGAGTGTTAGACCGGAGACCATCATTGACATTGCAAAGAAAGACGGCATCCGTATTCCTTCCTTTGATACGGAAGAGATAAATGAAGAACTAATTGCTCCACTCAACTGCGAATCCTTAGATGAATATCTTAAAAGATTTTCTATTCCTAATTTAGTAATGCAGTCAAAAGAAAATTTGAAAAGAATTACTTATGAGCTTTATGAAGATGCAGCAAAGGAAAATGTAAAATACATGGAGGTTCGATTTGCCCCCTTACTTCATACGAAAATGGGATTATCTATAGAAGAAATTATCTTAAGTGTGATAGAGGGAATGAAAGAGGCAGAAGAGAATTTTGATATATATGGAAATATTATATTGTCATGTATGAGAACGATGACAGTGGAAAGTGCTTTTGAGGTCGTGGAGAAGGGGAAAGAATTCTTAGGGAAAGGGGTTGTGGCAATTGATTTGTGTGCTTCTGAGGAGGAAGGTTTTTGCAGGGAGTTTATTGAACCAATCAGATTGGCTAAAGAATATGGCTTTAGAGTCACGATCCACGCAGGTGAAACTGGAATCGGAAAAAATGTGCTTGAGGCTGTTAGATGGTTAGAGGCTGAAAGAGTTGGGCACGGTGTGTTCATTCATGATTGTGTAGAAGCTTATAATATTGTGAAGCAAAAACAGGTAGTACTTGAAATGTGTCCAACAAGTAATGTCCAAACCAAAGCAGTAAACCAAATCAGTGACCATCCAATCTATGACTTTCACAGGGATGGAATAAAAGTAACCGTTAATACAGACAATAGAACGGTTTCGAACACAACGATGACAAAGGAATGTGATTTAGTCTGGAATGAATTTGCTATGAGTGATGTAGAGTATAAACAGATTTACATGAATAGCGTGCAAGCCTCTTTTGCAAATGCAGAGGTAAAGGAAAGTCTGAAGCAATATTTACCGTATATTTAAATTTATTCGCATGTTAAATCCCAATAAAAATAAAATACCGTTTCAGTAAAGAAACGGTATTTTAAGTGTTTTGTCGCTCTCACAATATACAACAACTATGCACGTGTACATGATTCAGGCTAGTGATTAACTAGCTTTTCTTTCAAGCTGTACACGTTTCGGTTGTTCCTTTTTAACCTTCCCCCAAACAAACCCTAACACACCACCGATAATCGCAGGGAAAATCCAGCCTAAACCTACTCCATATAACGGTAGCAATTCAGTAAATAGATTTTCAACCGGCATAATGCTCATACCAGCAGCCTTCAACGCATCAGAGAATGCCACAATGGAAGTGAAAATCATACTTCCTTGATATACTTCTTTTCTTCCATTAAAGAATGAGTGCAAGAATGTTAAGACCATCAAGCAGACAACAAATGGATAGATCGCTACTAACACTGGAACGGATACTGCGATCAATTGCGTTAAGCCCACGTTTGCAAAAATGGCACTGATTGTGGATAACACGATGACAAAGGTTTTGTAAGAAATGCTTGGCAATAGTTTATTAAAATAGGAAGAACATGAAATGATAAGACCGATACTTGTTGTTAAACAAGCGCCAATAACGATCAGGCTTAGTAATAGTCCACCGTAAGCGCCGAAGAAGTGATTGGATGCACCCGATAGCACTGCTCCTCCATTTTCTAATAATCCTAATGCTTCCACACTTGAAGCTCCAATATAGGATAGGGAAGTATAGATGATGGCAAGAAGTCCTGCCGCAATACTGCCTGCTTTTGTGACAGCGATCATGATTTCCTTCTTCGTTGTCGCACCTTTTGCTTTAACGGCATTAATGACAACGATACCGAATACAAAGGCAGCAAGTGCATCCATTGTCAGGTATCCTTCTTGGAATCCTTTGAAGAAGGAGCCGTCTACATAACTCTCTGTTGGGGCTTGGAAGCTTCCAATAGGAAAAATAAAGGCCGTTGCAATCAGAATTCCTATGAAAATTAATAGCAGTGGTGTTAAAACTTTCCCGACAATATCAACTATTTTAGTAGATTTCAGAGAAAAGAATACAGTAACGCCGAAAAATATAATGGTGAAGATTAATAACCCAAGGCTGCTGCTCTCTTCTGATAAGAATGGTCTGATTCCCATTTCAAAGGACGCCGTTCCCGTTCTTGGGATGGCAAAAAGTGGCCCAATGGCTAGATATAATATAACCGTAAAAGCAAGTCCAAAAACGGGATGTACCCTGCTCGCTAAAGACTGGAGATCGCTTTTCCCCGAATAGCCCAAAGCTAGTACGCCAAGTAGAGGCAAGCCAACACCCGTTACGATAAAGCCCGCATTAGCAGACCAGATATTTGTCCCTGCAGATTGACCTAGCATGGCTGGGAAAATTAAATTCCCTGCGCCAAAGAATAAGGCGAAAAGCATGAAACCAATGGCTAGTACGAATGAAAAAGGCATTTTGTTATTCATCTTAATTCCCCCTGGTAGTTTAGTGATCTGGTTGATCTCGCATAAATATATAGATAATTATTTTAGTAAGGTAATATATTGCATAACACAAGATATCATATGCAAAATATTTATGCAATATATTACGTAGAGTTGCAACATGTAATATATTGTATTTTAAGACAGAATGCTATACACTTTTAATAGATCTAACTCGAATTTTATAAAGGTGGTTGATCATCATGCCCATACCTTCCAACTATTCATCACCCACTCGTGTGTCTGCCAAAAAGCGCGCCTTTTCTCAAATACAAGAGTGGATCATTGATGGAACGCTTCAACCGAAAGAGAAGCTGAATGATGCGGAGCTTGCACAAGCTTTAGGTGTGAGCAGAACGCCGATACGGGAAGCGCTGCAATTATTGAATGTTCAAGGTTTAGTAGAAATGTTTCCAGGGGTCGGCACGCAAGTCACCTCTGTTAAAAAAGAAGACATAACCAAGATTCTGCCTCCCTTGGGGGCTTTAGAGGCCTTAGCGGCTGAACTGGCAACACCCTTAATTACCCAAGATACTATAGATACATTGCGTGAGATAAATACTGCATTTGCCCACGCTATAAAAAAAGGGGACTTTTATTCCGCTTTAAAGCAGGATGAACAGTTCCATAATATTATTGTAGAAAATGCACAGAACCCTTATCTGGCTAACTCAGTATCAAATCTACAGGCACATGTTTTGCGTCTCTATTTCCACCAATCCATTATATTGACAAGTGCTTCTATAGAAGAGCACGAATCCATGTTAAAAGCATTTGAAAATCGAGATAAAGAAACGGCGGCTAAAATAGCCCGCACTAACTGGCTGCGAGCGATTGATGAGTTTTATGCGGGGCAGAAAGATAGTAGGGAATAGTTTAACTATATATTCGGATGGAGCATAACAATGGAAATTATCGAACTGAGAAATAAGAACCAATTTCTTGACCAGGCAATTCAAGTATTTTGGACGCAGTGGGGAAGTGAGGAAAACTTCAAATTTTACGAAGAAACGATTCTCCAATCTGCTACCACCTCTTCTGATATACCGCGATTTTATGTGGCAGTGGAAGAGGGGGAAATCATTGGTACGTATGCAATTTTAAGAAATGATATAAATAGCCGTCAGGACTTGTGTCCATGGTTGGCTTGCCTTTATGTGACGGAAGAGCATAGAGGGAAGGGGATAGGTGCCAAGCTACTAGAGCACGGACTAGAAGTGGTTGCTGAAAAAGGCTATGACAACCTATACCTAACAACAGATTTAGATAACTATTATGAGAGATACGGCTGGAAAAATAGCGGAATCGCATATGGACCAGGCGGCGGCTCGATTAAGCTTTATGAAAAAAAGACTGCTAAAATAAAAGAAAAGCCAGATGAAGTGGTTAACCTCCATCTGGCTTTTCTTTTATTATTTATTCACTTTCACGTCATAACGGTCTGCATTCATTACTTTCACCCATGCTGCCACAAAGTCATTTACAAATTTTTCTTGGCTGTCATCTTGGGCGTACACTTCAACAAGCGCACGGAGAACGGAGTGGGAACCAAATACTAGGTCTACTCTTGTAGCAGTCCGTACGAGTTCACCTGTTTGGCGATCACGTGCTTCGTAGTAACCTTCTCCTTCAACCGGCTTCCATTCTACACCCATATCAAGCAGGGTCAAGAAGAAATCATTCGTGAGCGTCCCGACTTTCTCCGTGAATACGCCATGCTTAGTATCACCGTGGTTTGCACCAAGGACACGTAAACCTCCGATAAGAACAGTCAATTCCTTCGCAGAAAGGTCCATAAGCTGAGCTTTGTCCACCATGAACTCTTCCGGTTTTAAGGAGTATTCTTTCTTATGGTAGTTGCGGAATGCGTCAGATACAGGCTCCAACACTTCGAAGTTCTCTTCATCTGTTTGATCCTGAGTGGCATCACCGCGACCTGGAGTGAACGGAACTTTTACATCAAAGCCAGCGTCCTTGGCCGCTTTTTCAACGGCTGCACTTCCGCCAAGAACGATAAGGTCGGCAAGGCTGACTTTTTTATCTAGGCTATGTTGCAAGTCTTCTAATACATTCAATGCCTTTGCAAGTTGCTCCGGCTCATTTGCTTCCCAATCCTTTTGAGGGGAAAGGCGAACGCGGGCACCGTTAGCGCCACCACGCTTGTCCGAATGACGGTACGTGCTCGCTGAAGCCCAAGCAGTTTTTACAAGCTCGCTTACAGAAAGACCGCAATTTAAAAGTTTAGCTTTAAGATCTTCAATCTCTGCGTCTGTTAATGTGTAGTTAACCTTTGGTACCGGATCTTGCCAAATGAATTCTTCCTCTGGCACTTCAGGTCCTAAGTATCTGTCGCGAGGCCCCATGTCACGGTGAAGTAGCTTGAACCATGCGCGGGCAAAGGCATCAGCAAACTCATCCGGATTTTGATGGAAGCGGCGGGAGATCTTTTCGTATTCTGGGTCCATGCGCATCGCCATGTCCGCAGTCGTCATCATTGTTTTTACTTTTTTGGATGAATCATGAGCGTCTGGAGCTAAATGCTCTTCATCAGGATCGATCGGTGCCCATTGGTAGGCGCCAGCTGGACTCTTCGTCAGTTCCCACTCATATCCGAACAGTAGATCAAAATAGCTCATATCCCACTGAGTAGGAGTTGGCGTCCATGCACCCTCAATTCCACTTGTGATGGTGAAAGCACCGTGGCCGGTTTCATGGCTGCTCTTCCAACCGAAACCTTGGTGTTCAAGGCCTGCTCCTTCTGGCTCTTCTGTCACATGAGACGGATCTCCGGCACCGTGGGCTTTCCCGAATGTATGTCCGCCGGCAGTCAATGCCACGGTTTCCTCATCATTCATTCCCATTCGTTTGAATGTATCTCGGATATCAAAGGCACTTTTCTTGGGATCTGGTTCGCCGTTTGGTCCTTCCGGATTAACGTAAATCAATCCCATTTGCACAGCAGCAAGCGGGTTCTCCAGGTCACGCTCACCGGAATAACGGTTGTCACCAAGCCATTCCTTTTCCGGCCCCCAGTTCACATCTTCTTCAGGGTGCCAGATATCTTCACGGCCGCCACCGAATCCAATCGTTTTTCCGCCCATGGATTCAATCGCAACATTTCCTGCAAAAACGAGCAAGTCTGCCCAAGAAAGCTTGTTGCCATATTTCTTTTTAATCGGCCATAGCAGTCGGCGGGCCTTGTCCAAGTTTCCGTTATCAGGCCAACTGTTCAACGGTGCAAAACGCTGAGACCCGCTTCCGCCGCCTCCGCGTCCATCTACTTGACGATATGTACCAGCTGCATGCCAACTCATACGAATAAAGAACGGCCCATAATGACCATAGTCCGCCGGCCACCAGTCTTGGCTATCTGTCATAAGATTATGTAAGTCCTCTTTCAGGCTTGCATAATCGATCTTTTGGAATTCCTCTGCGTAGTTAAAATCTTCCCCTAGTGGGTTTGTCTTTGTGTCATGCTGGTGAAGCACATTCAAATCAAGTTGATTCGGCCACCAGTCTTTGTTTTTCGTGCCTCTGATCGGTTTTTCAGAACTGCTTTCCCCAGTAAATGGGCACTTTCCAACGTTCTCATTGTCCATACATCTTTTCCCCTTTCTGTTTTGAGAAGAGTAAATAGCATAATAACTAGCCTTACAACGTACGAAACCACAAAATGAGACAACATCAATTCTTACATTGTAATTATAATAAATAATCAGCAGAATAAAAAGAAATATGCACTTAATTTTTAATAATATTCTGAAATTAATATTATTAGGGGATTGTCGCCAATAATTAAGATGCCTTTTTATTGGAATTTAATACCTATTAATGAACAGGAAAAAGCCAATCGCTACCGTGATAGGATTGGCATACATTTTATTTAGGTAGTTACTTGCTTTGTGCATTACCGAATCATTTGCTTAATCAATTCTTTATTTCTAGCTTTAAATACTTCGTTGTGTGAGGAAACCATTGCTACTTTGCTTGCATGAGGTTGTATATATTGTTTTGCTTTGTTGACGGCATTTGCTGCATCCTGGAAAGCCCCAGCAATTAAATGCAATTTCCCATCATGATTTAAAATATCACCAGCAGCATAGAGTCCTGGTATGGAGGATTCACTTTTTGAATTTCCCGCTATGTAATATGTGTCCACCATTTCAATTGGCAGTTCGCTGTTCTCGATTAATGTTCCGTCCCGTTCATATCCATGGCTGATAATGACTTCATCAATAGAAAAGGTGGAGATATCCCCGGTTTCATGATTGGTAAGCTGAACTCGTTCGATTACTTCATGGTCAGCGCTCGCAATTAACTTCGTGATGGAGGTGTGGAATAGACATTTTGCCGAGCTGTTCAGCAGTTGTGATACCTGTGCCTCGTGAGCGGATAGCGCATCTTTTCGATATGTTACATATACTTGTTTAGCAATCGGCTCCAGTTCATTTGCCCAGTCTATAGCTGAATTGCCTCCGCCGGATATGATAACAGTTTTGTCTTTAAAGCGTTGAAGTGACTTAACGGTATAATTTAAATTTGTTACTTCAAATCTCTCTGCTCCTTCAATAGCCAGCTTTTGCGGATGAAGGATGCCTCCACCTACAGCAACAATGACCGTTTTGGATAAATGGCGTTCACCATTGGAATCCAAGAGCACAAAGAGGCCTTCATCATTTCGTGTAATAGATTCTACTTTTCTACTTAATACAACTTCAGGATTGAAGGTTAGGCCTTGCTCAACAAGCTGTTCAATCAGTTTTGCTCCGGGAAGAGGCGTCTGTCCCCCGACATCCCAAATCATTTTCTCAGGATACACATGAATTTTTCCGCCTAATTGATGCTGATACTCAATCAGCTTTGTCTTCATTTCTCTAAGACCACTATAAAATGCAGAGTAAAGGCCTGCAGGACCGCCACCAATAATCGTTACATCAAATAAATCCAGTTTCACCCTTATTCACTCCCTGTAGGAAATAGATAAAATTGATTATCATTCTCATTTAAGTATATAACTATTTTACTAGTTTATGCAATATGGAGGCGGGGGATTGGTTGATATTTTGTAAATGTCACAATAACACGATGAAAAGTTATAATGACCATTATAAAAGTTTCAATCCACGGCAAAAGAGTTACAATAACCCTTCGAAAAGGTACAATCCAGCAAAATATCGCAGTAATAAGCAGATAAACTAAGTTAGTATAGTTGAAAAAAAACCTTTTATAAGCTACCGTTCAATGTATAGAGAGTTTCCGAAATGGAGAGAGAGCATATGATGTTAGTTTTAGGCGTTTTAGGAGTGCTAGTTTTGGTTGGCGGGCTGTTTGCAACACTTCAGGTAGCGGGAAAGGGAGATCACGATTATCAGAAGAAATCAGAGGGGAATGTAAGGCGACTTACGTATATTTATATCGCGTTGTTTGTTGTTATTATCGTTGGATTTGTTGTTTATTTGAGATGGTTTGTGTAGGATGTAATGTTAAAAGCCCCCGGGAGTCTAACTTCGCGGGGGTCATTTGTATTTTTATTCAATAAAATATATGCGGGCTTTTTTGTTGCCTTGGTGGGGGATATTTAATGATAGGAGCTCTCTGTAAGCAATGTGTGAGGAATGAAGACATATGAACTCTCGGAACTCTCTGTTTGTTATCTTGTTCCCAAATCCAAGTAATGGATAGTCCTTAATTGTCTGTTGAAGAAGCTCTTTTTCTGAATGTCCACATTTTAAGCACAACCACTTCTGATAAGATTTCTGCATAGGTGCATGGGAGCAAATAGGGCAAATCACTCCTCTAATAAACGAAGAAGAAGAAAATCCATAGCCATAGTAATTCATCAAGTTAAAGTTCTCATCTTGATGAATTTTTAATAGTGTTTTCACAAGCTTGTTGGCGTCCTTATTTGAAAAGTAAGTGTGGGTTTGGGTGTTATCAATTTCTTTTATTCTTGTTGGGAGATTTGTGTGAAAGACTACATTCTTTAAGATGAGGGGGGATTTTTTTAATAAGGTAGCATTTTTATGTGTTATGACGATTTGAGTGTAGATGGGAATTTGAGGTAATTTAAGACCTTCGATGATAGAGGAAAGCTGTATTTTGTGTCGCGCTAGCTGCGCAAACGGGTCTCCAAGTCTTTCTTGTCCAGTTTCATTGTGGCGGATCAGACTTCCGGTATCTTCATCAAACTCAATTTTTCCCGAAACATACTTGGAATCTAATATGAGGCAATGAGTAGGAGAGATAAGGAGTGAGTCCATCTGGAAGTGTCGCCCTTTTGTGTCTGGAATCCTTAAGCCATGCAACACTTTATAGTCTTCATGGGGCAGGAAGGATGAATAGTAGTCCATTGCTTGTTCGCCTTTGTATCCATAGTGTAAACGGTAGAATTCATGTTCAATTTGAGGGTGTTTTGGATGGGTTTTGGGGACCCTTCGCATTGCGGCTTCATGCGCGAGCAACCTGAGTGGTTTTTCTCTGTCTTTTGTTATCATGGTAGTCTCCTTTTCAGAGATATTCCCTCTCTATTTCGCCTGTGGAGTCATGAATTCCTGCCTGAAGCATGAAAGAATACGTTTTATCCGCGGAGATTTTGATTTTATCCGCGAACTTTTTCGTTTTATCCGCGAAGATTTTGATTTTATCCGCGAACTTTTTCGTTTTATCCACTACTTTCACCCATATAACCGCCATTCGACAAACCTCAGCAAATTTTGCAACAATTGAGCCACGTGCCCGCCCCACCCAACCAACAAAAAACCCCCGTTCACGAACAGGGGCCATCAATCACTCTACTCTATAACTTAAACGAACTCTTCAACGACACAATCTCATTAAACACAAGCTTGTCAGCTGTGGTATGTTTCGGATCCACATTAAAGTAGCCGTGGCGGAAGAATTGGAATTTCTCCTGTGGTGCCACATCCTTCATGTTTTCCTCCACAAATCCGTTCAACACTTTCATGGAATTCGGGTTTACTTGGTCCAGGAAGGATTTTTCGATAACTTCCATCGACTCTTCTTCCGTGCCAGCTACATTTGCGACTTCAGCTTCCACTTCCGACTCAGGCTCCTCGTCCAATAGCAACGGCTCGAACAAACGGAATTCAGCAGGGACCGCTTGGGAAGCTTCTACCCAGTGTAATGTCCCTTTTACTTTACGGCCAGTGAACCCAGTGCCGCTCTTCGTTTCCGGATCGTACGTACAGTGGATCTCCACTACATTTCCGTCTTCGTCTTTTACAAAGTCCTCACACTTAATGAAGTAAGCATGCTTCAGGCGAACCTCATTGCCAGGGAAGAGGCGGAAGTATTTCTTCGGCGGATCTTCCATGAAATCCTCTTGCTCGATATAAATCTCGCGGGAGAATGGAATTTGTCTTGTTCCCATTTCCGGATTTTCCGGGTTATTTTCCGCATCCAGCATTTCCACTTGTCCTTCAGGGTAGTTGGTGATGACCACTTTCAAAGGACGTACAACACCCATGGTACGAGGGGACTTCAATTTCAAATCTTCACGTACAAAGTGATCAAGCATTTGCGAGTCAACAAAACCGGATCCTTTAGAAACACCTGTTTCACGAACGAATGCGCGGATTGCTTCAGGTGTGTAACCTTTACGGCGCAGTCCGGAAATTGTCGGCATACGAGGGTCGTCCCATCCGTCCACAATTCCTTCTTCCACAAGCTTGCGCAGCTTACGCTTACTCATGACGGCATTGGTGATGTTCAAACGGCCAAACTCGATTTGCTGTGGCGTTCCTGCCATTTCCGTTTCCGCTACGACCCAGTTGTACAGTGGACGTTGGTCTTCAAACTCCACGGTACAGATAGAATGAGTCACATCTTCAATCGCATCCTCAATTGGGTGTGCGAAGGCATACATCGGGTAGATGCACCATTTGTCTCCTGTGTTATGGTGCGTTGCATGAGAGATACGGTAGATGACCGGGTCGCGCAAGTTGATGTTCGGTGACTTCATGTCAATTTTTGCACGAAGTACTTTTTCTCCGCTGCCAAATTCGCCTTTACGCATGCGCTCAAATAGATCAAGGTTTTCTTCCACAGAACGCTCGCGGTATGGGCTGTCTTTTCCTGGTTCTTTTAAAGTACCGCGGTAAGCACGGATCTCATCAGCAGACAGGTCGTCCACATACGCTTTGCCTTTTTTGATTAAAAGAACAGCGCGATTGTACATCTCTTCAAAGTAATCAGATGCAAAGAATAGTCCGTCCCAATCATAGCCAAGCCATTTTACGTCTTCTTTGATGGAGTTAACATACTCAACGTCTTCTTTTAAAGGGTTGGTGTCGTCAAAGCGCAGGTTCGTTTTTCCGTTGAACTCGTCAGCAAGGTCAAAGTTGATGACGATGGACTTTGCATGTCCGATATGTAGGTAACCGTTTGGCTCTGGAGGGAAGCGGGTGATGACATGGTTGCGCTTGCCAGATTCCAGGTCCTCTTTTATGATATTTCGAATAAAATTCGAGTTTGCTGGGTTATGTTCCAAGTTTTTCAACCTTCCTTATATAAGAATGCCGGGGGAGCGGGCTTTTTTAGCTATTTTCCCCACATTTATGATAGTCAATATTGTAACACAAGAAATGGCAAGCGCAAAAGCTTATAAGAAGGGGAAGGGGAAGATTAGGCAATGGTTTAACACCGCTGTTGATTTCCGCGCTAGGCTTTGCTTTCCGCGGGCGGTCCGGAAGCCTCCTCAGGCTTCGCCTTGCGGGGTCTTCCCTGTCCCTTCCTCCCGCAGGAGTCTTCGCCTATCGCTCCAATCAACAGCTAGGTTATTTGATCACTCCAATTCCCCTTTTTCACAAAATAAAAAAGCAGCGGGACCCCTTCCTCCCACTGCCCATATCACCTTCCATCACCAAGGTCTGAACGGAGGTGATCCTGGTGGTGCATTTTGTATCATATCCATTAACGGAATGGTGTAAGCGAACAAGATTAATGCCACCGCAATTCCGATCCATAGCTTCCAGTTTTCAAGAATGCGTGGGGTTTCCCGTGCATCTTCCGCCACCTCGCCGATCGGGAATTCCGTATGGGCTTTTGGTGCGAAGAAGGCAAGGTTGATGACGATGTAGATCATCAGCATGGATGCGACAAACAGGATGACCCCGCCGAGTGCCATCGTGACCTGGTTTGTGAAAACTCCATCAAACCAAGCGGCAGCTGTCGCATGATCCTGATAAGTGGTATAGGCGGTACGTCGTGGTGCGCCTAACAACCCAAGCAAGTGCATCGCACCAGACATAAAGAACATTCCAACCGTCCAGAGAATCGTCTGTGTCATCGCAAGTTTGTTCATGCGTGCGGTGAAGGCCCTGCCGCGCAAGACTGGAATTAGCCAGTACGCGATCCCGAAGAATGTCAGGATAACGGTGGATCCAACGGTAATGTGGAAGTGTCCCACCACCCAAAGCGTGTTATGGACAACAGCATTCATTTGGTTACTGGCGTTGATGATTCCACCGGTTCCAGCGGGGATGAAAAACAGCATTCCCATAAATGGTGCGAAAAAGCGTGCGTCACCCCAAGGCAATTTTCGTACCCACCCAAAGGCACCTCTTGCTCCTTTAGCCCGACCCGCCAATTCAAAGGTGGCAAAAATAGAGAAGGCGGTCAGAAGCGAAGGAACAATTACCGCAAAGGTCAAAACAACCTGCAGGTATTTCCAAAACTCAGAAATCCCGGCTTCCATCAGTTGATGGTGAAAGCCTACTGGAATCGAGAATAATAAGAACAACACAATAGCCAAGCGAGCTAGTGAATCACTGAACAGCTTTCCGCCGATGATTTTAGGAATGCAGACATACCAAGCGATGTAAGCCGGCAATAGCCAGAAGTACACCAACGGATGTCCAAAGTACCAGAACAATGTGCGGCTCAATAAAATATTGATGTTATCAACAAGGCCTAGCGACCAAGGTAAGAATTGAAGCAGCACAGTTGCGGCAACCCCGATGGAAGCGACATACCATAATAGAATCGTTCCGACTGTCATAAAGCTGAACAGTGGTGTTATTTGCCCGCGGTTTTGCTTTTTCCAGCGGATATAATGTGCCAACAAACTTGCCCCGCCAATCCATGTTCCGACCACAAACAGAGTCAACCCTACATAATAGAGGGGAGAGGCTTGCAATGGCGCGTAAAAAGTATATAAGACCGATGCGTCATTCGTTAAGATCATTGCAAAGCTTAATAGAGTGCCGATCGTGAGTACCCAAAAGCCGACCCAGCCTAATCTTCTTTCAAAGGGTGTCATCGTGCCCAATGTTCTGCTCATCCCGGCATGAAGGAAACCGTAGATAAAATAGGTCGTCAACACAAGTGCAAGAAGCACACCATGTGCCGTCAACAGCTGGTAATAGCTGATGCTGTAAGGCAGTTCAATTAGTCCCCCGCGCACAAGCCCTTGGACCACACCTGCCATTGTTCCCAAGAATAGCGCAGCAAAAGCGATATAAATATAGGCCATACTTAATTTTGAATCATGAATGTCTACTTCCGCTGCCTGTCTCATTCGTCTGTCACCTCAATTTCCATTTGCATATTCTGATGTCCAATGCCGCAATATTCATTGCAAAGGACAAGGTAAGAGCCAGCTTCTTTGAATGTATGTTCCGATTGGTTGATGTGTCCAGGTGTGATCATCATGTTGACGTTTGTCTTCGGGATGGTAAAGCTGTGGACGACATCCTGGCTAGTCAGCTGGAACTTGACAGTAGAGCCTTTTGGAACGGTAATTTTATTAGGTTCATAGCCAAATGTCATAGCAATGATGGTAGCTTCATAGGTGTTCTCGTCGATTTTCTTCAATCCGGGCTCATCAAATGGAGCGGATGCTCTCACATTCTCCGCATCCACAGTGGCCATATGACTTGGTGGATGGTGCCCGTGAGCAAAGGCGGTAAACCCAATGACGGATAAAAATACAACCAAGGTCCCAACGCCAAAAATTAACCAATATTTTTCATAACGGTGTAAATGCATCTATTTGTACCCCCCTTTTTCTGCCTCCTAATTTCGTGAAATAAATAAGCTGAACACGCTGACCCACGAAATGACGATAAACGCCCCTAACAAAAATACGGCAATCAATGTTCCTTTTAATGAAGCTTCCTCTTCTTTCAGAGGGAGCTTCTTGTCGGTAGATTTCTCAGGACGTTCATATTGTACATTTGCCATCCCTGACACCCCTTTCTATTCCACAACCAGTTTGGAAACCATCTCTGTGTGCCCTGTTCCACACATGATGTCACAGATGATTTCGTATTCCCCAGGCTTAAGGTTTGCAACGACACTGCCATCCCCTTGAATCTTCACATCTGTTCCTTTAATGGTAATTCCGTGGTGACCTTCCACGTTTTCATTGTGGATAGCAACAGGTTTGCCGGCAGGAGCAGTATAAGTAGCTTGATCGAATTCCCAGTTCGAACTCTTAATCGTTACTTCTGCCTCGGCATCTTCCACCGAAACCTCATCAGAACCACAACCGGTCATAACCCCTAATAGTAAGACAAGTGCAAAGCAGCACACCAAAAATTTTTTAAAAGAAAACATACTCGCCACTTCCTTTTTCCAATTTTTATCTAAATGATCTATGCACCTTCATTGTAAAAGGTGGAAGGAAATAAAAGTGTGATAAAAGTCACACATCTGGAAGAAAAAGGTGAACATTTTGTTAACAAGTGAGCAAAGTGAAAAGCACGTTTTGATCATGCGTGATTTTGTTATAATAGTAGATAGAAATGTAAGGAAGCAGAGGGGGATGTAAGAGAGATGAATGCCGAAAAAACCATAGTCGATAAACTGAATCTGCAAAAATATGAGAACCGTTTATTTTTGCAGTTGCCTGAGAATGCTGGGGAGTTTGAAGGACTGGACTATGATACTTCTATTAAAAAGGACAAGTATGATTTGATCTTCTTGTTCATGTTCTCCATGGAAGATTTCAACAGGTACGTTCAAATCATAAATGAGAAGCAGTTGCTTTCTGATAACGGCTATGTGTATGTCGCCTATCCGAAAAAGGGGAATTTGGTCTACCCGGAATACATTGAGCGGGACAGCTTTTATGCGGAGTTAAATCTGGATGAAGAAAAGTACCTGCCAAACAGCACGCTTAAATTTTCAAGAATGGTCAGCCTGAATGAGGTTTTCACAGTAGTAGGGCTAAAATCCACGCCTAAGAAAGCGAAAAAGAAGACAAGTGCAAAGAGCCAATGTGTGGATGACTATATTGCTCATATCGATGACATTAAGAGCTTTTTGAAAAATAATGAAGCCGTATTGGCGAAATATAACGACCTGACATATGGCTACCAAAAGGATTGGGCGCGTTATGTCTATAGTGCCAAAAGGGAAGAAACGCAGGAAAAACGACTACACGAGATGGTAGCAATCATTGATGAGGGCCATAAATCAATGGATCTTTATCGACGAAGCAAAAAATAGTAATAAGATAAGGCGTAGCTTATTTTTTAATAGGCTGCGCTTTTCCTTATCATGAAAACCTCTCCTGACAAATAAGTTGTATAAAGAGGAGGGGGACAGAATGAGTTATGAACCGATTACCCCATGGGAAGAGCATGAATTTTGGCTGGGCATCTTAAAAGACCACGCCTATTTTATAAGAGATTATCTATCCCCGGAAGAAAAGAAATGGGTCAAGCAGGCAGAGACGTTTATTGAGACTTTTGGAAAAGTGGAGCAGGAGTTGAAGAGGGTTCCTAAAGATGCACCTGTGGATTCAGGACCGATGATCAGGCTATCGGAAATGGCGAATGAAGTGGCATACAAGTACTACTTGTTCGAAGGCAACCTGTTGAATCTGAGGCTCTTTAATAAGGTCAATTTGAATTTGACACCGACTTATCTGAATGGAACGCTTTTGGAAAACAGGGAGTACTTGAGGATACTGGAAAGCTACGTCCAGGGAAAAGATTATCCTGCATTAACTCTCGTCGAATTGTTAAGCATGTGGCTGGATGATCAGTTGGGGCATGCCTCTTTATTATTGAGGATGTTGGATGGCGTGGAGTTTGCACTGGTGGAACGAGCCAATCATGTGAGAGGGAAGTTTTCGCAGTTTATTGTGAAAAATGACATGATGGAAGGCTATCTGCATTTTACAGAACCAGGCTTTCCTGCGCAGATGAGGTTCGCAAAGGAAGTGTCAGTCGAAGTGGTGAAGTTTAATAATCTGGTGGCCGAAGTACTGGAGCTTTACTTGGACGACGAACTCATTAATCAAAGTACACTGCGATTTCTCGAACACCACTTTCCGGAATCCTGCTATTTTATGAGAAAGTTATCCTATTACGCGCCTTCTATTAGCTATCCGGCATGTAAGTTGACGAAGCCTACGTTAAGAAACCTAAATTAATGATAGTAGATAAACACACTACCTCTATGTCAGGTTGGTGTGTTTTTTTATAAGCATATTAAACAGTTTACTTTATTCTTAAGAGGGAATTTTAAAAAGAGAATACCATAAAGGAAGTGTTAGAGTTGCCCCCTACTATTTCAACATTCGTATTTGATGTGTATGGAACCTTATTTGATGTTCATTCTGTAAAAGAAAAAGCGGATGAATTATTTGACGGAAAAGGAACGGAAATCAGTGAAATATGGAGGAGAAAACAGTTGGAGTATTCGTTTCTTCGCCAACTGATGGGGAACTATGAAACATTTTCCGAGGTAACGAAAGATTCTTTGAAGTATGCATTAAAGCAATTGGCCATTCCGTTTTCTAACAAAGAAGTGGAGTCTCTTATGGTGCAATATACTTCTTTGCATGCCTATGATGAAGTACAGAATGTGTTAAGCACGCTTAAAGAGAATGGGAGGGTTCTTGCGGTCTTCTCAAACGGGTCGCGGGATATGTTGGAGCCTTTGGTCGAACAAGCAGGGATGAAAGAGTATTTCCACCACATTATAAGTGTAGATGACACGAAACAGTATAAACCTACACCTGCATCCTATACGGGAGTCCTTAAAGAGATAGGTGTGAAAAGAGAAGAAGTTCTATTTATGTCTTCAAATGGATGGGATATCAGCGGCGCCAAAAACTTTGGTTTTCATACTGCTTGGATTAACAGAAATCATTTACCCCAAGAAGAATTGGGGCTAGCCCCAGATTACACATTTGATTCACTAGATGGCATTTTGGATTTATTATAAAAGGAGGAAATGAACATGGGATATCTTAAATTAAAGGACAAAGCTCCTGAATTTAAACTTACTCAAACTACAGGGGAAACTTTCTCGTTTGACGCTCACCAAAAGGAGCATGAGGCATGGCATTTGATCGTCTTTTTCCGCGGTTCATGGTGCCCTGTCTGTCAAAATGAATTGAAGGAACTAGAGGAAAGCAAGGGGTACTTTGAGGATAAAAAAGTACATGTCTTGGCCATTGCTACAGAGGAAGTGGAAAAACTAAAGGAAATGGTATCGGAATATGATTTGACTATGCCTGTCCTTTCAGACTCGAAACTTGAAGCGTTAGAAGCATATGGTGTCTATTATCATGGAGAAGATGCTCCATATGAAGACCATGGAGTTCACGGGGAACCAGCCTATTTCCTTATTGATGAAAAAGGAAAACTACTCTATCAACAAAGGCAGACAAGTCCATTTGGTAGACCGTCTGTATCTGAGCTTCGAAAAATTGTGAAATACATTGGGAAGAATTTAAAGTAACCTTGAGGCGAATCTACATTTCTCCAACCCGCGTCACCTTCAATTCTTGAAATTTTCCAGTTAAGTAATTTAAGCCATTGTCTATGGAGATAAATTCCTATACTATTAAAAATAGACAATTGCTTGAAGTTATGAAGCAGTCCCCTCTCCTAGTGAGAGGGATTTTTTGTATGAAAAAGGGGAGTCAGGATGATATTCAAAAGGGAACGCCAACAAGGGAAAAGCTTCAGTTTTGAAGAGGGAAAAGGGAGTCTTGAGGTGAAAAGAGATAGTGAGATTCTCAAGCAAGTAAAAATGATAGACCTTCACAAAAGGGACTTGGAAATTATAAACGCCATTCAACCGTTTGTTACGGCACAAATCGAGGATATTGTAGCGAGATTTTACAAGAATCTAGAGAATGAACCGGCGTTATTGACAATCATTAATGATAATAGCTCCATCGAAAGGCTTAAAAAGACGCTTAAACAACATATTACCGAAATGTTTGATGGGAAGATCGATGAGTCCTATTTTGCAAAAAGGATAAAGATAGCGCAAATACATGTAAAGATTGGGTTGCAAACGAAATGGTATATGTGTGCATTCCAAGATTTGCTTTTATCGCTGATAAACATCATTGATAAGAATATTTCAGACAAAGAAGACTGCCTTCTTGCAATCAGAGCCGTTTCAAAGCTGTTGAATTTGGAGCAGCAGTTAGTATTAGAGGCATATGATCAGGAAACAGAAAGATTAAAAGGAGCTGTGGAGGAACAGAAGCGACACGTTAGGGATAATGTAGCGAGCGCATCTGAAAATTTAGCTGCTATTTCAGAAGAGACGAACGCGGCGTTTCAACAATTGCTCTCACGTTCTAGTGAGATAGTGTCTCTTTCAAACAACGGAACAGAGCTTTCCATACTTGCACAGGAGCATGCAGAAAATGGAAAGGGCCAAATACATAAACAAACGTTGAATATGACAAATATTCATGGTTCAGTCAATGATATTTCAAGGGATGTGGATGTATTATTAACCATATCAAAACAGATGGAAGAAATCGTAGAAATTGTGACAGGAATAGCGGACCAGACCAACTTGTTGGCGCTTAATGCTGCCATTGAAGCGGCAAGGGCTGGAGAGTCAGGACGCGGCTTTGCTGTGGTAGCAGGTGAGGTTCGAAAACTTTCCGAACAGAACAAAAAAATCAGTAACAAATGTTTCTTCTCTTATCCTGAATACGAATAAGCAAGCAGAGGAATTGATAAAGTCCTTAGAGAGAATAAGAGTCGAAGTCAAAAGTGGCGACGATAACATGAAGCAGACAGAAAAACACTTTGAAGAAATTTTAAATATGTTAGGGAAAACTTCTAATCAAAATAACAAAATCAACGAAGAAGTATTGTCTTTTGTGGGTGTGGTAGATGATTTGGGAAAGGCATTTGAAGAGGTTGCTCATTCTGCAGATAGCTTGACTATGATTACGCAAGAGATGAAATAATTTATAACAGATGCTGGTGGGATTACATTCTCACCGGTTTTTTTTGCTCCGTTCACTAATTCCCCCTGAATTGTGGATAGAAAAGAGTGAGAACTTGATTACAAGACAAGTTTTAGGGAAATTATGAAAGAAAGTTTATTTTCTAAGAATAGGAGTTGAACGATGAAATGGATAAGGCTACATCCAACTATAGCAGACGTAATTTGTGGTCGGGGATTCTCTTTGGATTAGGGATGGTTGCTTTTATAGATGAAACGATCTTTCACCAATTGCTTCACTGGCATCATTTTTATGATAAGTCCACAACAAGTGTGGGTTTAGTTTCCGACGGGTTATTTCATGCCTTCAGCTGGTTTGCGACGATTGGGGGCTTGTTTTTATTTGCTGATTTAAGAAGAAGGAAGTCGCTTGTATGGAAAAGGTGGATAGGCGGTATTTATTTGGGGGCAGGAGTTTTTCAATTATATGATGGGATCATTCAACACAAAATCATGCGCATTCATCAAATTCGGTATGTTGATAATGTAATAATTTATGATGTGATTTGGAATACGATCGCTGCGGGGATGATAGTGGTGGGTGTGATTTTAACGATCAAAACGAATAATAGGCAACGTTCCAAAGAGGTTGCTTCATGAGCCTACTCACACACATCCATCATCAGGCAGAGATAGGTGGTTGGACCAGTCAGCTTCTGGTGGTTCCTTTTTTATTTGCATTACTTTTATATATAACAGGAGTGAAACTATCCAATCAAAAATATACAAAATGGCCGCTCAAGCGGACTTTGTTGTTTACTAGTGGAATTATCTTTGCTGTGATTGCTTTGGCAGGTCCTATTGCAGAAAGGGCACATGTGGATTTTTCCTATCATATGTATGCACATCTTTTATTAGGGATGTTGGCGCCGCTATTGCTTGCTTTGTCGGCACCTATGACCCTTTTAATGAGGGCGCTTAGCGTTAATGCTTCCAGAAAGTTAACACGATTCCTAAAGAGTAAACCTATCTCGGTTGTTACAGATCCAGCTGTTGCTACTGTCTTAAATATCGGAGGATTATGGCTCCTATATACAACCTCATTGTATGAAGCGATGCATCAGCATGTAGGGCTATTTCTTTTCGTACATTTCCATGTGTTTTTGGCAGGGTATTTGTTTACGATATCGATGATTTATGTTGACCCTACAGCGCATAGAAGAAGCTACCTCTACCGGACCATCGTCTTCATCCTTGCACTCGCCGGACATGGTATTCTATCGAAATTCATCTATTCTTGGCCTCCAAATGGTGTGCCTGTAGAACAAGCGGAAAGTGGAGCAATGGTTATGTACTATGGCGGCGATGTAATTGATGGAATCATCATAGTCATCCTGTGCTATCAATGGTATAAAGCTACACGGCCGAAAGCACTTAGCGAGGTAGCGTTGAAAAGGTAAGGAGTAGTGATTGGAAAAAGAAGCCGTGGAGAACTTTCCCTCCTTGGCTTCTTTATTTTTTAGTGAGTCATATTCCCCTGATTCGGTACAGTTGTATAACTTTGCAGCATAGCATTCATATCCTGCATGGCAAGCTGCGGTACCTGATAGTAACCATGTTTATTTTGATAAAGAAAAATCTCGTAACTCATTTCAATGAAGTTTGGCACACTGTCTGCAATGACGCGACGAAGGACCGGATTGGTCATTTCAAGCGCAGTCATGGCAAGCAGCGTCGCAAGCCCCTTTGTTTGTCCAAGCATATAAGCGGAAAGCCCTTTGTCAGCAAGCTCATTGACGGATTGGTTCGGCTTTTTTGGTTGTGAAGGTGTGATGCCGTATACGACGTCATGTGTTTGGGTCATTTTATACACTTGAGTAGAAACGGATGGCTTCTGACCAGTTCGGAAACTTTCCACGATGGTGTTGTACATCTGGGTTACAAAGGTTGTTTGGCGTTTCACGATATCTTTTAGCGCAGGATCCTGGATATGCTGTTCGTACATTTGGTATTGGTCGAGCATGCTGATAATGCCGGCAATCACTTCATGTGCATCGAATAGCTCGTGCCCGCCGTGATTCGTATTTGGGGTAGCTTGTGTCCCTTGTGTGTTCATGTTCATTGTTGGCGGCATCTGATTTTGATTCATATTTTGTCCTTGTGAGGTAGGTTGATTTTGCATGTTTTTCATCTCTCCTTAAAGTGGCATTCTATCTTATAATGAGCAAATTTGTCCCATTCATGTATGAAAAGTGAGGCGGGAAAATATAATGTCAATGGTACAAGGAGTTTCTTGTTGGGTGGGGAATAGTAGTGGTGGAGGGATGAGGATGATCGAAACTCTAAAGAAGGTGCTGGTGCTTGTAGTAATCCTCGGGCAAGTGGTCGGTGTGGCCCTGCTTATAGTTAATATTTGGTTAGGAGTTATGTTTTACATATTTTATGTGCTTGCACTCCTAGCACTATTCATTGTGCTTATTGTAGAGCGTGCAAAAGAAAAAGAGGAGGATGACAAAAATGATTATAGTGACTACTGAGTCGGTACCAGGGAAAAAGATTGTGGATCTGAAGGGATTTGTGAAAGGTAGCACGGTGCAATCAAAACATATTGGGAAGGATCTATTGGCAGGACTGAAAACGATTGTCGGGGGTGAAATCAAGGAATACTCGGAAATGATGCAGGAGGCTCGTCAAAAAGCAATCGGCCGGATGGTGGAGGATGCAAAGAGCAAAGGGGCGAATGCTATTATTTGTGTACGTTTGGAAACCTCGAGCGTCATGACGAATGCATCCGAGATTATTGCTTATGGGACGGCGGTAACGGTGGACTAATAAGAAAAGAGAAAGCGCTTGGTTAGCAATGTAGCCCGCCAAGCGCTTTTTTCAGAGGTGTCTTTATTTTACAACCTTTACAATCTTCGCATCCTTACTTTCCAACCCAGTATTGGAAACGGAGGTTACGCCATACGTATAGCGCTTGCCTTCCTCAATGGTGCTGTCAATATAAGTGGTAACACCTTCTGTTGCATACACAACATCCACAATATTCGCAGGATTGTTATAATCTCCTTCTTTCATCCCATCGAAACGGTAGATAACATATTTCCTTGCGTCAGAATGCTTTTTATCATCGATTGTTAGGGTGATACTGCCTTCTGTTTTAACTGCTTTCACCGTGTTTGGCTTTTGTGGAAGCTTTTCGCCGTTCCACGGAGTTGCAGGAACGAGTGCAGGCTCTATATAGATTTCGTTTGTTAATATATCTGCATAACCAATGTTATTTTTAATGATTTGTCTAAGCGAGAAGTGCATCTGTCCTTGCGTATTCTCGTCTTTGCGGTTGTCTAGAATCTGTTCAGGAAGCTCGTATGGGTTATCCCAGTTCTGGTCAAAATTGTCTCCAACCTTGTAGTCCGCTGTTCCGATATACAGGTTCACCGGATGGTTATGGGCATATTCTTCGACTTCATTGCTCCACCAGTCAAGCAGGATGGAGTAATCGGCTGCTGCAAAACCGCGGGACCAGTAGATTTGCGGTGTGATGTAGTCGATACTGCCGTCTTTGATCCATTGTCTTGTATCCGCATATAGGTCATCATAGTTTGTTTGGCCGGCTTGTGTATTGCTTCCTGTCGGATCCATTGCGATATTTCTCCAAACACCAAATGGGGAGATTCCAAACTGTACCCAGCTCTTTGTTTCTTTGATCGTGTCATTGATGGCCGACACTAGGTTGTTTACGTTGTCGCGTCTCCAGTCTTCGATATTATCAAAACCGCGCGGATCTGCTTCAAATTGCGCTTGATCCGGGAATTCCTCTCCAGCTCTGCGATATGGATAGAAGTAATCATCCATATGAACCGCTTCAATGTCATAGTTCGTTACAAGCTCCTCGACAGTTGAAAGTAGGTAATCCTGCACTTCCTGAATACCAGGATTCAAGTAGTATTGAAAACCGTATCTAACCACCCATTCAGGATGTTCCTTTGCAACATTTTCCTCAGAAAGGCTTTCTAATGTTTCAAAAGGCATCGTCACACGATACGGATTAACCCAAGCGTGCACTTCGATACCGCGCGCATGAGATTCATCAATCATAATTTGGAGCGGGTCATAACCTGGGTCTGTTCCTTGTGCACCTCCAGTAACATATTTGGACCAAGGATCGATTTCAGATGGATAAAAAGCATCTGCTGTAGGTTTTACCTGATAAATGATCGTATTAAAGTTTTTACCTTTTAGAAAATCAAGCGTTTCTTCTACCCATGCTGTATAGTCTGCTTCGTTCAATCCTGCTTGCACGTCAATGTTTTGAACTGTGGCAATCCAGGCTGCCCTCATCTCATGCTTTGGCTGCTGACTCATTTCTGCACTCCCTTTCGTTGTAAAAAGAGGGAGAGTGAAGGAGAATAATAATGCGGTAATCATTATGTACTTACATGCTTGTCCAAATTTCATTTGTAGCCCCTCGCTTTCTTTTTGTTTATTAGTAAACGCTTACAAAAAACTGAAATAAAATTTCAATAATTTACAGAAAAATTGAAACATTACTTCTGTTTCCATTATAAAAGGAATGAAAGTGAGGGGATATAAGACGAAAGAATTAAAATGCAGAATATTCAAACTTAAACAGTAAACATATAGGCCTATTTTTTAAAAACCTATTTACCTTTACGCAACGTCAAGGTGTACACTGAATTTGTCAGGAGGTGATCAATGGTGGAATACACCGTACAGAAATTAGCAAAATTGGCTGGAGTGACAGGCAGGACGCTGCGTTATTATGATGAGATTGGGATTCTCAAGCCGGCGAGAATAAGTGCATCGGGGTATCGCATCTACGGGCAGGCGGAAGTGGATATGCTGCAGCAAATCCTCTTTTACCGCGAGCTCGAACTGGATCTCGAAAGCATCCAAAAAATCATCAACGCTCCATCCTTTAATGAAGTGGAAGCACTTAAAGAACACCGTGACAAGCTTCTGACAAAGCAAAAGCGGCTTGAGGGCCTCATTGAAAGTGTAGACCGGACACTGGCTGCGAAAGAAGGGAGTATTACTATGAGTGATAAAGAGAAGTTTGAATCATTTAAGCAGAATATGATAGATGAAAACGAAGAAAAATATGGCGAAGAAATCAGAGGAAAATACGGCAACGAGACGATCGATAAATCCAACGCTAAAGTAAAAGGCATGTCCAAGGGTCAATACGAACAAGGAGAAAAGCTTGGGGAAGAGGTGCTGAACGTCTTGAACGAAGCATTCAAAACTGGTGACCCTGCAGGAGAGCTTGCACAAAAAGCCGCCGACCTGCATCGCCAATGGTTAGGTTATTACTGGGACTCTTATTCCAAGGAAGCGCATGCCGGACTTGCTCAGATGTATGTGGATGACGAGCGATTTACAGCTTTTTATGATAAAAAACAAACTGGTACAGCAGAATTCCTGCGGGATGCCATCTATATCTACACAGGAATGCAAAAACAGTAAGGTATACCAAGTCCCTACTCCTTTTAAAGGGAGTAGGAATTTTTCTACTAATCTACAAATATTGACTTTACAACAAAACTATAATAGAATTTTTCTTGATAGTTTATGAGTTTAAACTATCGCTCTGATTTTTAGAGCTTATAATACTCCAAAGGGGAGTAGCTGACAGTTATGTCGTCAATCCGTGACAACAATTAAAGTCACCGGCTTAACTGGCAACATTAAACATGTTGTTTGCGAGACCTTTGCCACTTAGGTATAGGTTAAATAACTTTACAAATAAAACCTCTACCAGTTTTTGGTGGAGGGTTTTTAATATTCAGACTGGGGGAGAGTTCTAATCTAAAATTAGGTGGAATAGTTAAAGGTAAAGGTAGAAAAAATAAAAGTGGAAAATTTCGGAGGTGAATCCCTTTTTTTGAGGGAAACAATTGGATATTGACAGTATATTAATTATGAACTTACTTTTAGTGGCTTTGTTAATAGGTTTAACAGCGTTCTTCGTTGGATCGGAGTTTGCAGTGGTAAAGGTGCGTATGTCCCGAGTGGATCAATTGATTGCAGAAGGAAACAAGACAGCGGTCGTGGCCAAAAAGCTTATTGCGGATCTGGATTATTACTTATCCGCCTGTCAGCTTGGTATTACGGTAACAGCATTAGGTCTTGGTTGGTTAGGAAAACCGACTGTGGAAAGACTTCTGTATCCTTTATTTGAAAACTTTGGAGTACCTACGTCTGTTTCTACAGTTGTTTCGTTTGCGGTGGCATTCTCGCTAGTCACATTCTTACACGTAGTGGTGGGAGAGTTAGCACCAAAGACGCTTGCGATTCAGTTTGCAGAAAAAATGACATTGCTTATTGCGAGACCGTTATATTGGTTCGGTAAACTGATGTACCCGTTAATCTGGACATTGAACGGTTCAGCGCGTGTGTTGCTTCGCATGTTCGGTGTACAACCTGCAAGTCATGAGCAGGCCCATTCAGAAGAAGAGCTTAAAATCATTATGACGCAAAGTTTTGAAAGTGGAGAAATTAATCAAACAGAACTATCCTACATGGAAAATATATTCACTTTTGACGAAAGAGTCGCAAGGGACATCATGATCCCGCGTGTGCAAATCGTCACTTTATCTAATAGCATGTCTAAAGAAGAAATTATCAGCGTATTGGATGAACACCAATACACCCGTTACCCTGTTACAGAGGATGGGGACAAAGATAATATTCTCGGATTTGTGAACGTAAAGGAAATGCTGACAAACTTCGCTGCTGGCAGAGCAGGGGAGATGAAAGACTTCCTACACGAGCTTCCACTAATTCATGAGGTGACCTCCCTGCAAGACGCATTGTTAAAAATGCAGGAAGAACAAGTTCATATTGCATTAGTAATTGATGAATACGGTGGTACTGCAGGTATCATTACGATGGAAGATATCCTCGAAGAAATCGTGGGAGAAATCCGTGATGAATTTGATGCCGATGAAGTAGAGGATATTCAAGAAATTGAAACAGATCTTTTTCATATAAATGGTCTTGTCTTGTTGACAGATATTGAACACCAATTCGGGATAATATTTGATGAAAAAGATGATATTGATACGATTGGTGGCTGGATGCAGGTAATGCTGCAGGACTTGGAAGACGATGAAGAGCAACATATTAAACATGGTGAGAACATTTGGACTGTACTTGAAATGGAAAATCACCAGGTAAAGCAAGTTGGCCTTCAGCTACATGCACTAACAAATCAGCATCAACAGTCATAAAAAGTAAGAGGGTGTCGCTCTTCCAAGAAGAAGAGCGACACCCTCTTTACGTTTAATTGGCTTTTTTCTTCACTTTCACTTGCTTGATGACATTGTCCTCCATCTTCAATATGTCAAAGTGAAGGTGATGGTATTCAAGGGATTCGCCCTCAGTTGGAATATGTCCAAGCTCTTTGAAAAGAAACCCTGCAACCGTGTCCTCTTCTTCGGGGACCTTTGTTTTAAACACTTCATTAAAACGTCGGATGGCAATTTTTCCATGACAGATAATTTGAGTGTCTGTTAATTCTTCAATAAGAATTTCCCCGGACTCATCCGTCTCATCCTCAATTTCCTGCCCAATCATCGCTTCAATAATATCCTCATGACTGATAAGCCCTGTCGTCCCACCGTACTCATCAATAACAATCGCCATATGTTTTTTCTCTTTGAGCATCATCTTAAATACTTTTTCGATGGAAGTGGATTCAGCTACAAACAGTGGACTTGTGTCCATAAAGTCCTTAATTTCTAATTCCGGTCTTAAAGACCAATTCAACAAAAATTTAGCATGAAACACACCGATGATGTTATCCATATTATCTTTATAGACAGGATAACGGGTATAACTGCTATCCATTACAAAGCTTCTCGCGTCTTCAAAAGTAATATCACAAGGCAACCCGTGAATCTCAATTCGCGGTGTCTTCAACGCATCACGGACATCCTTGGTATAAAAATCAATGGCACCGAGAATATGCTGCGATTCTTCTTCGTAAAAGGTACCCTCCGTGCGGCCGATATCCACCATCGTTCTAAGCTCTTCCTTGGAAAGAGTCGCCTCTTGGACCATTCCTCTAGAAAGAAGGCGGATGATGAAATTAGTCAGGATAGAAAGCAAAAAGATCAGGGGCTTTAAGACAAAAAGTAGAATGGAAATGACAGGTGCAACAATGAAAGCCACTTTATTAGCAAAAGTAGCGGCAATGGACTTAGGCACCACCTCTGCGCAAATGATAAGTACAACAGTCAATACAGCCGTAGCGACTCCTACACTCCAATCGTAATCAATTGCGATAAGTGTCACAAGCGTTGGTAACATAATATTAGCGATGTTATTTCCAATAAGAATAGCTGTAATAAACTGATCAGGGCGTTCAATCAGTTTCATTAGTTTCTGGGCAGCAACATCCCCGTTTTCTGCTCTAATTTGGATTTTCATCCTGTTAACAGCTGTCAGGGCTGTTTCACTTCCAGATAAGAAAAAAGACATAAACAGGAAAAAAGCTAATGCAATAAACAAAGTATGTAGTCCTCCTAAAATAAGTTAGTTCTAATTTCCCCTTTTTCCACCTTCACATGCATTATCCATAATTTTATGGATTGACCTTTATGTTTTTCTCTAATATGCTTTATAGGTTATTCTATTATTAAACATATCATTAACTTAAATAATAATATAAACAACCTTAAAAGAAAAAGTATAAGTAGAGATAGGAGAGAAAACAGTGGAAAAAGACTATAAACCTCAGTTGGATACCACACTGATTTTTCTTATGGGGATTATGGTAGTTGCAAGCCTTTTTGCGTTAAAGAGTGTAGAACCTACCCTGCCGCCAGTATTGCAGAACATAAACTTTATGCAAAAACAGCTAATGTGGTTCGTTGTCGGAGCGATTGGTATCGGCATATCATTGCTGATACATTTTGACTACTTACGAAACTTGGCTTGGATTACATACGGCATGGGAGTCGTTCTGTTACTCGGGCTGGAGTTTAACGTTCCATCTTCTCTTGTCAGCACGATAAAAGGGGCAACAAGTTGGTACACATTGCCTGGCCTTGGTAATATCCAACCTTCAGAATTAATGAAGATTTCCATCATATTAGTGTTAAGTAAAATTATTGCCGACCATCGCGCCCAATATGAAGTAGCGACATTGCGCGACAGTTATTTGCTTCTTGGAAAAATAATCGCCGCCTCCAGTATTCCATTATTTCTAGTAGCGAAACAGCCGGATATGGGGACAACCATGGTATACTGTGCGATTATCGCAGCCATGATCCTCGTTTCAGGTATCAAATGGAGCATTATCCTATCACTAGTCGGTGCAGCGTTAGGATTCATTGCATTGTTCTTATATATTTTCATTGCACACCCAACATTTTTCCATACGTATCTAATCCCTGAATATCAACTGGACCGTTTCTACGGCTGGTTGAATCCCTATGAATACCAGGATGTACAAGGCTTCCAACTGGTAAGATCCTTGCTTGCCATCGGTTCTGGGGAATACACGGGTTCAGGCTACGGTGAGATGAATGTCTACCTGCCTGAAGCACACACAGACTTTATCTTTGCGGCCATTGCCAGCCAGTTCGGTTTCATGGGGGCGACGGTTGTCATCTCGTTATTCTTTTTCTTAATCTATAAAATTACCTTCATCGCTATGGAATGCCATGATACGTACGGTACTTACCTTTGCGCAGGGGTTATCGGCATGCTGACTTTCCAAGTGTTCCAAAATATTGGGATGACAATTGGACTGCTTCCTATTACAGGTATCCCGCTGCCGTTTTTCAGCTACGGAGGGAGTTCGCTTCTGACCTATATGATCGCAGTTGGGATTGTTTTGAACGTGCAGATGAGGACTAGGAAGTATTTTTTTGAATGATAGGTTTTTGATCCCTTACCGCTTGGAGTGGTAGGGGATTTTTGAACTCCATGAAAAAGTATGAATGATATGGGTTGTCTGATATATAATGGGAAGTAGAGAATAGAAACGGGGGTACAGAGATGTATATTTTTGGTTTAGTTTTATTTGCGATTAGTTTTGGTCTAATCGGATTCGGTGTGTTCACGACGCTTGTTCGATCAGAAAAGAAAAAAGGGCGCATTTCGCTTGTTGTTGGTACAATATTGCTCATTACGACGTTTGTGATGTATACGTATTTCCCCTCAGCATCCGGTGAGGATCAAATTACGGTGGAGAGTGTGGCCGTGACAGAAGCGGAGAACGGTGCTTATCGTTGTTCAGTTACCGAAACAGATTATAATGGGCTGACTTATCATTATGAAGCGGAGAACAAAGAGGATGCAGAAGCATTCTGTGGCCAGTTTGAGGTTGGAAAAGAGTATACGATTTCTTTTGAATATGATTTAGATACTGAGGAGTATACCTTAGTCGAGTTGGTAGGCAAGGAATAATGATGAACACCTAAGGAGGCGCTAGTTGCTGCACTTGGGTGTTTTTTTAAAAAGTGGGTTTAATTTTTATGGTTTTGGGGTCTGGGTTGGCGGAAGGATCAAATGTCCGAAGATTTCCGGATTTTGACCGAAGATTTTCCAAAGTTGACCGAAGTTTTGGCGAAAGTGACCGAAGATTTCCCTTAGTTGTCCGAACGAAATTTTGAGGTGTCCAAAGGTAGCAAAAAGTTGTCCGAAGGGATACCCTCAATTGACCGAACCCCTTACGAATAAGGGGGGAAAGTGTCCGAAACAACGAACAAAATGACCGAACGCTTTTGGAACTGCATTAAAACGTATTACTTTGCCTGTTTTTAGCGCAAAACTATCTCAACACACACAAATTAAAAATTCCCCATTGACCATGTGGTGCACCACACAGTTTAAACTAAACAAAGGAGGGCAAGAAATGTACAAAGTCAGTGAATTTTCCGAGATGACCGGGCTCAGCAAGGAGACTCTGCGCTATTATGCGGAAGTGAAGCTGATCGAGCCCGCTTATATCGATCCTAATAACAACTACCGGTATTACGATGATGGCAGTTATTTTCTGGCCTTACTTTTAGTGAAACTGAGGAGCTTTGGGTTCACCATTCAAGAGATGATTTCGGTGATGGAAGATGAATCGTTCGAACACCTTGAAGATTTACTCATTCAAAAGAAAGAAACGATCCGCCTCCAAATAGAAGAGTTGCAACAAAAATCAGAAGAAATAGATGCCTTCTTGGCGTCAGGGAAGGAGACAAAATAATGATTCAATGGCAAGAAGAACGTGTGATACCTGTTCCTATTGAAAAAGTGTGGGAACTCTTCCTCGACAAAAATATCAAAAGAACCATGCCGAAAGTGGAAGAGCATACGCTAATAGAAAAAACAGAAACAGAGGTAGGGGCCAAACACCGCCAAACATATCGCGAGGGCAAGCGGGTGGAAACGTATATCGTGGAGACGCTTGCTTATGAGGACAAGCCCGATAGGAAACATAAACAAATAGCTTTTGTACTCGGAAAGGCATTTGAAATCAATTTGTCTTTTACGCTGGAAAAGGTGGATGAGACGCATACACGCTTCATTTATGCAGGCCATAACAAAGGTGTCAACTTTGTGGGGCGGGCGATGTTGAAGCTTGGCAGTGAGAAGAGCAATAATAAAGTTGTGCAGGAGTATATGGACCGTGTCGAAGCAGAATCGATGAAATAGAATGGGAGCTGACGTGATTAAAAACGCGCAGCTCCCAGTTTTTATTTTGCAGAGGTGGATGTCCTCTTAAGCTCGAAGAATAAATAAGCCCCGATTAATGCATACATGATAAGACTGCTGCTCAATAACTGGTTTTCTGCCGATAGGTCGGTAAGGGCTACCAAGTATTCCGGTACAATGTAGAAGATAGGAAGCACAATGGAAACAATCGTCTTACTCCAAATTGAAATCCCAATTAAAAACGAGATGGCCATACTTGCGACAATAAGGTTGCCGTAATAGCCGAGCATAATAATCGGTGAATCGATATAATTTGGCAGGAACATTAATCCAAGGAACATGGCAATCGATAGAAAGCTCACCAAACCAAAGAAAAAGAACTCCTTTGACTTGGAAAAAGTATGACTGGCGATATGCCTGAAGGTCCCCATGTAGGCAAGGATCAAGATGATACAAACTAGCGGGTAACCAATCAGCTCCACCAGCGAATATTGAAATCCGCCAAAGACGATATCCTTCAGGACGATGCCGGAGAATGCACCAAGTATAATGATTGGAACATATTTAGCCCAGCCGCGTACATCAAAGGACATTTCGCCGGAGATCTGCTCCATGTATTCTTTCGGGGAGCTTCCGATGATATGCTCGACACTCTTATTCTCTTTTTCCGCTTCGTATAAATGCACTTCTAGCTCATCCGTTATCTCATCAATTTCATTTGTCTTTTTGCCACAGGAAAATAGGTAGATTCGTAAATTTTCTATGAACGTTTGGCTCTTTTTGGATAATGGTAAATGGTTCATTTGGTGTTCTCCTTTCGTTTAATGGGTTTGATAGATGCGCTGAATCAATTTTCCTGTGCCTAGTAGAATGAGCGCGATAATCAGGTAAATCCACCATTCTATCAAAATTCTTGGGCCGAAATCAGGAACAAGCCAGGAGAACAATAAAATCAGCGCGAAGGAACCTCCACCAAAAAGGCCAGCTTTTAGATAGGCGCGTTTAGCTGATTTCTTTTCACTGAAAAGGCTCGAACGAACTAAGGTGAAGATTACTTTCACTCCTAGAGCGGACACACCTAGAACAGCCAAAGCTAATACTATTAAATTCCCTATAGGAGAAGGTGCTTTTATCTCAGTAAAAAAAGGCATGATCAAGTGAACAATGGAAAGCACGAGAGCGAACCAACCTAAAGAATTACTGACCTGGGTGCTTATGAAAGGAATCACATCCCGCTTTTTATCTTTAGGAAGCCCTTCAATCAGTTCATCTGCATATGCTTTGGGGTCTGACCCTAGCAGCTCTGTTCCTGATCGCCCTTCATGTTGTGCTTCTAACATATGGTCGAGGAGGTCCATCAGTAATTCCTCGCTTTCATGTTCCGCCACTCTTAAATCCGTACGGATATATAAGAGTAAATCCTCATACAATTTCAAATTATCATCACTCAAGAGCTTCCGTTTTTCATTGTTCTCTTCAATTAATTTCTTTGTGTCTCTCATCCGTTTTCCCCTCTTTGCAATAATTGACTTACAGGACCTGCGATTAGCATCCATTCGCTTGAAATTCGTTCAAGTTCTTCTTTTCCGGCAGCGGTTAGAAAATAGTATTTTCGGTTTGGCCCGGAAGCGGAAGGTCGCATTTCCCCTATGATGAATCCGTTTTTTTGAAGTCGGAGCAGAACCGGATAGATGGTGCCTTCACTGATGTCCGGCAATCCGACTTTTTGCAGCTGCTGGGAAAGTTCGTACCCATAGACTGCTTTCTCCTCGACAATTGCCATCACGCAGGCATCGAGGATTCCTTTCAATAGCTGGCTTCTTGCTGCCATGTGTTCACCTACTTTGGTTGTGGTAAAAAGTATTTTCGGCTCCGGTATCTTGTATAACAAGTTACTTAGTCGAAGTGCTGCGGCTATCTTGTATTACATGATACTCTTATTATATGCACAGCTATCTTGTATTGCAAGGTATAATTGGAAAAATTTTAAAGGACTCTCTGCGGTGGATGTAGAATTTCTAAAACATAAGGAGAGGATTACAATGACTACACAAACTAGCACCATCCATACATATGAAGAGGCCGTTGCAGTGATTAAAGAAGTGGGCTTGCTTCCGCTTGCGCCGTTATTCGAGGATTACCCATCGCTTGGAGGCATGACGCCGAAAGAGGCATGGCATTCTGACACAGAGAAAGATCCGTGGATTTGGAGGACGCTTTTTGCTGCAGATGGAGTGGCGGCTTATGGAAAGTTCATTAAGAAAAAAGCGATGTTCATCTCAAAGGATTTACTTCCACTAATGCTTGTTGCACTTGCAAGTACAGAAACCGTGGAGAAGCGATACGAAAAAGGAGAAGTGTCCCGTGAAGCTTTGTCCCTTTTCAGCCTCATTTCGGAGAACCAAGGAATTGATACGAGAGTACTGCGAGCAAAAGCTGGAATGAAGGAAAAAGAAAAGAAGAAAGCCTTTGACCAGGCATTACTGGAGCTGCAAGGGAGTCTTGATATTGTGGTATCGGGGACAAAAGAAAAGCAGGACGAAAATGGCGAAAAGAATGGGTGGAGCAGTACGTCTTATGAAACGATGAAGCATTGGTGTGATAGAAATTATATAGAAGTGCCGGAATTGAAAAAGGAAGAGGCAACCGAAAAGCTGATGAATCATTTTGAAAGTTTTACATCAGAAGCGACGATGAAGAAGTTGAAGAGAGTTTTTTAGTCAAACGTTTGTTCAAAATGAGAAAAGTGCAATTCATGGAACAACAAGAATTCACATAAAATAAAGGCGGGAATGATTTATGGGTAGCAGGGTTAGTTCACTTTGGATAAAACTTTGTTTTGTGTGCGCGATTCTTTTAATCATGCCAATCTATTATTCTCTGACAGGCACGCTGTTGGCTGCCTATCTTTTGGCGGCGGGAATGTATTTGGGGCTTTATTTTTCCATGCCGATTTGGAAAGAGAAGTGGATTGCGTATTTTTTGGCAACTGGGGCCGTAGTGTTGATGCAACACTTTATTCTGACGCCGTTTGATGTGTTGCCTTGGCTGTTGGTCTATTTTTTATTGGTGGAAGGAATGCAATCTTCCGTTACCAAGCAGGCTGTCCTCACGACAGTGGCTGTTCTTTTGCCTGTTATGTTCACCCTTAGCGTTCTGGCAGTTTCTGATTTATTTTTCTATCATCTATTTCTTTTCATCATGTTGATCGGGGTGGGGGCGCTCATTCATCGATACTACCGTGATAATGAGAAGTTTGATAGAGAGTGGAAAAGTTTGTTGGTGGAGTATCGTGTGTTAAAAAGGCAGGTCCTTGAAAATGAGGAGGTTGCCAGAGTCGAGGAGAGGAACCGGATTGCTAGGGATATTCATGATTCTGTGGGGCACCAGCTGACAGCACTCATGATGCAGTTGGCAGTGGCGGAACAGGCTGCCGGGGAAGAGAAGGTTGCTTTCATTGTGAAGCAGTCCAAACAGTTGGCCAGAGAAAGCCTGGATGGGATGCGAAAAGCAGTGAAGGCCTTGCAGGGGGAAGAGGAGCAGGGGATCTCTTCTGTGATTCATTTGATTAGAAAGCTGGAAGCGGAAAGTCAGATGAGGGTGCAGTTGACGACTAAAACTGGCGTGCTATCGCAGCCACTTAGCAATGAGCAGAACATTGTTTTGTACCGATTTGTACAGGAAGGGTTGACCAATGCGATGAGGCATGGTAGCTCGAAGGAAATCTCCGTTACACTTGAAATTATCGGAGAACACAGTTTTCAGGTGAAAGTGGAAAATAAAGGGGAGGTTACAGGTCCTGTGGAAGAAGGATTTGGACTGCAAAATATGCGAAAGCGAATGGAAGGCTTGAACGGACGGATGGAGCGGGAAGTCACCGAGGGATATTTTACAGTGAAGGGAATTTTCCCTTTGAAGGGAGTTACATATTAAGTGATTAATATATTGCTAGCAGAGGACCAGGCGTTGGTTCGGCAAGGAATAAAAATGATGATTGAGCAGCATCCTTCGTTTCGGGTGGTGGCCGAGGTCGCAAACGGGAAGGAAGCAGTCGATGCTTATGAAAAGCACCTGGTGGACTTGGTGCTGATGGATGTACGGATGCCTGTCATGACGGGAATTGAAGCGACGAAGGTCATCAGGCAGCGTGACCCGAAAGCGAAGGTGTTGATCTTGACGACTTTTGCAGATGATGAATATGCAATGGAGGCGTTGAGGCTTGGGGCATTAGGCTATCTATTGAAGGATGCGGATGCGGCGAACCTTTTGTCCTCGATCGAGAGCTGTTTGAATGGAGGGATTTCCATCGATGCCTCTGTAGCGGGTAAGGTGGTTCCGAGGTTGATTAATCGGCCGGGGCAAGCACCCTCTAGTATGGAGATGGTCGAGTTGACCAGCCGGGAGCGGTCCATTTTGCAATTAGTCGGGGAGGGGAAAAATAACCAGGAGATTGCAGAAGCCTTGTATCTGTCTATCGGAACGGTGAAAAATCATGTGACGGTCATTTTACAGAAGCTTGGGCTTCGGGATCGCACGCAGCTTGCGATATTTGCGATTCGGAATGGGGTTGTTTAGGCGGGTTTTGTAGTTTAATTCCAATATTATCCACCTGAAGACTTGAAGCCCTTTAAAAATGGAGCGTTTAGTCAAATAGAGGGGCTCTATACGCTTGAAGCAGAAGTAAGACTGGGAGTTCGGTCAAATAGAAGGGTTCTATACGCCCGAAGCGGAAGTGAGACTGGGAGTTCGGTCAAATAGAGGGGCTCTATACGCCCGAAGCGGAAGTGAGACTGGGAGTTCGGTCAAATAGAGGGGCTCTATACGCCTGAAGCAGATGTGAGACTGGGAGTTCGGTCAAATAGAAGGGTTCTATACGCCCGAAGCGGAAGTAAAACAAGGTGTTCGGTCAAATAGGCGGGGTCAATACGCCTGAAGCAGATGTGAGACCGGGAATTCGGTCAAATAGAAGGGCTCTATACGCCCGAAGCGGAAGTGAAACTTGGTGTTCGGTCAAATAGGCGGGGTCAATACGCCCGAAGCAGAAGTAACACTGCACGTTCCGTCTAATAGAGTGCTCGATGCAGCTCGAACAGAACAAAAAGCATCTAAAAGTTGGTGAGATTGCCGCAGGGTATGAAGCAACAGGGGACTTTAATGAAGCATGCTTGAAGCTCGAGAAATCCATTCGGGCTTTTTTACGTCCAAACTCTCCACCACAAAAAGTGACTAAAGTCACCCCCACTCTCACAAACTAATGACCTTCTTCAGGTTAACTTCCTCAATGCCGATAGTATAGTAGAAGTAACAAAGGGGGCAACGAACATGCTAGAAGCCATTCAACTAACCAAAACGTTCAAAAACACGCAAGCCGTTAAAGGCGTCAACTTATACTTAGAAAAAGGGGAGACGGTGGGGCTGCTTGGGCCAAATGGAGCCGGCAAGTCCACCACGATTTCCATGCTTTCTTCCCTTGTCCACCCGACAAGCGGGGATGTGCTCCTCAAAGGGGAAAGTGTCAAAGATCAGCCGCAGCACCTCAGAGAAATCTTGGGTGTCGTGCCGCAGGAGATCGCGGTATTCCCGGAACTGACTGCCTATGAAAATATGAGCTTTTTCGGGAAGATTTACAAACTGCCAAAAAACGAATTAAAACAGAGAATCGAAGAAGTCCTGACGTTGGTAGGCCTTGAGCAGCGTCAAAAAGAACCGGTCAAGCAATTTTCCGGAGGGATGAAGCGTCGTCTTAATATTGCGGTGGCCTTACTTCACAGACCGGAAATCTTAATCATGGATGAACCGACTGTCGGAATCGACCCGCAATCTAGAAATTACATCTTAGAGACGGTGAAAAAGCTGAACGAAGAAAAAGGGATTACGGTTCTCTATACAAGTCATTACATGGAGGAAGTGGAGTTTCTTTGTCAGCGCCTTTATATTATGGACCGCGGCGAAGTAATTGCCTCCGGGACAAAGGATGAAGTGAAAAATATTCTTTCCTCCGAGCATACTATCGAGGTCGAAGTGGAAAAGGTCAACCCGGCATTTATCGAAAAGCTCGAGGGCATTCCGGCAATTTCATCCGTAACTACTCTTGATAAGAAAATTATCTTGCTTGCTCCAAAGAAAATTAACCTGCTTGAAGATGTTTTTGATGCGGCAAAGCAAACAGAAAGTCCGCTGAAAGGCATACAAATAAAAGCGCCGACACTTGAGGATGTCTTTTTGCATCTGACAGGTCGCAAGCTTCGGGATTAGGGGGAATCTAACGTGTTACGTGCGTTTATCAAAAAAGACCTCCTTCACTTGCTGCGGGATAAAAAAGAAGTCCTGATCTTGCTTGCGATGCCGTTTGTTTTAATAACGATTCTTGGGTTTGCATTAGGGGGGAACTCTGGCGACGAAGTAACTCTGAACGCTCAGGTGGCGGTCCTTGACCAAGGAGATCTCCAAACAGAGTTAGAGCAATTCGACGAATGGATGCAATCCGAAAATATTCCTGACCAAGGCAGAGCACCAATCCTTGAAGCGGCCGAACAGACCTCCTTGCCAGAGTTGCTCGTTGATACGGTAATGAAAGAGGAACTTCAAAATTTGCTGAATGTAAAAGAAGAAACAGATCTGGATGCGGCTCTTGCCAATGACGAATACGCTGGGGTTCTGCAATTTTCAGAGGGGCTTCGCTTGGAGACTTGGAAAGGGCAATTTTTCAACCAGGAAACGACAAAAGAATTGCAGCTCTACTTAAACGAAGATAAGGGGCTAGAAGCTAGTATCATCTCAGATGTGGTAGAAAATTTTACCGATCAGATGCGTTTGCAAACGGTGTTGACACAAGAGGCTCAACAAACGAATCAGGCGTTCCCTAGTTTCGAGAATGTAGCGGAGGTCACAGGGGAAACAGTAACGGTGGACGGAAAAGTGCCAGTGGATTCCTTTGGTTATTTTGCGGTGGGGATGAGTACGATGTTTGCTTTATATGTCGTATCCTTTGTAGCTGGCTATGCTTATTATGAAAAAGCCACATTTGTGTATGACCGAATACTTTTAACCAATACGAACCCTTGGATGTACGCGTCAAGTAAGTGGTTTTCAGCAGTCCTCATTTGCTTCCTTCAATTGTGTGCGTTATACGGTTTGGCCGCTCTGATTTATCAGGTGATATGGCCGGATCTACTAGGATTCCTTGCCATCACGCTCTTCTTCAGTTTTGTGGTCGGTTCGATGGCAGTGCTAATTACCGCCTTGAATTACCGCTTTGAAACGCAACGGGTATCCACGATGTTTTCCGGATTCCTTGTCAGTGTGTTTGCTTTCTTGGGCGGAAGCTTTGTCCCTTGGAATGAAGTTTCCGACACGATGTTTACAATCGCATCTTTCACGCCAAACGGTGCCGCCCTGCAAGGCTACCTGAAAATATTAAGTGGCGGAGAGCTTGCAACAGTTACTGGTAACCTTTTCCGCCTAGCAGTGGTGAGTATCGGCCTTCTCCTGATCGCCATCCCTATTTTTCCTAAAAGGAGGTTGATTTAAATGAGGGCCATATTAATCAACCATTTACAGTATTTAAGAAGGCAGCCATTTGCGGTAATTGGTATGATCGTACTAACGTTTGTATTTGCCCTTGCACTCGGACAGGTAAATCAAGGGGAACCTGTAGAACTCCCTGTATTTTCAACCACCCTAACGGAGGCCGAACAAGCAGAATTGATTCAAGCTCTAAATTCCAAAGCGGAGAATACCGTTTTTGTTTCGGAAAAAGAATCCTCGGTAAAAGAAAAACTCGAAAAAGGCACCATCGATATGGGGTTACAATTGGAGAGGGATAGCTACAAACTTTATCTTAGTGCCACCACTCCCAATATCACCCTGATAGAGTCGCATGTAGCGAACGTGGTGCAGTCAGAGGGCACGCTCACAGACGCAGCGGAAAGACTCAATGCTACACCAGACGATTTGAGAAAAAAGGTAGAAGAAAGCAGCGGATTGTTTGCTGTTTCGGAAAAATCTTTTAAAGAGAGTGAATTCGTCTATGATGCTTCTCTGCAGGCTTTGTTCGGATTCTCGCTTTTCTTTGTTATCTTTACGGTCACCTATACAGTCAGTACTATTTTGGAGCAAAAGAGAAATGGCATGTGGAACAGGATGATCTTGTCTCCGTTAACGAAAGTGCAGTTATATCTGGGGCATGTAAGCTTCAGCTTTTTACTTGGATACGCGCAACTGGCACTGGTTTTCTCCTTTTTTCACTTCGTATTGGGAGTAGATTTAAAAGGTGGCTACCCAATGATTCTCCTTGTGATTATCCCATTTTTGTTTGCGATTGTGTCCCTTGGAATACTGATCAGCGCGATTGCCACCAACCCAAGGCAATTGGATGCAGTCATTCCGTTGATATCAGTGAGCATGGCCATGATCGGCGGCGCCTACTGGCCACTTGAAATCGTTCAGTCAGAGGCTTTGCTCACCTTGTCCAAACTGATCCCAATGACATATGGAATGGAAATGCTAAAGGGTGCAACGTTGTTGGATTGGTCCTTGTCGCAATTTTTGCTGCCGGCTTCAGTACTATTTTGCATGGGTGTCCTCTTTATGGGTATTGGATTGAACCTGATGGAGCGGAAAGCAACAGTGTGAATTTTTTAAAGGAAGTGTGTAAAGGTATCTTTACATATTTCCTTTTTTTGTTTATAGTGTATGTAAAGATATCTTTACCTTTTATGGAGGGGACGCCAGTGGCAGTAATCAATCACATTAAAGAAATTCGGCAAAAGCGTGGAATTACACAAATCAAGATGGCCGAAGATCTACAAATCACCAGGCAAACGGTTAATGCCATTGAGAAAAATAAATACAATCCAAGCTTAGAGTTGGCCCTCAAACTGATTGCCTACTTTGATGTGCCGATTGAGGAAATGTTTTATCTAGAAGAGACGAAAAAAGGGGAGTAGAGGATGAAAAATAATAAGAAGTGGTTCTGGTTGGCATTTGTAGTCATCTTAATTTGCATGCAGATTGGTGGAGCTTTGGGGATCTATATAATCGGCCGGGAAGAAGGGGTTTTTGATTATAGCCTTCTACTATCCATGTTTCAAGGTACATTGGGAGGGCTAATTTTGGTGCTCCTCATCATGTTCTTCCGCAAAAAAAGAAAGCCGAAATTACCCGAATTTGATGAGCGCAGTATGCTATTGATGAAACGCTATTTCTTGGGAGCCCTGTATGTGGTGTTCATAGGCAGCGCAGCTATTGTCGTGACACTTGCCCTTCTTGGCGTGGAAACGGTAGAAGTGGGAATGCTTGCTGTGTATCTAAGCATTTTGTTTATCGTCGTTGGAATGGGAGCACTAGTGACGGCGCGGCTTTAATGGCATTTTTTGAAAATACTGACTTCTATCTTGTTTCTTAACATTTAAGATACTATGTCGATAAAATGTTTATCTGTTAAAAATAAAGGAGTCTTAAATATGTTTACATCATTACGAGGCAAACTGGTATTTTCGTTTTTGTTACTAATATTTTTGATCATTGCCAGTGTAGGCGCCGTTACATATAGCCAAGCCAAAAAGAAAATAGATCATGACGTCGTTGCAGATGCGGAAGCTGCGATGGTAGATCTTGAAGAAATGATTCATATTTACCTAGATAACTATTCTAAAATACTTAGCTCTTATGGGAGTACCTCATTAGTCGATAATTTTCTCGTAGATGGATCCGCAGCAAATGAGGAGACTATGTTGGAGGGATTCGACAAGGTATTAGGGAATTTCCCTGACATGCAGGTCCTATACTTGGCAACCGCCGGAAAAGAGTTCTATTCTTCTCCTGCCATGGATCTCCCATCAGATTTCGATCCTACTACTCGAGCTTGGTATGTGCAGGCTATGCAAAGCCCAGGTGAGGTCATTTATACAGATGTTTATGCAGATTCAAGTACCGGTGAACCGGTCATCACTTTAGCAAAAGCGGTAACAGGAGATGGAGTTGTACAGGGAGTGCTTGCAACAGATATTAATATTACCGCTTTGGAAGAGCTAGTTGCACAAAAAGAACTTGGATATGGTGGATATAGCATTCTTTTGGACAATTACGGAGTTGCATTGGTGCATCCTACGTTGACTGGGGAAAACCTGTTAGATCAGGACCTACCGTTCATCGATAACATCTACAAGGAAGAAACGGAAGGTGTCCAAAGGTATACATTTGACGGAGAGAACAGGGTGCTGGCTTTTAACACTGTCAATGAAACTGGCTGGAAAATAGGCGGAGTGTTTTTGGAAAAAGATATGCTCCAATTGGCAAATGGCATCTTGAGAACAATTGTAATTGTAGGGTTAATCGCTATTGTGGTGGCAAGTATTTCTACCATTCTATTAGCACGTTATATTACTAGGCCGATATTGAGGTTGAATTCTGAGGTTACCAAAGTTGCCGATGGAGATTTAACCGGGGATATTGAGGTTGATTCCAAAGATGAAATTGGTGTGTTGGCAACGTCCTTTAAAACAATGCTAGTGAATATGCGCGAGATGATTGGAACGGTGGCCGATTCTTCTCAAAAAGTGAAGGCATCTGTGGAAGATATGAGTGCGGTCACAGAAGAGGTTTCCGCAACGAGCGAAGAGATGAACCGCGCTATCGAGGAACTGTCAAAAGGTGCGGTCCAACAGGCAACCGATTTAGAAGGAACAAGCTCTCGTACCCAAAACCTAGCGGATAATATTGAGGATGTGTTATCCAAGCAAGACAATCTTCAGGCGCTCTCTGGACAGATTATTTCTGCGAATGAAACCGGTCTGAAGAAGCTTGGGGTGCTGCAAGGCCACACAAATGAGTCAACAGAAATTGTAATGAGTCTTAATGCGTTAATGACCCAGTTTACGGACAAAATTAATAGTATAGAAGAAATTACGCATACCATTAACGAAATTTCCAATCAGACCAATCTGTTGGCATTGAATGCAAGCATTGAAGCAGCTCGTGCCGGCGAACATGGCCGTGGATTTGCGGTTGTGGCAACGGAAGTAAGAAAGCTTGCGGAACAAACAGCCGACTCGACCCAGCACATTAAAGAGACCATCTCAAGTATTCAAGAAGAGTCCATTGTAATTTTGGCGGAGATGGAGAGAACGAATAAGATCTCAAGCGAGCAAAGCCTTGCTGTAACGGACACTGGAGAGTCATTCGGAGAAATCGCGACCAACATCCGCTCTATCATTGGATTCATCGAAGACATTATGGGCAACATGAACGCCATGAATGAGTCCAAGGAAGAAGTGCTTGCTTCTGTTCAAAGCATATCGGCCATCGCGGAGCAGTCTGCTGCAGGTACGGAAGAAATTGCAGCTTCAACAGACGAGCAAGTGAAGGCAATCAGCAGTATAGCATATTCAGCTGAAGAGTTGCTTGCAATGAGTGAGAACTTGAGTGAGTTGATTAAGAAGTTTAAGTTGTAAGATTTGTTTTTGGGAACCCCGGCCGGGTGCGAGAGTGGATGGCCGGGGTTTTTTGTATAGATTTCTAGGGTGTTCGCGAGGACCTACTTGTGCGTTGAGGTCGCTATTTCTTGATATATTGCTAGATTTCTTGATATATCTTGCTTTTTCTTGATAAGTGGGTGGATTTTCTTGATATAATTCATTTTTTCTTGATATATCATCAAATTTCTTGATATCTATTAGGTTATGATGGTATTAGCAATTTTCTAGACGCTTTTCATGACACTTTGGTCCTTAAATACCCCATTATTCCCCAAACCCCATCAAAATTTCCTTGCATTCTTGGAACGTTTCCCAAAAGTCGCTTGTCTAATAAGGGAAAGGAGGTCACAACATAGTGAAAATATTAAAATCGTGGTTCAAACCGTCCGCAAGTGGCCCGACATTCGAGTCCCTGATAAAAAACGAGCAGGAAAAGCTTTATAAAATAGCCTTTGCCTACGTGAAAAACGAACAGGATGCATTGGACGTGGTGCAAGAGGCCGTCATCAACGCATACAAGGCGTTCCCGAAACTGGAAAATCCACAATATTTTTCTACATGGATGACCAGAATCCTGATCAACACCGCTATCAATGAATTGAGAAGAAAGAAGAAAATTACCTTCCTTGATATAGAGAAACATCATGAACAGTCTGTCAAAGAAACCCACCTGTCCATACATAAATTAGACCTGGCAGAAGTGCTGGAAAGACTCAAACCGGAACAACGGAGCTTATTGATGATGAGATTTACTTACGGTTACTCAATCAAGGAGATGGCGCAGATTTTTGACAAGCCGGAAGGGACCATCAAATCGCAGTTACACAGGACGTTGGCTCAGGTAAAAGCGGAACTCGAAGAAGGAGGAGAGAAGTATGGAGAGGCTTAGCCGAGAAATTGGAGCTGAATTTGAGGATATATATGTACCGACAAAAGAGCTGGATGCTAGGGTGCAAAAAGCGTTGGAGATCGGGCAGAAACGGGAACGGGAAAAATCCAATAGGCTGCAATTGTTGAAGGTCAATTTTGCTGCGATATTAGTGGTCGGGATTATTGCCGTGCTTGCACAGTCATTTTGGAATGCAGACGAAAACCTATCCGGATCAGTTGCAAAAGATAGCATTCTCTCCAACCACGGTGACCCTGGAATCAACCTCGTTGCCAAAGAGGGAAAAACGACCGCATTGAATTTGGAAGAAAAGTCGAATGGAATGACAATCAAGATAAAAGAGGTATATTTTGATGAAAGCCGTGTTGCTGTGGGGTATGAGGTGGAAGCGGAGGAAGCTAAGAAAGGGCAGGTATACTCTACTGTGTCATTTAACGGTAAAGATCTTGGTGGAGGCACAGGAAACTGGGATATAGCCGCCGATCAAACACATAGAGGCATACTTGATTTTGATGCAGAAGACCTTGCTGATGCCGGCACAATCGAATTGAATGTCGAATTTAGTGAATTCAATGAAAAACAAGGAGAATGGCACTTCCAAGTTAAAGTGGAAAAAGAACCAGGATTACTGGTAAGAGGTCTTGGACTTGAAAAGCAGGACGAAGGTAGCAGGTTCAGAGTTTCTCTCCTAGAAGAAACGGCCTCCAGGCTCGAACTGACTACAAGTTTTTATTTACCTGATGACATTAGAAAAACCATAACAGACGATATGTTGTTAGAAATGATTGTGGTGGGGGAACAACCTGATGGATCCTTTATATCAAATCGCTATTACAGACAGAGCGGCAATTGGGGCTTTGCTGAACGGATGAAAGTTAGTAAGAGTTATACATCACACTCTGAGTTTGCGCCATTACGCAAAGTGGATTCGTTTAAAGTTATACCGTATGTAATTGATTATAATAAGGCAATTACCGAGCCTTTGAAGCAAGGGGCAGTTTTATCTTCCCAAAATGGAACAATACAGCTGGTTAGTATGACGAATAAAGAAAATAGATTGTTAGTCAAATTGGATAAGGGGAGGGTCCCAACTGAGCTAATCGGTCAAAATGTCCAAATTGAAGATAAGAATTTTAACAGGTATAAGAATGTGTTCTATAGAGATAAAGGGAATTACGTTGAACTGTACTTTGAGATAAAAGGTAAGAAGGAAGACTTAAATATTGTCTATCAGCCAGTGGAATATTTCTTTGAAGATCTGGCCATCGAGGTAGAATAGGAAGAAAAGCGGCTGCCGATCCAGCCGCTTTTTTGCTTCAATGGATATATCCGTTTTACAATGGATAAAACGATTTTACAATGGATATATCGAATCTACGGTTGATATATTTATTTTACAATGGATAAATGGTCTTTTTGGATGGATATCAACGTAAATACACCTCCGTGACAAAAGCCGCAATCGAAAAACAATGCAAACTACAGTCGGTTGAGTAAATTTACTCAATAAAAATCCACTAAAATACAATGGTTATTACTATTCTCCCTACTTTTTGCCCCACCCTAATAATTAGTGACTACTTTACGAAATATCTCTGTGATTTCGACAAAATACTTCAAACGGAAGAATATATTGGTAGAAAACGAGGGGGATTATGGTGGAAAGTCAGAATATTAGGTCTCGTAAAGAGAGAATTGAGACGCAAAAGAGAATCAACAAGGGGAAGAGAGATAGAAAAATTGTTAGTTATGTCCTAGCTGGAACTCTTGCGGTTAGTGCGTTTATCACAGTTAACGCCAGAGGTGAAGTGCTTGCGAATGAAGCAGTACACCAAGTAAAACCTGGAGATACGTTATTTTCACTAGCTCAAAAGTATGGGGTGTCCGTCAAGGAATTAAAAGAGTTGAATGGTCTAAAGTCTGACATCATAATAGTGGGTCAAATTTTGCAACTGAGTGAAACTGGTTCTAAAGAAGTGGAAGAAAACAAGAAATCAATCCATGAAGTGTCATCTGGAGATACATTATTTTCAATAGCGAAGAAATATGGTCTTTCTGTTCTGGAACTTAAACAAGTAAATAACCTTAAAACGGACCTAATCAAAGTTGGCCAGGTCCTGAAGGTTGGAGGTACAACCACTTTATATAAAGTAATTACTGGAGATACCCTCTTCTCTATAAGTGAAAAATTCAATGTGACGGTTGGTTCCATCCAAAAGGAGAATAACCTCACAACGGATACAATTCGCATAGGGCAGCAGTTAATCATTCCTACATCTAATCATCATGAGGTGGAAAAGTCTCAGGAAAAAGTAACAAAGGCATTTTACACCGTAGCACCAGGGGAAACGCTGTGGGGCATTGCCAAAAAGTTCAATATGTCCGTACATAAAATTAAGAAAGATAACCACATGTCCTCGGAATTTGTGCTGATAGGTCAGGAATTGAAAATCCAAACGGACGGCATGATAAAAGCCAATGCGGTCATAACTGGAGTAGTAGATCGCAATTCAGTGGAGTTTCTGATAGAAGGAGAGAAGGAGCCGGTTGTTCTGAGGGTTGCTTACGGGACGGCACCTAATTATGACATTATTTCAGGAGCGGAGCTGTCTATCATTTATAAAAAGGGGATCAGTCCTGTTTTAGTAGATCTTGTGTTTGCTAATGAGGAGTTTGGTTATTAGAATTTGTAGGGGGAGGATCACTTATGGTGGTCCTTTTCTTTTGGCAAAGGAAAGAAATGAATTCTTTGGTCAAACGTTTGTTTAAAAAATAATTAACTGGCTACCAATAGAATTAAACCATCCATCAAACGTTTGTTTAAGTCCCCAATCCGTTGCCCCGCATGCTCCAACGGCTATTAATCAAACGTTTGTATAAACATAAAACTCTCGGCAATCCATCCCACCACCGCAATTAATCAAACGTTTGTTCAATAAAAAAACCCCACGCAACCACGCGGGGGTTCCAACCTACAACACATTAAAATACCTAGCCTCCGGATGCGCAAACACAATTGCCGACACCGATGCTTCCGGCTCCATCATGCAGCCGTCCGTCAGCTCCACGCCGATATCCTCCGGCTGGATCAATTTGAACAGCTTCTGCTGATCCTCCAAGTTCGGACATGCAGGGTATCCAAACGAGAATCGCTGCCCTTGGTACTTAGCTGAGAATCGCTCCTTCATCGTAAAGCTGACAGGGTCCGGGAAGCCCCAGCGGTCGCGCATTTGCTGGTGGACGAGTTCAGCCAAACCTTCTGCTGTCTCAAGCGCCAAAGCTTGCAGGGCATGACTTTCCAAGAAACGGCCTTCCTTTTTATAAGCCGCACCCAATTCGCGAATTCCACGGCCGGCAGTTACGGCAAACAGTCCCACATAATCCATGACGCCACTGTAGCGGGGCTTCACATAATCGGCCAAGCAAAGATGAGGTGCTTTTGCCTGTCTTGGAAAATCGAATTGTTCTATCACCTTAGAAGTGTCCTGCGGATCATAGATAAACAGGGTATCGCCTTCTGACTGAGCAGGGAAGTATTGATACACGGCAGCTGGAGTGATGAGTTTATTCCGCTTAACTTCTGTCAGCAGCTGATCTACCACACCTTTCACTTGCAACGTGCGCTCATCTTTTTCCGCTACTAATCTCTCAATTTTTCCTTTTACGCCTAGATGATGGCCAATTAACATCTGCATGTTAATGTACGGTTCCACATGGGAAACGGAAATGTTCCGCAGCAGGTGACGCTTCGTATCACTTGGCGTGAATACACGTACATCCCTCGAAACATTAGAGCGAACCTTAACGGCCGTCGCTACAGCACTGCTGTCCTCAGTTGCACCAGACGCGCTCTCTGCAGCAGCCGCTGCCTCACGCAATCTCTTCTGTTTTTCCGCCTGCTCATTAACCAACACTTCCAACTCTTCAGGGGAACGCAGCTGGTTGGCAAGGGACAAACCGTTCATCGCATCTTTTGCGTACAGGACAAGCCCTTCGTATTCTTTGGAGATCTTGTTGTCTGTGAATTTTCGAGATAGCGCAGCTCCTCCTACTAAAATAGGAACGGAGATGTCGGATTGCTTCATATCCTGCGCCGTCAACACCATTTGTTGTGCAGATTTTACGAGCAGTCCGGATAGGCCAACAATATCCGGCTTTTCTTTTTTAATAGCTTGAATCAAGTCGATGGAAGTCACTTTGATTCCGAGGTCGACCACATCATAACCATTATTGCTCAAGATGATGTCGACCAGGTTTTTCCCAATGTCATGAACATCCCCTTTAACGGTTGCAAGCAAGATCTTCCCCTTAGAAGAAGAGGTATCGCTTGCTTCCATATGCGGCTCCAAAAATGCGACGGAGGCTTTCATAACCTCTGCGCTTTGTAGCACTTCCGCAACGATCAGCTGGTTATCATTGAACAAGCGGCCGACTTCTTTCATCCCGTTCATTAATGGACCATTGATGATTTCCAATGGTGTAGGGTAAGCTGCCAACGCAAGCTCAAGGTCAGGAAGGAGCCCTTCTTTTGTCCCTTCCACCACATAGTAGGCAAGTCGCTCATCTAGAGGTAAATCCGGAATATTGGACTTTGCTTCTTTCTTTTTGCCTCGGTAAAAGTCCGTAAACACAGCCAACGACTCATCGGTCGTTTCAAACAGCAATTTTTCCGCCATCTCGATCTCTTCGGCCGGGATGGAGGCGAAACGCTCCAGCTTTTCCGTGTTCACGATTGCATAGTCCAGGCCTGCCTGTGTGCAGTGGTAGAGGTAAACGGCATTGAGTACTTCACGTCCGACAGGTGGGAGGCCGAAAGAAACGTTGCTGACGCCAAGTATCGTCAGACAGGCAGGGAAGTGTTCTTTTATCAATCGTATTCCTTCCACCGTCGCATTCGCCGAACCGATATACTGCTCATCACCGGTACCGACAGGGAAAACAAGCGGGTCGAAGATGATGTCAGTAGGGGAGACCTTGTACTTGTTTACCAAAAGATCATAGGACCTCTGTGCAATCTCAAGCTTTCGTTCAGCACTGACGCCCATACCTTCTTCGTCAATGGTGCCGACGACAAGCGCCGCCCCGTATTTATGAACCAACGGAATGATCGCTTCAAAGCGTTCCTCGCCATCCTCAAGGTTGATGGAGTTGATGATTGCTTTTCCTTGCGAGTATTTCAACGCTGCTTCGATGACCTGTTCGTCGGTGGAGTCGATGACAAGCGGTACCTTCACTTTTTTCACGACCTCTTGCACGAATGCTATCATGTCCTCTAGCTCATCGCGGTCCGGGTCGGCAAGGCAGATGTCGATGACGTGGGCGCCGCCTTTTACTTGGGCACGCGCCACTTCTGCCGCCTCTTCAAATTTTTTCTCCGCAATCAGCCTCTTAAACTTGCGGGAGCCAATGACATTGGTGCGCTCCCCGACCATGATTGGGCGAAGGGAAGGGTCGTCATAAATGAATGACTCAATCCCGGAAACGCTGTGGTGGTCGGAAACAGTTGCTGCTCGTGGCTTGTAATCCTTCATCACATCCGCAATCGCGCGAATATGATCTGGTGTCGTGCCACAACAGCCTCCGACGATGTTCAGCCAGCCTTGTTCCGCAAATCCGCCAAGTTTGGTAGCAAGGGACTGTGGTGTTTCATGGTAATGACCTTCTTCATCTGGCAAGCCGGCGTTCGGATAGCAGCTGACCGCACTTTTGGACAAATTGGAAAGTGTCCGGATATGATCCTGCATGAATTCCGGTCCGGTCGCACAGTTCAACCCGACTGCAAGGGGTTTCATGTGCTCCACAGATACGTAAAACGCATCGATTGCCTGACCGGCAAGGGTGGTTCCCATCGGTTCGATGGTTCCGGAGATGATGACAGGGACGGTAACACCAGTCTTTTCAAAAGCACGCTGGATTCCAAGAAACGCGCATTTCACGTTCAATAAATCTTGGCTCGTCTCTACTAAAAGACAATCAGAGCCGCCGTCTATCAATCCGCGGGCCTGCTCTTCATAGGAATCTGTCAGTGCGTCAAAAGTGGTTCCACCCGTAACACTCAGTGTCTTGGTTGTCGGACCAATGGAGCCTGCCACAAAGCGCGGCCACTCCGGGGTGGAAACTTGAGCGGTCGCACGCTTGGCGATTTCCGCGCCAAGCTTATTAATCTCGTAAGCCTTAAAACCAAGCTCATACTCATCAAGAACAAGATCTGTTCCGCCGAACGTATTCGTCTCCACGATATCAGCACCGGCGTTTAAATATTCTACATGAATCCGTTCAATGACGTCCGGTGCGGTGATATTCAGGTTCTCGTTACAGCCGTCATATTCTTCGCCGCCAAAGTCATCTGGCGTAAGGTTTGCCTGCTGCAACATCGTTCCCATTGCGCCGTCCATAATCAGTATTTTCTTTTGCAGCTGTTGTTCTAGTAGTGTGATAGCTTTAGACATTTTGAACCCTCCTGGATGAATGGAACGGACCGTATTTTTTGGCATAGTTGGCAAGCTCGACTGTCAGTTCATAGCGCATGAACGGTGTGATCAAGTAGATGCCATTGAATAGTTCAAGTGCGGCATCAAGCAGCCCCTTCGCAATGTTCAACCCTTCAAGACTTGCCTGTTGTGGATCATCTTGATGGCGGTTCATCACCTCAAGCACCTGTGGAGTCAGCTTGATTCCCGGCACCTCATGGTGAAGGAAGTTGGCGTTACGGCTGCTTGTAAGCGGCATGATCCCAATATAAATTGGGGCATCAATATGTTTCGTAGCCTGAAAGACTTCCAGTAATTTTTCTTCAGAAAAGACAGGCTGACTGATGAAATAATCCGCACCTGCATCAATTTTTTTCTCCAAGCGTTGGACCGCCTTATCGATCACGCGGACATTCGGGTTGAAAGCAGCTCCGACAGAGAAACTGGTGCGCTCGCCAAGTTCTTTTCCGGAAAGGGAGACACCTTGGTTAAACTGTTTAATCATATTGATGAGACCAAACGAGGTGACGTCATAGACAGAGGAGGCACCCGGAAAATCACCGACCTTCGTTGGGTCTCCAGTGACTGCCAACACGTCATGAATTCCAAGCTGGTGTAGCCCCATTAAGTGTGACTGCAAGCCAATCAGATTGCGGTCGCGGCAGGTGATATGAATCAGTGGGCGCAGACCGATATCTGATTTCACGATGGATCCAAGAGCAGTGTTGCAGACTCTTGGGGAGGCAAGGGAATTGTCCGCTAACGTGAGCGCATCAATGCCCGCGTCCTTTAAAGCTTTCGCGCCGGCCATGAATTTATCTGTATTCAGTTTACGCGGTGGATCGAGTTCCACGATGATGGATTGTTGTTTTTTTGCCTTTTCAAAGAGTGGTGTCGGAACGTCCTTCTTTTTGGAAGAAGGAAGGATAATCGTTCGTTCCTTTCGCTTCACCTGCTTTTCTTTTAGAGGAGCCACGCCTTCAAGCGCATCGGAAAAGGCCTTGATATGAGCCGGCGTGGTACCGCAACAGCCTCCTATTAATCTTACGCCTTGGTCCCGAAACGCTAATGCCGTTTCTTTAAAATAATCCGCATCGCTGTCATACTCAAGCTTTCCATCTACATAAGAGGGAAGACTCGCATTCGGATAAGCCGAAAGATAAGCAGTCTTTGGAATCGATACCTCTTCCAGGGTGGAAATCATATGATAGGGACCTAAACGGCAGTTGAGCCCCACAATATCAGCACCAAGAGATTCTAAGCGGTTTAAGGCGTCTGTGATGTGCACGCGGTTCTGCAAATAACCAACCTCTTGGAGTGACACTTGCGCAATGATCGGCAAATCCGTTTCTTTTCTAGCAATCTGCAGGACTGTCTCTAATTCCTCCAGGTCATAAAACGTTTCTAGTAAAATACCGTCGACCCCTTCAAGTAGCAGACAGTAGAGCTGCTCGCGGAAGGTACGTTTGATTTCTTCAAGCGGGATGGCTTCGGGCTTGATCGCGCGAATCCCGCCGATTGTACCGACCACATGCGCATCAGGGTGATCCGCCACGGCCCTTTTCGCTAGCCTGACCGCCGCACTGTTTATCTCCTTCACTTGATCCTGCAGTCCATAGCGCTCGAGCTTGTGGTAGTTGGCCGCATACGTGTTGGTCTGGATAAGATTGGCGCCGGCGTTCAGATAAGCTTTATGAATATTATAGATTTGGTTTGGTTGCGATAAATTTAATTCCTCAAAGCAACAATCAGAACCGTAGGAATAGAGGAGGGTCCCCATCGCGCCGTCTGCAATTAGTATTTTGTCTTGTTGTAAACTATCTAAGATTCCCATGATATACCCTCCGTTGTTCTTGGTTACCGCTTGCTACTGTAATGGTTTGTTGAAATGCCTGTTCGAAGTCTTCTATTAAATCATCTGCGCTTTCAAGTCCTACCGACAGGCGGAGTAAGGAGTTTGTGATGCCGCGTTTTAATCGTTCTGCTTCCGGCATTGCCGCATGGGACATTTTCGCCGGGAAGGAAAGGATGGATTCTACTGCCCCTAAGCTCACTGCAAAAACCGGGATCTCGACCTTACCGACAAACTTCCTTAAATCCTCCTCGCTGTGCAATTCAAAAGAAAGGACAGCTCCAGGTCCCTGCGCCTGTCTGTGTTGAAGGGTGAAGCCAGGATGTGTCGTCAATCCTGGAAAATAAACCTTTTTAACGGCAGGATGTTTTTCTAAATAACTGGCTATTTTATAAGCGGACTTTTGGGACTGCTCCAGCCTTACATGTAACGTTTTGAGCCCTCTTAGGACGAGCCATGCATCTTGGACACCAAGCACCGCGCCGAAGGAATTTTGCAAAAAGGCTAAACGGTCGGCAAGCACAGGATCCTTTGCCACCGCAAGCCCTGCCACGACATCACTGTGTCCGGACAGGAACTTCGTTGCGCTGTGCAGAACAAGGTCGGCACCAAGCTCCAGCGGCTTTTGCAAGGAAGGCGTCAAGAAGGTGTTGTCGACGAAAGTCCAAGATCCGATTGATTTGGCGAGAGTAGCCACAGCCGTGATGTCCGTTACTTTTAACAATGGATTGGATGGTGTTTCTACATAAAGCAATTTAGTGTTGGCCTGGATGGCTGCTTTCACTTTTTCCAAATCTGTCATATCTACAAACGTATGCTCCACACCGTAACGGGTAAGTACCTCAGAAACCATCCGGTAAGTGCCGCCGTATACGTCTTCTGAAATCAATACGTGATCACCTTGTGAAAGAAGAAGGAAAGCAGTCGAGATCGCAGCCATTCCAGATGAAAAAGCAAAGCCTCGCGTTCCTTCTTCTAAGTGGGCAATTGTTTCTTCGAGTGCTTCCCGGGTCGGATTGGCAGAGCGTCCATAGTCATATTTGCCAAAGGAATCGATATCAGGCTGATGAAAAGTGGATGCGTGTTGTATGGGCACGCTCACCGCACCATTGCTTTTATCAAACTTATGGCGGTTGTGTAACAACTTCGTTTGAAAAGAATGGCTCATGATAGGACCTCCTTTTGGATGGAAGCAGCTTTCAGCGCCGCCTCTAAATCTTGAATCAAGTCTTCTGCGTCTTCAATGCCGACCGAAAAGCGTAACAATCTGTTGCATACACCGGTCTCTATGCGGATTTTTTCGGGAATGTCCGCATGCGTTTGCGTGGCAGGATAGGTGATGAAGCTTTCCACGCCGCCAAGGCTTTCGGCAAACGTAATAAGGTTCAAGTTTTGAAGTAGCGGATTGACCCATGCCTCGTCTTGGATGCGGAAGGAGAGCATGCCGCCTCTTCCCGGATAAAGTACATCTGTGATGGAATCATGCTGAGCTAAGTATGTCGCAATTCGCTGCGCATTCTTTTCATGCCGTTCCATGCGAAGGGACAAGGTTTTCATGCCGCGGATCAACAGCCAGGAGTCGAATGGGCTGAGAACCGCACCTGCTGCATTATGGTGAAGCGAAAGGGATTCACAAAGCTCCACGCCTTTTGCGACAATCAGTCCTGCCAGCACATCATTATGCCCGCCAAGATACTTGGTCGCACTGTGAATGACGATGTCCGCACCTAATTTTATGGGATTTAATAGAACAGGAGTGTAGAACGTATTATCACAGATCAGTAGAAGTCCGTGCGCTTTCGCGAGCTCCGAGACTGCTTCTAAGTCTGTTTCTACCATCAGGGGGTTAGTTGGAGTCTCCACAAAGATAGCCTGCGTTTGGGAAGTAATAGCTTTTTCGATTTCTGAAAGGTCGGTTGTGTCCACATAGCTACAACACAGTCCCCTATTTTTTATAGCCTTCTTCAAAAAGGCGGTACGTGCCGCCGTACAAGTCCTTACAGACGATAAGGTGATCTCCGGACTTGAAAAGGGATAGGATGGTCAATATCGCCGCCATGCCGGAGCTGCAGGCAAACCCTTGGTCGCCGCTCTCAAGGTCTGCAATTGCTTTTTCCAACACATGGCGTGTGGGATTGCCGGTTCTTGTATAGTCGTATCCTGTTGACTGCCCAATACCTTCGTGTCGATAGGCAGTGGAAAAATAAAACAGGCGGATTGACCGTTCCAGTGGCAGTTTCTGAGCGATTTCCGATTTGTGCAAGCTTTTGTTTCCGTTTTATACATGAATGGGCCTCCTATATGGTAAGTGACAATCGTTTCTTCCAGAGGGCAGGGGCTTTAATGCTTTATCGGAATAAAAAGAAAAAGCCTTCTATAAGAAGAAGACTTTTATCGAAAAGTTCATTCTTCTCATCTCTGCAAGCATCACAGCTTGCTGGAATTAGCACCTTTTCAACGTCCATTCTAACGGGCGCTGCTGGTTGCTGAGGTGTCTTCGGGCCATTCCCTCAACCTCTCTGGATAAGAAAGTTCACTATTTAATTATCTGAACAATTTAATTATTTTACTAATTTACAACAGGTGGGTGTGAAATGCAATGTTTTTTTCTGGATGAATTAATTTTATGCGGTGAAGGAGTGGGGTAGAAGTGAAGTAGTAGAAGAATTTTTTTGTCATAAAATGGTCAATCCCGAAAGAGGAAATTCAATGAAGCATGTTATATAATGTTAACTATAAAGTATGTGAAACTTTTCACTAACTAAACTATACAATCCGATTTTCATTAATAGAAAAGAGGGATTTAACATAATGACTGATTTAAATACGATCGCTAAATCACATAGAGGCACAAGGATGACGCTGATCTTGATTGCCATCCTGACAGGGGCAACGGTTATCGGGCAGGCGTATTTTTTCGTCACCATCGTGGATCGAGTCTTCCTAAAGGGCCACACTTTTCAAGAAATACTGCCATTCCTGGGTGGCCTCCTGGTAGTATTGGCTGCACGAGCGGGGTTGACCTATTGGAGCGGCATTACTGGAGTGAAGCTTGCTGCAAAAGTAAAGAGAGATTTCCGGATTGCGTTGCTCAAGAAATTTTCCAACAGTCCGGTTCAAGCTTCCCTTAAGGGGCAGTCCGGTCAAAAGGTGAGCGTGATGATGGATGCGGTGGATGAGATTGACCCGTATTTCAGCAGATATGTGCCACAGGTCATTCAATCGAGCATCATCCCGATCATGATCTTAATCGCGGCATTCAGCCAGCATGTGAATACAGGTTTGATTATACTAATCACGGCGCCGTTCATTCCCATTTTCATGATTGTGGTAGGCTTGAAAACAAAGAAAAAATCAGAAGAGCAGATGGATAAACTGAATGCTTTTTCCGGAACGTTTCTTGATACGTTGCAAGGGCTCACGACGTTAAAGCTTTTCGGTCGCTCAGCAAAGCAGCAAGAAACAATTGAAAACAGCAGTTTAAGCTTCCGTGATGCAACGATGGAAGTGTTGCGAATAGCATTTCTGTCTTCGTTAATGCTGGAATTCATTTCGATGCTTGCTATTGGTTTGATCGCACTTGAAGTAGGCTTGCAGCTTGTTGTTTTTAAAAATGTTACGTTCTTTACTGCTTTCTTTGTATTGGTATTGGCACCTGAGTTCTACCTGTATCTGAAGGAACTTGGAAGCGCCTTTCATACTGGACGTGGGAGCATGGGAGCCGCGAAAAAGGTGACAGATGAGCTTGCAGTAGAAGAGAATCCTATAGAATGGGGAGACGCTTCTTTTCAAAAGAAACAGGGTCCACCTGCAATACAATTGAAAAACCTCGGATTCCGGTATGGAGACCAAGGCTTTGCTATTGAAAATATAACAGTGAATATCCCGCCATTTACACAGCTTGCTTTGATCGGGCGAAGTGGTGCCGGGAAATCAACACTGCTCAATCTGATGGCAGGGTTGATTCGCCCGTCAGAAGGGGAAGTGCTGGTGGACGGAAAGCCTTTATATGAATACGAGGAAAAAGCGTGGTTTGAGCGGGTCAGCTATATTTCGCAAAATCCGTATCTTTTTTCAGGAACGATTGCCGATAACATTGCAATTGGCGGGAAGGCGGATGCAACACAAGAGGAGATAAGAAGTGCTGCAGAGAAAGCGGGTATCCTTCCGTTGATTGAATCGTTACCAGAAGGTTTCGAAACGAAAATCGGCGAAGCTGGGAGAGGTTTGTCGGGCGGTGAGAAGCAGCGGTTAGCATTGGCGCGAGCCTTCTTGAAAAAACCATCTGTCATCCTGTTTGATGAGCCAACAACAGGTCTGGATCTGCAGACAGAGCGGATTCTCCAAGCTTCGATGAAGGAGCTGGCGAAAACGTCGACGGTAATTACCGTGGCGCACAGATTGCATACGATTAAACAGGCAGACTCCATACTGCTATTAGACGCGGGTCAGTTACTTGCTCAAGGAACACATGAAGAGTTGGTCGTAGCAATACCGGCTTACCGTAAAATGGTGTCTGTCCAGCAAGGAGGGAGCGCAGGATGAGAGAATTAGCACATGTTGTAAAGCTGGTCATGTTGGAGAAAAAGGACATACTCCTTTCCATTTTGCTCGGGTTCTCAGCGGGGATTACGGCAGTGGGACTGTTTGCCTCTAGTGGATATCTCATTTCCAAAGCGGCACTGGCTCCGCCGATCTATACCTTGACCGTGATGATTGCGGTCCTGAAGCTCTTCGGTTTCGCGCGGGCATTTAGTAGATATGGAGAACGTTTGTATTCGCACAGGGCAACTTTTACGATTTTAAGTAATCTACGTGTCTCTTTTTATAAAAAAATAGAGCCGCTTGCGCCGCAAATTTTCCAAAAATACAGAAGCGGTGATTTGCTTGCACGAATTGTGGGGGATGTAGAAAGCTTGCAAAACTTCTTTCTACGTGTGTTCTACCCGCCGGTTGTGCTGGTGCTCGTCTTTTTAAGTACGATATTTTTCATTTCCTTTTTCTCTATTTATCTGGCATTGGTAATGTTCGTCGGATTAATTTTGACAGGGTTTGTGGTGCCAGCGTACTTTGCGCTCGGGCAACGCCGATTGCAAAGTCGTGTCAGAGAAGAGAGAGGGGCGCTATCGACAGAGGTGACGGAACTGTTTTATGGGTTCCGCGACTTGAAGATCTATCAGCAACTCGATGTAAAAGAGAAGTTGCTTGCTGATGCTGCCGGTTCTTATGTAGCGGAGCAAGAGCGAGAAGGAAAACAGGCGATGTTCAATCAATCGATGAACACGTTTATTACGTTGCTTGTGTCATGGGCCTTGCTTGCGCTGGGGGCATACCTGACCGTGGAAGGCCAGTTTGAAGGATTGTTCCTGGCAATGCTAGTGATGATTTCCTTGACGGTGTTTGAAAATGCTGCGCCGATGGCTGTTTTCCCGAATCATTATGAGGAGAGCAGACGGGCTGCGGTAAGATTGGATGATGTGGTGGAAAGAGAACCGGTTGGAGGTGCAGCGACTGTTGGTGCTGCTGTAGAACTACCTGAACAACAGGCATTTTCTTTCGAAATGAAGGATGTCCGCTTCCGCTATCCTGGAGAATCTCGTTTGACGCTGGATGGGGTGAATATCAGTTTGCCTTCTGGATCGAAGACGGCGATTGTTGGGCCTAGTGGTTCTGGGAAATCGACGCTGTTGCAATTGTTGCTGAAAATTTATGAAACTGAGGATGGGAATGTCTCGTTGGATGGATGGGATTATGCCTCTGTTGATCAGGAAGACTTGTGGGGCGTGGCAAACGTCGTCCTGCAGGAAAATCACTTTTTCTACGGTACGATACGGGAGAATCTTGCGCTTGCCAAAGATGGATTGAAAGATGAAGAGATGTTAGAGGCATTAGGCGCGGTGAAGCTTGACGGGTTTTCCTTAGATGATGAGGTGCTCGAAAAGGGAGAGAACCTTTCCGGCGGGGAGAAGCAGCGCCTTGCTATCGCGCGTGCGTTGTTGAAGAGAGAACGTTTGTGGCTGCTTGATGAGCCGACTTCCTCCGTGGACGCTGTTACAGAAGCGGCAATTTTTGAGAAGCTTTTTGAGGTGGCGGCAGAGGATACATTGGTGCTGGTGAGTCACCGCTTGACGGGTCTCGAGAAGATGGATCAGATTGTTGTCATGGAGAATGGTCGTGTCGTGGAGGCAGGGACATTCGACGAGTTGATGGGGATGCAAGGGTATTTTTATGAGATGAAAGAGATTGAGAAGAGTGTGTTTATGTAGGTTAGGGGTTTTAGCTTTGGCTAGGCCGTCTGGGGGAGAGTTTGTTGGTCCCTTGGGCGGTTTTTTCTGCTATTTTGGTGACGATGTTGGTAGGGGTTAGATCAAATGTCCAAAGTTTTTAAAAAGTTGACCGAAGATTTCGCGAAGTTGTCCAAAGATTTTCCAAAGTTGGCCGAAGTTTTGAGGAATTTGACCGAACGAATTTTTTAAATGACCGAAGGCCCAAAATATTTGACCGAACATCCGCCTGTAAATGTCCGAACCCCCACCAAAATAGGTAATAAAATGTCTGAACCAATGGGAAAGTTGTCCGAATGGTTTTTCACACCCCAAAAGTTGCTCATTCCCCACTCTTTTTACACCAAAAATCAATAAAACTCGAAAGTTCAAACCCTAATTTGCTAAACAGCTTTCCAAAAAACCTTTCTTCGCCCCTCAAGGAGTCAAAACGTTCCCGCACCAAAAAAAGCAGCCCCATCAAAGGGCCGCCTCGACTTACCTAACTATTAATCATCCCACTCCACATACAATACTTTCCCCGTAATGGCGTCCACATAGACCGTTACATCGTCATCGTCGCCGTTTTGATGGTTTTTTGATTTCGACTTCATACACAAGCTTTCCGTTTTCGCGCTCAAGCTCAATATCTTCAAGCTTTCCCGGTACTTCCTTTTTCGCAATTCCCTTGGCTTCTCCGATGGAAATCACGGCTTCATCCTTGGCTGCGTTCTCTGTATTTTCCGTTTTCACCAGTAAGCTGCTTTTTGTCCGCGGCGTTCCTCTCTTTCTTCCTTAATGATCTCGCCATTCTCAGCGTCCACCTTGAATTCAAACTCATACTCATCATTCTTTACTTCAATTTCATACACAAGGCGTCCGTTTTCACGGTCTTTTTCTGCTTCATGGATCACGCCGTTTTCGACTTTCGCCAATACAATGTCAGATGCCTCGGCTAATGTGATACCAGCCTTTTCTCCTGACGGCTCAGCAACTTGAACCTGCTGCAACGTTTCCTTTGTGTCCTTATTCTTTAACGCTTCCGCTCCCACGCTGATTCCGCCGATAAGGACTGCTCCTGCCATTACTGCTGTAAAGATTTTCATATGTTGTTCCTCCTTGAATATTTAGTAGTTTCGTTTGCTACACTTACATCATAGCCAGTGAACATTAATAGAAAAGGAGGATAACATTAAAAAATCTTAATGAAACGGCTGTTTATCTTAATCCCATGTCAAAGACAGAATTTCACCTGTATAGGCATTGATGAGGATGGTTGCTTCCGACTCATCATCCACTTCCATTTCCACCTCATACACTTTGATGCCATCTTCTTCGTCTAGCTCGATATCTTCCACTCTGCCCGGCACTTCCCGTGTGGCAATTTCAATTGCTTCTTCTCGGGTCAGCATGCTCGGTGCCGGTTCTTCTGTCGCGGGCGCATCTGGTTTTTCGCCCACTGGATCGTCAGCAGGCTCCTTCTCGCCGACACCTGTTTTCCCTTTACGGTTCACGAGTTTCAAAGAGGTGATTTCGCTTGTTCGGACGTCGACTGTGAGTTCGTATTCTCCCATGTCATTTTCCATATATACTTCATACATTTCTTCTTTTTGCTCCAAGGAGGTGATGATACTGCCGCTATATTGGCTTTCCACCAGTTCCCGCACTTCTGTTTCCGTAGCCAGCGCTTCTGTTTTGTTGAAAAATAAATAATAAATGGCAGCCCCCGAAAGTACCAGGAAAGCACCTGCGATAAGAGTCGTAAAAACTTTTTTATTTTTCATTCGGCCTCACTGTCCTTTCTTGGCAACATTACTTTTACCGTGGTGCCTTTTCCTTCTTCACTTACAAAGTCAATGGTCCCCTGGTGCGCATCAACAATCTGCTTGGCGATGGAAAGACCAAGGCCAGCGCCGCCTGATTCGCGGTTTCTGGCTTTATCTACACGGTAAAAGCGATCAAAGACTTTATCAAGGTCATCTTTTGGTATCCCCATCCCTTTATCACAGATGGAAAAATAGCAGTTGCCAGCCATCTCATCTAGCTCCACCACAATTTCCGCTTCACTATATTTCCGCGCGTTATCTAAAAGGATATATACTAATTGCTTTATTTTATTGGTGTCGGCGAAGACAGAAGAGGAAAGCCCCCGATCATTAATAAGAATGTCCCTGCCAAAAGAAACCTCCATATTATGCGCCGCTTGTTTGCAAAGGGAATGCAGATCGACTGATTCTTTTTTCAACACCATATCATTATCAGCATTTGCCAGCTGCAGCATTTGCTCGGTCATTTCTTTCATTCGAATCGACTCTGAATAGATGGCGTCCACGGATTCTTCCAGCAGCTCCGGCTTATTCATGCCCCAGCGTTTCAGCATGCTTGCGTAACTTTCAATGACAGTGAGCGGAGTCTTCAATTCATGAGAGGCGTCTGAAACAAATTGCTGCTGCTTCTGATAGTTGCCTTCCAAAATATCAATCATCTGATTAAACGTATGCCCCATCGTATACAACTCATCCTTAGAGTTTCCTTGCAATTGTAGCTTCTGATAATCCCCGGTCTGTTGGATTTGCTTCATCGTCTTGGTCATGGCCTGGATTGGCGTCAAGATGATGCGGCTTAATACATTGCCGAAAAATAATGCGGGGATTAAGAGAAAGACAGATGCCAAAAGCAATACAATAAGCAACGTGTCGATGGTGCGTTTAGAATCTTCGAGTTTTTCGGTCACCTCAAGCATCACGATATTTCCGTCCGTCCAAATGAGCGGGTAAGAGACAACGGCGTAAGGAGTGCCCTCCAGTGTTCGGACAGTGGAAAATTGCTGATTTTGAAACTTAGTGGGGATAAGCCTTAAGTCATACTCCTTCGCACTGTTCGCAACAGAGGTATTGTCTTCTGTGACGATGCGGATCATTCCGTTAGGAGGAAGATAGGCGTTGAGCAGGGAGCTGAAATCTGTTTCGTTTTCGCTTATCGCCCGGTTTACGGCCGCTGTCACCGATTCCGCATGATCCTTCACCCGGTTCAAGTCATTATCCAAGATGTTTTTTTGGAAAAGAAAATAGATCGCCCCGTTGACAAGGAGCAACATGATGACAAGCCAGACGGTAGAAAACAAGAGGATTTTGCTTTTTATTTTCATAGGTTTGCTACTCCTTTAATCGGTATCCGACACCGCGCAAGGTCACTAGCACTTCAGATAGGTCCAATTTTTTACGAAGATGCCTTACATAGACGTCCACAATATTGGTATCTCCGTAATAATCAAATCCCCATACGCGATTGAGAATTTGTTCGCGGTTTAAAGCCTGCCCCTTATTTTCGATAAAATAAACAAGCAGATCGAACTCTTTAGGGGTAAGGTCGACATGTTCATCGCCGCGGGAAACCTCCCGGGTTTTTTCATTCACCTTCCAATCGTTCACGGTCAGCACGCCGGCGTTCTTTTCTGTGCCCGATTGTACCGTGCGGAGGGAGGCGCGTACCCTTGCCAAAAGTTCTTCTATTTCAAAAGGTTTTGTCACATAATCATTTGCGCCAAGATCCAGACCGCTTACCTTATCTGGAATGGAATTGCGGGCGGTCAATAGGATGACGGGAGTACTGGTGTCAGTGGCGCGAATTCTCCTTAATACTTCTAAACCGCTAAGCTCCGGTAGCATCACATCAAGCAACACCAAGTCCCAATGGTTCTCTTTGAACTTTTCTAAGCCGCTCGTGCCAGTAAATGCGGCGTCTGTTTCATAGCCCTCATGCTCAAGCTCCAATTGAAGGACACGGGCAATCTTTTTTTCGTCTTCAATAATCAATATGTTTGCCATCGCAGATTTTCCTACTCTCTAAAGGAATCTTTTGATTTCTTTATAACATAGGTAGCGTCTGTTTCCTAATATAATTAGCATTGACGTTTATGTGGAAAGGGTAGTATAGTAGAGTTTAAATGATAACGATTATCATTAGGGTATCGAAGTAAAAGAAATTAATATACATAACTATTTTAAAAAGGGTGTGGAAGTATTGGTAAGACGGTTTTTCTCGTATTATAAGCCATATAAGTGGCTGTTTATTTTGGATTTTTCCTGCGCCGTTTTAGTAGGGTTGCTGGAACTTGCGTTTCCGCTTGCCGTAAACCAGGTGATTGATAGACTTTTACCGCAAGAAAATTGGACGCTCATCGTCTGGGCGTGCATTGGATTGCTTGCTATTTATGCCATCAATACCGGGCTACATTATGTGGTTACCTACTGGGGGCATATGCTCGGGATTAATATTGAGACCGACATGCGCAGAAAGTTATTTCAGCACATGCAAAAGCTTTCGTTTGGTTATTACGACAACAATAAAACAGGGCACTCCATATCAAGGCTTACCAAGGACTTAGAAGAAATCGGAGAAGTTGCCCACCACGGACCTGAGGATGTCTTTGTGGCATTGATGACGCTTATCGGCGCATTTTTCATCATGCTTACTATCAACTGGAAGCTTGCTATTCTATCATTCCTAGTCATTCCACTATTAATGATTCTTGCCATTCATTTTAATAAAAAAATGACACGCACATTCCGCAGAATGTTCAGTGACGTCGCAGAAATTAATGCAAGAGTAGAAGACAGCATCGGAGGAATCCGTGTGGTGCAGGCTTTTGCCAACGAAAAACATGAACAGAAGCAATTTGCCGTGAACAATGAAAGTTACCGTTCTACGAAACTCGCATCTTATAAAATAATGGCGCAGAATGTCACAGCTAACTATATGCTGATGCGTCTTGTCACATTATTTACCCTGTTGTTTGGTACTTTCTTCGTCATTCGCGGAGAGCTTAGCTACGGGGAGTTTGTCGCATTCATCCTTCTGTCCAATATTTTATTAGGGCCGATTCAGAAAATAAATGCGGTAATCGAAAGCTATCCGAAAGGGATTGCCGGGTTCAAACGATACACAGAAATCATGGATACAGAACCTGATATTGCAGATGCATCAGATGCAGTCCATGCAGATCTTGAAGGAGAGATTCACTACCGTAATGTTTCGTTCGGTTATGAAGGAAACGAGCGAGTATTGAAAAACATTAACCTTACCGTCAGAGCGGGGGAAACAGTGGCAATTGTTGGTCCGTCAGGTGCCGGTAAAACAACGCTTTGTAGTCTTTTGCCAAGGTTCTATGAACTAGAGGAAGGCAGCATTCTTATTGACGGTTATGATACGCGCGAACTAAAGCTAGAATCCTTGCGAAGCCAGATTGGAATCGTGCAACAGGATGTATTTTTATTTTCCGGAACGATTCGAGAAAATATTGCATACGGAAAACTTGATGCGACAGATGAAGAAATCATGGAGGCGGCAAGACGTTCCCAACTGGATGAATTCATTTCCACACAGCCACAGGGACTTGATACCGTCATTGGGGAACGCGGAGTGAAACTGTCTGGCGGCCAAAAGCAACGCCTTGCCATTTCACGGATTTTCCTGAAGAATCCACCAATCCTTATTTTAGATGAAGCGACTTCCGCACTTGATACCGAAACGGAACGCGCTATCCAAGAATCGTTGACCGAGCTTTCCAAAGACCGGACAACGCTAGTCATTGCCCATCGCCTTGCCACCATCAAAAATGCGGACCGTATTATGGTCGTGACAAAAGATGGCATCGCCGAACAAGGCCGACATGAGGAACTGATTGAGGCAGAAGGAATCTATAGCAGACTGCATCATGCACAATTCGGTTAAAGAGTGAGGAAATTTCTGTAAGGGTGTTTCAACTGTCTCCACGGGGGAATGTATAGAGAAAAGAGCTATCATTTTTCCTAGGAGGAAACGACAATGAAAAAAACGATATTAGGTGTATATGATACAGAGAAAAAAGCCAGAAATGTAGTGGAGGGATTGATTGTCCAAGGATACCGGGCGGAAGAGATCGTCGTGGTTGCACTTGGTGATGAAATGGAATCCGACTATCCAACAGGAACAAGGGTAGAACACATTACCCTGGAAGAAGACGATTCTGTGGTAGACAAACTCCTTTTGCCGGATGAAGCACAGGCTCCAAGAGGAGTGGGCAACAAGCTGCTTGAACTAGGCCTATCCGACCGAGATGCACCAATGTATGCAACAGATGTGGAAAACGGCAGAATCCTGGTGCTGACGAATGAAAAAGAGAGCCAGGAAGCACGTACAGTTGAGCCATGTGTGGGAGATCGTGAACAGCAGGAAATGCACTAGACAGGTAGACTTATAAAATTGGAGGAACGCTCCCTATAGTGGGGGCGTTCCTCTTTTTATGTTCATAGAGGTGAGAAGTGTTATGAGTCAATCCGTTTTAACGGCTTCGTTGCCGGCCCCTCCAATACGTCCCCCTTATAGGAGAACCTTGATGCATGACATGGACAATCCCACGAACGCTCCGCATCATTCCACACCACATCGCACCCCATATGGGTACAGGTAGGCTTCAAGATGTGACATGTGCCTTCCTTGTCCTTGTAGGCTCCAACTTTTTTGCCATCAAGCTGTATGATGCCTCCCTCATCATATTCCAGTTCTTCGATGCTACGGGACTCTCTTTTTATTTTTCCCTTTATGAGCTCTTTTGCAACTGTTGCATTTTCCTTCACAAAATTTTTGGCGCTGCTGAAATCCATTTCGTTTCTGCTCGGATGGAAAAGGTCCTTGTAGGGATTTTCTTTGTTAAGGATAGTATCTTTCAATATACAAGCAGCAATAGTACCGTTTGTCATTCCCCACTTGGCATAGGCGGTAGCTATTAACACATTTTCAGTTCCTGACTGAATGGGACCGATGTAAGGCAGGCTGTCAAGCGAAAAAATATCCTGTGAGGACCAATGATACGGAATCTCATCTATATCAAAATACCGGGCTCCAAAATCGGCAAGTTTCTCATAATTGGTGAGGGTGTCTCGATCATTTTGTCCGGTAGGATGACCTTCCCCTCCAAGAAGCAATAATTTCTCTCCATTAGGACCAGTTGCAGAGCGGATGGAGCGTGTCGGTTTTTCGGCATTCAAGTACATGCCATCCGGTATGTTTTCTTCAGTTATTTTTGCTGCCAGGGCGTAAGAGCGTTCCACATGTAATCTGGAAAAGAGAAGACCGTTCCTATCATTGAAGGGGTAATGGGTGCTGACGATGATATGCTTACTTTTTACCTCAAACCCGTTTTCCGTTTCAACAATCGAAGAATTCTTCTGTATGTCAGTAGCTCTTGTATCCTCAAACACTTTCCCGCCAAGTTTTGTAAAAGCCCGCAGCAGTCCATTAAGGTATTTGACTGGATGAAACTGTGCCTGGTCCCGCATCATCACAGCATTATTTATGGAAAAGGGTAGGGTAAGATCTCCCTTATGAGCAAAGCCCCCATTTATCCCAAGCTTAAGATAGGCATTTGCCTCTTCCTCCACTTTTTGCTCCATTTCCTTGCTTGTCGAGTAAATAAATGAAGGGAGTGTCTGGAAATCGCAATCTATCTGAAGTTCGTTGATGCAGTCCTGAATGAAAGATAAGCCTTTCTTATTTGCCTCATAATAAAGCCGCGCTTTTTCTTGGCCATGTTGATTAATCAAATCTTGATAAATCAATCCATGCTGAGAGGAAATCTTGGCAGTGGTAAACCCGGTGGTCCCGCCGATGACCCTCCCAGCTTCAAGGAGAGCGACTTTCAACCCTTCCTTTGCAAGCAGATAAGCGGCTGTGATCCCGGTAATCCCAGCACCGATGACAGTCACATCCGCTGAGACATCCTCCGTAAGCGGGGAAAAGGTATTGTCTGAGTCTTGTTCCTTCCATAGGGAAGCAGGATAGGTAGGTAATTTTGAATGATTAGGCATATCAGACCCTCCATTAAATAGTGTTACTAATTCCTACCCTAACCTGATGGGAAAATATCGTTCTGCAGAGTATTTGGAAAAGTGATAGGACAAATAGATTTTCATTTTGAAACAAAAGTTGTTTTAAGGTAATATACAAAGTGGAAGAGTTAGTAGAATTAGCTCGATAAAACATATACGCAAGGAGAGTACTCATGACAAAAGTTTTAGTACTAGGACATAAAAACCCAGATACAGATTCCATCTGTTCAGCCATCGCTTATGCAGAGTTAAAAAAACAATTAGGCATGGATGCAGAGCAGGTTCGCTTAGGTGAACTTAACGGTGAAACAGAATATGCGTTAAAAGAATTCAACAGTGAAGTTCCGCGCCTTGTGGAAACTGTTGCAAACGAAGTAAAGGAAGTAATTTTGGTTGACCACAACGAGCGCCAACAAAGCGTAAGTGATATCGATCAAGTTCGCATCCTTGAAGTAATCGATCACCACCGTATTGCAAACTTTGAAACAGCAGATCCTTTATACTACCGTGCAGAGCCTGTTGGTTGCACAGCGACAATCTTGAACAAGCTTTACAAAGAAAATGGCGTGGAAATCTCCAAACCGGTTGCAGGTTTGATGCTTTCTGCCATCATTTCTGACTCTCTATTATTCAAATCCCCGACTTGCACAGAACAAGATGTACAAGCTGCTAAAGAACTTGCAGAAATCGCGGGTGTGAATGCAGAGGAGTACGGCTTAGCGATGTTAAAAGCGGGAGCGGACATTAGCGACAAAACAGTAGAGCAGCTTATCTCTCTGGACGCTAAAGAATTCCAAATGGGTGATTACAAAGTGGAAATCGCACAAGTAAACACGGTGGATACAAACGACGTTCTTGCAAAACAAGCAGAGTTAGAAGCAGTAATAACAGCCAACGTTGCGGACAAGGACTTAGATTTGTTCTTACTTGTCGTAACGGATATCTTGGAGAATGATTCTGTTGCACTTGCACTAGGATCCCAAGCTCCGGTTGTGGAGAAAGCATACAACGTAAAGCTTGAGAACAACACTGCTTTGTTGAAGGGTGTTGTGTCCCGTAAGAAGCAGGTTGTACCTGTGTTGACGGATGCATTAACAAAATAAGATAAAAAAAACGCATGGATTGATTCTTTTAGTGAGTTGGTCCATGCGTTTTTTTAGTTTTTGGGGAAAATGAAGGGTTTTTTAGATGATTTTTATGTTTTTTAGATGCTTTTAAACCGTTCGGTCAATTAAGCGGATGCTTCGGACAATTTTAGCTACTTTTTGGCAATAGTTCGGACAAATTCATAGTCAGGTTCGGTCAACATTTCAAGACGTTCGGTCATTTGAAAATTTCGTTCGGTCAAATTCCGGAAATCTTTGGACACTTTTGTAAAAACTTCGGTCAACTTTGCCAAAACTTCGGTCAAAAACTGAAAAACTTCGGACATTTGTCCAAAATGGAAGATAAATCATCTTACAGACCCCCCGTCCATCAGCGTTCCGACCAAAATTCACCCAAAAGTGATCCAAATCCTCAACCCAAAACGTTAGGTTCATAAAGAACCTAAACCCACCCTAAACATACCAACATTTTAAAGTATAAAAGGATAGTGTTATATATATAGATAGAGAGATTCGATAAAGAGAGAAGAGGGACGCCTATGATAAAGACAAGGTTACTGGCATTATCATTAATAATCGTACTTTTAATAGCAGCTGGTTGCTCGAACACCAACTCAAACTCAAGCAACGACAACGCCGGCGAAGAAATAAAAGAAAAAGAATGGAGCGACATCACCAATCTTGCCGACGGCTCCAAAGTGCGCATTTTTATGTGGGGCGGAGATGACGGAATCAACCGCTACATGGATGAATGGGTCGCACCGAATCTAAAAGAAGCGCATAATATCGAACTAGAACGAGTCCCAATGGATACAAATGAAATCCTTCAAAAACTATCTACGGAAAAGCGTGCAAACAAAGAAGAAGGCACCATCGACATCATCTGGATAAACGGGGAAAACTTCAAGAACGCCAAGGAGTTTGAACTACTTTACGGTCCATTCAGCGAAAAACTCCCAAACTATCAGAACTATGTCGACACAGAAAGTCTTGACGTCCAATATGATTTCGGTACGGAAGTGGAAGGACTGGAGGCGCCTTGGGGGAAAGTGCAGTTCGTCTTTCAATATGATGAAGAAAAAATCCCAACCCCTCCTGCCAACTTTGAAGAGTTAAAAGATTGGATAAAAGAAAACCCAGGAAAGTTCACGTATCCTGATGCCAATGATTTTACAGGGAATGCGTTCCTTAGACATGTCCTCTACGATGCGGTGGGCGGACCGGAGAAATTATTAGAAAACGGCTTCGATGAAGAGGTTTTAGCGGAACACGAAGAAGACATCTGGAGCTATCTAAGAGAAATCCAGCCGTCCTTATGGAGAAACGGGGAAACCTACCCAGCAACTCTAACCGATCTCGACCGCCTCTACAGCCAAGGGGAAGTCTGGATGACGATGGGGTATAACGAGGCCAGGGCGGAAAGTCTTATCAAGGACGGCGTTTTCCCTGAAAGCACGAAATCTTTTGTGTTATATTCAGGTTCTATCGGTAACACGCACTTTCTGGCGATCCCGTTTAACAGTCCAAATAAAGCAGGAGCGATGGTGGCGATTGATTTCTTGATGTCCCCAGATGCACAACTTGCCAAATACGAGTCGACATATTGGGGAGAAAATATGGCGCTGGATCCAACAAAGCTGCCAGAAGAATCACAGAAAAAGCTAGCCGATATGGATCGCGGAGCTTCTGTCCTGTCACCGGAAAAGTTGAGTGAAAGCCTGTTACCAGAAGTGGATGCAGAATATGTGAATTGGTTGAAGGAGCATTGGGTCAATGAAGTGGTTCAAAAGCAATAGCTGGAGTCTTGCGCTCCTACCAGCTTTTCTTTTTACATTCTGCCTTGTCGTCTATGGGCTGTTTATGGCGGCACAAGAGAGTGTGACAACCTTAAACGGCTTTTCCTTGGATGCATATAAAAACATATTTGAGAACGAGGCTTTTCTGGAGTCGTTAACATACAGTCTCAGGATTGCCTTCGTTTCAACGGCACTGTCTCTCGTATGTGGTCTTTTACTAACTAAATTCCTATTTGAAACCTTGAACAACCACTTGGCAAGGTCAGTTGTTTGGTTGCCAATGCTATTTCCTCATTTTGTTTGGGGATATATGATGATTCTGCTCTTTTCGCAAACAGGTTGGTTTTCCACCCTGTTGTATGCCATGTCCATCATAGATAGTCCGGATCAATTTCCGGTACTGACCAATGACCGCTTAGGGATTGGCATCATCATAACGTACACGTTAAAAGAAATTCCCTTTGTCGTGCTAATGTTGTTGCCTGTATATGCACAGCTCAACCGGGATTTGCCAAATGTGGTGATGACTCTTGGCGGCAACAAATGGCATGTCTTTAAAACAGTGGAGTGGCCGTGGTTGTTTCCGGTGCTGATGGAAGCGGGGCTGATTGTTTTTGCCTTTATATTGGCGGCATTTGAAGTGCCGTATTTACTTGGGACGACTTATCCGAAAATGGTATCTGTCCTAGCGTATGAGTGGTTTTATCAAGGGGACTGGAGCAAAAGGCCGGAATCATTTGCTGTGATGATGACAGTGACCGCGATAATCTTTGGTCTGCTTATCATCCTGTTAAGTATGGTGTCAAGGTCACGGTATCGGATGATGAAAGGAAACGGGATGTAGGATGAGAAAGAATAGAAACTTGAGTATTTTGTATATCATTTTCGCGTCCGTTCTCTTTTTTCCTGTCCTGCTATTGCTGGTGAAGAGCGTATCGTACGGTTGGCGGTGGGGCGAAATTATTCCAACATCATTTTCTGTCAGAGGCTTTACCGTCCTGCTAAATGATTCACGCTTTTATTCGGCAATTGGAATGACGCTTTTGATTGGGATTATGGTTATTCTCCTAAATTTGTTGATCGCTGTACCGGCTGCAAGGGCACTGGCTTTTCACACTTTCAGAGGAAAATCGCTCGTTGAAGTGGTGCTCCTCCTCCCAATCCTTATTCCTAGCCTCGCGGTGGCGATGGGAATTCATATCACCATGATACGGTTGGGCTTGGCGGATCAGTGGCTTGGTGTTGTGTTGGTTCACCTCATCCCGACAGTACCTTATTCTATAAAAATATTACGATCGGGCTTTGAAAGACTGGGGCAGAAGTGGGAGGAACAAGCAAGCTCCCTTGGTGGCACAAAAATGGCAATCCTCTACCGAATTTACTTGCCGCAATTATTGCCAAGCTTTCGAAGTATGGTGTTTTTAATTTTTGTGATTTCCCTAAGTCAATACGCGCTAACATCCATCATCGGTGGTGGAAACGTGTTGACGTTGGCAATGCTATATTTTCCGTTCTTGTCGTCAGTAGATGAAGCAGTCATTGCTAGTTTTTCGATCGTGTTTGCACTGCTACCGATTTGTGTGATGATCGGGTTTGAGCTAGTGTTTCGACTGGTGATTCCTTATCAGAAAAGGGTGTTTTTAGATTGAATGAAAAAATAGTAATCAAAAAATTATCGAAAAGTTATGGTGAGAAATGCATCATTAGTAATATGAGTTTAACGATTGATCTAGGAGAAATCATCAGTGTTGTCGGCCCATCAGGAAGCGGAAAATCGACTTTATTGAAGTGCCTTGCAGGACTGGAACCCGTTTCAGCAGGAAGCATTAAAGTAGGGGAAAAGGATATCACCTCCATGCAGGCCAATCAGCGTCCAATCGTAATGATGTTTCAGCAACCGCTTTTGTTTCCGCATATGACTGTCTTGGAAAATGTCATGAGCGGTTTATCTTTTAAAAGAAAAGGGACAAAAGCTGAGCGAAAAGAGCAGGCTGCTAATTTTCTCATGAAAGTTGGACTTGAGGGCTACGGAAAAAATTATCCTTATGAACTTTCCGGCGGGCAGCAGCAAAGGGTGGCACTGGCCCGCGCATTGATAACAAATCCGCAGCTTATGTTGTTGGACGAGCCGTTTAGCAGCATAGATAATGAAAAAAGGGACGAACTCAGATTATGGGTGAGAAATTTATTGAAAGAAGAAGGTATTGCAAGCCTTTTTATCACCCATGATATAGAAGAAGCCATGCTGATGGGCGATAGGGTCGTAGTATTTGCAGAGCAAAAAGTCCAGCAGATTGGCAAACCGATGGACGTTTATGAAGAGCCGGCAACACCATTTGTGGCAAAATTCTATTCTGATGGTCTTTTAATTGGAAAGGATGCCTTTATTCATTCCAAAAAATTAACCTTAGTGAAAGAACTATCAGAGGACTGCTATCAATCCCATGCAGGTAAAGTAGTACAGAAAAAAGTAAAACACGGCAGTCTTTTTTATGATATTCAAATAGAATCCCTCCATCAAAAGCTCACACTTCCTTCAATGGAAAATTTAGAGCTGGGCGAACACTTATGGGTCTCGGTGAAAAAAGAACAGGATATCGTACATTTTAAAAATTCATTATAAAAGGAAGGTTCTTATGCTTGATACGCATGCCCGAAAATATGTACAACCATTGATATCAAATACGGCGGAGCAATTGTTGAAGTTAGGATTGACACCAAACCAGGTGACTGTCATTTCTTTTTTCATTGGCGTGTCATCCGGAGCTTTCTTCTATTTTGGTCTGCCCATCATAGCAGTATTGGTTCTGTGGATTTCGGGCTTTCTTGATGCGGTCGATGGCACCATGGCTCGCAAAACGAAGTCCTCTCCATGGGGAACGGTGATGGATGTCACTTTTGATCGACTGGTTGAGATCAGCGTCATCCTCGGTGTAGCTTTTGTCTATCCCGAAATACAGTGGGCATTGTTATTGTTGAGCGTGTCCATTATTTTCTCCATTACGGTCTTTTTGACGGTCGGGGCGGTTTCTGAAAAGCAGGGGATGAAGTCCTTTTATTATCAAGCCGGGCTTGCAGAAAGAACAGAAGGATTTATCTTGCTCTCCCTCATGATGCTGCTGCCTGCATTTGTCCTATGGACCACCCTGATATTCCTGGCAGTCGAAATCATCACCGGCCTCCAACGTTTCTTCGAAGCAAAAAGGATATTGCAGTAGCTAAGATATCCTAGCTGTTGATTGGAGCAAAAGGCGAAGACTTCTGAGGGAGATAGCGCTAGGTGGAGACCCCGCAGGCTTGCCGAGGAGGCTCTCGTCAGCCCCTAGGAAAGCGAAGCCATTTGCGGAAATCAACAGCGGCGTCAGTGTGATTTTCTCACCAACAAAAAAAGCTGGAAAGTTTCAGTGACAACACTGATTCTTTCCAGCTTTTTTCTTTTGTTTCTATACCTAAGGCCTTCTGCGGCCAGCGAATAAGTTAAAGACTAAAGCGATTAGTGCTAATACAAGAATAATGTGAATGAGGTTCCCTGCGATATCAAAAGAGAATCCAAGTAACCAAAGAATAAGTAATACTGCAAAGATTGTCCATAACATAGTGATATGCCTCCTAAACGTCCGACTTAAAGTAACTGTACTATTTGTTTTTCCCTTAGAGAATTCAATTAATCGTAGAAATTTATGGATGAGTTACCTGACACCACGTTTTCTTCCGAATAGGTTAAACACGATAGCTAACACTGCAAGAACTAAAAGAATGTGAATTAGTCCTCCGCCGATTTCCATTGCGAAACCAAGTAACCAAAGAACTAAAAGTACTGCAAAAATTGTCCATAACATATGATTTTCCTCCTAATATAGTTTTGGTTATTTTTTTTCAACGTCTACACAGAAGGTAATTCCCTAGCCTGTAAAATGTTAAACCAATATTTTTTTTAATTGTTTGGAGAAGAGTGGATTTAGGCCAAAAGTTGGAATAAGATTTTGTCCCAGTAATTAGGTTTTAAATTATGTAAAAAAGGAAATGGAGTAACTAGTGACGAGCTATCAGATGTCACAAATTGAAGTGGGAGGTGATGTTGATTATGAATCAGACAACCATGAAAGGTAAGTGGAACCAGATGAAAGGTGACGCCAAGAAGAAATGGGGAAATCTCACGGATGATGATCTTCAACAAATTGAGGGAGATCGTGATAAACTGGTAGGCAAAATTCAGGAGCGCCACGGGAAGTCAAAAGATGAGGCGGAACGTGAAGTAGACGATTGGATGTAGGTCAGTACTTAAGCATCTTTTAATAATTACTTAAAGGAGAGGATTTAAGATGGCTAACAACAATAACAATAGTAACAATAATTCTAATAATAGCGGCAACAACAGCAACAGCGGCAACAATAGCAACAATTCTAACAACTCTACAATGACTTACGAAGAGCGCGGCCGTAAGGGTGGAGAAAAGACCAAGCAGGAGCATGGTCAGGAGCATTTCGAGGAAATCGGCCAAAAAGGCGGTAACAAGACGCTGAATGAACACGGCAGAGAGCACTTTGAAGAAATCGGCCAAAAAGGCGGCAACAACAGCAATAGCGGGAATAACAGCAATAGCGGCACCAACAGCAATAGCGGGAACAACAGCAACAGCGGGAACAACAGCAACAGCGGTAACAACAGCAACAGCGGGAATAACAGCAACAGCGGCAACAACAGCAACAGCGGGAATAACAGCAATAGCGGTAACAACAGCAACAGCGGCAACAACAGCAACAGCGGGAATAACAGCAATAGCGGTAACAACAGCAATAGCGGCAACAACAGCAATAGCGGCAATAACAGCAACAGCGGCAACAACAGCAACAGCGGTAACAACAGCAACAGTGGCAATAACAGCAATAGCGGCAATAACAGCAACAGCAGCAACAACTCGAACTCCAATTCATAAATGCCACAACCATAGATAAGAACTATAGGGCAGCCCCGAAGCACAAAGGCTGCTCTTTATCATTCGAAAATAGAAAAAGTAACAGCGGAAATTAACAAATTCCAAAAAGGAGTGGAGAAAATGAGCGAAGAACGATTTTATTCCGTACAAACAGATGGCCAACCGCCACAAGAACAAGGCAAACAACCTGGTGACGAAAATGAAATGATCCCAGAACCAATCTGCGATAACCCTGAATATAAGGGAAGCGGCAAACTAAAAAGGAAAAATGCCATTATAACTGGCGGCGACAGCGGAATCGGCCGTGCAGTGGCGATTGCCTATGCAAAAGAAGGCGCCAACATCAGCATTGTTTATCTTGATGAACATGATGATGCAAAAGAAACAAAGCAAATGGTGGAACAATACGGCGCCAAATGTCTGTTGTATTCTGGTGATATCGGCCAAAAGGATTTTTGTACAGATGTAGTAAAACAGACAGCAGAAGAGTTGGGAGGTTTACATATTCTCGTGAACAATGCTGCCGAACAGCATGTGCAGAAGAAGATCGAGGATATCTCCGAAGAGCAGCTGTTGCGTACGTTCCAGACAAATATCTTTTCCTACTTTTATTTTATCCAGGCGGCAATGCCATATCTTGATAAAGGAAGCTCCATCATCAACACGGCTTCTGTGGTGGCCTATAAAGGAATGCCTGTATTAATGGACTATTCGGCAACCAAAGGAGCAATTGTAGCGTTGACGCGTTCCTTGTCAGAGAACATCGTGGGCAGCGGAATCAGAGTGAACGGTGTAGCACCTGGACCAATTTGGACGCCTCTTATTCCGGCATCCTTTGATGGAGAACAGGTAGAGGAGTTCGGTACCGATTCTCCAATGGGGCGTCCGGGCCAACCTGCTGAACTAGCTCCGGCCTATGTTTACCTAGCTTCAGAGGATTCCTCCTATGTGTCCGGACAAATGATTCACATTAACGGTGGGACGGTAGTGAACGGTTAAGAATATTTATTTTTTGGGGACAGCTCATGCTGTCTCTTTTTTATAGGGAAAATGTAATACAAGTTGATTTCCGTTCCAGGCGCTTCGCTTGCCTGCGGGCGGTCCGTGAGCCTCCTCACTCCGTTGCGGGGTTTCACCTGTCCCTTCCTCCTGCGGGCGTCTGCGCGCCTTCCACTACAATCACCACGGGTACTTCATTCACTTTAAGTTTAATAAAGTTTCTAGTAGAAATTTTGATCATCCAATAACATTTCTATGCCATAACTTCTAGCTGTGGATTGGAGCAAAAGGCGAAGACTCCTGAGGGAGATAGCGCTAGGTGGAGACCCCGCAGGCTTGCCGAGGAGGCTCCAGCAGGGCCCCTAGGAAAGCGAAGCCGTTTGCGGAAAGGAACAGCGGTGGCCCACAGAATAATGAGGTTCTATGCTAAGCAGAAGAAGACAGGGCGTTTTTTTGCCCGGTTTTTCTAACGTGATTGTTTTTCTGCCTTCAGGAAAAGGATTTCCTCATAATTTGTAGAAATTTAAGGAAAGGAAAGGAGTGGGGAAATCCATGAGCCTGCAAACCTATATCTATTTACTAAGATTGCCCGAAAGATTATATGATCCTGAGCATTGGACGGAAGAGGAAAAAACAATAGTATCCAGACACTTCAGCTACTTAAAAAAGAATGTGGACAGTGGAGTGGTCATACTTGCGGGAAGAACCGAACAGACGGATGAAACGGGGTTTGGGATTGTTATATTCTTGGCACGTAACGAAACCGAAGCAGAAAGGTTTATGAATAACGACCCTGCCGTACAAAGCGAAATTATGACAGCAGAATTATCCCCTTACCGCCTGGCGTTAATGAATGAAAAGTTCTCTATAGGTGTTAAATAAAAACAGGACAGTGGCACGGGCTGTTCCACTGTCCATGAATGCTGCTTACACGCCGGCAAACTGCTGGCTTTCTGTTTCGAATGCATTTTCCTCAATCTCAAAACCAAGGTCTTTAATCATTTGGTGATCTTGGTTGGATGCTTGGCCGCTAGTGGTTAAATAGTCACCGACAAAGATAGAATTCGCCATGTAAAGCCCCATACTTTGAAGTGTACGAAGATTGTATTCGCGGCCTCCGGAGATTCTGATCTCTTTTGTTGGATTCACATAGCGGAACATCGCAAGGATCTTCAGGCATTTTAGGGGAGTCAGATCATCCATACCGGCAAGCTTTGTCCCCTCGATTGGATGCAGGAAATTGACTGGGATAGAGTCCGCATCTAATTCTTTTAGCGAAAATGCCATTTCTACGATATCCTCCAGCGTTTCACCCATTCCGCAAATTACACCAGAACAAGGGGAGATTCCTGCACTTTTCAGTGTTTCAAGTGTGCGGATACGGTCCTCGTAATCATGTGTCGTGGTAATCTCGCTGTGATGACCTTTACTTGTATTGATGTTATGGTTGAATCGGTCCACACCGGCTTCCTTCAAGAGCTTCGCTTGTGCATCGTTAACTATCCCCAAACATGCGCAAATCTTCATATTATCTACATCTTTTTTAATATCTTGAACCGCCTGCACCACTGTGTCCACGTCTCGGTTTGTAGGCTTTCGGCCACTCATGACGATGCAGTAGGTGCCGATTTTATTTTTCTTGGCCTCTTTCGCTCCGTCGACGATTATTTTTTTGCTGACAAGCGGATAGCTGTCAATTTCGGTGTCTGCTTTCATGGATTGGGAGCAGTAGCCGCAATCTTCTGGGCATAATCCGCTTTTTGCGTTAATGATCAGGTTCAGTTTTACTTTTTTTCCGTAGTAGTGTTTGCGGATATGAAAGGCTGATTGGATGAGTTCTAATACGTTGTCGTCGTCTTCGTTTAATATGCTTAAGGCTTCCTCGGGTGTTATGTGATAACCTTCTACCACTTTTTCTGCAAGCTGTTTCCAAGTCAAAGTAATCACTCCTAAATTATATGTAAACTAAAATATAATCTAAGTTTACATTTGTGTTCGGGAGCTGACAAGGGAAAGTAGCAAATCTGATGGAAAATTGCAAATTGTTTTGTAAGCGGTTATAATTATTTTTCCGGCAAAAAAGAACAGAAAACCGTTGTGTACTTTGAAAAGGTTCCTTAAGGGATAGTTACCATGAATGGAGAAAACTCTAGTTCATGGTTTTTTGCGTCTCTACATAAACCTGGGGAGTGTGAAGAGTTTGGCAGAAATGAAGAAAAAGCATCCTGACTTTAATCAGGAAGTAGAACGGCTTATCTTTACCAAAAAGTATATGGACATTGTCATCAAAGCAACAGAGTTGGATGAGGAATCGTTTAAATCCAGTTTTAAAGAAGCGTTGGATGGAACTGATTTTTCAGACAGTAGTTTAAGTTATTTGAACATGCTCACCAATGCGAACATGCTCCAGCGATCGACAGAAGAGATTCGCAGCCTCAAGAAAATCTACCATAAGCCCTACTTTGCCAGAATTGATTACAAGCGGGCTGGCAAAGAAGAAGAGGAAGTCCTTTACTTTGGAAAGGCCTCATTATTTGATCGAGAAACCCAAGACCCGATCATTGTTGATTGGCGTTCCCCGATAGCAAACCTATACTATGACGGCAGGCTTGGTGAAGTGGAGTACGAAGCGGAAGGGGAAACGTATGACGGGTACCTTTCCTTGAAACGTCAATATATTATGGAAGACGGCGAGCTCCAAGACATAAGGGATGTTGACCTGACAACGACAGACGAACTTCTACAAGAATCGCTTTCCGGAAGTTCCAGCAACCGCCTGACCGATATCGTCTCTACCATTCAAGAAGAACAAAATAGAATCATCCGCGCGGATTTAAATAAACCGATTATCGTGCAAGGAGCGGCAGGGAGCGGAAAGACGACCATAGCGCTTCACCGAATTTCTTATTTTATCTATACCTACCAGGATCAATTTCGACCGGAACAACTGATGATCCTCGCACCGAACAATCTATTCATCGACTACATCTCTGAAGTCCTTCCAGAGCTTGGGGTGGACCGGATCTTACAGACAACATTTATTGATTTTGTCTTAAGCTGCATTGGCAAAAAGGTGAAATTGCGACCTCCGTCCGAAAAGTTGATGGGCTTCATTAATCACGAATATGAAGATCCCGAAATGGTCCAATGGTTAGCAAGCTTCAAAGGCTCGCTCGAATTCAAAGACATCATCGACCGCTATCTATCTGACATCTTAGAAACACTCATTCCAACAGAAGATTTCTATCTGACTTCTAAATTCAAACTCTACACCGCTGAAAAAATGGAAAACCTGATTCGCAACGAATATACCTACCTCCCGTATTATCGTCGAGTGGAAAAGGTGAAAAGTGTTCTGCAAAACTATGTGCGTACAGAGAAAAAAGTACTGTTGCATAAAGTGGAGAGATTCTACGACAACAAACTCGACAAAGCTCTGTTCAATATGAACCTTGATCCTGCTAAACGAAAAAGCTATGTGACAAAAGCGATGGACAAAAAGGATGAGATGATAGAGGAGATTAAACGGGAATCCAGAACAGCCGTTAACGCTTTTATCCGCAAGCTTCCTAAGCACACACTTTTTCATTATTTTAAAGAGCTGGTAACAGACCGTGCCACTTTTTCGAAGTATGCAAGTGATTATTTGGATGACTATCAGATTAAGTACTTTGTCGACCATCAAGTGAAATTACATAGACAAAGGCAGTATGAGCTAGAAGACTTGGCAGGGTTACTTTATTTGCAGCACTATTTGTATGGGATAGATAAAGATTTGCGTGCTCGGAATGTGGTCATTGATGAAGCGCAGGATTACAGTTATTTTCAGCTGGCAGCGTTAAAAAGCGCGTTGGAAACGGATATGTTCACCATTGTAGGTGACTTGGCACAAGGAATCCATTCTTATCGCGGCATTCAGGATTGGAACAAGGTGAAGGAGGAAATTTTCCCAAGGGCTGCCTACACGACGTTGCAAAAAAGTTATCGTACAACAGTGGAAATCATGGAAACGGCTAATGACATTTTAAAGCTGTTGCCTTTTGAACTCCCAAAAGTGGAGCCTGTGGTGAGGCATGGTGCGAAACCGACCTTTCATAAATGGTCTACCTCTGGTGGGGCGGCTAAAATGGCGGGCATGCTAGAGGCGGAAATAGTGAAGTTGTATAAAGACGGTCGAAAAACGATCGCAGTGATTGGGAAAACCGAGAAGGAATGTAAGAAGATTGAGGGGATGCTTAGCAAATATACAGACTTAAAGGTGCAATTGCTCTTGGAAAATGAGGAAATCAACCAGGAGGATGTCGTCATTGTCCATGCGCAGTTGGCAAAGGGACTGGAGTTTGACGCTGTGCTGTTGTGCACGTTGGATGAGGTTTTCACCGAAACCGAAATTGACGTAAAGCTGTTATATGTGGCGATGACAAGGCCGCTGCATCATTTAAGTTTTTATGGAAATGACGAAAGTGACTTTTTGCTTGGGAGTGTGTCCGAGGGGAAGATCTTAATAGAAGAATAAACGAGCTGATACAGAGCCTTTTTAGTAGGGGCTCTGTTTTTATTAAAAAAGGAAAATTTATAATCCGGTTGATTTCCGTTCCAGGCGCTTCGCTTGCCTGCGGGCGGTCCGGAAGCCTCCTCACTCCGTTGCGGGGTCTTCCCTGTCCCTTCCTCCCGCGGGCGTCTACGCGCCTTCCACTCCAATCAACAAGATGGCTTCATTCATTTAAGGGTTTATGAAAAAGTATCTAACATCTACTCAATTTTCAGCTGTGGATTGGAGCAAATGGCGGAGACTCCTGAGGGAGATAGCGCTAGGTGGAGACCCCGCAGGCGTAAGCCGAGGAGGCTCCAGCAGCGCCCCTAGGAAAGCGAAGCCATTTGTGGAAAGGAACAGCGGCGTTTAAACAATCTTCAAAATTTTAAAACTGAATTTTCCTTATTTATCATACCAGCTATCTCTTCAAACGCCCGCGTAACACCAACACCACAACCCCAACCGCCACCAAAGCCAAGATTACCTTTCCGGCCGTATTCCATTGCAGTACCTGATACACAGAAACTGCCTCTAACATCAAAGCTGGAATCTTTCCGACCGTACTCGCAACGGCAAACCCCACCAAGCCTATTCTGCTTGTAGCTCCTGCCAATGTAACAAGTCCAGATGGCGCAAATGGGAATAATCGTAAAGCGAGAACTAACAAAAATGCTTCCCTGCCATCAGTCTCCTGCAATCTTACCAGCCATTTATTTTTCATCAACGCATCCGGTGCGAACTTCTTTATGCCTTTTCGATACAACCAAAAGCTTACAACTGCCCCAATCGATTCCCCTAAAAACGAAATCAACGTCCCCCACCAAAATCCAAAGAATGCCAGATTGGCAGCGGTAAGGAACACACTCGGCATAAAAGCGAGTATGCTTATGATGGTATTGAAAAGAATACTAAGTAGGATAGCAAACGGTCCTACTGCTGAAAACCATTCTAGTACTTGATCTTTCCACATGGTAACGTACCTCTTCTGAAGTTATTGTAAAATTATAAATTCAATTCCTTTACATACCGTATAGGGGTATGTTACTTTATAAGAGATAGGAGGTCAAGAACGATGGAAAACCTTCCAGTTGAAACTTTAAATGAAGAGTGTTGCCATACAGACAAAGGTGAGCGTAAAAGTCACCATTCTGAAGAACAAAAGAAGGCGTTGATCTCACGCTTGAACCGTATTGAAGGTCAGGTGCGAGGGGTTAAACGTTTGATTGAAGAGGACACCTATTGTGATGATGTGCTCACTCAAATCTCTGCAGTACAGTCTGCACTAAATGGACTTGGGAAAATGCTTTTAGAGGGACATATGAAATCCTGTATCGTGGAAAGAATTCAAGATGGCGATACAGAAGTGATAGATGAACTATTAGTAACAGTTAAAAGACTGATGAAATAAGGGGAGATAAAAATGGAACAAGTAACATTAAAAGTAAATGGTATGAGTTGCGGTCATTGTGTAAAAGCGGTGGAAGGAAGCGTTGGGGAACTTGAAGGTGTGAATTCCGTTAAGGTGGATCTTGCATCCGGAACTGTAGCGGTAGAATACAAAAGCGAGCAAGTAACAGTGGATAAAATTAAGGAAACAATCGACGAAGAAGGTTATGAAGTAGCATAATCTCTCTGGTCAGATACGTGCTTTTCTTACGAGAACAGCACGTTTTATTTGCAGAATAATATACCCCCTATAGGTATAAAGGAGGTCAGCATGATGAGTGATCAGAAGAAAAAAGAAACCAGATTACAGATAACGGGAATGACATGTGCTGCTTGTTCCACAAGGGTGGAAAGAGGATTGAACAAACTGGCCGGGGTGGAAACGGCCAATGTGAACCTTGCCCTTGAAAACGCATCTGTCATCTATGATCCGAAACAAGTATCTGAAAAAGACATTGAGAAAAAGATCCAGGACCTTGGCTATGATGTCGTGAAAGAAAAAGCAGAATTCCTTATCACCGGAATGACGTGTGCGGCATGTTCCAGCAGAATCGAAAAGGTGCTCGGTAAAATGGAAGGCGTGAATTCTGCTAATGTAAATCTTGCTTTAGAAAGCGGGACGGTGGAATATAATCCTTCCAAGCTAAAGCCGTCTGACATCATTGCCCTTATTGAAAAAGCGGGTTACGGTGCTACGGAAAAAGTAGAAAAAAGTGAAAGTGCCGAGAACTTCCGTCAAAAGGAATTAGAAAAGCAACAAGGCAAGTTTGTTTTCTCGTTAATCCTGACAGTCCCGTTGCTTTGGGCAATGGTGAGTCACTTTTCCATTACTTCTTTTATTTATCTGCCTGATATGCTGATGAATCCGTGGGTGCAGCTCGCACTTGCGACCCCTGTCCAATTTTTCATTGGCTGGCAATTCTACACAGGTGCTTATAAAGCGCTGAAAAATAAAAGTGCGAATATGGACGTATTGGTGGCACTCGGAACAACTGCAGCGTATGTGTACAGTTTGTATTTATCGGTTGAATCAATTGGTTCAGGTGCGCATATGGTCGAGCTGTATTTTGAAACAAGTGCAGTCATTATCACCCTAATTATTTTAGGAAAGCTTTTTGAAGTAAGAGCGAAGGGGCGCTCTTCCGAAGCAATCAAAAAATTGATGGGCCTACAGGCAAAAACGGCCCTTGTTTTACGAGATGGAAAAGAAATGGAAATTCCATTGGATGAGGTCCTGGTAGGAGATATCGTTTCTGTTAAGCCGGGGGAGAAAGTTCCTGTTGATGGCGAAATTGTCGAAGGGCAATCAGCGATGGATGAGTCCATGCTGACTGGAGAAAGCATTCCTGTCGATAAAAAATCAGGAGATTCTGTCTATGGTTCTACTATAAATAAGAACGGCTTCTTGAAAATGAAAGCAACAAAAGTCGGAAAAGAAACAGCCCTTGCTCAAATCATCCGGATTGTAGAGCAGGCACAAGGCTCCAAAGCACCGATTCAGCGCCTGGCAGATAAAATTTCCGGCATTTTCGTTCCAATTGTTGTGGGAATCGCGGTCCTTACTTTCTTAGTTTGGTATTTTATCGTCGATCCAGGAAACTTCGCGCAAGCATTGGTGAACTTGATTGCGGTTCTGGTTATTGCTTGCCCGTGTGCACTTGGCCTTGCAACGCCAACATCTATCATGGCGGGATCCGGACGGGCAGCCGAACTCGGTATCCTTTTTAAAGGCGGCGAGCACCTAGAGCAGACGCACCGCATTACAACTGTTGTGCTGGACAAAACAGGTACGGTGACAAATGGAGCACCTGTGCTAACCGATGTAAAGCTTGAAGCTGGTGAGGATGAAGCGACAATTCTTGCAATGGTTGGAGCAGCGGAGAAACAATCCGAACATCCACTGGCGCAAGCGATTGTAGAAGGAATCCAAGCAAAAGGTATCGAGTTTGGCTCTGTGGGGTCATTTGAAGCAATACCCGGCTATGGTATCGAAGCGGTCGTAGGAGAAGACACAGTGGTGATTGGTACGCGTAAATTAATGAACAAGCACCATGTCTCTGTTGAGCACGCGGAAGGAGTGGTCCGTGAGCTTGAAACGAATGGAAAAACGGCTATGCTCATTGCGGTGAATGGAGAATACAAAGGCATCATCGCGGTTGCAGACACCATAAAGGATACTTCTAAACAAGCAAGTAAAACGGTTAAAAGGATATGGGGCTGGAAGTTGTCATGATGACAGGCGATAACGAACGGACAGCAAAAGCCATTGCTCACCATGCCGGAATCGATCAAGTCATTGCCGAAGTACTTCCCGAACAAAAAGCGGAAGAAGTAGCAAAGCTTCAAAAAACAAGGCAAGAAAGTGGCAATGGTCGGCGATGGCATTAATGACGCTCCAGCCTTGGTAACAGCGGATATCGGAATGGCAATTGGAACAGGAACAGATGTCGCGATGGAAGCAGCAGACATCACGTTAATGCGCGGTGACCTAAACAGCATTGCCGATGCCATCATTATGAGTAAAAAAACCATTACTAACATCAAACAAAATCTATTCTGGGCATTTGCATATAACTCCATGGGAATTCCAATTGCGGCTTTAGGCTTCTTGGCGCCGTGGGTGGCAGGAGCAGCAATGGCATTCAGTTCGGTATCGGTTGTATTGAATGCACTCAGATTGCAAAAAGTGAAACTTTAATAAGGTCGATAAGGTGGGAACACGATGAAAAAATGGATTGGATCTGCGCTTGTTTATCTGTTGTTAGTGGTCGGAGGCTATACGGCGTATTCGTTTTATGCAAGTGAAAATGTATCGCAAGGTGAGGAAGGCAGTCATGAGGAACATCAGGATGAAGAAGCGCACGGTGAGGAAGAAGGACATGGTGAACATGAAGAGGAAGGGAATGACGGTGGGCACGACGATCATGGCGAACATGAAGGAGAGTCCGCTAGTGAAGTTCAAGCAGATTTAAAGCTAGATGGGGAAGAACTAACCATTACCCTGACAGATCTCGAAGGCAACCCAATGGATAGTCTTGAAGTAAATCACGAAAAACTGATGCATCTAATTGTAATCAGTGAGGATTTGGAGAAATTCAACCATTTACATCCAGAAAAGGTTTCTGAAGGTGTTTTTACAGCGAAGGCAGATTTGGAAGAAGGCATGTACCAGGCGTTTGTCGATATCAAGCCAAGTGAGCTGGATTATGTAAATGAAGCCCATCCAGTGATGGTAGGAGAGCATGGTGGGCATGAAGATGCTCATGTCCATTTAGATCCAGAAACACAATGGACGAAGGAACAAGAGGGCTATTCGGTAACACTTGATGTGAACAACTTTTCGGTAAAAGAAAACGTAGTGCTTTCTTTTGACATAGAAGGGGCAGAGCCAGAAGATTATCTTGGAGCGCTCGGACATGTGGTCGTGGTGGATGAAGCGCTAGACGAGTTTATCCATGTACACCCTCGCGAAGGGGAGGAACCAGTGTTTGAAGCGCACTTCAGCAAGCCTGGCATGTATAAACTTTGGGCCGAATTTAAACTGGACGGGAACGTTTACGCCTTCCCTTATGTGTTGGAAATCACAGAATAAAGGGGATTTGTTGGTATGGGAGAAAAACTAGTCAAGCTCGCGGTCAACGGAGGAATAGATTTTGGGGCTAAGTTGAATGGCAAACAGCTATTGATGCTTGCACGCTATATGGGAGAAGACCAGGAGTTAGAAGTCACCACCTTTCAACAATTGTATGTGGACGTTCCCGAGAGCAGCTTGGAAGTAGTGAAGGCCGACTTTGCAAGCGTCGGGCTCAGCTGCTATCCTGTCGGCAATTATGTCAAAAGTCTTCGCACCTGCAACTTCTGTAAGGGAGAGCTAGAAGAAGGGATGCCTGTGGCAAAAGAAATCAACCGCCGCATTGCAGGAAGACCGGTTCCTTTTACATTGAAGCCGGCCTATACAGGGTGTCCGGTCGGCTGCGGCGAGCCGTTGGTCAATGATATTGGCGTGATCAAACAACACGGTGAACGATTCGACCTCTATGTAGGGGGCAAAGCAAAGGGGCTTGATGCCAGAACAGGAGTATTGTTTGCAGGCGGGTTGGAGGAAGACGCGCTGTATGTATATATTGATAGATTGATAGATTTATATGTTGCAGAAGGCAAGAAGCGTGAGCAGTTTGCCAAGTTTGTCGGGCGTTACGGGCTTGATGAGCTGAAGGAGCAGGTAATGGCATAGGAAGTCGAGTAGTAGTGTTGCTCGGGAAGCCAGTGGATGAGTTTGATTGTCTGCTGGCTTTTTGTATTTTTATTTCCCTCCCTCCAATGTAACTTTTTTACATCCCCCTCGTCTAACGGTATAAAAGGGGGCAGTTACATGAAAAAAAAGGTAATTATCTTTTCTTCTATTATAGTAAGCCTGGCCATCATCTTCGCGTTCATCTATCAATCGAGAGAACCTTTCGCGGTTAATGGCACCGGCAATCCCTATTCCGAAAAAGACACGCAAACCGTACTCTCAGATAAAAAATGGTTGCTGACTTTTACCAAAGAGTTCAAACAAGAAAGCATCAAAGAAAATGAGTCTATCTATGTGACGGACAAGGACGGCAACAAGGTAGAAGCAAATCTGGAAGTTTCAAAAGACTTTGTCACAGTTTCTCCTCCAGAAGGCGGCTATGACCCAAACAAAGGACCATATGAGCTTCACATTAGCGGAGAAATTGAATCGGTGGACGGCAAAACGCTCGGAAAACAAAAGAAAATCAAATTCACGGCTATGAAACAATTGCCGACGGTTGCTTCCAATAAAGAACTAAATTCATTGTTAACAGCCCGACTGGAACAAATGAAACAAGAGAGGGAAGAAAGTAAACAGTTCTTTAACTTTGGTAGGAGTGGCGATGAATCAACATCAAGCTCTGAGGACAGTGACGGCGCTGCAAATGCCGATATGGCAACCGAAAGCGAATCCAGCAGCAGTGGCAGTCCAGACGGCCATTCCGAAACAAACGTTCAGGTTCAAGGAGTGGATGAAGCGGACATCGTAAAAACAGATGGCGACTTCATCTATCAAGCAACCGATCAAAAGTTAAAGATTACAGAGGCAGACCCTGTCGAAGAAATGACGGTGCTGACAGAGCTACGTTATAAGGACTTTAATCCGTATCAACTGTTTTTGGATGGCAATCAGCTAGTGGTCATCGGTCATTATTGGGATGAAAAGATGATGTATGGCGGCTATGGTGAAGGTAAAAGTAGTGAAGGCGATATGATCATGCCGATGCATGAGGCAACGAAGGCCATTGTTTATGATATTACAGACCGAGCCAATCCAACTGTTCAAAAAACAGTCACCCTAGAAGGGGGTTATGTCTCAAGCAGGAAGATAGATAACCACGTTTACTTAATCACAAACAAGTACGCTGATTTTTGGATGCTAGAAGAGCACCCTGAGGCAGATTTGAGACCGCGAGTATCTGATACACAAGGGGAGGAAGAAGGAGATTTGAAAGGTGTCCCTTATGAGGATATCCGTTATTTTCCTGATTCTACAGAGGATAATTTTATGACAATTGCCACCCTCGATTTGAATCAACCACAAGAGGATGCGGCCATTACAACGTATGTGGGCAGTGGAAATCAGATTTATATGTCAAAAGAAAACCTATATGTCGCGGTGCCGAACTATGGGTATGGGCCGAACTGGGCAAATAATGAAAGTACGGAAGTCTATAAATTTGCGGTTGATGGCATGACTGTTGAATTCCGGGCCAATGGAGCCATTCCAGGTCATCTTTTAAACCAATTTTCCATGGATGAGTATAAAGGGCACTTTCGAGTGGCCGCAACTAAGGGGCAGGCATGGGATGAAAGCTCGCCGTCAAGCAACCACCTCTTTATTTTAGATGGTGGAATGAATGTCGTCAGCAGTGTGGAAGACTTGGCAAGGGGAGAGCGCATCTATTCTGTCCGCTTCATGCAGGATAAGGCGTATGTGGTGACGTTCAAGGAAGTAGATCCACTATTTGTCTTTGACCTGAGCAACCCGGCTGAGCCAAAAGTGCTTGGGGAATTAAAGATCCCCGGTTTCAGTAATTACTTGCACCCGTATGATGAAAATCATTTGATTGGTTTTGGCTATGATACGAAGTTGGAAAAAGATCAATGGGGAACACGGGTGTTGACAAACGGGGTGAAGATTTCCTTGTTTGATGTGAGTGACCCGACAAATCCGCTTGAAAAACATACAGAGATTATCGGTGGGCAATCTACCAATTCGCCGTTAAATCACGATCATAAAGCACTTCTTTTCAACAAAGATAAAGATATTTTCGCCTTTCCAATCACCAAGTATAACGAAAATCAAAAAGATGGCAGCTACCGCCTCGATTTTGAAGGGGCAATGGTATATGGAATTGATCCAGAAAAAGGGTTTACCCTGCACACCAAAATAACGCATCAGCAGGAAAACACGTTATATGAAGACTGGGAGAACATGGTCCAACGTATTCTTTATATCGATGACCACCTCTACACCGTTACCCCAAAAGAAATAAAGGCGACTAAAATTACATGGTAGTAGAGTGAAGAGAAACTTGAAATTATTTAAAAACCAGGTTGATTGGAGTGGAAGGCGCGCAGACTCCTCGAAAATGCTAACGCATTTTCTTCGTGCGATGAACTGCTGTCGAAGCTTTCCTTGTCCTATGGGAGGAAGGGACAGGGAAGATCCCGCAGGGCTTGCCCGAGGAGGCTTCCGGACCGCCCAGGGAAAGCGAAGCGCCTGGAACGGAGATCAACCCGATTATGTAACTATAAAAATTTGAGAGAGCGGATCGCCCCCGCTCTCTTTTTTCACGAAAAAGCAGGAAATAATGACAACAATCGCCGGCATTTTATTTCCTAGGAAAAGAAACTTGTCGAAAATAATCTAGGCATTTAGGTTTGCGGGCAACACCTCAGTGGAATGACATTCATATATTAAGGAAAAAGATTTTATCTTTTCCACCTACTTAAATGGACGAAGCAGTTTCGAATTCTTGTATGTAGGTGCTATAATGAAATAATTGAAGTAAGGACATAAAGGTGAAAAATATAAAATAGATCATCTCTTTGAGGGGGAAGCAATATGAAAACAAAATTGCATTTATTATATGGCGGGAAATCAGCGGAACACCAAGTTTCCTTGCAAACAGCATTAGCTGTAACAAAGGCTATAGATACAGATAAATTTGAAGTATATCCGTTATACATAACGGAAACAGGAGAATGGAAGCGCGGTGGCTTGTTGAATGGACCGGCAGAGAGCGTACACCAACTGAAGCTGGAAGAGGGCGGCACAACCATCGCACCTCTTGCATTGACATACGAAGAAGAAACGGAACAGACGCAAACAGTCGTGTTCCCACTATTACATGGCCCGAACGGGGAAGACGGAACAGTTCAAGGAATGTTGGAACTTTTAAACCTTCCTTATGTAGGAAACGGTGTGTTGGCATCATCAGCTGGAATGGATAAAGTTATCATGAAAAACCTTTTCGACCAAGCAGGACTGCCACAAGTTGGCTATGCACACTTCCTTCGTTCTGAATGGGAAAAGGCTGCAGATACAACATATGAAAAGGTAGAATCTGAGCTTGGGTATCCATGCTTTGTTAAACCTGCAAACTTAGGGTCCAGTGTTGGGATCAGTAAAGCGAAAAATCGCGAAGAATTGGAAACGGCTTTCCGTGAAGCGTTCGACTATGATCGCAAAATCATCGTGGAACAAGGCTTGGAAGGTGCACGTGAAATCGAGATTGGCGTCCTTGGTAACGACGAGCCGGAATGCTCGGTGATTGGAGAAATCGCTCCTAAGACAGAGTTTTACGATTACAAAGCAAAGTATGAAGATGGCGATACGGCCATGATCATCCCTGCGGAGATCAGTGAAGACATCTATGAGCAAGTAAAAGAAATGGCTATTACTGCTTTTAAAGCAATTGATGGAGCGGGCCTTGTTCGCGCAGACTTCTTTTTAACAAAAGAGGGTAAACTGTACATCAACGAAGTCAACACAATGCCAGGTTTCACCCCGTTCAGCATGTTCCCATTATTATGGCAGCATACTGATGTGTCCTACCCACAACTAATCGAAAAACTAGTAGGATACGCACAACAACGCCACGAAGAAAAACAAAAAATCAAGCATACATTTTAATAAAAAGATTTCTCCTGTAGATTGAAGTGCAAGGTGTGAGACTCCAGCGGGGGAGTAACGGTAGGTTGAGACCCCACAGGCGAAGCCGAGGCCATTGAAAAACTGATATATCATGTGCTTAGTTAATATCTAGCTGTGGATTGGAGCAAAAGGCGAAGACTCCTGAGGGAGATAGTGCTAGGTGGAGACCCCGCAGGCGTAGCCGAGGAGGCTCCAGCAGCGCCCCTAGGAAAGCGGAGCCATTTGCGGAAATCAACAGCGGTGTCTAAACAACATATTAAATCAGTTACATTTTCAGTGGCCCCGGCGAAGCCGAGGATGCTCAAGCACCGTCCTCTGGATAAGCGAACACCTGGAACGGAAATTTAAACAGGCAGGGGTTGGGTCATCACGAGAAAAGTATAAACGCGTGATGTCAGCTCCTTCTCTGTGTATAGAGAATAGGAGGGACGCCAAAAATGATTAAAAGAACACTAAAACAAATACAAGAAATGGCGCAAGGCCAGCCAATCTCTTCAGAATACAGCGCCATCGTGGTAGAGGGCGTATCAAAAGATACACGTGAAGACATGAGCGGGAAATTGTACATACCGATTATCGGGGAGAATTTTAACGGCCATGCATTTGTCCGTGATGCCATCGAGAAAAAAGGCGCGGTTGCTTCCTTCTGGCAAAAAGACCAACCAGAGCCTCCAACAGACCTGAACCTTATAGTTGTGGACGACACCATCGAAGCGTTGCAACACCTAGCAAGCAGTTATCGAAACCAAATCGGTATGAAGGTAGTGGGAATCACCGGAAGCAACGGGAAAACCACCACAAAAGATATGGTCACTTCTGTGTTAGAGACAACATTCCGCGTGCATAAAACGGCTGGAAACTACAATAACCATATTGGCTTGCCGTTAACGATTCTTTCCATGAAAGAGGATACGGAAGTTGCAGTGTTGGAAATGGGGATGAGTGGCCGAGGAGAAATCGAGCTGCTTTCATCTATCGCCAAGCCAGACGCTGCCGTTATCACCAATATCGGGGAGTCTCATATGCAGGATCTCGGCTCGCGTGAAGGAATCGCAGAAGCTAAACTTGAAATTGCTGCCGGCCTTAAGCAAGATGGCAAGCTCATCATCAATGGTGATGAACCGTTATTGACAGACAGAGTGGGAGGCAAGACCAACGTCATTCCGTTTGGATTGAAGGCTAACAATGACTACCAGGCAAAAGACATCATGTTGAAAGGGATAGGCACTCATTTTATAATAGAAGAAACAGAGTACTTCATCCCGGTACTTGGTGCCCACAATGTGACAAATGCCCTTGCTGCCATCATCGTCGGAGAACTTTTTGGTGTGTCTGAGGAGAACCGAAAAAAAGGCTTGGAGCAACTTGTCATCACGGGAATGAGGAATGAAGTGGTGGAGACCTCCGGTGGTTGGACGGTCATCAATGATGCCTACAACGCAAGTCCTACGTCCATGAGAGCTGCATTGGATTTATTGGGCAGCCTCGACGGATATGGGAAAAAGATTGCCGTTCTTGGTGATATGCTGGAACTTGGTGACATGGAAAAGACTTTTCACCATGAGATTGGGCAATATGTAAAAGATAAGAATGTGGATTATGTCTTCACATTCGGTGCCCTCGGCATGGAGATTGCAAAAGGTGCCCAGGAAGTGATGGAACCTTCTCATGTGAAACCGTTCATGAACAAGCAAGAATTAACCCGCGAACTGCGGCCGCTTTTAGAAAATGGTGATGTGGTGATGGTAAAAGGTTCACGAGGCATGAAATTAGAAGAGGTTATTGAAGGAATCAAGTAATTCCTTATTTTCAAGGAATACAAAGTTCTTTTAAAGAGAAAATTAATAGTAAGCATGCTGCATTTGATCAAAGTTGTGCGGAAAGAAAAATATTTTGCCGATTTATTCGGCAGAGGGGCGCGATTGAAAGCGCAACCTCCTATAAGTTGGCATTAACCTTTATTGCTATTTAGTAGCCAAAGTGTTATGATAACAGGTAATGTGTTTAATATGTCTACTTATAAAGATTAGGCAAGCGCCCAGACGCGTGCCTAATTTATTAATTTGTATAGATAAAGGAGTAGGAATAATTTGGCGTTATTTAAAGAATTAGGTTTATCAGAAGATATAATGAAGTCTATCGACAGAATGGGGTTTGAAGAAGCTACCCCTATCCAATCGGAAACGATTCCTGTTGCATTAACTGGTAAAGATGTTATCGGTCAAGCTCAAACAGGTACAGGTAAAACGATTGCATTTGGTCTTCCATTGCTTGAAAATGTAGATGTGACAAACGAATCCATTCAAGGTATCGTTATCGCACCGACTCGTGAATTAGCTATCCAGGTTGCTGAAGAAATTTATAAAGCTTCTTACCATAAACGTGCTCGTGTTCTTTCCGTATTTGGAGGACAGGACATCAGCAGACAGATTCGTTCATTGAAAAAGAACCCTCACATCGTAGTTGGTACTCCAGGTCGTTTACTTGACCATATCAACCGTAAGACTCTTCGTCTTCAAAATGTGAACACAGTTGTTCTTGATGAGGCAGATGAAATGCTGAACATGGGATTCATCGAGGATATCGAAAAAATCCTTGCTGAAACACCAGAAAAGAAACAAACATTACTTTTCTCTGCTACAATGCCTGCACCAATCCGTGCAATCGCTGAGCGTTTCATGAGCGAGCCTGTAAATGTAAAGGTACAAGCGAAAGAACTAACAATATCCAATATCCAACAATTCTACGTGGAAGTTCCGGAAAAGAAGAAGTTTGACACATTGACTCGTCTTCTTGACATCCAATCTCCAGAGCTTGCTATCATCTTCGGCCGTACAAAACGCCGTGTAGATGAGCTATCTGACGCATTGAACGTGCGCGGATACTCTGCAGAGGGAATTCACGGTGATCTTTCTCAAGCGAAGCGTATGAGTGTACTTCGCAAGTTTAAAGAAGGTTCCATTGATGTGCTTGTTGCAACAGACGTAGCTGCTCGTGGACTTGATATCTCTGGTGTAACACACGTTTACAACTTCGACATCCCGCAAGATCCTGAAAGCTATGTTCACCGTATTGGACGTACAGGTCGTGCTGGTAAGAGCGGATTGGCGATCACATTCGTTAGCCCGCGTGAAGTTAGCTACTTGCACCATGTAGAACGCGTAACAAAACGTAAAATGGATAAATTGAAGGCACCAACTCTAGACGAAGCACTAGAAGGCCAACAAAAAATGTCCATGGAAAAATTAACGCAAGCTGTTGAAGCAAAAAACCTTGGTTTTTATCGCAATGCAGCTGAACAATTATTAGAAGAGCACGATGCAATAACACTTGTATCTGCAGCTCTGAAATTGTTCACAAAAGAGCCGGACGAAACTCCAATCCGTCTTACTGAAGAAGCTCCAATGCACTCAAGAAGAGGCGGCGGCGGTGGTGGTGGCCGTGGCGGCGACCGTAACCGTGGTGGCGGAAAGAGCTCTAGCAGCGGTGGAAAAGGCGGCTGGAACAAACGCTCCGACAGCCGTGGCGGCAAGCCAGGCGGCGGTTCTGGTTCAAGAGACGCAAACGCTAAGCGCCAAGGCTACAAACGTTCTTCTCGCAAAGAGCGCGTATAATTAGCATTTTAATTGCAGAAGCTCGAAAACTGACTGGGATAACCGGTTGGTTTTCGAGCTTTTTTATTGTTGGTGGGGGGTGCCGCCAGTGAGGTGAATTGTAAATAAAAGGGTTCTATACCCCCGAATGGAGAAGGGACCGGGTTGGAAGGGCAGATAGAACGGTTCTATACGCCCGAACGACCAAGAAATCGGAGTGAATGGTCAAATAGAACGCCTCTATACGCCCGAACAATCAAGAAATCGGAGTGATTGGTCAAATAGAACGCCTCTATATGCCCGAACCCTCACACAATCAACGCGAAACGTCCAATAGAACCCATATAAATTCCAGTTCTCCTAATTTACAACCCAACTCCCTCCATATAAACCCGCCAACAGACCATCACCCAAAAAGAACAAATCTCCCCTCACTTGGGCATACTACCTCTAAACAATTCCCAACCAAAAGGAGGTCCCATACCACCATGACCATCGTAAAACTCGGCTACGTCGCCATGAGCGTGCATCTCACCAACGCTTCCCCGTCCAAAACGATGACCTTTGCTCAGTTCAGTAAAATCAAGGACCGGGACGCAGCAATCGAAAAGCTAGAACGCATCTCAGTTGAAAACCTAGAAAACTGCCTGCGCCTACTCAAGCACAATGTCGCAAACGATATTCGATTTTTCCGGTTCAGCTCCAAACTGATTCCGCTCGCAAACCACGAAGAGGTGAACGACTGGAAATTTATGCGGCCGCTAAAAGAAATCCTATCCCAAATAGCCGACTATATCGAAGAAAACCCGATGCGTGTAGATTTTCACCCGGATCATTTTGTGCTGCTGAATTCTAAAGAAAAAAGAAATCATCAACCAGACCATCAAGACGCTCAGTATGCACCGCTCTCTTTTAAAAGGAATGAGGGTTCCCACACAGCACCGTTGTGTCCTTCATATTGGTGGGGGGTATGATGATAGGGAGCTGGCGCTTGAGCAGTTTATCCATAATTTTTGCGCTTGTACCGCAACCTATTCAGGAAATGCTGATCCTTGAAAATGATGATACGACATTCCACTTGCGCGATGCTTTATATGTTTGTGAAAAACTGAATGTGCCGCTTCGTTTTTGATTATCACCATCACCTTGCGCATTTTGATGAGGATGCAGAGGGGTGGGAAAAAGATTGGGACCGAGTAGTGCAAACGTGGGAGCATTCGTCCCTGCCTGTGAAGATGCATATATCAAGTCCGAGGGACGAAAAGAACTTCCGTGCACATGCCGATTATGTGGATCCTAAAATGTTTATGGATTTCCTCCAAAGGGATCAAAGGAAGCGTGCCCGAAATCCATTGCATGATTGAGGCGAAGAAAAAGGATGAAGCACTATTTTCAATTGATGAAAGAAATGAAAAGTTATCCTGAAATAGAGATTATTGACGGTGCTTCCTTCAAATTTAAATAGAATTTTCCAACAGAGGGCATCCATAGTATACTAGGAAAAGCGATAGCTAGAAAGTGATTTGGAGGGAGAGCAAATGAGGCCGGAGCCTAATCAGATGATAGATAGAAAAGCTTTGTCGGTATGGAGAATCTCCGCCGCACTGAATTCTATATTTTACGTCCTGCTTATTGTGGGGTATTGGTTTATACAACGTTCATTTGAATTCCCTTGGTGGACACTGCTAATTGCGGGGGTTCTGTTTGTACTGATTTTCTTATTTACCGTCGTTATTTTCCCATCTATGCAGTGGAAGCGCTGGCGATTTGAAGTGCATGAACATGAAATTGACTTGCAACATGGCATTTTTATCAAAAAAAGAACCTTGGTGCCGATGGTCCGGGTCCAACATGTTGATACACGGCAGGGGCCGATTTTGAAAAAGTTCCACCTCTCCACGGTGCTCATTTCAACCGCGGCAACCATTCATGAGATACCGGCTCTTGACGAAGAACAAGCAGACAAAGTCAGGGATTACATATCAAGGCTTGCGAGGGTGACAGAAGATGATGTCTGATAAAAAGAGGATGCATCCGGCCGCCATCGTTGTAGCTTTTTTCAAACAACTGCGTGAGCTTTTGTTTCCGATTATTATTTTCGTATTCTTTGGGAGTAGTTCTGGAGAAGGTTTTTTCAGCATCATTTACATAGCTGTAATGGTTTTATGGTTCGCGGGTTTAATTGCAATCGGTGTGGTCTCTTGGTATCGATTTTACTATTGGATAGAAGATGGGGAGCTGCGTATGGAATACGGTGTTTTTGTGAAAAAACGCCGGTTCATCCCGCAAGAGCGGATTCAGACTTTGGATACTTCGGAAGGGATTATCCAGCGTATCTTCGGTTTAGTAAAAGTGCAAATAGAAACAGCCGGTGGCGGAACGGAAGCGGAAGCAAGTTTGACGGCTGTAACAAAACACGAGGCAATCAGGCTGAGGGACGCTTTATTGTATTACAAAAATAAAGACGAAAACGTTGATGTATATGGGCCGAAACTGCCTGTTCAGCAAGAACCGAGCGCGGAGCCTGTAGAAAAGCCAACATATAAAGCATCCTGGAAAACACTCTTTATTGTGGGAACAACTTCAGGTGGGATCGGTGTTGTGTTGTCGGCGGTCATCGCGTTCACTTCCCAATTCGATCAATTTGTCCCATACGAGGATATTATCGACCGTTTTGGGATGGTCTTGCAGACAAGTGTGTATTTGATTGCCTCGATCGTTTTTGTTGTACTGTTGGTGTCATGGCTTATCTCTATTGTGATGACCATGTTTAAATACGGTAATTTCACTGTCACTAAGCAAGACGATGAACTGCTAATCTCAAGGGGGATAATCGAAAAACGGCAATTGACGATTTCCTTGAAAAAAATACAAGCAATTAGGATTTCACAAAACCTCTTACGACAACCTTTCGGATATGCCACCGTTTATGTGGAGAGTGCAGGAAGTTCAGGAGGGAAAGAGTCTGACTTTTCCACGATCCTATTTCCGTTGTTGAAGGTTTCTGAAGTGGAAGCCCATTTGAAGGAGTTCGTCCCGTCGTACTTTCTGGCACAAGAGGTTCACGGTCTGCCGAAGAGGTCGGTGATTCGGTATCTTATCCGTTTAATGGTCCCTGCAACACTCTTATCTATTCCGATTGCCTATTTCTTTCAACCGTATGGGTATCTTGCCTTTTTGTCTGTGGCGGTTGCCGGATTGCTAGGCTACAGCCAATATAAGGTTGCAGGATGGGCAATGGAAAATGAGCAACTTCAACTTTCTTATCGACATTTAAGTAAGAACACTGTGCTTGTGCGTAAAAAAAGAATTCAATCCTTTGAATTGCGGGAGTCATTTTTTCAAGGGAAAAGAAAACTGTTTACAATTAAAGCTGCCATTAAAACCGGTCTTGGAGGCAAAAATTTTCAAGTGGTGGATGTGGAGCAGCTTGACGGCGAACAAATTTACGAGTGGTATTCTTATGAAAAAAAGCAAGGGGATGTCATGTGAGGTGACAACCCTTGCTTTTGTTTTTGAAAATAGAATTTACATAAACCTTGAAAGAATTCCAAACAACACTAATGCGCCTAAGACGATCCAAAAAATATTTTGTTTTCCGCCTCGTGGTGCGCTCGGTCTGCCGATATTAGGGAATATGGCGCGCAATGATCTAGGAGATGTGGCTGGTCCTCTTCCCAGGAAAAATGGTGCTAACACGGTACCGGCAAAGAATCCGAATAAGTGCGCAATCCAATTGATATTAGAATTCAGGAAGGTCATCACAAGCCCGACTCCCAAAATGGTCAAAATAACTTGGGAATTTGCTCTGTCCAATAGGTCCGGTCGTAAGAATACCATGTAAAAATAGAGGCCGAATATCGCAAATATGGCACCGGAAGCTCCGAGATGACTGTAAATGTCAGGTTTTAATAGTAGGGTGGCAACGTTTGCTAGAATACCACCTAATAAATAGAAGGTAATAAATTTCCCTTTTCCTAACATCCGCTCTACGGCCGGTCCGAACAGGACAAGCGACAGGGAGTTAAATAAGAAGTGAGTCAAGCTGGCATGCAGGAAAATTGGGGTAACTAGCCGCCACCATTCTCCTTGCCATATAAATAGGTTGAATCCGACGGTAAGGTTTAAGAAAGTCGGAGAAAATTGTACAACCAGCCAAAGTATAAGGTGGATGGCAACAATTGTGGTAATAATAGGATATAATCTTCTAAAAGTACGAAAGTTTTCCGTTCGGACGAACATCCGCTTCACCCCTTGTTCTTTAAATTAGCTCTTTTCAGATTATCATGTTAGCTCCTAAAAGTCTTTTTAGGAGAATCAGAAAATATATCATTACTATATGAAAGAGGTTGGTCAAAGTATGATTATCGGAACTGGAATCGACATTGTGGAGCTTGGGCGCATCGAGAAATTGATGAACCGCCAACCTAATTTTGTGGACCGTATCCTCACACCGCTGGAAAAAGAGAGGTTCATAACGCTAAGTGAAAAACGAAAAGTGGAATTCCTCGCAGGTCGCTTTGCGGCAAAGGAGGCCTTTTCCAAGGCGAAAGGAACAGGCATAGGGAAGGAACTCAGTTTTCAAGACATGACTATAGGGTCAACGGAGAAAGGGAAGCCGTATTTTTCTGAGCCTGAAATAACAGGTGGTAATGTCCACTTGTCCATTTCCCATAGTGATCAATATGCCATCGCCCAAGTAATTATCGAAAGCTTGTCAAGCTAGTCTGCATAATCCCCGAAACTGGCTCATATACATAATTCAGAAAGGAGACAAGGTGTACAAGTAGAGGTTCTGCCTACCTGTGTCTGGAGGGATGGCCTGGTATCTCTGCACTCTCACTTTTCTCTAAGATAATCATGTAATGAAGGCAAAGGGGATGAATAATTTGAGAAAAGCATGGCTATTGGTAGTGGTTGGCCTTGTGAGTATCCTTGTTCTCGCAGGGTGCGGTACGAAATCGCAAGAAGATGTAACAGCTTCACTTGGTGCCAAAGTAGAAGAGATGAAGGGGTATGAATCAAATGCGAAGATGACCCTTCAAACTGGAGCGGAGCCACAAGTGTACGAGGTGCAAATCGGTCACAACAAACCGAACTATTACAAAGTAAATTTGAAAAATGCGGAAAAAGATCAAAGCCAGATCATCATCCGCAATGACGAAGGTGTATTTGTCTTAACACCGGCGCTTAACAAGAGCTTCCGCTTCCATAGCGAATGGCCGCAAAACAGCAGCCAGGCTTATCTGTTTGAGTCGCTTGTAAATGACATCAAAAATGATCCGGAAGCGAAATTCACCGCAACAGAGGAACATTATGTATTTGAAACGAAAACAAACTATCAAAATAATAAGCTTCTTCCGACTCAGGAGATTACACTGAGCAAAAAAGACTTGTCACCTGTTTCTGTAAAGGTGATGGATCCAGATAAAAAGCCGTTGGTTCTAGTGGAATTCTCTGATTTCAAATTTGATGCAAGCTTTGATGCCGACGCATTTGATGTGAAAAAGAACATGACGGGTGCCCGTGCAAGCCTAGAACTGCCTGCATCTGGCCCGGTTACCGAAGAGTCGGATGAATTTTCCGCTATGACACCGCTAGATACGCCAGCCGGTACGGATCTTAAAGAAGAAACCGTCGTGGAAACAGCAAATGGAAAACGCGTCGTCATGACGTATGAAGGCACCAAGACCTTTACGTTGATCCAAGAGAAGGCGCGCAACTCCGAAGTGCCGACATCCCAGCTTGTCAACGGAAACCCAGCGGACCTAGGCTTCACAGTCGGCGCCATGACAGAAAACAGCCTAACATGGACCTACCAAGGCGTAGACTTCACCCTAGCATCCAAAGACCTCTCCCAAGAAGAAATGCTCATGGTCGCCCGCTCCGTCCAAGGCGCAGCCATCAAATAAACAAACAACAATCAGCAGGCCCGTTGCAGACGGGCCTGTATTTTTTTTTCGAAAAGGGGTCAGACCCTCACAGGAATTTCGCTCTCTATGTCGAAGGGGCTTTCTTCACATGACTTTGGGGCGTTTTTTGGTTATGATAGGTACATATTAATTTGAGGTTGTAGATAGGTAAAGGAAGTGCTAAGGAAGATGTCGAGCTTTCATCGGGATACTTGGGTTGAGGTAGATTTGGATTGTATTTATGAAAATGTGCAGGCGATACAGGAGCATGTGACAAAGGATGTCACGGTGATTGCGGTCGTGAAGGCGAATGCATATGGGCATGGAGATGTGCAAGTGGCAAACGTGGCGTTGGAAGCAGGTGCAAAGTATCTTGCTGTTTCTTTTTTAGATGAGGCGATGTCTTTAAGACAGCAAGGAATAACGGCACCAATCCTTGTACTCGGTGCTTCAAGGGTTTCAGACCTGCCGCTTGCTGCGAAAGAGGATATCACGCTTACGGTTTTCCAAAAAGAATGGGTAGAAGAAGCAACTTCCGCATATCAAGGTACAGAAGTGGTTAAACTGCACCTGAAGCTAGATACGGGGATGGGAAGAATAGGGGCGAGAACACAAGAAGAAGTCGCCCAAATACTAGAGTTGATTGACAAAGCCCCAAACCTGCAAATTGAGGGGATTTATACGCATTTTGCTACCGCGGATGAGTTGCAATCAAGTTATGTGGAACAACAATTTGAAAGGTTTCACTCTTTGTTAAATCAAGTCACAAACCAATACAGCATCCCGATGATCCACTGCGGAAACAGTGCCACTACGCTAAGATTTCCTACAAGGATCTTCAATGCGGTACGTGTTGGGATAGCGATGTATGGGCTAACGCCATCACTGGAAATGGAACCAGAACTGCCTTTTCCGCTAAAAGAGGCATTCTCCCTTCATACCAAACTTGTACATGTAAAAAAATTATCCATTGGTGAGAGCGTCAGTTATGGGGCCACCTACACGACAAAAGAAGAAGAATGGATCGGAACGGTGCCGGTTGGTTATGCGGATGGATGGATTAGAAAATTACAAGGAATGAACATTCTTGTAGACGGAAAGTTCGCTCCAATTGTTGGAAGAATCTGCATGGACCAGTTTATGGTTAAATTGCCACATGAACTTCCAATTGGAACCAAGGTGACGCTTATAGGAAAACAGGACGGCAAGAAGATCAGCTCAAACGATGTTGCTGCCAAGCTTGACACCATCAACTACGAGGTGCCGTGTATGATCAGCTACCGTGTGCCCCGCATGTTTTTGCGGAATGGGAGTATAATGGAAGTGAGAAACTATTTGCAAGACAAACCATTAGAATAGTAAATGGTAATTTTCTGCATAAAAAAGGGTTTATATAGTGATAATAGAGAAGAATTCGCTAAATGGACTTTGCAATTATCGGCAATGATGGTATTATGGAATATGGAATAGTATTATGTGTCTGTAGTTCTTGGAGGTGTATGCTGTGTCTGAATCCAGCGCAACAACTGAAATCTTGATTCGATTACCTCAAAACTTAGTGTCGGAATTAGATGGTTTGGTAAAACAAGAAAACGGCAATCGAAACGAATTAATCTTTCAAGCAACAAAGATGTATCTTCGCGAGCGCAAAAAGCGTCAAATTCGCGAGTCCATGAGACGTGGCTACATGGAAATGTCTAAAATCAATCTAAACATTGCATCTGAAGCTTTCTTGGCTGAATATGAGGCGGAGCATACGGTTGAACGCTTAGTTAGCGGGGGGTAATCATTTGATTGTCAAACGCGGTGACGTTTATTTTGCTGATTTATCCCCGGTTGTTGGGTCTGAGCAAGGAGGCGTTCGACCAGTACTTGTCATCCAAAATGATATCGGAAATCGATTTAGCCCGACCGTTATAGTAGCTGCCATTACTGCTCAAATCCAAAAAGCCAAACTCCCAACACATGTAGAGATCGATGCGAAGCGTTATGGTTTTGAACGTGACTCTGTTATCCTGCTCGAACAAATTCGAACAATTGATAAACAAAGATTAACGGACAAAATTACTCATCTTGACGAAGAGATGATGGACAAAGTGGATGAGGCGCTTCAAATAAGCTTAGGACTTATTGACTTTTAATATTTGAATCCGTTTTTTCGATAAGAAGCTATTCACAAGCGCGTGAGTAGCTTTTTTATTTTGTATCGACAGAATACCCCTAGCTGTATGCGGAAATCAACAGCGGTGTTGTACCAAATAACACTCATTTCTAAGAAGATACCACCATAATTAGGTAAATAAACCACATTTATGGATGAACTGGGATTAAACATATTTGACTTTTAAAACAATAAAAATTTATAGTTGTATTAGTATAGCTAAAATTATTTGTCGAATTTATAAATATATCTATTACTGAAAAAAGGAGCCGGGATAATGAATCAAAACATAATCACGTATATTGATGAAAACCGAGAGACTATTTTTAACCAATGGATTGAAGGCATGGATGAAATCGGTGAAAAGAAAGAATTGAAAGCCATTTCTGATAAGGTGTACCTGAGCACAAGCAGAGAATACATCAATTTATTATTGAACAACATTAGTAAAGATTTGGACAACCTTTCTGTGATATTAACCGATTTTGCCGAGAAAATTGTTCGATTCGGTTGGCCTCTCATTTATGTGACAGAAGGTCTTTCATTATTCGGGAAGATTGTATTTGAGGGAATGACGAAAGAGGAAACGGACGATAGCCAAAAAGTTGCCCTGATGTATGATTTTGATCAATGGCTCCGACCGGTCTATAACGAGATTGTAAAAACGTATACAGGGTCTTGGGAACATACAGTGTCTATGCAGAAAATCGCATTACAAGAATTGGCTGCACCCCTTATCCCGGTATTTGACAAGATTTCTGTCATGCCGCTTGTGGGTACAATCGATACAGAACGCGCAAGACAAATCATGGAAAACCTTCTTCAAGGTGTTGTAAAGCACCGTGCTGAAGTGGTCTTAATAGATATTACAGGTGTACCGGTTGTCGATACGATGGTTGCGCACCATATTATTCAGGCAGCGGAAGCGGTAAGACTTGTAGGTGCAAAATGCTTATTGGTTGGAATTCGTCCTGAAATCGCCCAGACTATAGTTAATTTGGGCATTAACCTGGATCAAATTATTACGAAAAACTCCCTGAAAAAAGGGATTGAAACAGCGCTTGAAATGACAAACAGAAAAATTGTGACTGCGGGGGATCAAAAGTGAGAATACCTATATTAAAGCTTCACAATTGCCTATTAATTTCTATTCAATGGGAACTAGATGATCAAACAGCGTTGCAATTTCAAGAGGATCTTCTAAATAGAATACATGAAACAGGAGCAAATGGAGTTGTCATTGATTTGACCTCTGTTGATATGATTGATTCATTTATTGCAAAAGTGCTTGGAGATGTAATCAGCATGTCGAAACTTATGGGAGCGCAAGTCGTTCTGACAGGGATTCAACCTGCTGTAGCCATCACTTTAGTGGAACTCGGAATCCAATTGGATGAAGTGTTCACGGCACTAGATTTAGAAAAGGGTCTAGAGAAATTACAACAGGAACTGGGGGAGTAAACAATGACTGTCCAATCCTGTGTAAAAATAAGAAACGAATGGGACATAGTAGCTGCCCGACAAATGGGTAGAAATGTTGCCAAAGACCTCGGTTTCGGCACAGTAGACCAAGCGAGGATAACTACAGCAATTTCGGAGTTGGCTCGGAATATTTATTTGTATGCAGGTACAGGTCAAATTTGTATTGAAGAAATGGATGAGTATGGAAAAAGAGGACTGAAAGTGGTTGCCACAGATGATGGTCCTGGAATTCCTGACATTCGACAGGTGATGGAAGATGGGTTTTCCACATCAGGAGGCCTTGGAGCCGGATTGCCTGGAGTAAAGAGGTTAATGGATTCGTTTCAGATAGATTCTTCTTCTGGGGAAGGAACGACAATCCATGCCGTAAAGTGGGTTCGCTAGAAGGGGGGATAACCCGTGAATTACGATAAATTAGAATCAGAATATAAAGAAATACTTTCTGCCTACCTGAACCGCCAGTCAGAGGAAGCCCTCTATAAAGGGCAGGAATTCAGTCGCAGAATACTTGGGGAGAAAGTTTCTCCCGAAGAAATTATCAGTGTGCATAAAGCGATGCTGCAAGATCTTTCTCCAGAGATACCGGATAATATCCTGCATTCTTTGGATTTCCTACTTGAAGTGATGATCGGTTATGGGATTGCTTACAGGGAGCATCAAAGCCTTCGCCACAGGCAACAAGAGATTCAAACGGAGATTGAAATTGCAGCTAATGTCCAGCAGACACTACTTGAGACGAAAATTCCTGAGACGAATTCAGTGGAGATCGGCGCGATAAGTGTTCCTGCCAAACACATGAGCGGGGATTATTATCATTTTGTCCATAACGAAAAGGATTCGTTTAGTGTCGCTATTGCGGATGTTATCGGAAAAGGAATTCCGGCTGCGATGTGTATGAGTATGATCAAGTATGCGATGGACAGTTTACCAGATACTAGAGTTGCGCCAAGCTATGTTCTTGGCAATTTAAATAGAGTAGTGGAGCAGAATGTCGATGCGAGCATGTTCATCACGATGTTCTACGGTATGTATGACCTTCACAAACATCTCTTCTCATTCTCTTCTGCGGGGCACGAACCACCGTTGTATTTTGATGCGAAGAAAAATGAATTCTATGAACTCGATGCGAGAGGGCTTGTCCTTGGTATCGATAGACTTGCAACCTATCAACAGTATGAAAAAAGCATAGAAGTCAATGATATGGTAATCCTTTTCTCTGATGGAGTGACAGAGTGCCGTACAGAGGAAGGATTTATCGAGGTTGATAAAATAATAGATTTAATCAGGTCATATATCCACTTACCGCCTCAAGCCATTGTCGAGCTTGTATATAGAGACCTTGAGAAAATCCAGGACTTTCAGCTCAGAGATGACTTTACTTTAATTATTTTAAAAAGAAAGGTTTAAATGTTTGAGAAGCGGGTATTTAGTATTGGGATGACCTAAAAATGGAATTCTAATTCATGTTTGAGGTGACGAAAGAATGAATATGGACATTCAGATAAAAGAAGATTTAAATCAGACGCTTGTCGTCCTAGAAGGGGAAATAGATGCCTATACTGCACCAAAGGTAAAGGAAAAGGTAGCCCCTTTATTAGAAGATTTTTCAGGAGAACTAGTATTTGATTTATCAAGTGTTAATTATATGGACAGCACAGGCTTAGGGATGTTTGTAGGTTTCTTTAAAACCGTAAAGGCAAACAACGGTGTCTTTCGTCTGGTAGGGTTATCGGATCGTTTAAAGAGATTGTTTGATATTACAGGTTTAGCAGGAATCATGGAGATAAAATAGGCTGCATGTAGCAGTCGATAAATAAGTTCACTTAAAGGTGGGGGAACAATGAACCGGGCTTATGATTATATAGAAATGTCGTTTCCAGCGAAGGCTGAGTACGTCGGAGTCATCCGACTTACCTTGTCTGGAATTGCGAATCGTATGGGCTTTTCATACGATGAAATTGAAGATATCAAAATTGCCTTAAGTGAAGCTTGTACCAATGCGGTCGAGCACGCTTATAAGCAGGACGAAAAAGGTAATATTCGAATCGGATTCGGTATTTACAAAGACCGACTCGAGTTAGTGGTAGCTGACAATGGACAAAGCTTTGATTTCGACAAAGTAAGGGAAGAATTAGGTCCATACACCGAGTCGCAACCAGTAGAAACTTTGCCAGAAGGAGGGTTAGGATTATTCTTAATCCAAACGCTGATGGATGATGTGAAGGTGCACAGCAATCAGGGCGTTACAGTCTTCATGACAAAGTATGTACAAGGAGAGCAGGTGGAAAGGGATGCGGAATCAATCTCCGTCCAGTAAGCTGGATGTTAATATGCTATTAGAGCGGTACCAACAAGACGGTTGTGAAGTATCGCAGTTGCAATTAGTAGAGCATTATACTGCACTTGTTGAATCCATCGCTCGAAAATATTCAAGAGGCAAAGCCTTTCATGAAGACCTCTCTCAAGTAGGGATGATTGGATTGCTCGGTGCCATGAAGCGTTTCGATGCAAGTTTTGGCCGAAGTTTTGAAGCATTTGCTGTTCCAACGATTATCGGAGAAATTAAACGTTTCCTTCGAGATAAAACTTGGAGTGTCCATGTTCCGCGCAGGATCAAGGAAATTGGACCGAAGATAAAGTCTGCTGTGGAAGAATTGACAAATGAACTTCAACGTTCACCAAAAGTATTTGAAATCGCTGATTACTTGGAAGTTACCGAAGAAGAAGTGTTGGAAGCGATGGAGATGAGCCAGAATTATCAAGCTCTTTCTGTCGATAATGCCATCGAGGCTGATTCTGATGGAAGCACGGTAACCATTCTCGACATCGTAGGAAACCAAGATGCCGGGTTTGATCAAGTGGATCAGCAGCTTCTATTACAAAAGATTTTCCATGTGCTTTCAGAAAGAGAAAAACAGATTATCGAATGCACATTTTTCAAGAATATGAGTCAAAAAGAAACAGGGGAAAAGTTGGGTATTTCGCAGATGCATGTATCAAGACTGCAACGCAAAGCGCTAACTAAGCTGAAACAAGCATTCATGGAAGATAATGCAAACACGGAGATTTTTTCATGATTGAACAATTCAAACATGAAAAAGCGAACGTGAATGCCTACCAGAATGCGAAAAACGGAATGTATTTTTGTGGGGACAGCTACTACGTAAATACAACGGATGACTACTTTTTATGTGTAGTTGCAGATGGTTTAGGTAGCGGAGAATATGCACACGATGCTTCACAAGCAGTTATTTCCGCTGCCAAAGACCATGAAACTGAGGACGTTTCCGTTATCATGAAAGCTTGTAACGAAGCGATGAGGAATAAGCGCGGTGCAGCGGTTTCTGTGCTGAAAGTCAACTATGACCAGCAAGAGGTTGTGTACAGCTGTGTTGGGAATATTCGATTTTTCCTATATCCTCCGACAGAAAAGCTTATCTACCCACTGCCGGTCAAAGGCTACCTATCTGGAAAACCCCAAACACTTAAAACTCATCGTTTTCCCTACAGTTCCAAAATGAAGTTTTTCATCTACTCAGATGGTTTGAATATCCCATCCGTAAAAAAATACATCAAAGACATCCCATCCGCCACCTCATTGCTGGAAATAGCCGCAATGTTCACAGGCAATGGCATGGACGATGTAACCATCATCTCAGGTGAAATTCACTAGGGAGATCGTATTCTAGCTTTTTGCAAATGATTGTGGAAACTTTCGTTGATCGCAGTGGAAGGCACGAAGACTTCTATGGGAGGAAGGGACAAGGGAGACCCCGCATGGCGAATGCCCGAGGAGGCTTCCGGACCGCCCGCGAAAAGCGAAGTGCCTGGAACGGATTTTAAAAATATTAGGGTTTTCAATTAAGCCAAGGCTGACATTTCCATGTTAGTCTTTTTTCTTTGTCCGAATAATTTGCTAAAATAGAAGATGGGTTAATATGTTGGGAGGCTACAAAATTGGAATGGAACGATAAAAACGAGCAATTGGTCAACCTATTAGTGAAAGACGTAGAAGTGACAAAAGGACAAGCCAAGAAAGTAATAGCACTTTTAGAAGAAGGCAACACCGTTCCTTTTATCGCCAGATACCGAAAAGAACAAACAGGCTCTCTAGACGAAGTACAAATCAGAGCTATCATGGAAAAATGGCAATACATACAAAACCTTGAAAATAGAAAAGAAGAAGTTACCCGCCTAATCGAGGAACAAGGGAAACTCACACCAGAACTGAAAGCCAGTATTCTAAAATCAACCAAACTACAACAGGTGGAAGACCTCTACCGTCCATACAAACAAAAACGACGCACAAAAGCGACAGTTGCCAAAGAGAAGGGATTAGAACCTTATGCCGAGTGGCTGCTCACATTCCCGTCCTCTCCTTCACTTGAAGAAAAGGCGGCAGAATTTTTCTCAGAGGAAAAAGAAGTGTCAACCGTTGAAGAGGTATTAGAAGGAGCAAAGGACATTCTTGCGGAAACCTTTTCTGATGAACCAACTTATCGCCAATATATCCGTGACGTTACCTATAAACAAGGCAAGGTCGTATCAGCCGTTAAGAAAGCGGAAAAAGACGAAAAAGAAGTTTTTGCGATGTATTACGAGTATGAAGAAGCGATCTCACGAATCCTACCGCATCGAATCTTAGCAGTGAACCGCGGAGAAAAGGAAGAAGTCTTGCGAATTTCCATAGCTGCTCCAGCAGAAAGAATCGTGGAATACCTTAATCGCCAAGTGATTAAACGAGAAACTTCCATTGCTACACCTCTCATAAAGGAAGCGATTGAGGACGGATATAAGAGATTGATTGAACCGGCGATCGAGCGTGAAATTAGAAAAGAGCTGACAGAGAAAGCGGAAGAGCAAGCCATCCATATTTTCTCGGAGAACTTAAGAAACCTCCTTCTTCAACCACCTCTTAAAGGACGAGTGGTTTTAGGGGTGGACCCTGCTTATCGAACAGGTTGCAAACTTGCGGTAGTCGATGAAACAGGCAAAGTTCTTCATATAAGTGTAATCTACCCGCATACATCCGGGGAGAAGAAACGAGAAGAGTCCATTAATAAGCTATTAGACGTACTATCCACGTTCAAAATTGAAGTAGTGGCAATAGGAAATGGGACGGCATCAAGGGAGACGGAGCAATTATTAGCAGATGTCATCCAACAAAGCGGAAAGAGCATCTCTTACTTGATCGTTAATGAAGCGGGTGCGAGTGTATATTCCGCATCTGACTTGGCGAGAGAAGAATTCCCGGATCTTCAAGTGGAAGAAAGAAGTGCTGTCTCTATTGCCCGCAGACTGCAAGACCCGTTGGCGGAGCTTGTGAAAATAGACCCGAAATCGGTTGGAGTCGGTCAGTACCAACATGACGTGGCACAAAAGCGTTTAGCGGAATCCTTGAATTTCGTTGTAGAAACCGTTGTAAACCAAGTGGGCGTGAATGTGAACACCGCATCTTCTTCTTTGTTGCAATATGTAGCAGGATTATCAAAGACCGTTGCTACTAATATCGTGAAAAAGCGGGAAGAAGAAGGGAAGTTCGCTAGCAGGTCAGACCTAAAAGGTATTCCGAGACTAGGGGCGAAAACCTATGAGCAATGTATCGGCTTCTTAAGAATTATAGACGGAAAACAACCGCTGGACAGAACGGGCATCCACCCGGAAACGTATAGCGATGTTAAGAAGTTATTGAAGCAATTAGGAACGTCTGAAAAAGAAATCGGAACGGAAAAGCTGCAGCAAGCCCTGAAAGATGTAGATGTGGCAAAGCTTGCCGAAGACTTAAACATCGGTCCTATTACTCTTCAGGACATCATCGATTCTCTCATCAGACCGGAAAGAGATCCTCGTGATGATATGCCTACCCCGCTACTTAAGCAGGATGTATTGAAAATGGAAGATCTGCAAAAAGGAATGGAACTAGAAGGAACAGTCAGAAATGTCGTGGACTTCGGCGCATTTGTTGATATCGGCGTAAAGCAAGACGGCCTTGTCCATATCTCAAAACTGAGCGATCGCTTTGTAAAACACCCGCTTGACGTTGTCTCTGTCGGTGATATTGTCACTGTCTGGGTCGATGGAGTGGAAGTGAACAAAGGGCGAGTATCCCTAACGATGCTGCAACCCCAAAAGCAAGAAGTATAGGAAGATAAAATAACCCCCGAACAACCAAGTGAACAGGTTGTCGGGGGTTCTTCTTCATTCTTTTGGGTTCTTGATCGCCGGGATGAAGACAACAGTGAGGAGAGATCAGGAAGAGAGAGGTCCTCATTAGCGTTATGAAGACATCAGTGAGGAGAGATTAGGAAGAGAGAGGTCCTCATTACCGTTATGAAGACATCAGTGACTAGAAATTTGGAGGAGAGAAGTCCTCATCGGCGTTATGAAGACATCAGTGACGAGAAATCAGGAGGAGAGATGTTCTCATTAGCGTTATGAAGACATCAGTGACGAGAAATTTGGAGGAGAGAAGTTCTCATTAGCGTTATGAAGACATCAGTGACGAGAAATTTGGAAAAGAGATGTCCTCATCGCAATATGAAGCTCTTGGTGACAAGGGATTTTAACGAAATAGTCAAGAGGAGATCAAAGGGAAGATCTGGCAAGTTCAATGTTTCAAAGGTATGCCAAAACCGAGAAAACGTCCCAAGAAATTATGATCTTGGGACGTAGTTTTAGCTCGCGTTAACGATTTTGTTCTTCAAGTATTCTTCTTATGATAGAAAAACCAGCACTGATTCAACATTTTTATCTGATATCGATCTTTCTCCAGGTATGCGCGTTGCATCTGCTTCCTAAACCAAGTCGGCATCTTTCACTACCCCCTTCAACCTTTAAACTTGAAGGCTCATAATGAGGGGCTGTTTAGGTAAAGATTGTTGCAGGTTAGTGAGTGTATGAGTGGATTGGAGCGGAAGGCGCTCGACTCCGGCGAAAGGTAGCGGTAGACTTGAGACCCCACAGCGCAGCGAGGAGGCTCAAGCACTGCCCTGCGGAAAGCGAGTGCCTGCAGCGGAAAGAAACGGCAAAACTTCAAAGGGAAAACAACAATCTTATAGAAACCAGCCCAACATAAATGACTTATTTTTTTCTATACTATGCAGTATAATGGGGAGGGTTCGAATGAAAGGTGGAGGACACATGGAAGACAAAGAACTACAGAAGTTAATAGAAGGAATCTCCCTAAAGCATTTCAACAGACCTTTCCTTCACAAAGCATCATTCAATCACCGACTGAAAACAACCGGAGGAAGATACCTCACCTCCACAAGCAACATCGAAATCAACAAGAAGTATTACGACGCCCTGGGTATGGACGAGCTAGTAGGCATCATCAAACACGAACTATGCCACTACCACCTGCACATTCAAGGTAAAGGCTATAAACACCGAGATGCTGATTTCCGATTCTTACTTAAAAAAGTGGGGGCCCCAAGATTTTGTACGCCCATTCATACAACTACATCCAAGCCGAAAACTTTTCGTATATATGAATGTGTGGATTGCCACCTGCAATACAAAAGAGTAAGAAGAGTGAATACAAACAAGTATAGATGTGGAAAATGTAGAGGGAAGTTAAGAGAAATAGAAAAGCGTGTTGACACACAACCATAAAATATGATAATTTATTCTAGTCGCTGTTTTAAAAAACGGCTGGATGACAATTATGATAATATATCATTTTTGTTCCGAAAAAACTTGACTTTTAAGTACAAGCTTATTAAAATAAAAGCAGTCGGTTGCGACGAAAGACAACGTTATCCGACACACCGTAGCATTATTCCACCATAGCTCAGCGGTAGAGCATTCGGCTGTTAACCGAAGGGTCGTAGGTTCGAATCCTACTGGTGGAGCCAAATGGAGAAGTACTCAAGTGGCTGAAGAGGCGCCCCTGCTAAGGGTGTAGGTCGTGTAAGCGGCGCGAGGGTTCAAATCCCTCCTTCTCCGCCATCTATTAAGGCCCGTTGGTCAAGCGGTTAAGACACCGCCCTTTCACGGCGGTAACACGGGTTCGAATCCCGTACGGGTCACTACAAAGTGGGATGCAAAACATTCTTGTTTTGTTTCCCATTTCTATCTGGAGGATTAGCTCAGCTGGGAGAGCACCTGCCTTACAAGCAGGGGGTCGGCGGTTCGATCCCGTCATCCTCCACCAGAGGGACTTAATACTAACCTTCTAAAGTTAAATCATCTTCGATGGGCTATAGCCAAGCGGTAAGGCATCGCACTTTGACTGCGACATGCGTTGGTTCGAATCCAGCTAGCCCAGCCAACTTTATAAAATGTATGCGGGTGTGGCGGAATTGGCAGACGCGCTAGACTTAGGATCTAGTGTCTTTGACGTGGGGGTTCGAGTCCCTTCACCCGCACCATACATTTATACTAGCCATTCATTTTCGCGGTCGTGGCGGAATGGCAGACGCGCTAGGTTGAGGGCCTAGTGGGGGCAACCCCGTGGAAGTTCGACTCTTCTCGGCCGCACCAAAAACACCGAAAAAATAATTTCAAAAAAGTGTTGACACAAAATGCTGGATTTGATATTATAGTTAAGTCGCCTCTGAGAGGGACATCAAATAAACAACTTATATGAAGCGCCCGTAGCTCAATTGGATAGAGCGTTTGACTACGGATCAAAAGGTTAGGGGTTCGAGTCCTCTCGGGCGCGCCATTATCGGGGAGTAGCTCAGCTTGGTAGAGCACTTGGTTTGGGACCAAGGGGTCGCAGGTTCAAATCCTGTCTTCCCGACCATTAAATCCCTTAGAATTTGGGGCCTTAGCTCAGCTGGGAGAGCGCCTGCTTTGCACGCAGGAGGTCAGCGGTTCGATCCCGCTAGGCTCCACTTTAATACTTTTTATGAAATACTTATCTTTTTGGCGGTGTAGCGACGAGCATTACTACATGAATTTGCTCCAAGTTGTCCCGACGGATTTACACCCTGAATTTGCTTGCAGAGGAAGGGACACAGACCAGTAACATTGGTGCCAGTAAATCTAATGAAATACTTTATCTTTTTGGCGGTGTAGCTCAGCTGGCTAGAGCGTACGGTTCATACCCGTGAGGTCGGGGGTTCGATCCCCTCCGCCGCTACCAAAAAGGACCCTTTAGCTCAGCTGGTTAGAGCAGACGGCTCATAACCGTCCGGTCGTAGGTTCGAGTCCTACAAGGTCCACCAGTTCTTTCTATACGCGGAGGAATACCCAAGTCCGGCTGAAGGGATCGGTCTTGAAAACCGACAGGGGTGTCAAAGCCCGCGGGGGTTCGAATCCCCTCTTCCTCCGCCATAATATTTTAGATGATATGGTGAGTATAGAGAAGTAATATTGTTATCGCGGGGTGGAGCAGTCCGGTAGCTCGGTCGGGCTCATAACCCGAAGGTCGCAGGTTCAAATCCTGTCCCCCGCAACCAAATGGTCCCGTGGTGTAGCGGTTAACATGCCTGCCTGTCACGCAGGAGATCGCCGGTTCGATCCCCGGTCGGGACCGCCATTTTTTATCTTAATAGTTTGGCTTTGTATTAAGGTTTACACTATTAATTATATTACGGCTCGGTAGCTCAGTTGGTAGAGCAATGGACTGAAAATCCATGTGTCGGCGGTTCGATTCCGTCCCGAGCCACTTTGATTTTAAATGCCGGTGTAGCTCAGTTGGTAGAGCAACTGACTTGTAATCAGTAGGTCGTGGGTTCGACTCCTATCGCCGGCACCATCTTTTACTAAGTAAATATTATTATGGCGGTTGTGGCGAAGTGGTTAACGCACCTGATTGTGGTTCAGGCATTCGTGGGTTCGATTCCCATCAGTCGCCCTTTTTAGCGGGTGTAGTTTAATGGTAAAACCTCAGCCTTCCAAGCTGATGTCGTGGGTTCGATTCCCATCACCCGCTCCATTTTTGTGGGCCTATAGCTCAGCTGGTTAGAGCGCACGCCTGATAAGCGTGAGGTCGGTGGTTCGAGTCCACTTAGGCCCACCATTTTTTATATACACCGTTTTGTTTTATTCCACCATAGCTCAGCGGTAGAGCATTCGGCTGTTAACCGAAGGGTCGTAGGTTCGAATCCTACTGGTGGAGCCATTCTGGGGAAGTACTCAAGTGGCTGAAGAGGCGCCCCTGCTAAGGGTGTAGGTCGTGTAAGCGGCGCGAGGGTTCAAATCCCTCCTTCTCCGCCAGAATATCTGGCCCGTTGGTCAAGCGGTTAAGACACCGCCCTTTCACGGCGGTAACACGGGTTCGAATCCCGTACGGGTCATCAAAAGTTGTGGTATTTTATAAATACTATGGCTTTTTTTATTTGTCCAAATTCTCCTCGTAAGTACTTCAAAACTTCTCTCCAAATAATGAAATTTGTTTGCATTTTATTTTAAAAATAGGAAATTCCTAACTCATACAATACCCTTCTGCGAAACAAACAAAACCTCATTTTGAAAAGTAAAATTATTATTTCAATATAATCTATCTGTGTAAGCGTGTACATTTATTCTTGTGGGCTATATTAAGCACAAAAACTTTTCGACAAAAACCAACACTTCTCCTCCTAATTTTTAGGCTAAATTTCTTGCATTGTAAACCCTTCCATAAATGCTGATATAACGCAATTTCAAGTAGAGCAACAATGAAAACGGTTTCCTTAAATTGCTTGTTTTTTACATACCAGTCTCTAAAAATAAATATTGTTGATTTATGTCATACGATTTCGACTTGTCGGATAAAGGAGAATATTATAAAAAAGAGAATAGTAGTGTATAACAATATTCTTTTTTATAAGGAATGATGGAAGGGTGAAAAAATTGATTGCTACGAGTGCGACGGATTTTCAGCTGCACCTTTTTCATGAGGGAACATTGAATAAAAGTTATGAGCTTTTTGGCTCACATTTAGTACGTCATCGTAAAAAGGTGGTAGGAACAAGGTTCACTGTATGGGCGCCTAATGCCAAGAAGGTGCGTGTAATGGGCTCTTTCAATGAGTGGAATGGTGAGGTGCATCCACTAGAAAAATTAAATAAAGAAGGTGTTTGGAGTATCCAAATAGATGAAGACCTATTGGGTCATTTATATAAATACGAGATTGTTACACAATCGGGTGAAATACTACATAAAGCGGATCCGTTTGCTTTTCATGCAGAAGTAAGACCTAAAACAGCGTCAATTGTGTATGACCTAGAAAGATTTAAATGGAAAGATCAGAACTGGCGCAGGAAAAAGAAACGAAAACTGGTTTATGAAAAACCGATGTTTATCTATGAGCTGCACCTTGGTTCATGGAAGAAAAAGAATGATGGAGAACTTTACTCCTACACAGAATTAGTTACGGAATTAATTCCTTATATTAAAGAACATGGATTTACACATATAGAATTACTTCCTTTAGTGGAGCATCCATATGACCGCTCATGGGGGTATCAAGGTACGGGGTATTATGCTGCGACAAGCAGATATGGAAATCCTAAAGAGTTAATGGCGTTTATTGATGCATGCCACCAAGAGGACATAGGGGTGATATTAGACTGGGTACCGGGGCATTTCTGTAAAGATGCTCATGGGCTATATATGTTTGATGGGGCACCTGTGTTTGAATATAAAAACTACCATGATCGCGAGAATGAAGTATGGGGCACGGCAAACTTTGATTTAGGAAAGCCTGAGGTAAGGAGCTTTTTAATTTCAAATGCATTGTTCTGGATGGATTATTTCCATGTTGACGGCTTTAGAGTGGATGCAGTAGCCAACATGCTTTATTGGCCAAACTCAAAGGAAGAGCATGCGAACCCTTTTGCACAAGAATTTTTGCAAAAACTGAATGAAGCGGTATTTGAACAGGATTATAGTGCGCTTATGATTGCAGAAGATTCTACAGATTGGCCACTAGTTACCTCCCCTACCTCTAGTGGAGGGCTTGGATTCAATTACAAGTGGAATATGGGTTGGATGAATGACATTTTGCGGTACATGGAGACTGCTCCTGAGCAAAGAAAACATCTACACGATAAAGTGACATTCTCCATCGTCTATGCATTTTCCGAGAATTTCATTTTGCCTTTTTCCCATGACGAAGTGGTTCATGGCAAAAGATCTCTGTTAAACAAAATGCCTGGAAATTATGAAGAAAAGTTTGCGCAATTACGGTTGCTGTACGGATTCTTCTTGACACACCCTGGAAAGAAGCTTCTCTACATGGGCGGGGAGTTTGGGCAGTTTGATGAATGGAAGGACCTTGAACAGTTGGATTGGTTTTTAGTAGACCAGTATGAATCCCATCAACAGATGCATCATTATTTCAAGGAACTGTTGGCTTTTTATCAGCAATATAAAGCCTTGTATGAATTGGATCATGACCCTAATGGATTTGAATGGATTGATGCAGATAACCGTGAGCAAAGTGTCTTTTCCTTTATCCGAAAAGGAAAAAAACCTGCAGATACGCTAGTAGTAGTTTGTAATTTCACAGGAGTTTCCTACGATGAATTTAAAATTGGCGTGCCTTATCTAACAGAATATGAAGAAGTTTTTAGTTCTGATGCACAAGAATTCGGTGGAAACGGCCGGATAAATGATCAGGAAGTTAGTGCTGTAGAAGGAGCATATCACGGAAAGGACTATCATATGATGGTCAATGTTGCATCATTTGGCGTAAGTATATGGCGTCCTAAGAAAATTAGAGGGGAGAGATAACGCGATGGCGAAAAATAAATGTGTAGCAATGTTATTGGCAGGGGGAAAAGGGAGCAGGCTCAGTTCCTTAACAAAAACGTTGGCAAAGCCGGCTGTTCCTTTTGGAGGGAAGTATAGAATCATCGATTTTGCATTAAGTAACTGTACCAATTCAGGGATTACTACCGTTGGAGTTCTGACCCAGTATCAACCATTGGTATTAAATTCTTATATAGGTATTGGTAGCACATGGGATTTGGACCGTAAAAATGGAGGGGTGACGGTATTGCCTCCTTACACCGAATCTTCAGGTGTGAAATGGTATACAGGGACAGCAAGTGCCATCTATCAGAATATCAACTATCTCACTCAATATGATCCTGAATATGTCCTAATTCTTTCTGGTGACCATATTTACAAGATGAATTACGAGGAAATGCTAGACTACCATATTAAAAAGGATGCGGATGTATCCATTTCAGTGGTGGAAGTTCCTTGGGAAGAAGCAAGCAGGTTTGGAATCATGAATACGAACGATAAGCTCGAAGTGGTGGAGTTTGATGAAAAGCCAGCGCATCCAAAGAGTAATCTGGCTAGTATGGGAATCTATATTTTCAAGTGGTCCGTTTTAAAGGAATATCTTGAAATGGATGATCGAAACCCTGAATCCAGTCATGACTTCGGCAAGGATGTCATTCCTTTGTTATTGGAAGAGAATAAGAGTTTGGTAGCATATCCTTTTAAGGGTTATTGGAAGGATGTAGGAACGGTAAAGAGCTTGTGGGAAGCAAATATGGATCTGTTAAAAGAGGATTGTGAATTAAATCTCTTTGAATATGACTGGCGTATCTATTCTGTCAATCCAAATCAGCCTCCTCAATTCATTGCACCATATGCAGATGTAAAGGATTCTCTTGTTAACGAAGGATGTTTCATTGAAGGGAAGATTGATCACTCCGTATTATTCCAAGGTGTGAATGTAGGGAGAAACTCAGTAATCCAAAACTCAGTAATCATGCCAGATGCCATTATTGGTGAAAATGTCTATGTGAATAAGGCAATCATTCCTTCAGGGATTAAAATTCCTGATGGTGCAGTCATTTGTCCGGAGAAGAATGAAGACGAGATTATTTTAGTAACAGAGGAAATGATGGATAAAGGGATTTTCTCTACAGCCCGATAATAGACGGAAAATCAAACACAGGAAGGGTGTCCATTTATGAGTAAATCAATGTTAGGAATCATCGATGCAACAATCCATAATGAAGAAATGCAGGAGTTAACGTTAAAACGTTCCATAGCAGCAGTTCCTTTTGGGGGGCGCTATAGACTGATTGATTTTGTCCTATCCAACATGGTCAATTCAGGTATCCAAAATGTTGCGATTTTCCCCCGTTATCAGTATCGCTCCCTGATGGATCACCTTGGTTCAGGAAAGCAGTGGGATCTGGATCGTAAACGCGATGGGTTGTTCTTTTTCCCAAGTTCCGAAAATGAAAACACAGGTTCGTTCCAACATTTCAAAGAAAATGTGGACTTTTTCGGGCGCAGCAATCAAAAATATGTCGTCATAGCAAATAGTTTTACCGTATCCAATATGAATTACAAATTGATTCTAGATCGTCATATCCAAAACAGATGCGATATAACCCATGTGGTAAAAGAAGATGAAACGTTGGATATGTATGTCCTCGAGAAGGACCTTTTGGTGAAATTATTCATGAATCATGAACAAACGGGGTATAGAAGTATCATGGATGTAGTAGAGGATATTACAAGCGGATATAAAATTTGCAACTATGAATATACCAATTATGCCGCCGTAATTGATTCACTGGAAAGTTACTATGAGCATAGCTTGGAATTGTTGGATCCTGTTGTTTGGAAGCAGGTTTTTGTAAAAGATCATCCTGTCTTCACAAAGGTTAAAGACGAGCCTCCAACAAGCTATTCCAAGGATGCTTATGTAAAGAATTCCATGATTGCAAACGGTGCCATCATTGAGGGGCATGTTGAGAACAGTATTATCTTCCGAGGTGTCAAAATCGGAAAAGGGACGGTAGTCAAAAACAGTATTGTCATGCAAAAAGGCGTTATCGGAGAGAATTGTGTTTTAGATTCCGTCATCTTAGACAAAGATGTAAAGGTAGAAGACGGTACAAGTTTAACAGGGAAAACAGATTCCCCGTATTTAGTGAAAAAAGGATCGGTACAAGGAGCTCTGATGAATTCGTGAAGGTATTGTTTGTCGTATCTGAATGTGTCCCGTTTGTGAAGTCTGGAGGCTTAGGCGATGTTGCGGGTGCATTGCCTAAGGAATTAAAGAAACTAGGTACGGACGTACGAGTTATCTTACCTAAATATGGTCAAATACCCGAAGTATTTAAAAACAAAATGAAAAGAGTACAGACCACTTTTGTGGATGTGGGCTGGCGTCATCAATACTGCGGCGTGGAAAAATTGGTACACGATAATGTAACCTATTATTTTATCGATAATGAATACTACTTTAACCGCGATTCCCTGTACGGTCACTTTGATGACGGGGAACGCTTTTCCTTTTTCTGTCGTGCCGTATTGGAAAGTATGACTGCTATTGATTTTATTCCAGATGTCATTCACTGTCATGACTGGCACACAGGGATGGTCAATTTTATCTTGGAGCGGGAATACAAACAGAATCCAAGGTTTGAGCATATTCAAAGTGTATTTACGATCCATAACCTTCAATTTCAAGGTGTGTTTCCGCCAAGTATCTTGCATGATTTATTACGTATTGACAGTAAACATTTCAATGCTGATGAGTTGGAGTTTTACGGGAATGTGAATTTCATGAAGGCAGCATTGGTTTCATCCGGGTATATTACGACGGTAAGCCCCACTTATAAAAATGAGATTCAGACCGCTTATTTCGGCGAAAAGCTGGATGGAGTTCTCCGTCATAGAAATGATGCGTTAGTAGGAATCATTAACGGGATTGATGATGATTTGTATAGTCCTGAAACGAACGAGTACATTGAAGCAAATTATTCCGTAAGTAAAATGGGAAATAAAACGTTGAATAAAGCAGCCTTGCAAAAACTATGCGGATTACCTGTAAAAGAGGAAACACCGATCATTGCGATGGTAAGCAGGTTGACCAAGCAAAAAGGATTGGACCTTGTTACATGCGTGCTGCATGAAGTATTGAATGAGGATGTACAGATTGTCGTGCTTGGAACAGGTGAACCTCAGTTTGAACATTACTTCCGAGAGTTATCATATCAACATCCTGAAAAAGTGAAAACGTTCATTGGTTTTGATGAACCGCTTGCTCATCAGATCTATGCAGGTGCAGATATGTTTTTAATGCCGTCCAAGTTTGAACCGTGCGGACTCGGTCAGCTAATAGCCTTGCGTTATGGTACTATACCAATTGTACGTGAGACGGGTGGACTGAATGACACGGTACATTCTTATGATGAAACGACGTTGGAAGGAAACGGATTTTCCTTCACCAACTTTAATGCCCATGATATGCTTCATACCATCAGGCGTGCCATAAGCATGTATGAGCAGCCAAAAGTGTGGGACGGTATCATGAAAGAAGCAATGGAGCGCGATTATAGCTGGGCTAAATCGGCGTTTAAATACAATCAATTGTATTCAACACTAATGGCTAGGAGTGGAGTGCATGTTCTCTAATAAAGAGAAATTCAAGGCTGCTTTTTTAAGGAAATTGGAGAGTATGTACGGAAAGAGCTTCCAGGAATCGACTTCAAGAGATCATTATCATACACTCGGTAACATGGTAAGAGAATATATCAGCTCCAACTGGATTGCCACTAACGAACGAAATCGCGCGGCTGATGAAAAACAAGTGTACTATCTTTCTATTGAGTTTTTGTTGGGGAGATTATTGGGAAGTAATCTCTTGAATCTTGGAATTCAAGAAGTGGTGGAAGAGGGCCTGAAAGAACTGGGGCTTGATTTCTCTGCCATTGAAGAGATTGAAGCAGATGCAGGTCTTGGAAATGGTGGTCTAGGCCGACTAGCAGCCTGTTTCTTGGATTCCCTTGCTTCTTTAGACCTTCCTGGTCATGGATGTGGCATCCGTTATAAACATGGTTTATTTGACCAGAAGTTTGTGGACGGCTACCAAGTGGAACTGCCTGAACAATGGCTTAGGCACGGAAACGTCTGGGAAGTAAGGAAGCCAGATCAAGCTGTGGAAATCAATTTCTGGGGCAAGGTGGAGTCTTATATAGAGGATGGAAAAGAGAAGTTCAGGCATGCAAAAGGGGAGGCCATCACAGCAGTGCCATATGATATGCCGGTTGTCGGCTATCAAACAGATACGGTAAACATGTTAAGGCTCTGGAGTGCCGAGCCTGCTCCTTTTCCGACAAACAAGGATATCATGCAATACAAAAGGGATACAGAAGCAGTTTCCGAATTTCTTTATCCGGATGATACCCATGATGAAGGAAAAATACTGCGTTTAAAACAACAATATTTCCTTGTTGCAGCAAGTATCGGAAGCATTATCCGATCTTATCGAAAGAAAAATGGTAGTTTAATAGATTTTCATAAAAAAGTGACCATCCACATTAATGATACCCATCCAGTGCTGGCAATTCCGGAACTGATGCGGATTCTTTTGGATGAAGAAAATATGAGCTGGGAACAGGCTTGGGAAATCACCTCTCATACGATTTCTTACACCAACCATACAACTCTTTCTGAAGCATTGGAAAAATGGCCGACCAATATTTTTCAGCCATTGCTGCCGCGTATATATATGATTGTAGAAGAGATCAATGAGCGTTTCTGTGCAGATTTATGGAAAAAGTATCCCGGTCAATGGAGTCGAATCGAAGACATGGCAATTCTTGCGCATGGATTAGTAAAGATGGCTCATCTAGCAGTGGTTGGTAGCTTCAGTGTCAACGGTGTGGCAAAGATACACACGGAGATATTGAAAAATCGTGAAATGCGTTTATTTTATGAGGCTTTTCCTGATAAGTTTAATAATAAAACAAATGGAATTACACACCGCAGATGGTTATTGAAAGCAAATCCCCAATTAACCTCGCTCATACAGGATACGATTGGTCATGGATGGATGAAGGACACGACACAACTTCGACAGCTTGATGTATATGCAAACGATTCCGCTTTTTTGGAGAAGTTAGACCAAGTGAAGCGGGCACGGAAACAGATTCTTGGAGAGCGTATTAGAAAACAAACAGGAATCGTTATTGATTCAGACAGTATTTTCGATGTACAAGTGAAAAGGCTGCATGCATACAAACGTCAGCTGTTAAATGTTTTTCATATTATGTATCTATATAACAGGTTAAAAGAGGACAGTAGTTTTGATATACATCCTAGAACGTTTATTTTTGGAGCTAAAGCTTCCCCTGGTTATTATTATGCTAAAAGAGTAATCAAATTAATAAACTCTCTGGCGGATAAGGTGAATAATGATCCTTCCATTAATGGACGCTTAAAGGTTATCTTTCTAGAAAACTATCGAGTATCGTTGGCTGAGGATATATTCCCGGCCGCGGATGTAAGTGAGCAAATTTCTACTGCCAGTAAGGAAGCTTCCGGTACAGGAAATATGAAATTCATGATGAATGGGGCTTTGACGATCGGTACACTTGATGGTGCTAACATTGAGATTAAGGAAGAGGTCGGAGAAGAAAACATGTACATTTTCGGCCTTACTGCAGAGCAGGTCTTGAATTATTATCAAAATGGTGGATATAGATCGAGTGAGTATTACCATCATGATAAGCGGATACAGCAGGTTCTCGAACAGCTAATCAACGGATTCTTCCCGGATGTGGATGACCATTTTGAACCAATTCATGATTCCTTACTTATGCAAAACGATGAGTATTTCGTCTTGAAGGATTTTGCGTCGTACATTGATGCCCAGGAGCGGGTGGATGCAGCCTATCGTAACCGTAATCACTGGCTGACGATGAGCGCTAAAAACATTGCCCATTCCGGTTTCTTCTCAAGCGACCGCACCATCAGACAATACGCCAACGAGATCTGGGGCCTAGAACCAAGCTACAGCAAACGATGACTGCAAGAGGAAAAGATAAGAAACTGTATAAACTGTTGATTTCCGTTCCAGGCGCTTCGCTTGCCTGCGGGCGGTCCGTGAGCCTCCTCACAACGCTTAAGGGGTCTCACCTGTCCCTTCCTCCCGGGGGCGTCTGCGCGCCATCAACTTCAATCAACAAGGTAGTTTCAATCACTAAAGATCAACGAAAATGCATTTGAAAGAGTTAACTGTAACCTTTTCGTTCTCGTAATTTCTAGCTGTGGATTGGAGCAAATGGCGAAGACTCCTGAGGGAGATAGCGCTAGGTGGAGACCCCACAGGCTTAGCCGAGGAGGCTCCAGCAGCGCCCCTAGGAAAGCGAAGTCATTTGCGGAAAGGAACAGCGGCGATTCACCAATTAACTATAGTTTTAAAAAGGACCGAGCATTTATTGCACGGTTTTTTGTCGTATCAAAACTTTTCCCTCATGGCTTTGATGTATGTTTCGATGCTGTGGTTTTTGATAATGGAGCCTTCTGTTAGTAGGAAGCGGGAGGGGGTCATGGTGTGTTTATAGTGCCAGGTTCTTTTGCTTATGGGTGCTACGACTTTTGTTGGTGGTACAAAAGGGACGAGGTCGGCTAGGTTAACGAATCGGATAGAACCCGGAACATATTCATTGTACAGGTTTGCAAAAGCTTCATTCCCAACACGCGGGGCACCAAAACTATACATATATAGCGAGCTGAAATTTGTATTAACAGCACAATCCAATGAAAATAGGGTGGCAAGTGCTCCTCCTAGACTATGACCGGTGATGAATAACGTCTTGGAGGCGGATAGCTCTTGGTGGAAGCACTTCAACAACTCTTCTCTCATGGACTCATACACCGAAAGGAAACCACCATGTACAAGGAGCTGGTTACCCGAGTCACAATAAGAAAAAGGCTGTTGGAAGATTTCCGCATCAGATATCCAGTCAGGATCTGTTTGGGTGCCGCGGAAGCTGACGATTATTGCGTCTTCTGATTCTAAAATAAACCCGAACCATTCGAGGCTATGAAAAGATACACCTTTGAATTCTTTTACCAAATTAAAGCCTTCAGGTATAGAAAAAATGCCATTTTGATGATACTGGTCATAGGCGAGCTGACAGCATTCTGCTAGGAAAACTGCCCAATCCTTGGAGAAAATATCTCTAGTGTACATATATCATATCCCTCACTTTCATGATAAAGGCCTATGATAATGTATGGACTCGGCAATAAAGTGGTGCTTATTTGATAAAAGGGAAAGGGAAACAAGTAGAAATGTGGAATTAATAAAGAAAGATTTATTAAAGATGGGAGGAGTTAATTCAATATGGGCTATGAATTAAAAACAAAAGAAACGGACAATAGTGTCATTGAATTTATTGAGACGGTGGAAAGTCCTAAAAAGCGGGAGGACGCTTATCGACTGTTAGAAATTTTCACAGAAACAACAGGTTATGAGGCAAAAATGTGGGGGCCAAGCATTATTGGGTTCGGTTCTTATCACTATAAATATCCAACAGGCCATGAAGGAGATTTCATGCTTGTCGGGTTTTCTCCAAGGAAGGCCAAAATAAGTTTATATTTTGCAACAGGTGATTCAAAAAGGGAAGAACTGCTGCAAAAGTTTGGAAAGTATACGACTGGGAAGGCATGTGTGTACATAAATAAAGTGGCGGATATTGACGTGGAGGTACTAAAGGATTTAATCAGGCAGTCTGTGACATTTTTGCAAGAAATGTATCCATCTAAATAAACAAAGGAAACCTAAAAAGCAAAATTGCTTTAAGGTTTCCTTTTTAGTTAATCAGTATAAGGATCTTTTTCATACCCGTGTAAGTCACCGAAGGAAGTCATAATTCCTTCCTCATCAAGGGCATCTTCATAGGCCTCATGTTTGATGGATGGGTATACGGTAACATTTTGACCATACATATCTGTTCCAACAAAGTTTTCGTAATCCTCTACATAGCCTTCATTCTCTTCGCTTTCCACATAGGTGCGGTCGTAATTCTCCACATCATCTGAAAAGTCAGAAGGGCTCTCAGACGTTCCATATCTTTGAACAATTTGCCATGTGTCTTCCGCGTCAAATGCCACGCCTTCTGATTCATCGTATTCAAATCGTCCATAAGGAGGCATCAATACTTTTTCTTCTACAGGACGGTCATGGGATACAACCTGATCTGGACTGTGCTCCTTACAATAGGTAGTGGTAGGGATAGCATCTAAACGATCTTCGTCTATTTCTTTTCCACACACCTCACATACTCCATACGTGCCAGATGCCATGGCTTGAAGTGCATGATTGATGTCTTTCATTTCTTTTTCGGCATGTTCATTTAATGCTAAATCTTTTTCTCTTTCGTACAATTCGGTTCCAAGATCACCTGGGTGGTTATCGTAAGCGGAGAGCTCACTTACTGTTTCATATGGATGTTCCTGTTCCATCTGGTAATGATCATTCTGGTCCAAGTGGGCTTGAAGTGTTTGCTTTGTATCTTCTAATTGTTGTTTTAACTGATTAATTTTATCAGGGGATAACATACAGATAGACTCCTTTCAAATCCTGTCTATTTGTATTATGAGCGTTCATTCTGAAAATCATGATTACCAATTAAAAAAACTGACTCAATCATGAGAGTCAGTTTTTAAAACTTATACAAAGTAACCAATCACAAGTCCGATTCCAAGCAAAAAGCCGAAAATAGTATTCGTTTTTGCGGTTGCCACCATTGCCGGCATCATCGTCACATTACTGTTATTGTTTGTGAAACCTTTAATAGCAGAAAGTGGTTTAGCAACAGATAAGAAAACTAATAATAACCAAAATGACGCGTAACCGAGTGCAATAAAGAGTACAATAAGTGCATAAGACACAATGAACATGGCCGCTAGAAGAAGAATAGCATTTTTTCTGCCAAGTAAAATCGCCACTGTTTTACGGCCATTCTCTTCGTCACCGACAATATCGCGAATGTTATTTGCTAACAAAATGGCTCCGACAAGAATGGAGACCGGGATGGAAATTAACATTGCAGTATCTGAAATGGTACCTGTCTGGATGTAGAAAGAAATAAGAATAATAACAAATCCCATAAAGAATCCTGCTACAATTTCTCCGAATGGGGTATATGCAATAGGGTAGGGACCTCCTGTGTAGAAATACCCTGCTGCCATACAGGCTGTTCCGATGGCGGCCAACCACCATGTGCTATTCATGCAAATATACACTCCTAGCAATGTAGCGATCCCAAAGAACGCGAATGCCAGTTGAAGTACGGTGGCCGGTTTTACCCCGTGCCTTACAATGGCACCGCCGATACCTACTGAATGTTCATTATCGAGTCCCTTTTTATAATCGTAATACTCATTGATCATATTAGTCGCTGCCTGTATTAACAGGCTGGCCAGTAACATGGCAAAAAATAAAGGCCAATCAATGCTGGTGTCATAAAGAGCAAGTGCTGTTCCGATAAATACAGGAACAAACGCCGCAGTTAAAGTATGTGGACGCAGCAGGTTCCACCATACCTTCCATCTTTTTTCTGTAGGTGCTTGAAAGCTTGTCTCTGTTTGAATTGTCTGAGGTTGCATTATGTGACCCCTCCATCTATTATGGCAAAATAAAAAACGAAAACAATACATTATAAATACTATATAAGTGTATGTAAAGGGACAAAAGGTGTCAACGGTTTTTCAGAAGAAACACAGGAAGATTTTACATGTATCTATTATAAGGAAGAAACACGAAAGAAAACGGCTCATTTTGTTGACATAAAAAGGTTTTGAGGTGTATCTTTAAGGAAGCAATTTCGAGACAAAGTCTTGCGGTAACAAGGCCTCGGGGGGAGTCTTACATGATTACAATACCATTTCATCATATAGTGAGTTTATGGGAGGAAGCGAAAGTAAAAGCGGCCTCGATAAACCAGTCGGTCTTAATTAGTTATACTAAAAAAATAGAACAGCAAGATCCCCTGCATTTTTTTCAGAAAAGTGAGCAATTCTTTGAAGGACAAAGGTTCTTTTGGTCAAACCCTGATCATTCGCATATGATGGTCGGTGCAGGTGTGACAGCGGAATTCACTGCAGATGGAGAAGATGACAGGTATCATGCCATTGAAACACAATGGAAGCGTTTTATCCGTCAGGCAATTTGCAACGAAGATACACATTCGGTTGGTCCTGTTATGTATGGAGGCTTTTCCTTTGACCCAAAAAAGGAGAAAACAAAGCTATGGGACCAATTTGCAGACGCGCTATTTATATTACCAACCTTTATGCTTACAAAAGTAGAAGGAAACACCTATATTACCATCAATTATTTGAGTGATTGTGATGAAAGTGTACTGAAAGAATTGGTTCGTCTTGAAGAGGAGCTTTTGAGTGGCTCTTCTATTAAGCATGTTAACACTACTTCCATTGTAAAGTGTCTAGAAATGGATCCAATGGAATGGAAGGAGTCCATCACTAAAGTTACAGAGAAAATAACTGACGGGCAGATGGATAAAGTCGTACTGGCACGAGAGTTGCGAGTCCTATTCCAAGATAAGGTAAAAGTTACACCTGTATTGGCAAACCTGATGGAAGAGCAGGCGAACAGTTATTTATTTACGGTGGAAAGAGGGACCGATTGTTTCCTTGGTGCGACACCTGAACAGTTGGTGAAGAAACAAGGCAAAAAGGTTCAGTCCATGTGTTTAGCAGGATCGATTGCCAGAGGGGAATCTGTCGAAGAAGATGCACAACTAGGCAGCGCTTTACTTACGGATGAGAAAAACATGCATGAACATGACCTTGTAGTGCAAATGATACGTGCTTCGTTAGAAAAAGTTTGTGAAAACGTGCGTACACCATCGGAACCAAATCTTTACAAAATGAAACATATCCAGCATTTACACACTCCTGTAACGGCGAAATCTACCGATGACTGCAGCCTTTCAGGTCTAATAAAACTACTTCATCCAACACCAGCATTAGGTGGATTTCCGCAAGAGATTTCCCTTCAAACAATAAGAGAAGTGGAAAGACTTGATAGAGGTTGGTATGCAGGACCGCTTGGCTGGATGGATTGGAAAGAAGATGGAGAGTTTGTGGTCGCTATACGTTCAGGTTTGCTTCAGGAAAGAGAAGCATCCTTGTTTGCTGGATGTGGAATTGTCGGAGATTCTGACCCTGAAAGCGAATATCAAGAGACACAGATCAAATTCCGTCCAATGTTATCAGCACTAGGGGGCAACTTAACACGATGAATTCAACGAATGACATGACCTATTATCTTGCAGCATTTGTAGATGAATTAGTAAAAAGTGGGCTGGAGGACGCTGTAATAAGCCCGGGTTCTCGTTCCACGCCGATAGCTCTCCTCTTGGCGGAACATCCAATGGTCAATATTACGGTTCTCATTGATGAGCGCTCTGCTGCTTTTTATGCACTAGGCCTCGCAAAGACAAAGAATAAGCCGGTTGCCATTCTTTGTACGTCAGGTACCGCAGCAACCAATTATTACCCTGCCATTGTGGAAGCTCATCAATCCAGAATTCCACTTATTGTCTTAACAGCAGATCGCCCTCATGAGCTGCGTGATGTTGGTGCACCGCAGGCGATTGATCAATTAAAAATGTATGGGGACTATGTGAAATGGTTTGTTGAGATGTCCCTTCCAGAAGATACGAGCAGCATGATCCGCTACGCGAGAACGATGGCGGCTCGAGCTGCGGGTACCTCCCTTAGTGCTCCTAAAGGACCAGTCCACCTTAATTTCCCTTTACGTGAACCTTTGATACCAGACCTTGAAGCAGATGAGCTTTGGTCCAAATACAAAGAAAGTAATGAATCGATCGTGGAGGTAAATGTAGGAGATTATTCCATTTCTGATGATCAGGCTCGTTTTTTTGCCATGCTCATGAGCGAACGAAAAAAAGGAGTTATTGTTTGTGGAGAGATGGCGCAGTCAAAAGTTGAAGCATTTTCTAGTGCGATTACGGAACTCTCCCAAACCTTGCAATATCCAATTTTCGCCGATCCATTATCAGGGTTAAGAACTGGAATGCATGAAAAAGACTGCGTAATAGAAGGCTATGATGCTTTTTTGCGTTCAGATGAAGTGAAAAAGAACCTCGAACCAGAGATCATTATCCGTTTTGGGGCAATGCCAGTATCAAAATTTTTGATGCAATACATAAGCAAGTCTAGTAATGCAATACAAATTGTCGTGGACGGAGAAGGTGGGTGGAGAGATCCCACCCTGCAAGCAAGCTATATGGTTCATGCCGAAGAAACGTTTTTCTGCCATAAGGTATTGGAGAGTTTAACAGCACGAGATGCCTTTAAATGGGTAGATAGAATCAAATCGTTAAATGACGTGACAAAAAAGATACTTTCCGAAGAACAGATGGAAAGCGGGATGTTTGAGGGGAGAATTATTTCAGAACTTCAAGCAATGTTACCTGACAGTTCGGCCATTTTTGTTGGAAACAGTATGCCTATTCGTGATGTGGATACCTTTTTATATAAAGAGGATAAAAAACTTACTGTGCTTGCCAACAGGGGAGCCAATGGGATCGATGGTGTAGTTTCCACTGCACTTGCAGCAAGTAACGCTTACGAAAACCTGGTACTAGTTATTGGCGATTTATCTTTCTATCATGATATGAACGGCCTGCTTGCCGCTAAGCTACTAAAGCTTAATATTACCATTGTGCTTGTAAATAATAATGGTGGGGGAATCTTCTCATTCCTTCCACAGTCAAAAGTGGAAAAGCATTTTGAAGCGTTGTTTGGCACTCCGACAGGTATGAATTTTGAACATGCGGTAAAATTATACGAAGGCGATTACATGAGAGCGGAAGATTGGCCTTCTTTCCAAAAGGCAGTATCATATTCCATTAACAATAAAGGCTTAAAAGTAATCGAAGTTCCGACAAATCGTGCAAAGAATGAAGAGATTCATCGGAAATTGTGGAAAAATGTTTCCCAGGAAATGATTTCGATTATGGAGAAGAAGAATGATGGAGATTAACGGGGTATACTATCATGTAGAGAAAATCGGTGATGGTGCCCACCATGTTCTTATGCTGCACGGTTTTACTGGAAACGGAAGAAGTTTTGAAGACGTAATAGAAGGTTTTGAAAATAGGGAAGACTATACTTTTATATTGGTAGATCAGCTTGGGCATGGAAAAACTGATGCACCGGCTCACCATGAGCGCTATAAAATGGAAAAGATGCTTGTTGACTTGAAATCTATTTTGGATAGATTAAGCATTTCTTCGGTATCTATCTATGGATATTCTATGGGCGGAAGGGTGGCGCTTTCTTTTGCGGTTGCCTATCCCGAGCTGGTATCGAAATTAGTGCTAGAAAGTGCGTCTCCTGGCCTGGAAAAGCTGGAGGACAGGAGCGCAAGGAAAGAAGCGGATGAAAAGCTTGCAGAGAGAATTGAAAAAGACGGGGTGAAATCCTTCGTTGATTTTTGGACAGACATCCCTCTTTTTCAATCACAAAAATCATTGCCTGCAGTAAAACAAGAGTCTATTTATAAGCAACGATTGAATAACTCACCTCTGGGACTTGCCAATAGCTTGCGAGGTCTTGGGACAGGAGTACAACCTTCCAATTGGAGTTACCTTGATAAAATTGAATGTCCTGTACTTTTGGCCGCAGGGGAATGGGATGAAAAGTTTGTCCTTATTGCTCAGGAAATAGAAAAAAAGGATAGAAAAATCAGGTTTTTTCAAAATAAATAGTGCTGGACATGCAATTCATGTGGAACAACCGCGAAAGTTTGGTAAAATAGTAAGTGAGTTTTTATCGAACTAATTTATGTTAGGGAGGAAATAAAACATGGCAAGAGAATGGATAGCAGGACCAAAACAATTTGAAGACATTTTATATGAAACATATAACGGGATCGCGAAAATTACGATCAACCGTCCGGAAGTACATAATGCATTCCGTCCGAAGACAGTAATGGAATTAATTGAAGCGTTCGCGTATGCACGTGACGATTCTAGCGTTGGCGTCATTATTTTAACTGGTGCTGGAGACAAAGCGTTTTGTTCCGGTGGAGACCAAAAAGTACGCGGACATGGTGGTTATGTTGGGGAAGATGAGATTCCTCGCTTGAACGTACTTGACCTTCAACGTCTAATCCGTGTAACACCAAAACCAGTAGTAGCAATGGTTGCAGGCTGGGCAATTGGTGGCGGACATGTATTGCATGTAGTATGTGATCTAACCATTGCTGCTGATAATGCACGCTTTGGACAGACTGGACCTAAAGTGGGAAGCTTTGATGCTGGTTACGGTTCCGGATACCTTGCACGTATTGTTGGGCATAAGAAAAGCTCGTGAAATTTGGTACCTATGCCGTCAATACGATGCGAAAGAAGCATTGGATATGGGGCTAGTGAACACGGTTGTTCCTTTGGAGCGTTTAGAAGATGAAACAGTACAATGGTGTGAAGAAATGTTAGATAACAGTCCGACTGCGCTACGTTTCTTGAAGGCTGCCATGAACGCAGATACAGATGGCTTGGCAGGTATTCAACAGTTCGCTGGAGATGCTACATTATTGTATTACACTACGGAAGAGGCAAAAGAAGGCCGCGATGCTTTTAAAAGAAAAAAGAAAGCCGGACTTTGGACAATTCCCTCGTTTCCCTTAATAATTACACTTTTGGTGTTTGGAGGGCAATCTAAGAGCTTTTGGCTTTTGGATTGCTCTTCTTTTTATGGGAAAATGGTTGTGAGGAGGATTATAGTGATGACAATATTGCCGAACTTTTTAATGAAACGGGGCTGCCTTGACTCCTAATCGTATAGCATTAGAAATGGAAGATAGAACGGTTACTTTTTTAGAGTTATACAGAAATTCATTGAACTTGGCAGGTAAGTTAGTAGAGTTGGGAGTAAAGCGTGGGGACCGGGTTTCTATCTTTATGGCTAACAGCATAGAAATGGTAGAATTGTTGTTTGCGCTGAAAAATATCGGGGCAATCACTGTATTACATAATTTGCGATTAACTTCAAATGAGCTGTCCTATCAAGTTGAGGACGCAGAATCCCGCTTTATTTTGGTCGATGACGAAAGAGAACTAGGGCTGAAGGAAAGTAAAGAGTTTATGGGAACTCAGAAAATCGTGCCTGTTTCAAAGGTTCTCAGGCTAGAAGGCAGTGAAGTGACTTTAGTAAAAGAATTTTCTTTGGAAGAGATTGATACCATTATGTACACAAGTGGTACTACAGGCTTTCCAAAGGGAGTAAAGCAAACCTACGGCAATCACTTTTGGAGTGCTACAGGCTCAGCTTTGAATATGGGATTGCATGAAGAGGACTGCTGGCTATTGGCAGTACCTATTTTTCATATTAGTGGTTTGTCCATCTTAATGAGAAGTGTAATTTATGGGATGAGAGTGATTATCCATAAGCGTTTTGAAGCGGAGGCAGTACATCAGGATTTGATGGAACGGCAAGTTAGCATTGTTTCGGTTGTGACGACTATGCTAAGCGGCTTGTTGGAGCAACTTGGTTCAGAATCTTATCCACCCTCGTTTCGATGCATGCTTGTTGGTGGCGGGCCTGTACCCAAATCGGCTTTGAAAGAGTGCATGAGAAAATCTATTCCTGTCTATCAGACCTATGGCATGACGGAAACCTGCTCACAAATTGTCACCCTCTCGCCTGACTTTTCCATGTCGAAGGTAGGTTCAGCTGGAAAGGCGCTGTTTCCGTGCCAGTTAAAGATAATGCTTGATGGAGTGGAAGTGGGGCCTCTGGAAACAGGTGAAATCGTTGTGAAAGGTCCAAACGTAACCACAGGGTATTTCAACAGGGAAGAGAGCACTTCTGAGGCAATAAAAGATGGATGGCTGTACACTGGGGATTTAGGGTTTTTGGATGAGGACGGTTTTCTATATGTCGTGGACAGACGAAGTGATTTAATCATTTCAGGTGGAGAAAATGTCTATCCTGCAGAGATTGAAGCGCTCCTTGTTTCCCACCCTTCTGTAAAAGACGCAGGGGTTACCGGTATGCCGGATGATCGGTGGGGACAAGTTCCAGTGGCATTTGTTGTTTCCGATGGGGAAAAAGAGCTTTTGGAAGAAGCCTTACTTTCATTTGTGCGCGAGCAGTTGGCAGGCTATAAAATACCTAAAAAAATATATGTGGTGGAACGTTTGCCGAGAAATGCGTCAAATAAGTTAATGCGCAGAGAACTATTGAAAATGTTGCCTGGTGGGGTGGGAGGACATTGACGAAAATTGAGAAGGTTGATTTATTCCTGACATCTATGAAATTAGTTCAACCGTTCCGAACTCACCAGGAAACAGTCACAGATAGAGAGAGCATTTTAGTTAAAGTTACGGATGACAAAGGACACTCTGGGTGGGGAGAAGTGGTTGCATTTTCTTCTCCTTGGTATACAGAGGAAACCATTGAAACTACTTGGCATATGTTGACTGAGTTTTTTATCCCAACAATTATCCGGGGAGAATGGAAGTCGCCGCGAGAAGTGAGCGAAGCTCTTTCTCATTGGAAGCGAAATCAGATGGCCAAGGCCGGCATAGAGATGGCCATGTGGGATCTATTCGCTAAGAGGAAGAGTGTTTCATTGGCTGAGTATATTGGTGGAGTTCGCAAAGAGGTGAAAGCTGGGGTAGTAGTGAGCATGGATTCTCCAGAGAGGATGCTTTCTACCATTGAAAGTAGAATAAAAGAAGGTTATGAACGCATTAAGGTGAAAATAGATCCGGCAAACGACTACGAGATGCTTAAGATTATAAGAGATGCGTTTCCTGATATTGCTTTACTGGTTGATGCAAACTCTGCCTACTCGCTCCAGGATGCGGAGCATCTAAAAAAGTTAGATTCATTAAATCTGCTGATGATAGAACAACCACTTGCCGCGGATGATATTGTGGAGCATACAGAACTGCAAAAGGTTTTATCCACTCCGGTTTGTTTGGATGAGAGTATCGTGAGCCTCCATGATGCAAGAAACGCCGTAAAGCTTGGCAGCTGTAAAGTGATGAGCATTAAAATCGGCAGGGTAGGCGGACTGGCTAACGCGATCGACATCCATGACTTATGTGAGGAGCATGACATTCCTGTCTGGTGTGGAGGAATGTTGGAGACAGGGATTTCGAGAGCCTTTCATATCGCCCTTGCTTCTCTGCCAAACTTTACTATTCCAGGGGATCTTTCTGCCTCAAGCCGTTATTGGGAAAAGGATGTTATTATACCGGAAGTGGTAGTGGAGGATGGCAAAGTAAAGGTACCAGAAGGACCAGGCATCGGCTTTGAAGTGGATGAACCGTTTATAGAACAAATAACTAAACGAAAAGCTACCTTTCATGCAAAGACAAAAGACCACTAAAAAATTCCGACAAAATACTAAATGAACTAACAAGTATACAAAAGGCCCTGCAGCATAGATAACTGCAGGGCCTTTTTACATTAACTTATTTATATTCGACGTGGATAGCCAAATTCCTAGAGGGGTCTGACCCCTTTTTGACCCCTTTTCTTTCTTTTTTTTCACTCTTTTCGAGCTTTTTTGTTCTTGACAAAAGTTTGCTTAGGGTTTAAGTTTTGTATGAGGGCAACTTTTTAGGTTGAGGGTTAAATTACTGTAATTGGTCAAGTTTGAATCACATTTTTATTTTCTTCTGCATAAAGTGGTCTAGGAGTAAGGTAAAAAATGTGTATTTTTTTACCATAAAATTTGCACAAGCGAAACTTTTGTTACTTAGTACAAATACTTGTTTAAAAAGGAGAGATAAAAAAATGAGAAAGTTATTGGGGAGATTGGTCCTGATTGGGGCTATCAGTTTTGGATTGACTGCATGTTCATCAGGGGCTAACAGTGATGAGAAAGAAACTATCCAGGTTACTACAACGATTGCGCAGATTGCTGATATTGTAGAGAACATCGGTGGAGATAAAGTGAAAGTGGAAAGTCTCATGGGGCCAGGGATCGATCCTCACTTGTATAAAGCATCACAAGGGGATTTAAGTAAATTGAATGATGCGGATATTATTTTTTACAATGGGCTTAGACTAGAGGGGAGAATGGGCGAAATCCTGAATAAGATGACAGAAGAAAAACCAACTATTCCTGTAGCTGAGTCTGTTCCAAGCGAATTGCTTCTAAAAGCAGAAGGAGAAACTGACAAAATGGATCCGCATATTTGGTTTGATATCACTTTGTGGTTGTATGCGGTAGAAGAAGTGAGAAATACATTAGTTGAACAAGATGAAGAAAACGCTGCGTATTATGAAAAGAACGCAGAAGCCTATATAAATGAATTGAAAGAATTGGATGCTTATGCAAAAGAACAAATTGCTACAATCCCACCAGAGAGCAGAGTGCTCGTAACAGCTCATGATGCTTTTCAATATTTTGGTGAAGCTTATGATATGGAAGTAACTGGACTGCAAGGATTAAGTACAGATGCAGAGTTTGGGTTGAATGATGTGCGGTCCATTGTAGATTTACTGGTGGAAAGAGATATCAAGGCTGTATTCGTAGAAAGCAGTATTTCTGAAGATTCCATCAATGCAGTAGTGCAAGGTGCAGAAAGCAGAGGGCACACAGTTAAAATTGGTGGGGAATTGTACTCTGATGCGATGGGAGCTGCAGGAACTGAAACGGGAACATATTTAGGAATGTTCCGACATAATATCGAAACAATCGTTAATTCGCTAAAATAAATTATTTTTTAAATTGAAAAAGCAAATTAGAAAGCAAGGTGAACGAATATGGAGCCGGTCAAAATAGAAAATTTAACAGTAGCTTATCATCGTAAACCTGTATTAAAAGAAATTAGTTTCAGCGTACCGGAAGGAAAACTTATCGGGATTATCGGACCGAATGGTGCTGGTAAATCTACATTAATTAAGGCGGCTTTGGAATTAATTCCAAAGGCGTCTGGTACTATATCAATCTATGGAAAATCATACAAATCACAACGTAAATTAATCGGCTATGTGCCACAGCGTGGGTCGGTTGATTGGGACTTTCCAACAAATGCTTTGGATGTTGTCCTGATGGGGAGATACGGTCATATTGGCTGGCTAAAACGGCCGAATAAGAAAGATGTGGAGTTTGCTTTTGAGTGCCTTGATAAAGTGGGAATGAAAGAATATGCCACTCGCCAGATCAGCCAACTTTCGGGTGGTCAGCAACAGCGAGTGTTCTTGGCAAGAGCTCTGGCACAGGACGCAAGTGTATATTTTATGGATGAACCATTTGTCGGGGTGGATGCTGCAACGGAGAAAGCGATCATAACCATTCTTAATGAACTGAAAGCACAAGGAAAAACGGTGCTGGTAGTACATCACGATCTCCAGACAGTGAAGGAGTATTTTGACTGGGTGCTCTTGCTTAATCTCAGGAAAATTGCGATAGGTCCAACAGAAGAAGTATTCACGATGGATAATTTGCAAAAAACGTATGGTGGACGGTTGGCATTTTTAGACCAAAATCATGCCATTGTCGAACAATAGGAGTGACAGTATGGAAACGGTTCTCAATATGCTACAAGATCCGAACGTGCAGTGGGTGCTGCTAGGAACGATACTGCTTGGAATAGCTAGTGGTGTCATCGGAAGTTTCGCTTTATTAAGGAAGCAAAGCCTTCTTGGGGATGCCATGGCACATGCTGCCCTACCGGGTATTTGTATCGCTTTCCTAATATATGGGGCGAAATCAATGTCATGGTTCCTCATTGGCGCATCCATTTCAGGATTAATCGGGACTTATTGTATTCAAGCCATTATTAAACATTCTCGCATTAAAGAAGATACTGCGATTGGTCTCGTTCTCTCAGTGTTTTTTGGCTTCGGTATCGTCCTGTTGACTTACATTCAACAAAATGGGAGTGGAAATCAGGCTGGGCTTGATTCCTTTATTTTCGGGCAAGCGGCAGCGATTGTCGGATTGGATGTTCAAATTATCAGTGTGATTGCCTTTGTGTTGATTTTTATCACGTTCATCCTATTCAAGGAATTGAAGCTGATTACCTTTGACCCTCAATTTGCGCAAGGGATAGGATTACCGACCAAGTGGTTGAATGGGCTGTTGATGACGATGATTGTAGGAGCAGTTGTTATCGGGCTTCAAGCGGTTGGGGTTATTTTAATGGCAGCGATGTTAATTACGCCTGCCATAGCTGCAAGGTATTGGACGGAACGGCTTGATCATATGGTAGTGCTGGCCGGGCTGGTCGGAGGAATTTCTGGAGTTGTTGGGACATTGCTCAGTACACTTTCACGCGGAATGCCAACAGGTCCTTTAATAATTTTGGCAGCAACGGTATTGTTTTTAATCTCCCTTATATTTGGTGCCAAAAAAGGGTTATTGCCTAAAATGGTGAAGCAATGGAAAGTCAAACGCTTAGTAACACGGGAAAATGTTCTGTCAAGTCTGTATGAGTTGAGTGAAACCACCTTGAAAGAGTCAGAAGGGAAAGAAATCGGAAGCTATACCTTCCAACAAGTGGTCGAATTACGTCCTGTGTCCACCCTTACACTGCTCGGGGTGGTAAAGGAATTGAAAAAAGAAGGATTAATAACAGAGGAACAAGTTAATAAACAATTGATGCTAACGGAAAAAGGGATGGAGTTGGCCCATGAAATTGTTCTGAAAAACAGGTTACTGGATATGTATCTGATGTTTGAAAGCAAATTCCCTGTTTCAAACTGGCGAGAGGGAAGCATGGACCTTTTAAATGGACCGAAAGAAATAATTGATGAGCTGCGAGCTTTGCTCAAGGATTTTGGAAGGGAACCTAATGGTTTATTTTTATATAAAAAGAAAAGAAAAATAGGGAAAAAAGGCTTCCATTCTGCAGTAGAAGGGAGTGAAGGCTGATGAGTTATGAAGGGTGGATTATTCTAACTGGATCATTAGTCGGCATTACTTGCGGTCTTACCGGATGTTTTCTTATCCTGAGAAGAATGGCCATGCTTGCAGATGCGATTAGTCATACTGTATTACTTGGTATCGTTGGCGCATACCTAGTCTCAAACAGCTTAGACGGTATTTATATGTTTGCAGGCGCATTAGTTGTTGGGTTATTGACCGCATTTTTCATTCAGCTGCTCCATTCTTCAGGTGTGCAATCGGATGCGGCAATCGGCGTTGTATTTACCTCCCTTTTTGCACTAGGCGTGATTTTAGTCTCTTTATATGCGGGTAGAATCCATTTAGATGTGGATCATGCATTGATGGGGGAAATCGCTTTTGTTCCTTGGGACACATTGACTATTGCAGGTATAGATGTGGGACCGAGGGCAGTTTGGATGCTTGGCGCAGTTCTGATCATTAATCTGGCAATCATTCTGCTTTTTTATAAGGAGTTGAAAATTTGCTCTTTTGATCCTGAAATGGCACTTGCCATTGGGATACCGGTTATGTTCATGCACTATTTATTAATGGGGATGCTCTCCATCACAACGGTTGCATCTTTTGATAGTGTAGGGGCAATTTTAGTTGTCGCGATGCTCATTGCTCCAGGGGCAAGTGCTTATCTCCTGACTGATAAACTGAGTATTATGCTTTTATTAAGTGCTGGTATCGGGGTTGCCTCGGCAGTTCTTGGATATTATGCAGCATCATTGTTCAATGTCTCAATATCAGGCATGATGGCTTCAATGGCTGGGATATTGTTTATTTTAACCTTTTTCTTATCGCCTAAGCACGGATTGGTGATGAAGTGGTTCTTTAGAAGAAGTTTATCGAAGGAAAGCAACGGCCTCCAGTAAATGGGAGCTTTTAAAATATTTGGTATATTATACCGTTGATTTCCGTTCCAGGCGCTTCGCTTGCCTGCGGGCGGTCCGGGAGCCTCCTCACTCCGCTTCAGGGGTCTCCCCTGTCCCTTCCTCCCGCGGGCGTCTGCGCGCCTTCCACTCCAATCAACTAGGTTACTTCATTCAACGTAGGGTTTATGAAGAGAGATTTGAATTAACTACTGAAAAAATAAACTTTTTGTTCATGTAATTTCTAGCTGTGGATTGGAGCAAAAGGCGAAGACTCCTGAGGGAGATAGCGCTAGGTGGAGACCCCGCAGGCGAAGCCGAGGAGGCTCCAGCAGCGCCCCTAGGAAAGCGAAGCCATTTGCGGAAAGGAACGGCGGCGATTAACCAAACAACTAAAGTACTGGTTTTCTTACATAGAAAAGCCCAAGAACTGCCTGCCACGCAGCTCTTGGGCTCTTTGTTTTTTACGATTAATGAGCTGGTTTAAATGTTTTGCAGTCGGTGTCCTTAGAATCGTGTGCAGTGTTCCCTTTATGGCTTACCACATAGATAGCGTCAGCTTGGCAAAGGTTACCTTGGCCCCAATAGTTACAGTTTTCCACTTCACATAAAACTTCTTTTGCCATTGTTACGTCCTCCTTTTTTGTACAGAAGATACATCTCTATTGTTAGCCGTAAAAAAAATTTCATACTTCATTAAAAAAATAGGTATAATTTATAATTTTATTGACAAAGAGAATCATTCTCAATTATTATAAACTTATAAAAGAGAACGATTCTCAATTAAACAATAGAAGGGAAGTAGTATTTTATGGCATCATTAATGGTAGTTGGCGCAGATCATTTAGGAAATATTCAAGAAAAGCTTGTTACACAGGGATTTGAAAATGTCTTACATATTGACGGAAGAAAGGTGCAAGTTGTGAAAAGAAGCATTCCTGAGCATATTGATATTATTTTGGTACTTACTGATTACATCAACCACAATCTTGCTAAAGTGATCAAGCAAAAAGCAAAAGAGAGCAACAAACCTGTTTTCTACTGTAAGCGTTCATGGAGTTCGATCCAGAAAGTTCTTTGTAATTTTTCAAAATAAGAAAAGCCAGGAACATAAAATTCCTGACCTTAGTTTTCGCTTTTGATGTACTTTTCGTCCTTCATAAACAATCGCCAGAAGTAGATAAAGCCTGGAAATAAAATGATAAAACCAACAATATACGTGATGAAGAGCGCCCGAAAGGAAGCAGGGTCTGTAAATGCGTTTTGAATCGTGACATTTGGATAGATGATATAGGGAAGATGTGCTCGTCCGTATGCGTAACTTGCCAAGGCATACTGGATAAAAGCAGAAACAACCCCTAATCTCGGCAGTCCGGTCCATCCATTTTTTCCAGGAATAACAAGAGCCACGCCTGTTACGACAAACATGCCAGCAGAAATGAACAACCAGACAATATAGTCCATCATTCCATTAAAGAGCCATGTTGCTTCATATCGCATGGTAATCATAATTAACAGGGCACCTAATAATGACACTGGCCCCAATATTAAGGCATCTCTTCTATAAATTGCATACGCATGTCTGTCGTTTGCAACTTTAGAAAAGTCTGCAAGCAACAAAGAAGATAAGAACAATGTACTGCTAATTGCAAAAAGGATGAAGGAGAGTGCATTGGGACTTGTTAATAAACGGCCCAGCATTAATGTATCCACACCGTCGATATTATCTACAAAACCGCCATGAGTAATCGGCAATACAAGTATTAAAATGGCCGGTATGATAATACCGCTGATTCCCGAGACATATGTTAAAGGTTTATGGTAATCATCCACAATATGTGAGAACACAAGGAACCCGCTTCGCACGGCAAGCAAAAGAAGAATGATGCTTCCCGGTATTAAGAGCACAGTACCAAGCGTATAGGCAGCGCTAGGAAAGAAACTGTATATCGCCACCACTACGGCTACAACAAATACATTGGTCACTTCCCACGTCGGCGATAAATATCTGTTAGCGATATTGGTGGCATTTGTCTTTTCATTTTTGATATAGAGCATCGACCAAAAGCCTGCACCAAAGTCCATCGTCGCCATGACGGCATAGATGAAAATGAAGCCCCATAGGACGGTTATTGCCAATATTACATCTGTCATGAAGGTAATCCTCCTTATGCTTGAACCCCATTAGATGATGGGGGAATATCGTTCAACTCGTCCTCAACCGGATGGCGCTTGAAGTAATAGCGAAGGACTAGTACAACTGCGACTCCGAGAAGTACATAGATCCCTGCAAATGCGATGAATAATGCGGCAAGGTTTTGGTTGCCAGTTACTGCATCTTCCGTCAACATGATTCGATAGATTACCCACGGTTGTCTACCCGTACATGCAAAGATCCATCCAAATTCAATGGCCATCATGGAAAGTGGGCCTGCAGCTACAAATAGCCACATAAGCCATTTTGGATAGGTTGTTTTTTTGAGAATCTTGCTCCAAAAGAACCCAAACAAAGAGAGCATGATCAACAGAGAACCGATTCCAACCATTGCATTGAAAAGAGTATGGACAAATAATGGTGGCCAATACTCCTCAGGGAAGTCATCGAGACCGACAACAACCGTGTCAAAACGATCATCCGCTAAAAAGCTTAATGCCCATGGTACCTCAATGCCCCATTTTACCTCTTTTGTTTCCCTATCTGTGAATCCTCCAACTGCGAGCGGGGCGTGTGATTGTGTTTCAAAAAGGCCTTCTGCTGCTGCCAACTTTTCTGGTTGATATTGATGCAAAAGTTGCGCAGATTCATGACCGTTAATAGCAGTCATAAACGAAAAGATTCCTCCTACTACAAGCCCCATAATCAGAGCCTTTCGGTGAAATCTATATACTCTTTCATCATGTTTGTTTCTTAACATTTTATAAGCCGCAACGGAGGCAATGACAAACGCACCTGTCATAAATGCGGAGACCGCTACATGTGCAGCTGTCACGACGAAGCTTGGGTTGAAAAAAGCGGCCCATGGGTCGACATCGACAATCTGGCCATTTTCAATTCGGAAGCCTGCGGGTGTTCCTTCGAAGGCATGGACATTCGTTATCAAGACAGCTGATGCAGCCGCACCTATCGTTACAAGTGTCACACTCAAGATTCGCATCCACGGTGAAATGCGGTCTGCTGCATACACGTATATGGAAATGAATAATGCTTCAATGAAAAACGCGTAAATTTCAATTTGAAACGGGAGTGCCATAACTTTTCCAATGACCTCCATGAATCCAGGCCACAAAAGGGAGAGTTGAACTCCAGCGATTGTCCCAGTTGGGATTGCGACTCCAAGTAGCACCGCTTTCGCTTTAGTCCATCTTTTTGCCATAATGGCATATTCTCGATTTTGCGTTTTCTGATACATCAATTCTGCAATTAAAATCATTAACGGAATCCCGACGCCAAGTGTTGCAAATATGATATGAAATCCCATCGTAGTTCCGAACAGTGACCGTGCAATTACTACATCTTCCATTTTGGCTACGTCCCTTCAAGCTGTTATATACGGTTAGAGTCCACATTTTTCCACAAAATATGCATAATTTGCTAAAGAAAAAACGGCACTTACAAATAACCCAGAGCCGGAATGAAATAAGTTGAAAGATAACAGGATTACAGATAAAATAAAAACGTAATGATTACGATTTGTTTTTGGTTTATTTGCTTTTAAGCCAATTGTATAATGGGTATTAAGATAATAAGTAGAAACGTTAGGAGTGCTTAAAAGATGTCTAAAAAGGTACCAGTTTACGTTATAAGCGGATTTTTAGGAAGCGGCAAAACAACCGTGCTTTTACATATGCTAGAACATTTTAAAAATGAAGGATTAAAGCCGGGAATCATTTTAAATGAACTTGGTGATGAGAATGTGGAAAATCATCTTTTTCAGGGAGAGAGAGTGGTGGAGCTTCTTAATGGATGCATCTGCTGTACCATTCAAGACGATTTAAAATCCACGCTTGATCAGTATGTAGGCGAAAAAGTGGACGTATTAATTATTGAAGGTACAGGTGTCGCCAATCCACTGGAAATTAAAGATGTTTTGTTGACACCCATGTATATGGAATATTTTGAATTGCAGTCCATGATCAGTCTTGTGGATGCCAGTCATTATCTCGAGTATCAAAGCTTTTTCAACAGTTCCAAAGCAATACGAGGCCTGTTGAAGGAACAAGTCACATCTGCCCATTTGTTGGTGCTAAATAAAATGGATCTTGTCTCCGAAAAAGAGCTGATTAAAGTGGAGTCCAAACTTGCTGATGAGCTAGAGGACCACGTACCTGTTTATCGGACGAGTTATGGTGAAGTGCCTCTGGAGATTCTTTTGGAAAAGAGAATGCAAATGAGAGAAGTGAGGGTAGAGAAGCATGTGGATGGACATGACCACGATGGCCACCATCATCATCACCACCATATCGAAGCTGTCAAAGTGGCGTTTTCCGAGCCAATCAATCGAGTGGTATTGGAGAAACAATTAAAGAAACTCTCAAAACAGGTGGTAAGGTCTAAAGGGATTGTGCGGCTGGAGGAAACTCCTGGATTATACGAGTTTCAGTATGCTGCTTCTACTTTGGTGTTGAATAGAATCGAGAAAACCGACGTAGAGCCCACTATTATACTGATAGGAAAAGATATTGATGATAGGAAAGTGGAAAGGTTTTGTGAGGCTTTACGGGGAGAATAGAGGAAGTGAAAGAAGGCAGCCCACCAAAGGCTGCCTCTTTCTATATCTATTTAGTTCAACGCCTTCTTCAAAGTCTCTATGTTTTGACGCATCAAGCTGAAGTAATCTTCTTCGTTCTCTACGTCTTCTTCTGTTGCAGCTTCTAGGTTATGCAAAACTAAAGCTTCTGCTTTAATTTCATTTTTCACTACTTCAGCAATCTTGCCGCTGATGTTCTGATCAAAAATAACATACTTGATTTCATTTTCTTTTGCAGTGTTGATAATTTCAGTCAGTTGTTTCTGTGAAGGTTCTTGCGTTGGAGATAAACCAGTCACGCTGATTTGCTCCAATCCATAACGGTTTTCCCAGTAACCGTATGCTGCATGGGAAACTAAAATCTTATTTGTTTTCCCGCTATCTACTGTTTCCTTGAATTCTGCATCTAATTTTTCTAAGTCAGTTTTCAGCGTTTCAAAGTTTGCTTCAAAATCTTCTTTTGCTTCTGGTTTTAATTCAACTAGTGCATTTTTAACATTTTCAGCAAGTGTGATAGAAAGAGTAGGGTCTAACCATACATGAGGGTCTCCATCAGCGTGATCGTGCTCTTCATGTCCTTCTTCTTCATGCTCGTGATCGTGCTCTTCCTCGTGAGCTTCTTCCTCATGCTCATGATCGTGCTCATCCTCATGAGCTTCTTCTTCATGCTCGTGGTCGTGCTCTTCCTCGTGAGCTTCTTCCTCATGCTCATGATCGTGCTCTTCCTCATGAGCTTCTTCTTCATGTTCATGATCGTGCTCTTCTTCATGAGCTTCTTCCTCATGCTCGTGATTATGCTCTTCCTCATGACTATCTTCTTCACCGCGTAACTCAATTCCATCTCCTGCGGCAACAATAGTGACATCTTCATTTTCTAGGACGCCTTTAGCCTTATCTGCAAAACCTTCCGCACCTACTCCTGAGTAGATGAAAGCATCAGCAGAAGCCATTTCACTCATTGTTTTAGTAGATGGCTCAAAAGTATGTGCATCTGCACCTGCAGGAAAGACAGACTTTACATCAACATGATCGCCGCCAATTTTCTTTGTAAAGTCCTCCAAAGGGAAGATGGTTGTATAGACGGTCAATTTTTCACTGCCGTCAGAAGCCTTATTATCTGAATTACATCCAACTAGGAATGTAAAAACTACTAGCATCATTGCGATAAAAATAGATTTAGTTTTCATGATTTTCTCCTCTCATTTTGTATCCCAACACATTATATCGTAACTATTACGATTTGAGAACTGAAAAGATTAATGTTATAAAATTTTTACAATTACTCTACGATAAAAGCGGGAACAGGATCTGCAAGCTCATACCAATCCTCATTCATTTCTTTTTCAGTTAAAAGACAGGTGTCTAAAGAGCGTTCAATCTGCTTTTGTTCCATTTCAATGCCAATGAAGACAAGTTCTGTCATTCTGTCTCCGTATGTTTCATCCCATCTTTCTAGCAATTCCGGTTCTTCTTTTAATGTTTGTTTTTTCTCCTCTTCACTGTAACTTGCGACCCATTCACCAGCACCTTGAATCATAATAGATGCACCAGCTTGCGAAATCAATCCAGCCATATCATTTCTTGAAGCAAGCCAGAAGAATCCTTTGGCTCGGACAATCTCGCCAGGCCAATTATCTAGCCAAGCTTTAAATCGCTCTGGATGAAATGGTTTTCGGCGACGATATACGAAGGAGGAAATTCCGTATTCTTCGGTTTCAGGAGTGTGCTCTTCGTTCAGTTCTTTAATCCAGCCGGCAGCTTGGCTCGCTTTCTCAAAATCGAAAAGCATGGTGTTTAAAATAGCTTCTAATTCCACTTGGCTGTTTACCGTTTGAATAATTTTTGCCTCAGGATTCAATTTCTTCAATAGTGCCTCTAATTCCACTACATATTCTGGTTCTAGTAAATCAGTTTTATTTAATAATAGAATATCTGCAAATTCAATCTGGTCAATTAATAGGTCGGAAATTTCACGGATATCTGTTTCATCTGTTCCCTGTTTGCGATCTAGAAGGCTTTCACCTGATTGATAGTCATCATAGAAACGGAAACCGTCTACTACGGTAATCATCGCATCCAAGCGGCACTTTTCTGTGAGGTCAATATTGAACTCCTCATCTAAGTATGTAAAAGTCTGGGCAACGGGAATTGGTTCACTGATTCCTGAAGACTCAATAACGATATAGTCAATGTTGCCTTCATCAACAAGGCGCTCCACTTCCTTCATTAGGTCTTCTCGCAATGTACAACAGATACAGCCGTTTTGCATTTCTATCAACTTTTCTTCGGTTCTGGAAAACCCACCTTGTTTTATAAGTGCGGCGTCTACATTTACTTCACTCATATCGTTAACGATTACAGCAATTTTCAAACCTTCTCTATTAGATAAAATATGATTTAACAGGGTTGTTTTTCCTGCACCAAGGTAACCGCTCAGCACTGTTACAGGTATCTTCTTTTTCATAAAATAAAACTTCCTTTCTTGTTTAAAGCGTAACCTTTACGATTTACATTTAAAATAGTACTAAAAACCTAAAAATAAAACAAGCTATTTTTATTGTCATTTTGGTTTGAGTTTGTCATATTGAAAGAAGGGAATCTAAACTATTATTCAGAAAGAGGGTAAAACAGATGAAATTACTGGATGAAATTTTAGAACATAATACGGGATTTGTTGAAAAAGAGGAGTATATTCAATACCAGACTACCAAATTTCCTGATAAGAAATTAGTGGTTTTATCATGCATGGATACAAGGCTGATGGATCTTCTGCCAAAGGCGATGAACCTGAAGCATGGGGATATGAAAATCGTAAAAAATGCCGGAGCGATTGTGTCGCATCCGTTTGGAAGTATAATGAGAAGTATCTTGGTTGCAGTGTTTGAGCTTAATGCAGATGAAGTATTGGTTGTAGGTCACCACGATTGCGGAATGGGGAAAATCAATCCAGAAGGCATGCGTGAAAAGATGGAAGCAAGGGGAGTAACGAAAGAAACAATTGATGACTTGAAGTATGCAGGCATTGATGTTAAAGGTTTCTTAAAAGGCTTTGATAGTGTGGAACAAAGCGTCACCGAGAGTGTGGACATGATTGCAAATCATCCACTAATGCCAGACGGAGTACCTGTGCATGGACTAGTCATTGATCCTCACACAGGTAAATTGGACCTTGTTGTCAATGGGTATGAACACAATTAACGTTTGTCTTTCTTTTCGGGAACATGATCGATGCCTCCGGGGTGAAATGGATGGCACTTAAATATTCTTTTTATCGTAAGCCAACCTCCTTTTATGGCACCAAAGCGTTCAATCGCTTCCATGCCATAATGGGAGCAGGTCGGATAAAATCGGCAGGTTGGCGGGGTTAATGGAGAAATAAATTTTCGATAAAAACGTATGATGGATAAAAAAACATGTTTCATTTATTGTCACCTCAAGTAAATTATAATCGAAAGTTTGAGAAACCAAAAATTTATTAAATTCGTATAAAACAGATGAATTTAATTGGAATTAAATCTGTGTTATACTGTAAATAACTTTTAAATAAAGGGAGAGTGCAATTATGCCTTCAGTAGAAAGTTTTGAACTAGATCATAATGCGGTAAAAGCTCCTTATGTTCGTCATTGTGGAGTACACAAAGTAGGAACAGATGGTGTTGTAAATAAATATGATATTCGTTTTTGCCAGCCGAACAAACAAGCGATGAAGCCTGATGCCATTCATACATTGGAGCACTTATTGGCTTTCAACATCCGTACACATGCGGAAAAGTACAGCCATTTTGATATTATTGACATTTCTCCTATGGGCTGCCAAACTGGTTACTATTTAGTGGTAAGCGGCGAACCGACAGTAGATGAAATTGTTGATTTGATGGAAGACACGTTAAAGGATGGTATCCAAGTGGAAGAGATTCCGGCTTCCAACGAAAAACAGTGCGGTCAAGCAAAGCTTCATGATCTTGAAGGTGCAAAGCGCTTGATGAAGTTCTGGTTAGAGCAGGATAAAGAAGACTTGAAAAAAGTATTTGGATAAAAGGAAAGGATGACTCGTTTGGGTCATCCTTTTTTAAATGGAAGATATAATGTTGGCGGCTACTCTTGCTCCTGATATATTTCGGGCAATCGGGCCAACTTCAAGTTCTGCTAGCGCTCCACTTACATAGAGGTTTGGTGCCCATTCTAACATGTGGTTAACGATGGGATAACCGCACTTGGCACATGGGAGCTTCTCTTGCTTGATGACAGGTTCTAGCCAGTCCTTGCCGGGAAGACCTTGTTCAAACCCTGTTGCCAGAAGAATGGATTTACCTTTAATAGATGTTTCATTGTCTAAAATCAGCTGTATCCTGTTGGAATCTATCATATAATCTATAACCGTTCCATCTTTCATGATCAACTTTTCCGTTCGGACCAAATGACTAAGTTTGTTTCTCAATTCTGAAGGGATGGAGCCTTTATGCCTTGCAGACCTTATGGCATTACGCCTTTGTTCATAATCTTTTAATTTCAAGAAAGGCTGCCGCTTTTTTGGACCAAGCCATTCGGGGTTACTGTCAAAATCGTAGATTCTAAAAGAATGACGCTTTAACATGGTCACTTCGCCTGGAAACAAAGAAGCGAGTTTGATTGCTAGATGTGTGGCTGTTATCCCACCGCCGATAACAACAAACGGACCACCCTGCTTTTCAAAAGGAGGAAGTTCTTTGTCAAAGACATGATATAAGGATTTTGAACTTTCCTCCTTTAAACGACTAGCCCATTCAGGGAGGTGCAACTGATCACTGATTCCAATAGCGATTACGACTTTTTCCGTTTTTAACATTTCTCCATTTTGAAGATACACATTCCAATACCCATCGGCCTTTTCTACATTTCGCACCTTTGAAGGAACAAAAGCTTGTTGAATATTTAAATCATCGATAAGGTGATCACAGTGGTCATTGAACATATGTAAGGAGGGCCTTTTATATCTACCATAAAGGTCTGTATTAGGTTGATATTTATGTTCTATTTTTGAGAAAGTTTGCAAGCTAAATGGATCTGTATCTAAATGATGAACAGAGGGCGATCTCAAGTATGGCATGGATATAGTAGATGTACATCTTTTCCAATTTTTCCAAGGGCTTTGGATTGGGATCAATAATTCTTAATTGATTTATAGTGGTTTTGTTCTTTTTTAGCAAAAAAGTTGCAACGGTTGAACCTTGAATTCCTCCGCCGATGATAATCCATTGAAGCATACCTAAACACTCCTTCTGAAAACAGTAATCATTACGATTATTAATACTCATATAGTAAAGGAATATGCAGAAGGAATCAAGAAGGAAAAACACGAAACAACTTACCAAACTTTTCTATCATACTGTTAATAGATTAGACATATATTGCTAGTAACAAAGATAAAGTTTTAAAAGTTTGATATGTTATAATACAAAATAGAAAATATGATAGGAGAAGAAGAATGAGGAAAAGCAGTAGTCTTTTGAAAGATTTGATCGGGCTTGCTTTGATTGGGGTTTTCCTATACCTATTCTTTTTTATAGACTTCAAGGAGATCTCTCTTGATATTCCAAGCTCATGGCTGAATGTAAATACGATTTTCCTTAGTATTGTCATTGAAGCCATACCGTTTATTTTACTTGGTGTATTCGCCTCTGCATTGATTCAAACATTTGTCTCAGAGGAAAAAATAAAAAAATATCTACCTAAAAGTCCCATTGGCGCCATTATTCCGGCAGCGTTACTAGGGGTCATCCTACCAATCTGTGAATGTGCGATTATTCCTGTTGTTCGCAGATTAATTAAAAAAGGTATGCCGCTTCATGTTGGGGTAGTCTTGCTTGTAGGTGCACCTATCCTTAACCCGGTAGTTGTAGCTTCTACATACTTTGCCTTTAACGGAGACCCTACCATTTTATACGGTAGATTTGGACTTGCCTTTATTTTGTGTATTGTAATCGGCTTTTTGATGTTGTTGCTTTTTGATAATAAAAATCAGCTGCGTTGGACGAAAAGTGAGTTGCAGGGCAGACAAGACTTGGAGCTTGAGCAGCCGGCACTTCAGCAGAACAAATGGAAAGCAACATTCTACCATGCAAGTGATGAATTTTTTGATATGGGGAAATACCTGATTGCTGGTGCGTTTATTGCAAGTTTATTCCAGACGTTCCTTGATCGTAGTGTGTTGATGGCGCTTGGACAGAATGAAGTGTTGTCTCCAGCTGTCATGATGGCTTTTGCATTTGTACTTTCCCTCTGTTCGGAAGCAGATGCTTTTGTTGCCGCATCATTTGGATCAACTTTTACAGTAGGATCGTTGTTAGCATTCATGGTATATGGACCGATGCTAGATTTAAAAAATACTTTTATGCTTTTTGCTTATTTCCGTACAAAATTTGTGCTTGTATTCATGGCAGTAGTGACAATCGTTGTGTTCGCAGCCATACTTATTTTCCAGCAGCTTGTGCTGTAGGAGAGAGGATGATAACAGATGGAAAGCAAACGTGATTATGGATTTCACATTTACTTGCGTGGAATTATTTTGCTAGGATTTACTCTCTTGTTTTTTAAGCTTCTGGCCACAGGAAATATTACAAATTTCATTGCTCCCCGGATGATGCCGTTCATGTACTTTGCAGCAGGAACTTTGTTTATTCTTGGTATTGTACAGATTTGGCGCAGCGGATCGAAAAATAAAGAAGAACTGGTGTGTAATTGTGGGTTTGACCATGGGGAGTCTTCCACTCCCATTCAATCTATATTGATTTATTCGATGTTTGTGTTGCCGGTAGTGACAGGATTTATGTTCCCGGAAAATATTTTGGATAGCTCCATTATTGATAAGCGCGGTTTTACGAATTCTAAGATGATTGTGGAACAACGTGAGCAGGCCGGTGCATTTGATGGACCATCAGGCGGTGCTGATGGTGCAAATGGGGAATCCGACACTAATACATCTAGGGCCGAAGCTTACTTGGATGATCCTGAAGGATATATGGAAGATCAGGAGAATGGGCAACCGACCATTGATGAACAATTAGCGGATGCACCATTAGAACATCCGGAAGGGTTTGAACTACAGGAACCACCAGAAGGATATTATGAAGAACTGAAGGCTGAGATGCTCAAAATGGATACTATTGTCGTGGATGATGAAAGATACATTCCGATGATGAACATCATTGATATGAGCATTGATGAATTTGTCGGCAAGAAAATTGAGATGGTTGGATTTGTTTATCGTGAAGCAGACTTTTCAGAGAATCAGTTTGTTGTCGCACGTTTTGGATTGTCTTGCTGTGTAGCAGATGCCAGTGTTTACGGGACATTGTCCACTATGAGCGGGGCAGGGGATCTTCAGAATGATGACTGGGTGAAAGTGAGTGGAACCCTGACTACCACCCAATACAACAACTGGACCCTTCCATACGTCGAAGTAGATACACTTGAAAGAGTGGAACAACCAGACTCACCATACATCTACGAATACTACTAACGAAATGAAAAGAACCCCCTGAGCGTATCGCTCAGGGGGCTTCGACGTTTAGTGCGAAAATCCTTTAGGGGTCTGACCCCTTTTCTTAAATTTTTTTATTTTTCTCCTCTTCAGCAGGATCCGTGTCGTTTTTGGTTGGTTCGATTGGATCTATGGTGTGTTCGTATTTGTAGGCTTTGTTGGTGGAGAGTAGGGTTAGGAAAAGCACGACTAATACAATAATGATGCAAATGATTAGGATAATTTTCATGGTGAGGGCCACCTCCAGATAAAATGATTTTTCCTTATTTTATCATTATAACCCTCTATCAAAAACTTATGAAGGCATAAGTCCATTGTTTAGGGGGACGCTATAAGGGGTAAAAAACCTAATATAAATGTTGATATATTTGAAGGAGGTAAAAGAAACAAAATGTCTAATCAATTAACGGATGTAGTAAATAAGCAAGTAGCAAACTGGAGCGTTCTTTATATTAAGTTACATAATTATCATTGGTTTGTTAAAGGGCCGGAGTTCTTCACACTTCATGAGAAGTTTGAAGAGTTATACGGCGAGGCTGCCACACATATTGATGAATTGGCAGAGCGACTACTTGCAATTGAGGGAACTCCAGTTGGAACGATGAAAGAGATCTTAGAGATAGCCACCATCCATGAAGCGGAAGGGAAGGAAACGGCAGAGCAAATGGTTCAATCCATTGCAAGTGACTTTTCAACGCTGATAGAAGAGTTAAAAGAAGGCATGGAGATTGCAGACCAAGTGGGAGATGAAACCACTGGTGACATGCTTCTTGCTATCCACCAGAGCGTGGAGAAACACAACTGGATGCTGCATGCATTCTTAGGTAAATAAAACAAATAGCCTTGTGCCAAGACTTGTACGGAGTGCTGGCACAAGGCTTTATTAATGAGTAATGTTAATTTTTAATGTAGCAGTCCCTGGTCCCCGTTATCTCCACTTATCAATAACTCCTTCACCTGTTCCATCACCAATTCCGCTACCACTTGATGAAGTTCTTCATCCGATAATTCCGCTATTAGATCGATACATTGCTCTCGTGTAAAACTGTTAACAATCGAATACGCGACTGCATCAATATCCTCATCATCCCTGATCCATCTTTTATGATATTTGTTTACAAACGTCTCAAATGATTTCATATCACTTCTATCTCCTCTAGTAAAATAATGATTAGTTTCCTCAAATTTAATAAGTTCATGCACAAAACTCTACTAATTCGTAACGGGAAGTTAGCAATTTGCATACAATGCAATATAGAAAAAATTAGTTTGTAGGGGGATTTGTCATGGACAAGTACAACTTAATCTATCTTGGATCTGTATCATTTGTGGGATCCATGGCGTCTTTTTTGTATGGAGGCTTCAGCTCACTGTTGTTGTTTTTAATTATATTTGTCGTCGTAGACTATTTAACAGGAATTATGGCTGCATATGTGGAAAAACGGCTGTCAAGTCGAGTGGGTTTTAAGGGAATTGCACAAAAAGTATTTATTTTTGCATTGGTCAGTATTGCACATGTGTTGGACATTATTTTAGGTGCAAATTTAATAAAAGATGTTACGATTTTATTTTATTTGGTGAATGAATTCATTTCAATCATGGAAAATGCATCTCGTATTGGTGTGCCGATACCAAACATACTGAAGAAAGTCATAGATGCCATTAAGAAAAAGGCGGATTCGTAACAACAGAAACTAAAGAATAAAGCGGCGGTTTTGTGTGAAAATAAGAGAAGATACTGGAAAGGGTGAAGATACATGGAGCGTAAAACGTATTACATTTCACTAGCTGAGGGTTCAATTTCACAAGTGAGTACAGCATCTTCTTGGGATTATCAAATACAGGCAACAGATGAGGAAATAACGCATTTAAGGGAAATATTTGACCAGAATTATTCCTCTGATTGGCAAGGGTTTTGGCGGGCTCATATTCCGTTTGTCCAATACCATTATGACCGAGAAAATGATGCATATGATAACGGATTACAGCAGGCGTTCAAGATGATTTATGAGCTTGGGGATGAAGCGACAAAGGCTCATATTAAAGATCAGGGGCTTATGGATGATCTAATCGAATAAGTTTTTTTAGAAATGATGGTCTAAATGGGGTACTTGACTCTCACATTTTCGATGCTACTATGATAAGATAAATAAGAAAAAAGAGATATTGGAGTTTCGATAGTATGTATGAGTTTGAAGATATTTATAACAACCGAGTGATGTTATCCTTTGAAGACCATCCTTTTTCTCGAGACCCCAAACACGTCTGGGTAATTTGCCGTTACCAGAATCAGTGGCTGTTGACCAGTCATAAGAACAGGGGAATGGAGTTTCCAGGGGGAAAAGTGGAAGATGGGGAAACTGCCGATCAAGGTGCAATCAGGGAAGTAAAGGAAGAAACAGGTGGACACGTGTCCAAGTTGAAATACATAGGGCAGTATAAAGTGGATGGAAGAGAAAAAGTCATTATTAAGAATGTTTATTTTGCCGTAATTGATAAGTTGGAAAAGCAGTCTACATACTTTGAAACGAATGGGCCTGTCCTCATGAAGGAGATACCCGGAAACATAAGAAAAGATAATCGCTATAGTTTCATTATGAAAGATGATGTTTTGACACATTGTCTTGATAAAATAAAGAAGAGCAACTCCATTTGAGGGGTTGCTCTTTACTTTTACGTATGTTTGACTAGCTTTTTTTCAAGGTACTCAACTAATTGATACATGATTGTCGCAAACACCGCGATAATCAGTAAGCTCAATAGGACGAGAGTGAAATTGAACACTTGGAAGCCATAAATGATCATATAGCCAAGGCCTTTGGAGCTGACCAAAAATTCCCCGACAATGACTCCGACCCAAGCCAAACCAACGTTCACCTTCAGGGTGGAAATAATAGTAGGATACGACGCTGGGAGGACTGCTTGCTGGAATAATTGCCTGCGGGTTGCTCCGAAAGTCCTCAGTACTTTTAGATAATTATCATCTACTTCTTTAAAAGCGGTATAAACAACGATTGTCGTGATGATAACCGAAATGATGGCGCCCATGGTGATGATCGAGCCCATATTAGGTCCGATAGCAACAATCAAAATAGGGCCAAGTGCGACTTTAGGCATCGCATTCAGAATGACCAGATAAGGCTCAAGCACTCTGGAAATCATGGGTGACCACCATAGGATGGCAGCCATGATTGTTCCGATAAGTGTTCCGAGAATAAATCCGAAGATAGTTTCGGTAACGGTGATGCTGATATTGGAAAGTAGCGTACCGTCTTTGATTTTATCTATGAATAGATTCCAGATTCGACTTGGATAGCTGAACAGCAATGGATTAATCCAGCTGTTTTTTCCGGCAAGCTCCCAAGCGGAAAAAAAGACGATGAAGATAACCAGTTGATATAACCTTACTTGATAGGTCACCTTTTTACGCTGCTTTAAATAGCCTTGATGAAGGAGATTAATGTTCGCTTTCTTGTTCAAGTTGCTCCAGCTCCTTCCAAATCTTTTGGAACAAGGAGGAGAAATCCGGATGCTGCCTTGCTTCAAATGGGATCATGTTTCTCAATTCTTCCGGGACTATAAACGTTTTCGCCAATCGACCAGGGTTTGCTTTAAACAGAAAGATTCGGTCGCTCATTGCAATGGCTTCCCCTATGTCATGGGTGACGAGCAAGGCAGTTTTTTGGAAAGATTTGAGTGTGGTGAAAACTAGGTCTTCTAGCTTTAGCTTCGTCTGATAGTCCAGTGCTGAAAAGGGCTCGTCGAGAAGGAGGAGCAGAGGGTCAGTGGCGAGCGTTCGGACAAGTGCCGCGCGTTGCCTCATTCCACCTGATAACTGGGAAGGATACAATTTTTCCACATCTGGCAGGCCCATCTCTTTTAGCAGTTGCAAGGTTCTTTCTATATTAGGTTTCGTTCTTTTATTAGTGATATTTAAGCCAAGCAGTACATTTTCTTCAATGGTCTTCCATGGAAAAAGATAATCCTGCTGCAGCATGTAACCAATGTCCGCCACGCAGTCTTTAGAAGGTTTGCCTCCTAATAAGACAGCACCCTCTGTTGGCCGGAGTAGCCCTGCAATGATCGATAGAAGTGTCGTCTTCCCGCAGCCGCTAGGGCCGAGGAAGGAAATAAACTCGCCTTCCTCAATGGAGATAGAGATGTCTTCTAGAGCCTTTGTAGCCCGTTCCGGTGTAAAATAAATGTGTTCTATATTATTGATTGATAATAAACTCATCGTTCATCATCCTATTCTTCCATTACCTCTTCTGCAATGGTTGTATTTACTAACGTATCGTATTCCACGTATTGTGGAAGTTCGCCGGCTGTGTCCATGATGTTCTGTAGGTTATCCCACTCCTCTTGATCTAGGATTGGGTCAGTAGCGAAAGAGCCTTGACTCTTATAGCGGTCCACAACGGTTTCGATTAATTCTACCGATGTATCCTCAAAATATGGCAGAATGACTTTGGCAGTTTCAGATGCCGGGTTATTTTCCACCCATTGTTGAGCTTTGTAGAGCGCACGGGTGAATTTCTCAGCTGTTTCAGGATTTTCTTTTAGATAGCTTTCTTTTGCCATAAAGGTCGTATATGGCAAATGACCTGACTCTTCTCCAAAGGAAGCGACGATATATCCAATGCCTTCCGCTTCAAAAATACTTGCTTGGGGCTCAAATAGCTGGACGAATTCACCTGTACCGGAAGCGAAAGCACTAGGAATGTTTGCAAAATCGACGTTTTGAATGAGATTCAAGTCATTTTGCGGATCAATACCGTGTTTTTTGAGTACGAACTCCCCAGCCATTTGAGGCATGCCACCTTTTCGCTGGCCAAGGAAGGTACTGCCTTTTAAATCATCCCACGCAAAATTATCAAGTTTTTCTCTGGACACTAAAAAAGTTCCATCTGTCTGTGTCAGTTGGGCAAAGTTGATGATTGGGTCATTGGAGCCTTGGGCATACACATAGATGGACGTCTCAGAACCTACCAATGCCACATCAGCACCATCAGCCAATAAGGTGGTCATCGTTTTGTCGCCACCCCAAGTTGTGGTCAGTTCCACTTCCAATCCTTCTTCTTCAAAAAATCCTTTTTCAATCGCAACATATTGGGGAGCATAAAAAATAGAGCGGGTAACTTCAGCAATCCGGACCTTCTCTGTTTTGTCGCCACCGCAAGCTGCAAGGGCAGCAATTAAAGCAAAGGATAATAAAATACTTAATGCTATTCTTAAACCTTTCATGTTCAACCTCCTCAGAAATTGTGGGCATATGCTTTGTATGTTTTTATAGATTAGCGTATGATTTGGGCTAAATATGTGTGAATGCCTAGTGCGTCAAAAGGGGGCAATATTTTGCAAGACGGGATGATTGTTAAAAAAACTCCATATCCATCACCAAGTCCGCATATCAATGTTTTTACGGTGACCTATTTTAGCGATGGGCTGAAGGTAAAGGGATTGATGGCAGAACCGAAAGCGGAAGGACAATATGATGGATTTTTATATTTAAGAGGCGGCATAAAAAATGTCGGACAGGTTCGTGTTGGCCGCATTGTTCAATTTGCTTCAGAAGGCTTTGTGGTGATGGCTCCATTTTACCGTGGAAATCAAGGCGGAGAAGGAAATGAGGACTTTGCTGGAGATGACAGGGAGGATGCATTTTCTGCTTTTAAGCTGTTAGTAGGACATGAAAAAGTGAAGGCAGATCGCATTCATGTGTTCGGTTTCTCTCGTGGCGGTGTAATGGCCCTGATGACAGGGATTGAATTTCCTGAAGTCTGTTCGGTTGTGTCGTGGGGCGGGGTTTCCGATATGTTTCTCACCTATGAGGAGAGAGTGGATCTGCGTCGTATGATGAAGCGGGTAATAGGTGGGACTCCGAATAAATATCCAGAGCGGTATGAATGGAGGACGCCTTTATTCGAGCTTGAGCGGCTGGATGCGCCTATATTGATTATTCATGGGGAGCAGGATAAGAACGTTTCAATTGAGCATTCTTATAGGTTGGAAAAGTGTGCGAAGGAAATGGGGAAGAAGGTGGAGGCGTGGTATTATTCGGAGTACACGCATTATTTTCCCCCACAGGAAAACCGGAGGATAGTTGCGCGGTTGACGAGGTGGATGAAGGAACAAAGGGAAAACGGTAACAGAGAGGGCTTCTCAAAGCCCGAAACGTGTAGTGGAAAGGGAGAACGGTAACAGAGCGAACCTCCTATATGCCCGAACGCTCGTTAGAAAGAGAGAAACGGTCAAATAGAACGGGTCTATATGCCCGAACGCACATTAGAAAGAGAAAAACGGTCAAATAGAACGGCTCTATACGCCCAAACGCCCGTAAAAAAGAGGAAAACGGTCAAATAGAACGGCTCTATACGCCCGAACGCACATTAGAAAGAGGAAAACAGTCAAATAGAACGGCTCTATACGCCCGAACGGCCGTTAAAAAGAGGAAAACGGTCAAATAGAACGGCTCTATACGCCCGAACGCCCGTTAAAAAGAGTAAAATGGTCAAATAGAACAGCTCTATATGTCCCCAATAAAACAAAAAGCCAACCAAGTCTATCATAGCCTTGGTTGGCCTAAAATGTTTCTTATACCGTAGGTCCGCCTATCTCAAGGACTTCCGCTGGTACATTTTCAAACTTTTTGAAGTTCGCTTTGAACTTTCCTGCGAGCTCGCGTGCAAACTGGTCGTATTTCTCTTCATTATTCCATGTTTTCTTCGGTTGTAACACTTCATCAGGTACTCCTGGAACATGTACTGGAATGGAAACGCCGAAGTATGGATCCTTTTCTACTTCCACATTTGTCAGGTCGCCTTCAAGTGCCGCCTGTACCATAGCTCTAGTGTATGAAAGCTTCATGCGGTTTCCTACGCCATATTCTCCGCCAGTCCAGCCTGTGTTAACAAGGTAAACCTGCACATTGTGCTCATCGATTTTCTTGCCAAGCATCTCTGCATAAGTAGTAGCAGGTAGCGGCAAGAATGGGGAACCAAAGCAAGTGGAGAAAGTTGCTTGTGGTGATGTGATTCCGCGTTCTGTGCCTGCAAGTTTACTTGTATAACCGCTTAGGAAGTGGAACATAGCTTGTTCTTTAGACAGCTTAGAGATTGGAGGCAATACGCCTGTTGCATCCGCTGTTAAAAAGACGATGGTATTCGGGTGACCGGCAATGCTAGGTTGAACGATATTGTCCATTGCATCCAATGAGTAAGCTGCACGGGTATTTTCTGTTAAGGTAGAGTTTTCATAGTCAGCAATACGAGATTGACCATCAATGACCACATTTTCAAGTACTGAGCCAAAACGGATTGCATCAAAGATTTGTGGTTCTTTTTCGCGAGTCAGACCAATGCATTTAGCATAGCATCCGCCTTCAATGTTAAATACGCCTGTGTTAGACCAGCCGTGCTCATCGTCACCGATAAGTTTGCGGTTAGGGTCGGCAGATAGCGTCGTTTTACCTGTACCGGAAAGACCGAAGAATAATGCTACATCGCCTTCGCGTCCTACGTTTGCCGAGCAGTGCATTGGCATAATGCCGTTTTCCGGAAGAAGATAATTCATTACAGAGAAAATGGACTTTTTCATTTCTCCGGCATATTCTGTACCACCGATCAGAACAATGCGTTTGCTGAAGGAAATAATGATGAATGCTTCTGAATTTGTTCCGTCTATGACAGGGTCTGCTTTGAAGTTCGGAGCAGAAACAATGCTGAATGCGGTTTCATGTTTTGCCAACTGCTCTTCATTTGGCTTAATAAATAACTGTTGTGCAAAAAGGTTGTGCCATGCGAATTCGTTGATTACTTGGATTGGCAATTGATATTTTTCATCGGCGCCAGCGAATCCTTTGAAAACAAATACTTCTTCTTTGTTTTCTAAGTATGTGAGAACTTTGTTATATAGGCGATCAAATACTTCTTCAGAGATAGGCGCGTTGACGGTACCCCAGTCAATTTTATCTTTGCTGATTTCTTCTTCTACAATAAATTTATCTTTAGGGGAGCGACCCGTGTATTTACCAGTCGTTGCGAGTACTGCACCAGTTGAGGTCAGGCAGCCTTCGTTACGGTTTAATATCTTTTCTACCAATTGAGGAACAGACAGTTGAACATGCGTGTTGCTTCCGTAAATTAATTTTGTTAACCCATTATCAATCCCAACCGTTTTCATCATGGATAACTCTCCTTTGATTAAATAATTTGCTTATTTATTTTCTCATCTGTTAAAAAGTATAACACATTTAACTTAATAGTCCATACTAATTAGCTTATTTTATGAAAATTAATAGGAATTCGTTAACATTTTGTGAAAAAGAGGCTTATCCAAGTGGAATAGCATTAGATCGACTGTTTGAAAGCGTTATCATTTTTATGCTTGTCCACTAAAATTTCACCAAATGTCCTCTCCTATTATAAACCTTGCCAACCAGAAGTAAAAGAAAATGATAATGAGATTTTTCAAGATAGAAGATCTACATATAAGGAAGCAATTATTTCCTGTAAATTGATGTCGAATTATTTCTCTTTTTTGTTGACATGAAAGGTTTTAGTGCGCTAATATAGAACCTTGAACGGATACTCTTATTCCGAGCTGGTGGAGGGACAGGCCCTATGAAACCCAGCAACCTGCTCAAAGGATGAGCGAGCGCGAAAAAGCACGCCGCTGTTTTGTATTAGGCCAAGTCTTTGGTCGCTTGAGAAAAGGTGCTAAACCTGAGCAAGGCTATGACCTTGACCGATAAGAGTGAAAGGCTAAATCTCGACATCAAACCTTTCCTCAACTTTGTGGGAAGGTTTTTTCTATTTTTACACAAGATAACATAGAACATCACAATAGGAACTGAGATCCGTATCAAATATAACTGCTGTGCGTGAAGAGAAGTCAAACGCTTTTCATAAACAAAAAGGAGGAACTTTTTTTAATGACTAAACAACGTCGTTTATTTACTTCTGAGTCCGTAACGGAAGGCCACCCGGATAAAATTTGTGACCAAATTTCCGATTCTATCCTGGATGCAATTCTAACAAATGATCCGAATGCACGTGTAGCGTGTGAAACATCCGTTACTACTGGATTGGTATTGGTAGCTGGAGAAATTACAACTTCCACTTATGTAGATATTCCTAAAATTGTTCGTGAAACAATCCAAGGCATCGGTTATACTCGTGCAAAATACGGTTTTGATGCGGAAACTTGTGCGGTACTTACTTCCATCGATGAGCAGTCTGCTGACATCGCAATGGGTGTTGACCAAGCGCTAGAAGCTCGTGAAGGTCAAATGTCAGATGCAGAAATCGAAGCAATCGGAGCTGGAGACCAAGGTCTAATGTTCGGATATGCTTGTAATGAAACAAAAGAATTAATGCCATTACCTATTTCACTGGCGCACAAACTTTCTCGCCGTTTAACTGAAGTGAGAAAAGATGAGGTTCTTCCTTACTTACGTCCAGACGGTAAAACGCAAGTGACAGTGGAATATGATGAGAACGACCAACCAGTTCGTATCGATACAATCGTAATCTCAACTCAACATCACCCAGAGGTTTCTTTGGATCGTATCCAACGCAACATCAAGGAATACGTAATCAAGCCGGTAGTTCCTGCTGAATTGATTGACGATAATACAAAATACTTCATCAACCCAACAGGCCGTTTCGTAATCGGTGGACCACAAGGGGATGCTGGTCTTACAGGACGTAAGATCATCGTTGATACTTACGGTGGATACGCTCGCCACGGTGGCGGAGCATTCTCCGGTAAAGATGCAACGAAAGTAGACCGTTCTGGTGCTTATGCTGCACGTTATGTGGCTAAAAACATCGTAGCTAGCGGACTTGCTGACAAATGTGAAGTTCAATTGGCTTACGCAATCGGTGTTGCTCAACCGGTATCCATCGCAGTTGATACTTTCGGAACTGGTAAAGTTTCTGAAGAGAAATTGGTTGAATTGGTTCGCAATAACTTCGACCTTCGTCCAGCAGGAATCATTAAAATGCTAGACCTTCGTCGTCCTATCTACAAGCAAACTGCAGCTTACGGCCACTTCGGACGTAATGATCTGGATCTTCCTTGGGAGCAAACAGACAAAGCAGATGCTTTGAAAGAGCAAGCGAACGATTAATATATATTTAATAAAAAACGCCAAAGAACTGGAGCGCCAAAAGTGCTTACGTCTTTTGGCGTTTTTTTATTTCCATTAGTCTAAGTTCTCCCCAATGATTCCATATCAAGTAATAGTACTTTTGCACCGGTTTATATACCAAAAACAGTAAATAAGGACCGTTCAAATTATTTTGAATTATATGTATATTTAAATAGTAAGGAAAGTTTACTAACTACATATAAGGAGGGATGAATCAAGTTTCATCTCAACAAGACTTGACATGGAAAAAATCTGGGAGGTTTTGTATTGAAGAGGAGAGTTACATTAGTCCTGTTGTCAGTGATTTTTCTATTTCCGTTGTTGATGCCAGATGTAGATAATAAAACCTATGCCGTGGAACATGACCCCGAATTATGGAAAGTTGTTAATCCATTAAAGACAACAACAAGCTTTTTGAATACCGGTGCGCACCCTGATGATGAGCGAAGTAATTTACTTGCTTACCTGTCTTTGGGTAATGGAGTTAGAACAGGTAGCCTGATCGCCAACCGTGGTGAAGGAGGACAGAACCAGATTGGATTGGAGCTAGGTAATGGACTGGGGATTATCCGTTCGGAAGAATTGATTGAGGCATCTGCAGTTACAAATGTAGATTTAATAATTTTGAGTGAAGATTTATCAGATCCAATTTATGACTTCGGTTTTTCTAAATCTCCGGACGAAACTTTAGAAGAGTGGGATGAGGAAATCGTTTACGAGCGGTTAATCAGAAAATTAAGGGAGTATCGCCCCGAAATAGTGTTTCCATCTTTTTTAAACGTTGACTCGCAGCATGGTCACCACAGAGCAATAAATGTACTAACATTAAAAGCGTATGAAGATGCAGCAAATCCGGATATCTTCCCGGAACATTTGGAAGAAGGCCTTACACCTTGGCAGATCAAGAAAATGTACCTGCCTGCACAAACAGTAAGCGGAGCATCTTGGCAAGTGCCAAATAACTATCAGCAAACAGTTGCCGGCCAAACGATTTCTATCGAAGTAGGGAATGAAATCGATGAAGTATATGGAAAAACATATGCACAGCTGGGCGAGGATTCCCGCTATCTTCATAAAAGCCAAGGAATGGGACGTGACCTTCCTGTACAGCCCATCTATGTAAACCTAGAATTGGTCAAATCTGAAAGTGATATTCTAGAGCAGGAAGAAACCATTTTTGACGGTTTGGACTTTAACTTTGAGGATACTGCAAAGCATTTAAACAAAAAAGATAACCAGGTACGCGGATCTCTTCTTAAAGTTCAAAAGGCTCTAAACAAAGTAGTTGAACAATACCCGTCCAGAGCGAACACTTTTGAAGAAAGTCATAAGGCTCTAAGTGAAGTTTCCAAAACGATTAAAAAAGTTGAAAAGAGTAAGATTGATTCAACGCTGAAGGATGACATTCTATTTAAATTACGTGTTAAGAAAGAACAACTATCTAAAGTTAGTCAAGTATCCTCAGAGTTAGCTGTGACGGTAGAAGTGGATAACCCAACCTTAACCAAAGGCGGGGAAACTACTGTGAAAGTTACTGCAAAAAATAATGGGGATGTATCAATTCAAGATGTACTCCTTGAACTTAATGCACCTGAAAACTGGCATGTAAGCACCCCTGGAAAAAAGAAAAACCTAAAACCAGGTGAACAGATATCAGTCAACTTTACTGTAGAAGTTCCTGAAAACGCCAGTTATTTTCATCCATATGAGAAATCTATGATTTCTGGAAAGGCAACGTACAAACAACAAAAAGAAAGCGCTTCCTTTATTGTGGAACCGACCAATACGGTTGCAGTACTTCCAGATGTATCTGTTGACCTCAATCCAGATCAAATTGCCATTAACCAATTGGATGTTCCAGAAACGGTAGAGGTTGAAATGGTGTTGACTAATTATGTGAATGGATCAGCAGAAGCAATTCCTTCACTTGAACTTCCAGAGGGTTGGAGTGCTTCGGCTTCCCAAGAGATTGTTTATTTTGAACAGCAGGGAGAAACCCAAAACGTCACGTTCACCATAACACCTGGTACTGATATTCCGGAAGCTTTCGAAGTAGCGGGGATGGTGGAAGTTGATAATGATAGCTTCGGTACTACGGTACAGCCGATTTCTTATGATCATATAAGAAAGCAATATTACCCATATGAGGCGGTTTCAAAGGGAATTGCATTCGAGCTTACAATTCCAGAAGACTTGAAAGTAGGATATATTGACAGTGGATTTGATCAGATAGCAGACTATCTAAAAGATATAGGGATGGATATTACAGAGTTATCGAATGAAGAAATTGCATCCGGAGATTTATCACAATATGATTCTATTGTTCTTGGTATTCGTGCTTATAGAAAAGAAGGACTAGCGAGTTTAAGTGATAAGTTGAAAGAGTATGTGGAACAAGGTGGTCATGTGGTTGCACAATACCATACACCAAGTGACAGTTTCGATGGAGATGAACATCCGCCATTTCCAATCACAATCGGAACACCGTCTATTCGCTGGAGGGTAACCGATCAAAATGCTGAAATTACTGTTCAGAAACCTGAGCATCCGCTTTTCAATTTTCCGAATGAAATTGAAGAATCAGATTGGAACAATTGGGTTCAAGAAAGAGCACTATACTTCCCGAGTGCATGGGATGATCGGTATGAAACGTTCATCAGTATGGCAGATCCAGGCGAAGAGCCATTTTCTAGTGGAATACTTATGGCTGAGTATGGTGAAGGGACCTATATGTACACAAACCTTGTATGGTACCGTCAAATTCAGGGGCAGGTTTCAGGTGGATACAGAATTTTCACGAACTTAATCAGTTATCCTTTGCAAAAATAGATAGTAGTCGAGGCAACATATCTAATGTTGCCTCGATTTTTTAAAGGTATAGTTATTTAAAATTTCTAAATTTTCAGTTGACAACAGAAGTAATAGGAAATAATATGTAAATAAGTTGGTAAGTAAGGTTTACGAACTAACGTCGAAATCATTTCAAGGGGCTTATTTATGACTCAAACAAGAAGTAATACACCAAACTACTTAAAATATTTAAATAAGAAGAAAATCTTACAATATCTTCGAAAGAACAACGGACTATCCCGAGCAGAAATTGCTACAGCTCTATCTATCAGTAAACCCACTGTATCTTTAATTGTAGAGGAGCTTATTGCAGAGGAATGGGTCCGGGAGGAGGAAAGTCCAGTTTCCAGTGTACTTGGAGGAAGGAAGCCTATACGTTTGTTTTTTAATCCCAACGCCAAATATTTGATAGGTATAGATATCGGAGGTACCAATATCGAAATTGGTCTTTTGAATGTAGAAGGCGACGTAGTCGGTTTTGACAGATTAAAGACTTGTGATGCATTGGAAACTGGATTGATAGAAGCGACAATCCAAAAGGTTAATAGGTTGGTAGAGGAATCAAATATCCCCATGAGCAAGATAATGTCAGTAGGCGTTGGAGCACCAGGAATCACTGATTCACAAGAAGGGGTAGTAGTCGAAGCTCCAAGTTTGGGCTGGGTTGATTTTCAATTAAAATCCGAGATGGAACAAGCGGTAAAATTACCTGTTTACGTAGATAATGATGTGAACATTGCGGTATTAGGAGAACAGTGGAAGGGGAAGGCAAAGGATGCTGAACATGTGATACTTATAACGCTTGGGACAGGAGTGGGGTGCGGAATCATTGTTAACGGGCAGTTATACCGTGGATCTTCATTCGCTGCTGGAGAAATAGGTTACATGGTTACAGATAAAAATGAAGCAAAGGAAGATTACGATCACATTTATAAGGGTTATGGCTTTCTTGACAGTCATGTGGGTGGTCCTTCCATTGTAAAAAGAATGGAAAAGAAACTATCAGATTTAGAATTTGAGCATCCGCTATCCAAAGAAAAACTTTCCGCTAAATTGATTTTTCAATATGCAATGGATAACGATCAGACAGCAAAAGAGGTAATTGATGAAACTATTGATCATATTGCTTTTTCCTTAGTGAATGTTGTATGCATTTTTAATCCCCAATGTGTAATTTTAGGCGGAGGGATTTCAAAGTCGGGGGAATGGTTCCTGCCAAGAGTAAAGGAGATTCTGGCAAAACATCTCCCATTGAAAACTGAATTGTTTATTACAGAACTTGATAGACTTTCACTGATTGGTGCAGGGGCACTGTGTTTAAGGGAGCATGAATCGTTACTTAAAGAGGAAGGGGGCTATTGAATGACAAGCAGATCAACTCTTTATATAAAGAACACATTAGAACCGACATTTAACTTCACAAAATTTCATTTCTATAAATACATTATGCAAATTAACTTGGCACATGTACTGATGCTTAAAGATCAGGCCATCCTTCCCCAGGAGCAGGCTTCCAAGATATTGGAGGCTACTAATGAACTTTACAAAGAAGGGTATACGAAAAATTATAATACTACATTTGAAGATTTGTTCTTTATGATAGAAGATGATCTAACCAAATTGATTGGTGCTGAATTGGTAGGGAATATGCACATCGCTTTCAGCCGTAATGATATGGACACGACCATGTTTAGAATGTTCTGGCGGGAAAAAATTCTTGAATGGCTAGAAAAAATCAATAACCTGCGCAAAACGATTCTTACTCTTGTAGAGGAACATTCAGACACTATCATGACAGCCCATACCCATAACCAGCAAGCTCAACCCACAACACTTGGTCATTATTTACTTGCAGTGGAAAATAACTTATTACGTGACATTGAACGAGGAACGGAATTATTTAAACGTATAAATCGGTCACCTATGGGAGCTGCGGCTCTTTCCACAAGTGGTTTTCCAATTGACCGGCATAACATTAGTAATAGATTAGGTTTCCAATCACCCATGAACAACTCCTACGACGCCATTTCATCTTCTGACTTCATGATGGAAATAAACAGTGTACTTTCCATTTCGCTCTCTACCCTATCACGATTTGTCTATGATTTGATTTTTATGACAACAAACGAGGTAAATACTCTTCGTTTACATGATAAGCATGTTCAAACATCGAGCATTATGCCAAATAAGAGAAACCCTTCAGCCCTCGAACATACGCGTGCATCCATCAGCAAGGCAATAGGGGATTTGCAAGGCACTATCCTATTAGCACATAATGTCCCCCTAGGGGATATAGTGGATATCGGCGATGACATCCAACCTCCACTCTTTTCTGGATTTCATCATACACACGATGTCTTGTCTATACTTAATGAAATCCTAACATATGCAACTTTTGACAAAGTTCGACTTTACTATCAAACTCAAACGGGATTTGCAACTGTCACGGAGTTAGCCGATGTTTTGGTAAGGAATCACCATGTACCTTTCAGACAGGCTCATGGAATAGTGAGTAGTTTTGTAAAAAAGCTGGTGGCAGAAGGTGCCGGAATTTCAGCTGGTAGTGCAGATAGAATAAATAGAATTGCCAAGAATGAATTTCACATACTCTTGAACATGACCGAAGAAGACTTTACAAAAGCTGTATGTCCTAAGAATTTCATAAGAGTTAGAAGCGTTTTTGGTGGACCGGCTCAGGGGGAAATCTTGCTTCAAGCGGAATTATCTAGCGAGCATATGAAAAAAACGACTGAGTGGATAAATGAAACTATAAACAAAATCAAACTGTGTGAAAAAGAATTGGATGAAAATGTGGCTTCAAGTATTAACAATATAAACGAAAACTAGAGGGGGAAGAGAAAGGATGAAAAAGTTTTTACTGCTTTTGTTAACGCTTACAATAATTGTGCTTACTGCCTGTAGTGGTAATCAAGAAAGCTCGGGTGAACAAAATGGTGACGTAATTGAAATCGAATACTGGCAATACCATTTTGATTCTAAAGTTAAATTGGTGGACGAACTAATAAAAGAATTCGAAGCGGAAAATCCAGGGATAAAAGTAAAACATACTACTTTTCCATATGATCAATTTAATGAAAGGGTGGCAGCACAAGTACCAGCAGGAAGAGGTCCAGATGTAATTAACTTGTTTTATGGGTGGGTGCCAAGATATGTTGATTCTGAATATCTTCAACCATTGCCGCAGGATGCTTTCCCACATGAAGAGATAGAATCGGAGTTTTTCCCTATGGTGGAATCAGTTAAATTAAATGATGAATATTGGACTATCCCAACAGCAGTTAGGACTATTGCTTTATTCTACAATAAAGATTTATACGAAGAGGCAGGTTTGGATCCTGAGAGCCCTCCAACAACTTGGGATGAACTGGTTGATTATTCTAAAAAACTAACCAAGAGAGATTCAAATAACCGTTTAACACAGGCTGGTATGGCATGGGAACCAAGTCAACAAGGTCATCATTGGTTTAGGGATGCCTTATTGTATCAAGCCGGTGGTGAAGGTTTAAGTGAAGACCGTAAAACCATTCAATGGGCAGAATCTCCTGCTGGATTAGAAGCATTTAAATACTGGATGGACTTTGCAACTACTCATAAAGTAGGAGAGCGTAACTTCTATACTGATGATGTAACAGCATTTAAGACTGGTAATGCGGCAATGAATATCGACGGATCTTTCCGTATTGGAACACTGCAGGCTGATGCACCTGATTTAAATTATGGTATAGCTCCATTACCTACAAAAGGTGAGAAAGCGACACCAGCTTCATTCTGGAGCAATGGTATTACAGCTAAAGTAGAAGGAGAAAAACTAGATGCATCCGTAAAATTTCTCCAGTTCCTAACTAGTGATGAAGTAATGGAAAGATGGTTAGATGATATTGGAGAACTACCTGCAAAAGAAAGTGTTGCATTACAAGATAAATATTTGGAGCATGAATTGTATGGTGCATTTATTGAACAATTACCTGATGCAAAAGCTCATTTCTTTGTGGATGAAGCTAGAGAGAGAGATTTAGTTATTCAAGCAGTAGACAGAGTACTCCTACAAGATGTACCTGTGGAAGAAGCTTATAAAGAGTTGGTTGAATCGACTCAAACTTTATTTGATGAGTATTGGAAAGACAAATAATTATTAAAGAAGGGTGATGGAATATCGCCCTTCTTTAATTCAGCTGTCTTAACAGAAGAGGGCTAATCATTTGAGTTCACAGGAGGTCATTCATATGGCAGAGCCATCGTATCAGCCATCACAATCAATCAAAAGAAAGAATAACAAAAAAAGGCCAAATTTGACCTTGAACCAGAGTAAATACTTGTTTGTGTATTCATGCTTATTATTGCCATTAATCTTTTATATTTCAATACGATTCATTCCAACCTTATATACATTTAATATCGGTTTCAGAGAATGGGATATATTATCACCGGAGAAGCCATTCGTGGGTTTAGAGAATTATGTTGCACTTGCAAATGACCCGATATTTAAAAAGTCACTTTTAAATACACTAATTTTCATAGTTTTTGGTGTATCAGGTCAGGTGGTAATCGGTTTAGCAATCGCGTTGCTGTTACAACGAATAAATAAGTTTGTAGGAGTCTTCCGAGTTATATATTTTATTCCATATGTAACTAGTATCGTTGCTGTAAGTTGGGTTTTTCGTTGGTTGTTTATGAACAATGGTATAGTCAATGAAACTCTTGTAAAACTTGGATTACCTCCACAGCTTTTTCTAAATTCCCCCGATCAAGCAATTTACATAATTATTGCCACGATGATATGGCAAGCACTTGGGTTCCAAATGGTCATTTTCCTTGCAGGTTTGGAGAATATACCAAAAATGTTTTATGAAGCTGCGGAAGTGGATGGCGCAAATAGTTGGCAGAAGTTTATATCTATTACTATACCTATGTTAAACCCGACCATCGTTTTCTCGGTTGTCATTGGTAGTATTAACTTTATACAAGTATCCTTTACACAAGTAGTAAACATGAGTGTGGACAGTGCAGGTGGTCCGCTCCATTCTACAATTTCTCTAGTAGTGTATATATACCAATTAGCGTTCAGGCAATACAGCATGGGGCTAGCCTCAGCTGCTACGGTTATTTTATTTCTTTTTATCTTGGCTTTAACTATTTTCCAGATGAAAGTATTATCTAAGAAGTATGACTATTAAGGGGAGGAAAATATGAATAAACGATTGAAATCAACTATTGTATATACACTTTTAATACTTGGATCGCTGATTATGATTTTTCCTTTCATTTGGATGGTATCAACTTCCTTAAAGTCTGCTTTGGATGTTTATTCGCTAGGTATCATTCCTGAGAATCCGACAATGGAAAATTATTCAAGAATCTTTCAGGATACTCTTTTTGGAAAGTGGTTTCTCAACAGTTTAATAGTTGCTATAGTTACAACTATAAGTGTAGTGTTTTTCGATTCCTTGGTTGGTTATATAATAGCCAAATTCAATTTCATTGGTAAATCTATTATTTTTATTGCGATTCTCAGTACACTAATGGTTCCAACTGAAATGCTAATCATTCCATGGTATCTGATGAGTTCTGAATTTGGTTGGACCGATAATTACTGGGGATTACTATTTCCGGGTTTAATGACTGGATTCGGAGTATTCCTAATGAAGCAATTTATGGAGTCTATTCCTGATGATTTGCTTGATGCTGCAAGAATTGACGGCTTAGGGGAATTTAAAATATTCTTCAGAGTAGCAATTCCACAAGTATGGCCTGCAATATCGGCTCTATTCATTTTCTCTTTTTTAAGTAACTGGAACGCTTTTCTTTGGCCATTGATAGTCATTGAATCACCAAATCTTTATACTCTTCCTGTAGGGTTATCCTTTTTTGCTTCTGGTGAGTTTGAGTCTCGCTGGGAGTTGATTATGGCAGGGGCAACTATAACGGCACTGCCATTGATATTGGTATTCTTCTTATTACAGAGGCACATAATCAAAGGTATTACTTTGACAGGTATGAAATAGTATTCAGCTTGTTATTTTCACTAAAAAAAGCAGGGGACGCTTACGGTTCCCTGCTTTTAAACGATCAATATAGATTGTCTAACTGGCTATATATTTTTTCACTTTCTTCCAGTTTATTATTATAATCCTCATGTAATTTTTGAAGAGCGGCTAAATCTTTTTCATCATTCATTTTTAATTCAAGTTGTTCCATAGCATTTTCAAGGAGTTGTAGATTCTGCTCTAATTGCTCAAAACTTATGGTTTTTTTTGGCAGTTCCTATGTTAGCAGCTTTCTCTTTGGCCCTTCCTTTATGTCCATTTTCAGAATGAGAGTTTAATTTATTTTGTATTCCTCCCGCCTTTTCCCTCTCCAATTCCTCCCGCTTCCCACGGGCATATTGATAGTTACCTTCAAAAGTAACGAGCTCTCCATCTTCTAACCAGCATGTTTTTTCAAAATATTTATTTAAGAAGTAGCGGTCATGGGAGACGGCGATGATGGTACCGTCGAACTCATCTAAAGCTTCTTCTAGCACTTCGCGGGAATCTATGTCTAAGTGGTTTGTCGGCTCATCTAATATCAGTAAGTTGATGTCTTGGTGCATGAGCTGTGCCAGGCGCAGGCGCATTTTTTCACCTCCGCTTAAATTCTCCACCTTTTTGAATACAGCAGGTCCATAGAATAGGAATTTTGCTAATACATGTCTTGCTTGTTCCAATGTGATGGAAATGTCCTCACGGAAAGCTTCTATTAATGTTTGTTTTGGATTACTGGCCTTGATGTGCTGAGAAAGATAACCGACTTTTGCATTACTGCCAAGTTTCACTAAACCACTATCCGCATCTAGTTCTCCAAGTAATATCTTTAACAGAGTAGATTTACCTGTACCATTCTGACCTACAATGGCAGCCCGCTCTCTAAAATAAATCGCAAGATCAATCTCTTGGAAAAGAGTTTTCGTACCAAACTCTTTACTTACCTTTTCCATAATGACAACATCTTTTCCGCTGCGATCTGCGGAATCAAATTGAAGACCCATTGCCTTTCTTTCCAGGATAGGACGCTTTAACTTTTCCATTCTATTTAATGCTTTTTCCATGCTTTTCGCACGACGGTGCATGGCAGCGTTAGGTGGGTTGCTCTGATTCGCCCATTCCTTTAGGCGCTTGATTGCCTCTTTCATTTTCTTGATTTTTTTCTGTTGTTCTTGATACGCAGAGAATTCCAACAGCAATCTCTCTTCTTTCTCTTTTAGGAAACCACTGTAATTGGTGTGATAAGTTTGGATCTCCCCGTCTTCTAAATCTATTATTTTAGTCGCTACTTCATCAAGGAAATAGCGGTCATGTGAGATGGCAACAACTGTTCCATCGTAATCTTTTAGATATTGCTCCAGCCATTCTACCGAAAAGACATCAAGGTGGTTGGTCGGTTCATCAAGCAATAATACATCAGGGTTTTGTAATAGGATAAAGCCAAGGCATATTTTTGTTTGCTCCCCACCACTCAAGCTTGAGAATGGCTGAGGGAGCAAGTGTGTAATTTTTAGCCCATTTGCAATACGCTGAATAGAGGAGTCCATTTCGTATCCTCCCATAAAACCGAACCGCTCTTGCAGTACGCCATACTCCTTCATAATCTTGTTTAATTGGTTTTCTTCAGCAACCTCCGCCATTTGGTTCTCTAATGCCCGAAGCTTATGTTGCAATTCCACAGTTTCCTTAAAAGCCGAAAGCAACACATCTTCTCCGGTTGTTCCATCCGGGTAGGAGGGGATTTGAGCAAGGTAACCGATTTTAACGCCTTTTTTTATATGAATAGCCCCTTTATCAGGAGCTTCCAAACCACTGATCAGTTGAAAGAGTGTTGTTTTTCCACTTCCGTTTCTACCAACAAGTCCAATGCGGTCGTGTGCCTGGATTTCCATTGAAACGTTCTCAAAAATCATCGTGCCTGCAAAGCTTTTACTTATATTATTTAATGTACATATCATCATGTTTTGTTCACTCCTTCAGAATTTAAACGCACAAAAAAACCATGAGTAAGAAGAAGACTTCTTTCCCATGGTTCTATAAAGATGCAGAATATACTAACTATGCATCTTTGTGCTGTTGGGTAAAAGATTCTTACTATCTGTCTTTTCTATTCAGCTGTCTAAAAAAGGACATACGTGTCCCGTTGATAGCTGAATCATGAAAAATTGCACGACAAATATGCAAATATGCCATGTATTGTGTGCGAGCATTAACAGATAGTAACATCTTTTTCCCTCCTTCCGAACAAGTAAGATAGATTTATTATATAATATTCCATTTTAATGTTGCAAATTTTTTTGCAATTCATTTGTTTCAATAGGAAAAGGAGGCGCAATGGCCTCCTTTTCTTACGCAAGTATTTGAAGTTTTTGTGGCTCCAAAGCGGCTTTGTAGTCCTGGAGGAGCCTTTCAAAAATAGTGTCCCAAGATTGCTCTAAAGCATAGTGCCGCCCGGCATATCCCATTTGCTCTCTTTTTTCATCGTCTTCTATAAGACTGGTGATGGCAGAAGCGAACGAAACAGCATCATTTTGGTTGCACAGATGGCCTGTTACCCCTTGATTGATAATCGTTTTGACACCGCCTGCATTGGCACCTACAACTGGGGTTCCGGATGCTAAAGATTCCAACACAACATTCCCAAAGGTTTCGGTAGGAGAAGGGAAGACAAATACATCCGATCCAGCATAGATTTCTGCCAAGTTTTGTCCAGACTGAAAGCCCGCGAAACTCATATTGTCGGGGGCATCTTTATGCAATTCTTGTTTTAAGGGGCCATCACCAACTATTAACCAGTGCACATCATGACGAATGGACGGGGGCAGGGAAGCTTGAATTTTCGGAAGCAAGGTTACATCTTTTTCAGGGGCAAGCCTGCCCACGTATGTTAGGATATGTTTTTCTTTAATGTTGAATTTGTTTTTTAAAAGTTGGGAGGATGTCCGTGGATAAAATATGGAACAGTCGACTCCTCTAGGCCATATGGCAGTATTGGTGATTCCATGTTTGTTGAGGTGATTCTGGGTATCGGTGGATGGAACGAAAATTTTCCGCAATGGTCGGTGAAACCAACGCATATAACTCCATAGCACTTTTGTCAGAAATTGAAGGTCGTAGTATTCGAGGTATTTGTCAAAGTCAGTATGGTAAGACCCAACTACCGGTATGTCGAGTTTTTTTGCATAGTGAAGTCCGCAAAGGCCGATATTAAAGGGAGTTGCAACATGAATGAGGTCTGGCTTGAACTTTAAAAGCTCAGCCTTCACGGACAGCATATTTGGCAATGCAAGACGGCACTCGGGATATAAAAAAAATGGAAGACTTGCAAAGCGGTGGACCTGGCTGGAAAAAAGGTCTTTGTTGGTACTTTCTGGTGCAAATACGCGGTATTCCAGTCCTTTGTTGTCCAAGTAATTGGTGAATCGCTTTAGCGTTTTGGCGACACCGTTGACATCAGGTGCAAAAGTGTCTGTGAAAATGGCAATTTTCATAGTGAGTGAACCTCCTTCTTTTTATGAGAATAGGGGAACAACTAATAGATAAGAGACAATCCCTGTGCTGCTACCGAGTATCATTCCAACGGCAACATCAGATGGATAGTGAAGTCCTAGATAAATCCTTGAGATGCCTACACATAGAGCCAGTGGAACTAGGAGTATTGCCAGTGCTGGTAAAAAATAAGACAAAAGGAATAGTACTTGAGAAAATGGCTGTTGTATGACCGGATGGAAAGGAATGATCTTTGAGCGGGTTAGTGGCCACTTTTTATCTCAGCAAGTGCAAGGTATGGGCGGCGTCTTGGATAAAGTTTCTTTGCAATGGCTACTGGAATATGACTTAGCGCCAATGATAGGCCAGCTGCAATTGCTGTATGTTTAAGGGAAATGATTGCTGAAGATAATCAACAGTAGGAGGCTGCAAATGGTAAACGTGGCTCCGCCTACATGTGTGATGGTGCGGAAAAAGAAATTCACATACTTTCTGTCAAAATGACGATTTACACTCCGAAACAGATTGCATTCGAATTCGTAGAAATTAGCTAGTAATTTGACCATCATCAGGGCTCCTTTTTAGCTAGGTTTTATTCTTATTATTTATCTTAGATGGAAAATATTTAGGAAGTTATAAGTCTATGTAAAGAATGGGTAAGAATTTGGTGGTGGAAAATTTACAGAAATTTTAGAATAAAAAACCACCACCGGGATTTTGGGGCGGTGTTTGTGGGGATTTGCATAAACGGTTGATCTCCGTTTCAGGCGCTTCGCTTGCCTGCGGGCGGTCCGTGAGTCTCCTCGGGCTGCGCCCTTGCGGGGTCTCACCAGTCTCTTCCTCCCGCTGGCGTCTTCGCGCCTTCCACTGCGATCAACAGGGTTATTCCTATCACTTTTGAATTGATTTGTAGTATTGACCTTTTTCCACGTATTCTCTGCGGATGCGGGCCATGTCTAGTTTGTCTTCTTCTGTTAGTTCTCGGACTACTTTGGCGGGACGGCCAAATGCGAGAGAGTTTGGAGGGATGCGTTTTCCAGGAGGAACAAGGCTGCCGGCTCCGATGAAGGCTCCCTCTCCAATTTCAGCTCCGTCTAAAACGATGGAACCCATGCCAATTAAGGCATTTTTGCGAACAAATGCGCTATGTAGTGTACATTGATGCCCAACTGTGACATCATCTTCTATTATCAATGGTTTGTTGGGACTTTGATGAAGTAGAGATTGATCTTGAATGTTTACTCTGTCTCCGATAATGGTCGGTGCAACATCGCCGCGAATGACGGTATGAAACCATATGCTGCTTTCTTTTCCGATGGTCACATCACCTGTAATCACCGAAAAGTCCGCCAGATAGGCAGTTTCATCAATCTGTGGGTTTTTATCAAGATATGGGTATATTTTATACATAAGTTCCTCCAGCTTGTAAGAAATGGTTGTTTTATTTTATTATATCAGAAAGAATTTCATTTTTGAGGGGTGTTTAGAGATGTGGAAGTGGGAGGCGGAAGATCCGAAAGGCACCATCGTAATAGTCCATGGCGCACAGGAACATCACGGGAGATACACATGGTTGATGGACCAGTGGAAAACAAACGGATTCAATGTCATTATGGGAGATTTACCCGGGCAAGGACTTTCCACACGTAGAAGAGGACATATCGATAATTTTGATGAATATATAGAAGAAGTAGAAAAGTGGATCAAAGAGGCGTACCTCCTGAAGCCGCCTGTCTTTGTTATTGGCCATAGCATGGGAGGCCTTGCTGTTATCCGAACACTGCAGGAAAAGAAACCGTTGATGGTGGATGGTGTTATTTTATCTTCACCGTGTTTGAAACTGTTGCATCATCCAACTAAAGGGCTCGATGTTCTTTCAAAAGGTCTTAACTTTATCCTGCCAAAAACAAAGTTCAAGACAGGTTTGACGATTGATAAAGCGACAAGGAACGAAGAGATTAGAAGAACAGCTGCAGGAGATGAGCTATATATCACGAAAGTATCTGTTAGATGGTATCGTGAACTTGTTCAATCGATGAATCAGGCATTCACGGGGATTGAGAAGTTCCCGGATGTTCCTGTTTTGCTTTTGCAAGCAGGAGATGATTTGATTGTAGATAAGTTTGCATCAGAAACATGGTTTAATTCCCTTTCTGCTAAAGAGAAAACGTATAAGGAATGGGAAGGGCTATACCATGAAATATTCAATGAACCAGATCGTGACCGCGTGTTTCGGTATGCAAAAGCTTTTGTGGACTTACAATTAGAAGGAAGTGATTAAATTTGAAGGTACCCACCCATCCTTTTTCTTTGATGAAAAGAGTGTATCGAGATGTGTTTCCCGTTGTATTTCAGGAGTTGGAGCATTGGAAAAAGAGAGCGTCTGACATTCCGGACGAGGAGCTCCGCAAGCAGGCATTGGCAAGTATTGAAACGAAAGCTTTCCATTGTGAAGGTGGCGGTATTCTATCGTTGCTTGCAGGGGCTGATTTTCGTGAAGCGATGAAGTTTATCGTTGCTTATCAGACGATCAGTGATTATTTGGATAATCTATGCGACAGAAGCACATCATTGGATCCTGAAGACTTTGCTGCACTGCATGAATCCATGCCGGATGCGTTGACTGTAGGAGCACCTTTGAAAGAATATTATCGATTTCGGGAAGAGCAGGATGATGGAGGGTATCTGGCGAGCTTAGTGACGACATGTCAGGAAGTGCTGGGGTCTCATCGTAATTATGAATGGATAGCTCCGCACCTAGTGAGACTTGCCGGTTATTATTGCGATTTGCAAGTACATAAGCATGTAATCGAGGAAGAAAGGGTGCCAAGGCTTGAAAAATGGTTCGCACATCATAAGGAAGAGCTCCCACCAATGGAATGGTATGAATTCTCGGCATGTACAGGGTCCACGCTGGGTATATTCTGTCTAGTTTCTCAAGGATACCGTGAATCTTTTACTTCCAAACATGCCGAGAAAATAGTAGGTGGCTATTTTCCTTATATTCAGGGGCTGCATATTCTTTTGGATTATTTCATTGACCAGGAAGAGGATATGGATGGCGGGGACCTCAATTTCTGCACCTATTATGAAAGTGAGTCTGTGTTCATGGACAGATTGAAACATTTTATGGAGCAGGCGGACGTTTATACAGCCGGTTTGCCATATGAGAAGTTTCATCGCCTGATTAATCGTGGTCTGCTCGGCGTCTACCTTTCAGACCGTAAAGTCCATGACTGCAAAGACATTTCCTCTATGGCCAAAAGCATCATTAAAGCAAGTGGCGGCACCGCCTACTTTTTCTACATGAACGGACGGGCATACCGCAAATTCCAAAGCTGGCGTGGCGCATAAAGAAAGTGCAGGAACGCGAGCTTTAGTGATTTAGAGAACAGAAGAGGGGTCTGACCCTCTATGCGTTAATGCAATAAAGGAACCGGCACTCAAGCCGGTTCCTTTTATTTTTTTTCGATTGCGATGATGAATGGTGGGTTGTTGATTTGGTTCATGAAGCGGTATTGGAGGACGTGAGCTTTTTTCTGGTCTAGTTTGGTAACGTAGTCAAGCAGGGCGTCGCGTTCGACTTGGCCTTCTGGATGGCCATGATAGATGACAAGGACGATGACCGCCTCTTTTTCCATCACCGTTAATAGACTGTTGACGGCTTCCATTGTACTTTCTGGAACCGTCACAATTTCTTTGTCACCCCCGGGCAGATAGCCTAGGTTGAAGATAGCTCCCCTGATCAGATGGTGTTTTTCTGATGGAATGCGCTCCAAAACCTTGGCATGACTATCTTCAAATAGGGTTACCCGGGACTCTACACCATGCTCAGCCAGAAGTGTTTTCGTATTCGATAGTGCTTCCGCCTGAATATCAAAGCCAAACACATGACCGTTTTCTCCGACAAGCTCTGAGAGGAAGAGGGTGTCATGGCCGTTTCCGACCGTACAATCCACAGCTATATCCCCCTCAGTTAAGGCAAGCTTCATGATTTTTTTACTGTAAGGTAATACTCGTTCCAACTTCATCGTTCATCACCACCAACGTCACCACTAACATAGAATTTCCCCTGCCAGCTATCTCGTCTTTTCAACTCTGCATCAATGGCATTCAATACAGACCACTTATCCACACTCCACATAGGACCAATCATAATATCAATAGGACCGTCTCCAGTAATACGGTGTACGATCATCTCAGGCGGTAAGATTTCTAGCTGATCACAAACAAGCTGAATGTAATCATCAAAGGACAGAAACTCAAGCATCCCTTTTTCATATTGCTTCACCATCGGAGTCCCCTTCAGAAGATGCAACAAGTGAATTTTGATTCCCTGCACATCTAGCTTCGCAACAGCCTCTGCAGTCTCCATCATCATTTTGTTATCTTCAAGCGGAAGACCATCAATAATGTGGGAACATACACGAATACCGTGTTTTCGAAGTTTGTTGACGCCTTCCACGTATGTTTCAAAGTCATGTGCACGGTTGATCAAGAGCGCGGTACGTTCATGAACTGTCTGCAAGCCAAGCTCCACCCATAAATAAGTCCGTTCATTCAGTTCTGCCAAATATTCAACCACATCATCAGGCAAGCAATCTGGACGTGTTCCGATGGAAAGTCCGACTACCCCTTCTTGCTTTAGCACCGTTTCGTACTTTTCCCTAAGAACTTCTACAGGGGCGTGAGTATTGGTGAAAGCCTGAAAATAGGCCATATACTTACCGTCTTTCCATTTGTGATGCATTTTATCTTTTATTTCATTGAACTGTGTCACTAAATCATCTGCTCGATTTCCAGCAAAGTCACCAGAGCCCGCAGCACTGCAAAACGTACAGCCGCCATGTGCCACTGTGCCGTCACGGTTCGGGCAATCAAAGCCGCCATCTAACGCAACCTTAAACACCTTATGTCCAAAATGATTGCGAAGATGATAATTCCAGGTGTGATATCGTTTATCTTCAACGGAATATGGGAACGGATTTTTCTTCTTCATGTTGTTCATCCGTACTCCTCCTCTTTTTTATCCATTATTGCTAACAAACCATTTTAGCATGTAAATTGCTTCTGCTTCAATGCTGCCCATTTTTTTCGCATGGACTTAAGAAAAATGAGCAAAATAAAGGCGAGTACACAGAAAAAATGTGGGGTGAATGGAATCATGGCAACTAGAGAATCTGTTGAACAGTTTATACAACAATGTGAAGATGCACTGCGCAATGCACATGCGCAGTACACAGAAGCAAAACAATTGGAACACTACAATGATACAGAGTTTACGAGCGCTCAAGAGCAGATTGAGGCAACTTATAATGACTTGATGCACCTTTCCCAAAGTTGTAATGCACAACAACGTGAGCAATTGAACCGTATGCGTCTTCAATTGCAAAACCTGCAAAATGAAATGACTCTATTAAGACATTAAGGGAGGCTTCTAATTATGAAAAAACGCTCTAAGCAAAATAACCCAGAACAAAAAACGAGAAATGCCGAAAACACTGCAATCGAAATGGGTGCAGAATATAATCCGGTGAAAGAAGTAAAGCAAAAAAACCTTAAAAAGTCCCAGCCTGTCCGCTCCAAAAATCATAGCGAAAATGAATAAAAAAGCAGCCTAAGTGCTGCTTTTTTGTTCGTCCCAAAAGTCAGAATACATACACTTTCAAATTTGAAGTTTTTTATATTGAAACTCCCTTCAAAACGGATTACAATTATTTTGGATTTCGAAATAATTTGGTTGAAGGAGGGCATGTAGAAATGCGAAAAATGCCCAGAGCCCTTTGGTTATTAGTTATTGGAATGGCAATAAACGTAACAGGGGCTTCTTTTTTATGGCCGTTAAATACAATATACATTCATGACATTCTCGGAAAATCCCTGTCTGTAGCGGGGCTTGTGTTAATGGTCAATGCTGGTGCCAGTGTCATCGGCAACCTGATGGGTGGGATCCTTTTTGATAAAATCGGTGGCTACCGTTCGATTTTGTTAGGCATTTCCATCACTATTACAGCATTAATTGGAATGACCATTAATCACTCATGGACTTTTTATGTGGTGTACCTCACCATCATTGGATTTGGTTCAGGAATTGTTTTTCCCTCCATGTACGCAATGGCGGGTTCTGTCTGGAAGGAAGGCGGACGCAAAGCATTTAATGCCATGTATGTCTCACAGAATCTCGGAGTTGCCATTGGTGCGGCACTAGGAGGGCTAGTTGCCGACATCCGTTTTGACTACATATTCCTTGCGAATACGGTCACCTATGCGGTCTTTTTTGCTATAGCTCTTTTCGGGTATAGGAAAATTCAGGCAAACCCGACAAGCCAGACTTCCATTCTGGATCAGAAGAAGAAAGTAAAAGACCACACGAAACTTTATGCTCTGTTAACGGTATGTATCGGTTATTTGCTTTGCTGGATGGGTTATGTACAGTGGCAGACGACTATCGCGACACATACGCAATCGCTTGGCATATCGCTTAAACAGTACAGCATTTTATGGACGATCAACGGGGCGATGATTGTGTTAGCGCAACCTATCATTTCTTGGATAGTAAAAAAATACACAAAAACGCTGAAAACACAGATTATCGTCGGATTGGTCATTTTCATTATTTCCTTTGCGGTAGTAGGAGTTGCGGAGCAGTACACGGCTTTTGTTGCAGCCATTATTATCATTACTATTGGTGAAATGTTCGTTTGGCCGGCCGTGCCGACAGTTGCAAACCAGCTCGCTCCAAAGGGACGTGAAGGATTCTATCAAGGAATTGTCAATTCAACGGCAACAGGAGGACGAATGCTCGGACCATTCATGGGTGGAGTATTGGTGGATCTTTCCGGCATGGGGATGCTGTTTGGAGTGTTGATGGCCTTCATGTTGGTCGCGATTTTTACTACGTCTATTTATGATCGAAAATTAAAAGCAACTGCTACAAATGTACATGAACTATCTAAAAGTGCATCCTAAAACAAACAACCTAAACGGTGCGATTCCTTAATAGGAATCGCACCGTTTTTCGTCCATTTCTATTGACATAAAATATCCAAATATGATAATTATTTTATTGAGTATTAGCACTCGTAGTCTGAGAGTGCTAAAATATAATCATACATATTTGGAAGGAGAAATCAGAACATGACAAAGAAAGAATTCCAAGCTGAATCAAAACGACTGCTAGAAATGATGATCAACTCCATCTACTCTCAGCGTGAGGTTTTTCTAAGAGAGCTTATTTCCAATGCAAGTGATGCGATGGACAAAATTTATTATCGTGCATTAACAGATGATTCTCTAACATTTGATAAAGACAACTACTTTGTAAAAGTCATCCCAAATAAAGAAAATAGAACCTTAACTATTGTGGATACAGGGATCGGGATGACTAAAAGAGGAATTGGAAGCAAACCTTGGCGTTATTGCGAAAAGTGGCTCCTTGGCTTTTAAGAAAGAAAATGAAATTAAAGACGGACATGACATCATCGGTCAATTTGGTGTAGGCTTCTATGCGGCATTCATGGTTGCGGATGTAGTGACGGTGACTAGTAAAGCTCTTGGCAGCGATGAAGCGTACAGATGGGAATCAGAAGGTGCAGATGGCTACACAATCGAACCTGCCGAGAAAGATTCTATAGGTACGGAAATCGTTCTGAAAATAAAAGAAAATACAGAAGACGAAAGCTATGACGAGTACTTAGAAGAGTACAGACTAAAGTCCATCATCAAAAAGTATTCCGACTTCATTCGCTACCCAATTAAGATGGATGTAACAACTTCCAAACCGAAAGCGGACAATGAAGAAGAACTGGAAGAAGTGACAGAAGAGCAAACCATCAACAGCATGGTGCCGATTTGGCGTAAAAATAAATCTGAACTGACAGACGAAGATTATGAGAAGTTTTATAATGAAAAGCACTATGGTTTCGATAAACCGTTAAAGCATCTTCATATTAGTGTAGATGGAACGATTCGCTATAACTCTATTCTATATATCCCGGAGAGCATTCCATTTGATTATTATTCCAAGGAATTTGAAAAAGGCCTGGAGCTATATTCAAGTGGCGTACTGATCATGAACAAGTGTGCGGACTTACTGCCTGACCATTTCAGTTTTGTAAAAGGACTAGTAGATTCTGAGGACTTGTCTCTAAACATCTCTCGTGAAATGTTGCAGCAGGACCGTCAGTTGAAATTCATCGCGAAGAACTTGGCTAAGAAAATCAAGAGTGCATTACTTGGCATGATGAAGGACGAGCGCGAGAAATACGAGAAATTCTTTGAAGCATTCGGACGTCAATTAAAGTATGGAGTTTATGCCGAATACGGCGCTAACAAAGAGCAGTTGCAAGACCTGTTGATGTTCTATTCTTCTACAGAAAAGAAGCTTGTGACGTTGGATGAGTACATCTCCCGCATGAAAGAGGACCAAAAGTACATTTACTATGCAACTGGTGAGTCCAAAGAAAGAATAGAAAAGCTTCCACAAACCGAGCTTGTTTCGGACAAAGGATACGAAATGCTTTACTTCACAGAGGACATTGATGAGTTTGCTATCAAGATGTTGATGAATTACAAAGAGAAAGAATTTAAAAATGTATCAAGCGGAGATCTTGGCATTGATTCAGAAGAAGATGACAAGCAAACGGAATCCGAGCAGGAAGCAAACAAGGAACTGTTTGAAGCGATGAAAGAAATCCTTGCTGATAAAGTTTCAGCGGTGAAGGTATCCAAACGCTTAAAAACACATCCAGTTTGTCTATCTACAGAAGGAGAAGTAACCATTGAAATGGAGAAAATCCTAAGCGCGATGCCGGATAATCAGAATATCAAGGCTAACAAGGTACTAGAGATCAACACAAACCATGATGTGTTTGCGTCGTTGAAGAGTGCGCATGAAGGCGACCGTGAGAAACTGGCGTTGTACACGAATCTATTGTACAGTCAAGCGCTGTTAATTGAAGGATTGCCGTTAGAGGATCCTGTTGAGTTTACGAATGATGTTTGTAAAGTGATGGTATAAGAAATAGTTTATATAAAAAAGGCCGATTCTGCTCTTTAACGAGTAGGGTTGGCTTTTTTGTATTATGTGGTTTCGGTTGATGTAGTTGTGTGACTTGAACTGTAATTTTCACGAAAGAATTTTCTCAAAGGAATTCTCCCATCAAACAAGAATACATAAGAGAAGGAAACTTGAAGGAGGAAACTGAAAAATGCAAAAAACCATTCCGATCAAAAATCAAATGAACGGCGTATTTATTCATGTTGCAAATCTCCAAAAGTCTGCAGAATGGTACACCAACCTGTTGGGGGTAGAAGTGGACCTTGATACCGTCGAGTCTCCTGTGTATAACATCCCCTTGAAGGGAACGACTTCCCTGACACTTGATGATCATAAATTTGATCCTACGTTTAAGCATGAACCAAGCAGCGCACCATTGTTTAATTTTTACTCCCCGGACATTGACGAGGCATATCAATTTATTCAGAACAAAGGAATTGAAGTGGTCCGTGAAATAGAACGGGTGGGAGATACGGCATGGTTTAATATCAAGGATCCTGATGGGAACGTGGTGATGATCTGTAACTGCTGATGAAAAGTGTGGGAATCGATCAATCTGTCATTCTCCTCCTGTTCCATAAAGTACCTAGTCACCCTATATAATTAAGTAAGCTTAAAAACGTTCATAGTTCAATAACAGAGAATGTGGTCTTTCCATGTTCTCTTTTTGTTGTCCAAAACTTCTATTTATCAAATGTATTGTTATTGTAATATAACTTCAACTTTTTTCCTTTTTCTTCAAGGAATACGGATACCTATCACTTTCTGATATTACATAAGTCTTTAGTTGGGACATAAACAATGAATATCTTGGAATTTTTATAGACATCACAACTTAAGCCCCGTTTTAGACAAAGGTTAATGGGTTATATACCTACTAAGCTAATTAAATAAGAAAACTTTGATCATATGACTACATTCCAAAAATGGAAAGGAGCAATACGTAAATGAGTGTTCAAAAAAGTACGGACAGTTCCAGTCTTGCAGAAGTTATTGATCGGATTCTTGATAAAGGAATCGTTATTGACGCATTTGTAAGAGTTTCATTGGTGGGAATAGAAATCCTTACAGTAGAAGCACGGGTGGTTATTGCAAGTGTGGATACATGGTTAAGGTATGCAGAAGCGGTTGGCCTTTTACGTGATGAAGTCCAGGAAGAAGGACTTGCTAATAGAAATCAAGAAGGTCAATTCAGTTTTTAATCAATAAAGAACAAACACAGAAGGGATGAGGTTGATTTACATGGCAGTAAAAGAAAAGAATGAACAACAAGAAGAACAGAATGAACAACAAGAAGAAAAGAACGATAATAGCAATTACTCTATCAATTTAGCAATTGTTGGAGGAGTGGTAGGTGCTGGCATCGGTCTCCTGTCAAGTCCAGGAACAAGTAAAAAGCTTTTTAAAAATATTAGCCAATCAGAAGTGGTAAAGGTTGCCGGTAACCAACTAAGAAGATCAGCCCAAGAAATGCTGGCCGCACAGGCGCAAAATGGAATCAAACAATTGGCTTCCGGATATATGGGGAAAAATGTGGTAAGCCTTATGAGTCCATTAAAAAGTGATGAGAAAAAGAAATCAAAAGCCGATGACGCTTCTTCTGAATTGGACGAAATCAAGGAAGAAAACAAAAGCATTAATAACCGACTTGATAAAATCGAAAACATGCTGGGTGAATTAGTAGATTCAAAGAAATAATCAGTCCTCTTTCGATGAATCCAAAGGTGGTAATTGGATGGGAAAAGAGATTAAAAAGACTTTAGGCAAGGCGGCAAAGAAGGTGTTTGAACACACTCCGGAGCCGATTAAAGATGAAATCAAAGATAAGGTCAAGGAAAAAGCGAAAGAGAAATTTGTGGACAGTGTTCAAGATAAAGCGGAGGAAGCAACGGAAAACCTCCAGGAGACAACAGAAGAGAATGCTGAGAAATTTCATGATAAAGCAGAAGAAGGAAAAGAAAAAGCACAGGAAGCATTACTTTCAGTCCGTGACAAGATAGGTAAAGTTGTCGAAGCGGGAGAGGATTTCCAAGAAAAGATATCCTCGACAAATGATGATGACGATGACCGCAAAATCAAAGGTGTGAAGAGCATCAAGGGTTATACGGATATGAAAGGTGCCAGCAATATAAAAAGCTCAACAAAAATAAAATCCTCAAATGACATTAAGACAATGGGATCTTGATGACTGAATGAAAGGAGAAATGATGTATGTCCGTTCAAAAAAGTACAGATAGTTCAAGTTTAGCAGAGGTTATTGACCGTATTTTGGATAAAGGGATTGTAATTGATGCCTTTGTAAGGGTCTCTGTGGTAGGAATTGAAATTTTAACAGTAGAGGCAAGAGTCGTAATTGCAAGTGTTGACACATGGTTGCGATACGCTGAAGCGGTTGGATTACTTCGGGATGAAGTAGAAGAAAACGGGCTACCTGAACAACAGAATGAACGCAGCCCGCGCTTTAGTATTTAGAAATTAGAATGGGAAGCAACCAAGGGGATCTCCACTTGGTCCTTCCCTTCTATTTATGCAGGAGGTCCATATGGAAATTAAAAAGATCATGGGGAATGTAGCCGATTTCTTCAATGAATTTGTCGCACCCCTTCATAAAATCACCTCAGTTGAAGAAAGTGACAACGAGGGATGGAAACTGACAGTAGAAGTAATAGAAGAAAAGGAATATATGAAAAAGTATGCAAAAGATGAAATGTTAGGTATATATGACGTCCATCTTAATAAAGACAAAGAAGTCACTTCTTATAAAAGGCGTGATATCAGGTATAGAAGTTCCATTAAACATGAGGCATAGCACGTGGTGAGTAGGAGGGAATGGAGTGACGGTTTTAAAAGAAAAAATAAAGAAAGATTCAAGGGCATTAATCCAAGATTCTGAGACGAAGGATTTACTTTCTCGCTCACTGCAATATTTAAAGGCCGGATATCCTATTCATTTTACTGGCCCTTCTGGTGCAGGTAAAACTTCCATGGCACTCGCTCTTGCAAAAAAGAGGAAAAAGCCTGTTATGCTCATACACGGAAATCATGAGTTGAACAATAAGGATCTAATAGGTGACTTTACAGGGTACACAAGTAAAAAAGTGGTAGATAACTATATCCGTTCCGTCTATAAGAAAGATGAAAGTATAACAGAAACTTGGAGGGACGGTCGGTTGTTGGAAGCTGTGAAAAATGGTTACACGCTTGTGTACGATGAGTTTACCAGGTCTCAACCAACAACGAATAATATCTTCCTATCCATATTGGAGGAAGGTGTTCTTCCATTGTATGGATCAAAGCTGACAGAACCCTTTGTACCGGTTCATCCGGATTTTGCCGTAATCTTTACAAGCAACCCTGATGAATATGCAGGTGTTTTTCATACACAGGATGCCCTGTTGGACCGATTGATTACCATCCATGTCGATTATAAAGAGGTGGATAGGGAAGCAAAGATCGTTTCACAAAAAGTCGACATAAAAGAGGAAAAAGCGAAAGCCATCACGGCTCTAGTTGCAGACCTCCGTAAAGGGTGTAAAAAGAACGGTCCCAGTTTACGTGCTTCCCTGATGATTGCCAAATTGGCAACAGAGGGAGATATTCCAATAGACGGGGATAACGAAGATTTCAAGCGGCTTTGCAAGGATATACTCGGACATCAATTAAGCAGATGTCTAGATGGCGAACAGCCGCTGAAAGAAGCAGAGGAAATGATTTTAAAGGCCTGTGAAAATATGAAGGTCACTTAGTAATAAAGGAGAGTCTTATGATGAGCCAAGAAGAAAAAATGGGTATTTATATCATTTGTGGAATTCAAACAGAAAAGGAAGAGGAATTTGGTCCAATTGAATTGGAAGGGGAGAAAAGAGAACTCTTTACTATTTCATATAAAGACTCTGCAATGGTAGCTGCAGAAGTTCCAATGAAAATCTACCATCCAAATAAAGAAAACCTGATGATGCATCAACAAGCAATCTCTCTTGTGATGAAACAAAATGATACCGTCATTCCTGTAAGCTTCGGTAATGTTTTTCATTCAAAAGAAGATGTAGCTGTCCTGCTTGAAAACTTGTATCCTCAATTCGAAAAACTTTTCCCGGCTATCAAAGGAAAAATTGAATTGGGCTTAAAAGTAATTGGCAAAAAAGAATGGCTGGAAGAACTGGCTGGCGGAAATGAAAAAATGGAAAAAATGGCTGAGAAGGTTCGAGGGAAATCCGAAGCAGCAAGCTACTATGAGCGCATCCAATTAGGTGAGGCTGCTCAAAAACTATTCCTTTCCCTGCAAGAAGAGATGCAAGCTGAAATCTTCCAACCATTAAAGGATACAGCAGAAGCATCTAAGGTGAATGACCCTATTGGGGAGAAAATGCTGTTAAACGCCTCTTTTCTTATTGATAGGGATAAAGAAGAAGAGTTTGATCAGAAAGTAAATGAAGCTCATGAAAAGTGGAAGGATAAGGTCGATTTCAATTACAGTGGTCCATGGCCGGCTTACAACTTTGTCAATATCAGATTGACAGTTGAGGATGCTTAAATGCTCCACAAAATTGTAGCTGCACCTATCAATCTTGTCATTAAAATCGGCGAGAAAGTTGAAAGAGGAAGCGGACAAAAGAACTGTATGACCTTCCAACCATTCAAAAAAAGCTTATTCAATTGCAGATGATGTACGAACTTGGTGAAATTCCGGATGAAGCATACAAAGAGAAAGAAGCAGAACTGTTGCACCGTTACGAAGTAGCCAAGAATTTGGAAATGGAACAATGGGAGCATTTGACCAAAAAGAAGTGAGGGTTAGAGTATGGGGGAATTAATTTATTTATATGGGCTCATCCCATCTAATGAATCAGTAAGCCAGCCTGTTCCATCCATAAAAGGTTTTGATGGAAAAGGTGATATATACACCATATCAATAGGGGAAATAACAGCTATTGTATGTTCACTGGATGCAAATGAGTATTCAGAGGAAATCATTAAAGAGAATATCAATAGTGATATGGAATGGTTGCAAGAAAAGGCATTTCATCATCATGAGACAGTAATGGCATTATCCAAATTATATACTGTAATTCCTTTAAAGTTTTGTACGTTATATAAAAATGAAACTAGTTTAACAGATACTGTGCAGCAAAATCATTCCAAGATGACAGACACCTTTGCGCTTCTAGAAGGCAATGAAGAATGGAATCTTAAAATATATTGCAATGATGAACTATTAAAGAAGCAAGTAAGCCAGAACAATCCTGCAATAGAGCAGCGTAGAGAAGAAATCAGTCAACTATCTAAAGGGAAACAATTTTTCGAAAAGAAAAAACTTGATAAATTAATTGATGATGAAGTCGAGAACGAAAAGGATCGTGTGAGTGAAAGAATTCATACACATCTTAAGGATTTTGTTTTGCAAGGGAATGTAAAGAGGAATTGGAGCAAAGATGTGACAGGCAGGAAAGAAAACATGACCTGGAACAGCGTCTATCTTATCTCTTCCTCAAAAGTGGAACAGTTTTTGGAAGAAATCCAGCAATTTGAAAAGAAAATGGGGGATATGGGCTGGCAGTTTGAACCGACTGGGCCATGGCCCGCTTATCACTTTTCAAGCTTTTCATAAGTGAGGATGACTAATTATGTCCCATAGAGATTCGATAGAAAACAAGGATATAGCTCTAATAGATATTCTAGACGTCATACTTGATAAAGGTGTGGCAATAAAAGCGGATTTGGTCATTTCCATAGCGGGTGTCGATCTTGTTTATTTGGATCTTCGTGTCCTGATTGCATCCGTAGAATCCCTGGTTCAGGCACAGCAGGGAAATGGCAAGACAGTATCTTCCGTAGAATTTGATCAACAAAGGGAGGGATTAATACATGCAACCGGCCAACCCGACAAGTGGACGAATTAATTTAGATTCTGATAAAGCGGAACATGGATTAGCTCAACTCGTCCTGACTGTGGTGGAGCTGCTGAGGCAAATCGTGGAACGCCATGCAATGAGACGTGTGGAAGGCGGAACCTTGACCGATGAGCAGATTGAAGATCTTGGCGAAGCTTTAATGAACTTGGAAGAAAAGATGGAAGAACTAAAAGACATATTCGGCCTTGATGCAGACGACTTGAATCTGGACCTAGGACCTTTAGGAAGCTTACTTTAATTGATTATTTTCAGGAAGCTTGCCTTCATTCATTACCCTAAGGAGGGTTCATATAATGGCAGTTCAAACGACTGGACAATCAAGTACGATAGTGGATGTACTTGAGAAAATATTAGATAAAGGTGTTGTAATTGCAGGTGACATCACAGTAGGTATCGCAGATGTGGAGCTGTTGACCATCAAGATACGCCTCATTGTCGCCTCTGTTGATAAAGCGAAAGAGATTGGTATGGATTGGTGGGAGACGGATCCTTACCTAAGCTCTAAAGCGGTGGATAACAACACCAAAGCGTTGGAAGAGGAAAATAAAATGTTACAGGAGAGACTTGAATCTCTCGAAAGAAAACTAGATTCAAACCGAATAAATTCAACGGAATTCAACTACTAATAGGAGGTTTTTAACATGGCAGAAAACAAAACAAACACTACAGAAAATCAAACAGAGGAACAAAATACGAATAAGGAAGAAACTTCATTTACAGGTCCAATTACTCGTTCCATTGCAGGAGGAATCATCGGGGCAACAGTCGGCTATTTAGCTACTCCGGAGAACGGTAAAAAGTTAATGGATAGCATCGATACAGAGGCTCTTAAAACAAAGAGTTCCAGTTTTGGAGAAACAGCCAAGGAAAAATCCAAGAAAGCTTTTGAATCTATTAAAGGTTCAACAAAAGGTTTATTTAATAAAGAAAAGGAAGAAACAAGTGAAGATGAGTCTGAAAATGAAGCTTCCAATGAAGATGCTTCAAGTGAACAAGAGGTTGCTGCAACAAAAGAATCTACCAAGGACTCCACAAATGAAGATTACGAATCCTTGAAAGAAGAAAATAAAAACCTTACCGATCGATTAGGCAAGTTGGAGGAAATGCTGACTAAACTAACGGAAGAAAAAGAAGCTGACAGTAGTTCCGAAGAAGACAGCGAAGAAGAAAAAGATGATGATAGCGAAGAAGACAGCAAAGAGGAAAAAGAAGAGGATGGAGAAGAAGACAACGTAGAAGATAGCGAGGAAGAATCAGAGGAAGACAACGAGGAAGAAACAGAGGACGAAGAGGAAGACGATAGTAATGATGAAAAGGGAAAGAAAAGTAAAACTAAAAAGAAGCGTTCTACAGCTAAAAAGTCTTCTAAGAAGAAAAAAGATGAAGAAAGCAATGACACCACTCTTTCCAGTGATGACGATACTTCATCTTAATAAATGAAGGGAGCTTTTAACATGAGTAAAGAGCAGACATCAGGGAAAGACAATATTCTTGCTTTCCTTGTCCAGGCAACGAACAAGCACGATGTATCCATTGATATCACATTAAATGTAAATGGTGCCATTGTTACAGGAACTATTCTGTCAGCCAAGGACTATTTTGTTAGATTGAGCGAAACTTTTGAGGATGGCAGCGAGGTTGCTCAACAACTTAGTGAAAAGTTTGCTCAAGCAGGAGAATCCATTGATTCAGAAGATGGTGTGGAAGCAAGCTTCATCCATCTTAAAGATGCAAAAGTACTTTGTGGGAGCAATAAATCGACACCTTCCAAGGGGGAAGCTCTTTGGAGAGGGGCACTTAGTGATATTAACGGTTTCTATTTAGATAAAATCCCGGATAGCGCAGAAGATGATGAGGAAGAATCAGACAATGGCGATTACCAATCATTGAAAGAGAAGAATAGTAAACTAACAGACCGAATCGGAAAATTAGAAGAGATGATAGCGAAACTTAGCCCTGATAATAAAAATGAGGATAAGTCTGAAGATGAGACAGAATCCGATGAAAAACAGGATTCAAGCGAAGATACATCCAATGATGATGAAGAGAAAGAAAAGAGTCAGAAAAAACGTTCAGGGACTAAATCTGGTTCTGCCAAAACCAAAAAGAAAGCTTCTGCTAAAAAGACAGCCAAATCCGAATAAGGCAAGACGTATAAAATAGTTCGGCTTTCTTTTCTGTTGATGAAAGGAGTAGTGTAAATGAGTAATGAGCTTGGTGCCAGAAAAGACAGTATTTTAGAGTTTTTTGTGCAAGCAGCCAATAGTTATGATTTTTCCCTGGATATTAGCTTGAATGTAAACGGTGCTGTTATATCAGGTACTCTTATATCAGCTAAAGATTATTTCGAAACAATGAGTGAGACCTTTGAAGATGGAAATGAAATAGCCCAAAAGATAAGTGAACAACTTGCAGCTACAGGAGAAAGCTTTGAATCTAATAAAGGTGCCGAAGCAAATTTCATCCATTTAAAAAATACAAAGGTTTATTGTGGAGATAGTAAACCCACTCCCTCAGAAGGGAAGATTCTCTGGAGAGGGAAATTAAGCGATGTGGATGGGTTTTTCTTAGGAAGGATATCAGATAGTGCTTCTTAAACTATATATAATTTGGTCCGAAAAAGCAGCTGTCAGTAGAAATCATTCCGACAGCTGCTTTTTAGTTTGTAAAAATGTACTATAGATGTTTATGTAATCGCTCTCATAACTGTCAGACTTTTGTGATATATTTAGTTTAGTTATGCAGGAGGGGTATAGGATGGGAGTAAAGGATAGCTTACTAACAGAAGAAATGATGGATACTATCATTGCAAATGCGTTTGAGTGGATAGTGGTAGTCAATCATGAGGGAAATATAATCTATATGAATGATAGTTATTGCGAGTTTATTGGGGTGGATAATAAAGAGGTGATCGGCAAGCATGTGACGGAAGTGATAGAGAATACTCGTATGCATGAAGTGGTGAAGGCGGGGAAGGAAGAGTTGGCCGATCTCCAATATATCAAAGGGAATTATATGATTGCTAACCGTGTGCCGATCTTTAATAAAAACGGGGAAGTGATAGGTGCTTACGGAACGGTCATTTTCCGGGATACGAGTGAATGGGACAAGATGAACAGTCATGTCAAAAGCATGCTTGGACGGATCAGAAACTATCTGCAGGAGTATGAGCAACAGACCGGAGTGAAATACACGCTTGAAGACATTATTGGAAACTCTAAGCTCATCAAATTATTGAAAGACAAGGTAAAACAGATTGCTGCCAGTGATGTTTCCATCCTGATCAGGGGGGAGAGTGGAACAGGGAAGGAATTATTTGCACACAGCATTCACCAATTAAGCAACCGCAGTCAGATGCCTTTTATCAAGTTGAATTGTGCGGCTATACCTGAACATCTCCTTGAATCCGAATTGTTTGGGTACGAAGAAGGGGCATTTACAGGGGCAAAAAAAGGCGGGAAAAAAAGGAAAATTCATGCTTGCCGATGGAGGGACATTATTTCTGGATGAAATTGGAGACATGTCTTTGCCGATGCAAATTAAGCTGTTGCGTGCTTTGCAGGAAGGGGAAGTGGAACCGGTCGGTGCGATAAAGCCGATACAGGTGAACGTTCGTGTCATTGCGGCGACCAACCGACCGCTAGAGAAAATGATGGAAGAAAAGCGATTCAGGGATGATCTCTATTATCGCATTCATGTTATCCCTTTTCAGATTCCCTCGCTAAGAGAGAGGATAGAAGATATTTCGCTGCTTGTCGAACATTTTTATTCAGAAGATCTGTAAGCGGACAGGCAGGAGGATTACATCTGTAACAGAGGATGCCCTTGATGCATTGTCGCGCTACCGTTGGCCGGGGAATATAAGGGAACTCGAGAATGTCATCCAAGCCGCCGTTCATTTATCCACAGGTGAAAAGCTGACAGTGGAAGTGCTTCCTGACTACATGAGGGATTCCTATTCGATTCCAATTGGCTCCAAATCATTGAAGGAAACGTTAGAGGATGCAGAAAAACAGGCCATTATTCAAACACTGGAAAAGTACCAAAATGATAAATTAGTGACAGCAAAACAACTAGGCATCAGTAAATCAAGTCTTTATGAAAAGTTAAAAAAACACAAAATAAAATAGCTAAACAAGCAACAGAGTCCAGATATCCGGAAAATGTTCCAGATATCTGGACTCCTTTGTTTTAAGGCAGTTCTTCTGTTTTTGTCCAGATTCTCGGAAAACCCTTTTGTTCAAAATATTGAAACATTTAAACTTGCAAGTTGGCACGCTTCTTGCATTAATAAATGCGGAACGTAAAAATTATTGGTAAAAAGCTTAAGGTGTTTTGTAAGCGTTTACCAAAGGAAGAAAAAGGGGAAAGAAAAATGTGGAGCATGATTGGTCTTATCGGTGGTTTGGCATTATTAATTTTTTTAACGATGAGGGGAATGAACCTACTAGTAGTTGGTCCATTATCCGCACTATTTGTAGCTCTTTTAAGTGGAATGCCGCTATTTCCACAACTGGTCGCTGAAGGGGAAGTAAACTTTGTCAGCAGTTATATGGGCGGCTTTTCGTCCTTTGTAACTTCCTGGTACCTAATGTTCTTACTTGGTGCCATTTTTGGAAAAGTAATGGAGGATAGCGGTGCGGCAGATTCCGTTTCCGGATTGGTTGTGAATAAACTGGGTATGAAATTCGCTGTTCTGGCTATTGTAGCAGCTTGTGCCATTTTAACTTACGGGGGAGTAAGCTTGTTCGTTGTTGCATTCTCCGTTTATCCGATGGCAATCAGCTTGTTCAAACAGGCTAACCTGCCACGCCGCTTCATTCCGGCAGCACTGGCATTTGGTTCTGTAACCTTTACGATGACTTCGGCAGGATCTCCGGAGATTCAGAACTGGATTCCTATTGAATATCTGGGCACAAGTCCATATGCAGGAGCGGAAGTAAGTGCACTAGTTGCCGTGTTTATGATGATTTTCGGTTACTGGTGGTTGAAGCGTATGATTTCAAAGGCAGTGGGACGCGGAGAGACGTTCGTTTCTAGAGATAGCGATCCTACGATCGATGGCGAAAGACCATTGCCAAACCCATTTTTGAGTTTTATTCCACTAGTAGTGGTACTAGTAATCTCGTATATTTTCCATGATGATTTGAAGCAATCTGCGCTAATTATCGCATTATTGGGAGGTATCATCACAACTTATGTACTCGGAAGAAAATACTTCAAGAACTTCTGGAATGCTATTTCAGAAGGGACAATGGGTGCTTTGATTGCTATCGGTAACACAGCGGCGGTTGTTGGATTCGGCGGAGTTGCCAAGGTGGTACCTGCATTCGGCACGGTTGTTGAGGCTATGACCAACATTCCGGGCAGCCCGCTTATCGGAGCGGCAATTGCAGTCAGCGTCATCGCAGGTATGACGGGATCTGCTTCTGGCGGCCAGGTTATCGCCTTGCCATTGATTGCCCCACATTACATGGACATGGGCGTCAATCCTGAAGCGCTTCATCGTACCGTTGCCATTTCTTCCGGTGCGCTCGATTCCTTGCCACATAACGGATATGTTGTAACAACCGTCCGGGCAATCTGTGGAGAAACGCATCAGGCGGCATATGGGCCGGTTGCAGCAGTAACGGTCATCGTTCCACTGATTGGGTTGGCAATTGCTATCGCATTGTTCTCTATGGGACTAGGAATCTAATATTTTTTTCCTGAAAGGAGTTTAAAGCAGTGGTTAAAGATAAAGTTGTACTCATCACGGGAGCAGCCCAAGGAATAGGATACGAAATAGGAAAACAATTTGCCGAAGCAGGTGCAAAAGTCGTGCTAACGGATTTGCACGAAGAGAATGTTGTCAAGGCGGGAGAAGGATTGAATCGCCTTGGATTGACTGCCAGGGGGCTAAAGTGTGATGTAACGTCAGAGGAGGAATTGAAATCTGCGATTGATGCCACGGTTTCTGAATTCGGTAGATTGGATGTCTTAATTAATAATGCAGGTCTGCAGTATGTCTCCATGTTGGAGGACTTCCCGACTGAAAAATTTGAGCTTCTTACCCGGGTGATGCTCATAGCTCCTTTTGTCGCGACAAAGCATGCCTTTCCAGTGATGAAAGCCCAAGGTTTCGGAAGGATTTTGAATATGGCTTCCATCAATGGCTTGGTGGGATTTGCCGGCAAAGCGGCATATAACAGTGCGAAACACGGAGTGATCGGGTTGACGAAGGTCTCAGCCTTAGAGGGAGCTGCAGATGGAATCACCGTCAATGCACTTTGTCCTGGCTACGTGGATACCCCGCTTGTCCGAGGACAGCTGAAAGATCTAGCAGAAACCAGGAAGGTTCCTTTGGAAAAGGTGTTGGAAGAAGTCATCTATCCATTGGTTCCGCAACGTAGACTATTGCAAGTAACAGAAATTGCCGACTATGCGATGTTTTTAAGCAGCGATGCAGCTAGGGGCGTGACAGGTCAGGCAGTAGTTATTGATGGTGGATATACGGTGCAATAATGTGTGGAAAAGTGGAGTCTCAGGTTATCGCTCTTTTAAGGAAGAGTGGACCTGGGCTTTTTTGTTCCATATTTAAATTAAATGTCGAAAGTTAAATCAATTATTTTTGATTTAATGTGTTGCATATTTTTTCCTCTGAACATATAATGAAATTAATTAATCAATAAAATTTGATGCAAGAGAGGAGGAGAAAACATGAATACACATCCTTATACCCTTACAAAATTAAACGAACAAAGATTAGAGAGCTTACAATATGACAGTCGATTGGCAATGGCTTCAAAAGGCAGAAGAATAAACATCATCAACTATCTGCTAAACTTGTATAACCAAGTTGCCAGACAAAATCAGAGTCAACAATGCTGTACACAAAACTAGTTTTTGGACTATTAATCAAAAAAAATTGATTTTGAAAAAGGAGGAAAAGTTATGTTTTCATTTTTAAAGAAGAAAGAAGAAGGCTGTTGTGGGGTAGAAATCATAGAAGTAAAAGAAAATCAGGCATGTTGTGATGAAGTTGAAACAGAGGATTGCTGCAATGAAAGTCAGAACGAAAAGCAATCTTGCTGCTAAAGCAACTGTACCATTGAATACTTTTCCGGAAAACGTTCATAATGATTAGTGAAAATACCCCTTGCAGTTTTTAAGCAAATTCATTACAATACAAACTAACAACTAAAACTTATACGTTGAAAAGGATCAGTAGTGGACGAAACGAGCATAGAGAGTTGACGGGTGGTGGAAGTCAACAAACGATCGGACATGAACTCGCCTTGGAGTAGCAATTGTGAACCCTTCATTTTAGAAGGCAGTAATATTTCGCCGTATCATCCGCGTTAAGGATTCGAGTGATTATCACAATTATACTGTGATAATAATCTGGGTGGTACCGCGGTAGGTTAAGTATATTCAAACCTCTCGTCCCTTTATTGGGATGAGGGGTTTTTTGTATTTATTTGAGTTAACAGGAGGAAGACAAAATGTCATTTCAACATCAGTCCATTGAACAAAAATGGCAAAAGTATTGGGAAGAAAACAAAACATTCAAAACACATGAAGAAAAAGGGAAAGAAAAATTCTACGCACTAGACATGTTCCCTTACCCATCCGGCGCAGGCTTGCACGTAGGTCACCCGGAAGGTTACACAGCAACAGATATCCTTTCCCGCATGAAGCGTATGCAAGGACAAAACGTCCTTCATCCAATGGGTTGGGATGCATTCGGTCTACCTGCAGAGCAATATGCGTTGGATACAGGAAACGACCCGGCAGAATTCACGGAACAAAACATCAACACATTCCGCAGACAAATTAAGTCCTTAGGCTTCTCCTATGACTGGGATCGCGAAGTAAACACAACAGATCCTGAGTACTATAAGTGGACACAATGGATCTTCTTAAAACTTTACGAAAAAGGCTTGGCATATGTGGATGAAGTTCCTGTAAACTGGTGTCCTGCTCTTGGGACGGTTTTAGCGAATGAAGAAGTAATCGACGGAAAATCCGAGCGTGGGGGTCATCCCGTAGAACGCCGTCCGATGAGACAATGGATCCTTAGAATCACAGAATACGCGGATCGCTTATTGGAAGACTTGAACGAATTGGATTGGCCGGAAAGCTTAAAGGATATGCAACGTAACTGGATCGGTCGTTCAGAAGGTGCGAATGTACATTTCAGCATCGACGGTACAGATGAGAACTTCACTGTTTTCACGACACGTCCAGACACACTTTTCGGTGCAACATATGCAGTGTTGGCTCCTGAGCATCCGTTGGTGAAAAAAATTACAACGGATGAACAACGTGACGCAGTTGAAGCATATATCACAAAAGTTCAAAGCAAAAGCGACCTTGAGCGTACGGAACTTTCCAAAGAGAAATCCGGTGAGTTTACAGGTGCATTTGCAGTAAATCCAGCAAACGGCGAGAAATTGCCAATCTGGATTGCCGACTACGTATTAATGAGCTACGGAACTGGTGCCATTATGGCAGTACCTGCCCATGATGAGCGCGACTGGGAATTTGCAACAAAATTTGATCTTCCAATTGTAGAAGTGGTTGCAGGTGGCGATGTGTCTAAAGAGGCCTACACAGGTGACGGTGAGCACGTTAACTCCGATTTCTTAAACGGTCTTGGAAAAGAAGAAGCAATCGCCAACATGATCGAATGGTTAGCTGCCAATGAAAAAGGCGAAAAGAAAGTATCCTACCGCCTTCGTGATTGGTTGTTCAGCCGCCAGCGCTACTGGGGCGAGCCGATTCCAATCATCCATTGGGAAGATGGCACGACCACAGCGGTTCCGGAATATCAGCTTCCACTTGTATTACCAAAAACAACGGAAATTCGTCCATCCGGTACAGGCGAATCCCCACTTGCTGCCATTGAGGACTGGGTAAATGTCGTAGACCCTGAAACAGGTAAAAAAGGCCGCCGTGAAACAAACACGATGCCGCAATGGGGCGGAAGCTGCTGGTACTACTTGCGCTATATCGATCCGAAAAACAGCGAACAGCTTGCAGATCCTGAAAAACTAAAAGAATGGTTGCCGGTTGACATCTACATCGGTGGAGCAGAGCACGCCGTACTTCACTTACTATACGCACGCTTCTGGCACAAATTCTTATACGATATCGGTGTGGTACCAACGAAAGAGCCATTCCAAAAACTTTTCAACCAAGGAATGATCCTTGGGGTAAACAACGAAAAAATGAGTAAATCCAAAGGAAATGTCGTAAACCCTGACCACATCGTGGAATCCCATGGTGCCGACACCCTTCGTCTATACGAAATGTTCATGGGACCACTTGAAGCGTCCATCGCCTGGTCCACCAACGGACTAGACGGATCCCGCCGCTTCTTGGATCGCGTTTGGAGATTGTTTGTAGAAGAAAACGGAAAACTAAGCTCCAAAGTGGCCGAAGTAACAGAGGAAGATACACTTGAGAAAACATATCATGCTACTGTTAAAAAAGTGACAGAAGACTACGAAGGCCTACGTTTCAACACGGCTATCTCTCAAATGATGGTCTTCATCAACGAAGCTTACAAAGCTGACACCATCGCAAAAGACTACGTGGAAGGCTTCGTTAAAATGCTTTCCCCAGTCTGCCCGCATATCGCTGAGGAGCTTTGGGAGAAACTAGGCAACGAAGGAACCATCACATACGCTGCTTGGCCAACATTCGATGAATCCAAACTAGTCGAAGATGAAGTCGAAATCGTTGTCCAAGTGAATGGTAAACTAAAAGCGAAACTTTACGTCCCATCTGACGCTACCCGCGAAAAAATGGAAGAAATCGCCCTTGCTGATGACGCTGTAAAAGAAAGCATCGAAGGCAAGACAGTACGCAAGGTCATCGCTGTACCAGGTAAACTTGTGAACATTGTAGCGAACTAAGTGTAGCAAGGAAAATTAGCATTTGATTGCAAGACTGCCGACGTCCTAATTGGCAGTCTTGTTTTCTTTTTGTTAAAATAGAGGTAATTAGTTTTACACTACATAGAATCGAGGTTTTCACACATGTCTGAAATCCAAACAATATCCACTGATGAATTGAAAAAGAAACTTGACGCTGGCGAAGAACTTTATCTAGTCGACGTTCGCGAAGACGAAGAAATCGAAATGGGCAAAATCAAACAAGCAGAACACATCCGCATGGGCGATATCCCAGAAAACCTGGACAAACTAGACAAAGACAAAGAATACATCGTTATCTGCCGCTCAGGACGCCGTAGCGAAAACGTCTGCCACTACCTGCAAGACCAAGGCTACAAAGTCCGCAACATGGTCGGCGGCATGCTAGAGTGGGAAGGCGAAACAGAATAATATAAGTGTGACCACTGACCAGTGGGCGAGAAATGGGCCGCTGGTTGGTGGTTTTTTGTTTTTTTGAAAGTTGGTAACTGGGGTTTGATTTGGATCTTGGCACTTTTCGAAAATAGGTAATTGGGGTTAAGGGTTGGGGTTTTTCCAAAAGTGGGTAATTGAGGGGTGCTGCTATTAATAGCTGCCTAAGGAGTGGGTTACTAATCGTGGCGAAACAAATTTAAAGCTCAAATAAGGAAATAGTCAAAAAACGAGCTGAATTAGTCAAAAAACCCCTCCAATTATACGAAAAACTCCTCCAATTAGTCAAAAAACCTCTTCAAATTATCAAGAATCCATATTGTGTAAGAGGGTCCCCCATATTATTTAATAAAAAGAGGAAATTTCCTAAAAGATTTTTTGCAGAAAAGAAGGAGATATGTAGAAAGATGTCAAATGATACTCTTATCCTATAAAAGAGGTGATTTTTTGATAAAAAAAGCAAGATGCATCCCCTTAAAAGTGCATATTTTGAGAGCAATGAAAAGGCGAGTTCGACCTAATCATGAAAAAACCCAAGACTTTCTTAACGAATTAGGTAGAAAAGAAGCAGGAATTTACGGTGAACAATTTTTAGACTATTACTTAAAACTACTTCCAGAAACTGACCACCCTTTTTACATATTCCACGGACTAAGACTACCGTTTAGGGATACCTTCTTTCAAATGGATACCCTCATCTTATTTTCAAATTTCTTTTTAGTATTAGAAGTGAAATTTTTTAAAGGAACTCTCTACTTTGACCCGAAAAACTATCAACTTTTACAAGAAGTAGATGATAATCCACTTAAAGTATATCCAGACCCTATCTTGCAAGCTTCTAATCAATGCTCCAAATTACAGTCATGGCTAAGAACGAGGCAATTAACTGATGTGCCCTGTGAAAAGCTAGCAGTACTAACTAACCCTAAAGTTATTACGAAAGTACTTTCCTCTCCGAGCGAGGTGGATAGAAATGTAGTGAAAAGCCCCGCCCTCTCTGCTAAAGTAAGTATGCTATTAAAGCGACATTTCTCTCAGCCTCTAGACAAAAAGTTTAATAAAAAAGCTAATAAAACAATTACTTAAAGATCATACACCAGATAACTCTTCTCCCATACTTCAGTATGGGGTCTTGCCTTCAGATATAATAAAAGGTGTATTATGTCCCTGTTGTAGTCCCTATAAAGTTATGAAAAGAATTTACGGTACATGGGAGTGCCTTTATTGTGGAGGGAAATATGATGACGCACATAGAGCCGCACTAGTGGATTATGCCCTATTAATAAGTCCGTTCATCTCTATGAGAGAGTTAAAGAGGTATTTAGGATTAGAAAATAGATTGACAATTATCAGTCTGCTGAAAAACCTTAATATTGAATTTGTAGGAAAAACCAAATCCCGCACCTACAATCTCACCCCACTCCTTACAAAAACTTGAAACCATTCCCAAACTCATCCGTATATATATATACAGACCATCAGCCAGGAAGGAGGCCACATCAATCATGGACTTCATCGACCAAAACATATTCTCACTTTTTCTTCTTATGATAGGGGTATTACTCATTCTGGATGCAATTACAAGTTTCCAACAAAAAGGAGTTTCAAAGATCTCCACTGGTAATAGATTTCAAAGCACCATAATGACAGGGCTTATAGCTCTTGGCCTATTGGTGTACACGACTTCTAATGAATATTGGAACATTAACTCGCTCTTTTTTGCGCTAAGCCCCGTACTTGTGCCATTTATCATGATGATCATGCAAAGAAAAAAAGACGAGATACATATCAAGAAATATGAACCCCAGACTGTCATGAATATTCTAGAGAGAAACCTGGATGACCAAAGATATTCTTATAAAAAAGATGTCATAGCAAATGAAGACTATATGAGCAGCAACTATATCACGATGTATTATTTTGATGATCCTTATCAAACCATCAAGATAAAGTGGAAGGATCTTGAAACAAGCGGTCTAGAGGTGGAGTTCCAAAACTTTGCCGATAAGGATTTTATAAAGGAAGTGGGTGGGGGACCTTCGTGAGGAAAGGCCACCTATCTCATTGTTCAAATTCAAACAAAATTTCACTGATTATTGCAGCAATCGCATTATTCATTGGAAGCATGCAGTTGCTTGGATTCTAAATTAAGAAGGAGCCTCGCTCAATAACAGCGAAGCTCCTTCTATTTTTCTAGCACACAATCATTTTATTTGGGTTACTACGTATTCTTCAGGAAGCATGGAAATCACTTGTTCCATATTTTGAAGAAAGTTCTTATTTGAAATAAAAATAAAATCCTTGCCCGTCATGGCCGACCTTTAACGCGGCAATATCCTTGTTTCTACTTAACTTAGGAAAAGAATAACCATCTCGTGATGTAAGTTGAACATTATTTATAAATGATATTCCGTAAAATTGATTTTGAGTTGCAAGGTGGTAGGTTTCGCTCATGATTAATTGCAACTCTTCCATGGAAGATGCTTTGATTTGAAAAAATGGGGGATGGTAGGTTAAATTATTTCCTCCAGTAGAGTACATTCGCTTATCGGTAAAATAGTCAACTGAATAGGAGAATCCTAAATGATCAAAAATCTGCCGCATCTCTTCTTCCTCATCATGCCCCTCAACCATTACATATAAAGGAAAAATATCAAGCTTTCCTAGAAAGTCTAAAAGTAACTGTTTATTTTCTTCCTGATAATCCTGCTCTTCAAATTTATAAAGATAAAAATGATAAAATCCATCATCCTCTATTTCACTAAAATCCCCATCTTCTGAAAACCAAACTTCTTTCATCTTAATGCCTCCTTAATCTTGCTCAATATGCCTTACAGGAATAGATGAAGTTTCTTGCATTACCATCCAATCCTTTTCTGAGTAAATGTAGATTATTGGCAAGGCTTTATCATACTCGGGCTCTCCTATAATTTTCCGAATAAAGCGAAACGAATAAGTGAGATTCTTGTAATCATTTATCTCAAACACTAGGCTTCCGCGAGAGGAACGCTCAGAGTCTAGAGTTATGTTGGAAGAAATCAAGCTACGGAAATCCACATATAAATCATCATATGGATTATCAATGACAAGAAAGTTACGCTCATCTCTTAAGGTGTCTGCTAAACGTACTGTTAAGGTTAAGTACTCCCCATCAAGCTCTGCATAAAAATAAGCATCGAGCTCCTCGTTATATTTCTTAGTCAATTCCCAGCTCACCCCATGGTACACAAACGCACATACCAAACACAAAATCACTAACAAGCCAACCACCACAGGCTTCCTCCGCACAACCTTCAACAAACGCAATCACATCCTTACCCGTATAGTCATTAAAACTCTAACTCTATTATATTCAACGTAAAGAGCAAAAACCCTTTGGGGGTCTGACCCCAAAAGGGTTTTTTTTTGAATAAAAGTATAAAACCCGATATTTCCTCCTATAAATAATAATAGAATACAAGCAAACTATTAAGAAGGAGGGTGTGGGGGTTGGTGCAAATTAGGGTGTTTGATGAGGAGCATGAGCGGGACCTCGAGGATGCAGTGAATGATTTTCTTAAGGGATTGTCTGACAGGGATGTGATTGACATTAAGTATCAAGTAGGATGTATTAACGATGAGGAAGAACAGATCTATTGCTTCTCTGCAATGGTAATATTTAGAACCTGAAAACTTACCGGAAAGATGTTTATCAGGTTCTTTTTTGTGGGTATAGATAATTATCAGAAACAAATTATAAATAATTGAAACATTTTCGTAACATCACTCGTCTAATTAGTAACAGGTTATATTAACAGAAACTAAAAATCAGAAAGGATGTATTCACTATGAATCACCACACACAAAACGAGGTACTTCCAGAAGAAAGTAAATCATTTATCAACGAGTTTGGCATGTATGGAGTAGGACTAGCTTTTGTAATGTCATTCGTACTAATTGTAACGACGTAGGCTTGCCGCCTTTTTCCCGGCGTTCAGGCCTGCAAGTCTTCCTGTCACCAAGGCCGAGGTGATATTATAACCACCAGTATATCCATGGATATCAAGTACTTCTCCACAAAAGTATAATCCGTCTTTCATTTTGGAAGCCATTTCTTTCGGGTGCACTTCTTTCACCGAAACGCCGCCTCCGGTTACAAATGCCTTTTCAATGGAGAGGGTGCCGGATACTTCAAATTGGAATTGTTTGCACATTTTCGCTAGCTCCCTTATTTTCTCATGGGCTAATGTCGCACCAATTTCCTGCTCGTCAATCTTACAAACTTCCAACAAAAACAATAAATAACGCTCAGGTACAAGCCCTTTAAGCACATTCTTAATGGCTTTTTTTGGTTCGTCCTTCAATGCCATATTGAGCTGTTGAAATACTTGCTCTTCGTTTAAAGATGGCATAACATCCAAATTCATCGTTACTCTATTCACACCGAATTTCTTCATTGTTTTCACAACATATTGGCTGCATCGCAAAACAGCAGGCCCTGAGACGCCAAAGTGGGTGAAAATCATATCCATTTGATGTGTTTTTACCACTTTTCCTTTTGGATTTAATACGCTCAAAGCTACATCGCGCAGGGACAATCCTTGCAACCTTTTCTCACGGATGAATTTTTCTTGTGAATTTAATGGAACTTCAGTCGGAAATAGGTCCGTAATCGTATGCCCCGCTTTGCGTGCCCAAGGATATCCATCACCTGTGGAACCGGTATGTGGCACGGATTTTCCACCAACAGCAATGACTACACATGAACATTCCAAAAACTCGCCTGTTTTTAACAACACGCCACGGGTCCGGTCCTCATCATATTCCACCGTTTCCACCGAAGTATTAGTCCGCATCTCCACCCGCAACTCTTTCATCCTGTTCAATAACGCGTCAACCACACTTTGTGCTTTGTCTGAAACAGGAAACATCCGGCCGTGATCTTCTTCCTTCAACTGTATCCCAAGCTTTTCAAAAAACTTGATGATATCTTCATTATTAAACTCAGAAAATGCGCTATATAGGAATCTCCCATTACCAGGGATATGTTTGATAATTTCGTCTACGGGCAGGCGGTTTGTCACATTACAGCGACCGCCCCCTGAAATGGCAAGCTTCCGCCCAAGTTTATTTCCTTTATCGATCAGTAGTACTCTTGCTTTTTGTTCTGCCGCAGCGATGGAGGCCATAAGCCCTGATGGACCGCCGCCTATAATAATCACATCATATTTCATTTTTTCACCAACCAACTATATTTTGCTTACCTGTTGCCTATTATACCCTCTATTCTCTTGTTGGACAAAAAGAGCAACATTCCGTATTATTTTCAAGTAGATTACAAATTAATGAAAAGGGGGTATCTCATGACATATTCACCTAAGCTTTCAGAAGCACACATTCCATATGACGGTGGCTGGACAGAAGAAGATGGAACCCCGGTCCTGTTGCTTTCTGTTCCAACCATACCATTCAAAATGAACACTAATTTACATAAATTCTCGTATACATGGCTCTTTGAAAAAGAGATGAATGCTTATGTTCTTTGCATCCGTTTACATAATCAAGAAGAATTCGGGCTTATCTTCAGTCAAAAAGAAGCAGGAGTCCTCTTACTAGATGCGGATGCTTACGGTGAATTCACTGTAGTGGTAACAAAAGAGCACATAGAGAACTTGAAAGACGATACGCCATATCTATCTTTTCCAAAGATTTCACTAACTAGAAGTTTACTTGCGGGATGGTAAAATAGTGCTTCCGCAATAAGAAGTGTGCTAAAATACAAAGGTTAGACAAAAAGTTACAAATAGTAGGTAGGGATTTTATGTCAACATCAAATATATTGAGAGGTACCTTGATCTTGACAGTGGGAACGATGCTGTCACGGGTACTCGGATTAGTTTATATTTTTCCTTTTCATGCCATGGTTGGAAATGATGCAGGAGACCTTTATTCATACGCATATGTTTTATATTCTGTTTTTCTAAGTGCGGCTACCCTTGGTGTTCCTTTGGCAGTCTCCAAATTTGTCGCCAAATACAATGCACTTGGCGAATATAGTGTAGGTAGAAAATTATTCCGTTCTGGAATTTATGTAATGAGTGTGTCCGGTATCGTTTCATTCCTAGCACTATATATACTGGCTCCATATCTCTCTCCCATCGTAATGGGTGGAGAAGAGGGAATGTACACATTTGAAGATGTTACTTATGTGGTCCGTATGGTAAGTGTTGCTTTACTTCTGGTTCCTATCATGAGTTTAATCCGTGGGTTTTTCCAAGGGTATGAATCTATGGGACCAACCGCCATATCGCAGGTTGTAGAACAGCTTGTCAGAATCGTATTCCTTTTGGGAAGCTTATATGTAATCCTCAATGTTTTAGAGGGAGAAATGACGGTTGCCATCGGATTCGCCACGTTTGCCGCTTTTGTGGGAGCGATAGGTGGACTTGCGATTTTAGTAGGGTATTGGTTCAAAAGGAAAAACCATTTGGATACTCTACTGGAAAAAGATCCCGATAGTGTCGAAATTTCATATAAAAGCATGTACAAAGAATTGGTTTCATATGCCATGCCTTTCGTATTTGTCGGTTTGGCAATGCCCTTATACCAGTTGATAGATACATTATCCTTTAACAAGGCAATGGTGATGGCAGGGTACGCTATAGATCATGCCAGGGTAGCTTTTGGTATCATCAACAATTACGGTCAAAAATTAATCATGATTCCGATAACACTAGCGACAGCTTTTGCCTTGAGTTTGCTTCCTGCCATAACAAAATCGTTTATCAATGGGCAGCATCATAGTTTGCAAAAACAGCTTAGTGTGACTTTGCAGATATTGCTTTTCTTGACTGTCCCTTCTTGTATAGGCTTATCCCTTTTAGGAGGGCCAGCATATGCAGCATTCTTCTCTTATGATCCATTAGGGGGACAACTATTGACTTGGTATGCGCCGACCGCAATACCATTGGCAATTTTCACGGTTACTGCCTCCGTTTTACAAGGCATCAATAGACAGAAATATACGGTTGTAGGACTTGCGATCGGATTGTTATTGAAACTGGTCCTCAATTATCCGCTTATACTGTTGATGGGTGCGGAAGGATCTATCGTGGCAACGGCAATTGGATATACTGCCAGTGTTGCGGTGAATCTGTGGGCAATAAAAAAATATACTGAATTTGATTACTCTATGGTTCTAAGACGTGGTACTCTCATGACCATCTTCAACGTCATCATGATTGCTGCAGTCCTAGTAGTCCTTCAACTATTAGAAGGTGTTGTCCCTTACAGCGAAGGCCGCTTACAAGCCATCATCGTAGTGGCTGTCAGCGGATTAGTCGGAGCGGGCATCTACTTCTTCCTCAGCTACAGAAGTAACTTGTTAATGTATTTGTTTGGAAATCGTTTTTCGTTTCTAAATAGAAAAGAAAGAGGATAGAGGTCTCGAGTCAGAGAGGCCTCTTTCCCTATGAAAGGAGCGGCACGAGTATGAGATTGGATAAAATGCTTGCCAACAGTGGTTTTGGAACGCGCAAAGAAGTGAAGAAGCTTCTAAAAACGGGTGTGGTAAAAGTGGATGGAAATGTGGTAAAGGATGCGAAGGTGCATGTGGATCCGGAGGTGCAGGAGGTAACGGTACATGATGATATCGTGGAATACCGTGAGTTCATTTACCTGATGATGCACAAGCCGCCTGGACTGTTATCTGCAACGGAAGATCACCGTCAGGAAACGGTGGTGGATATCCTGCAGGAAGAGGATAAAATGTTTGAACCTTTTCCGGTTGGACGCTTAGATAAAGATACAGAGGGCTTACTGTTGTTGACAAACGACGGTCAGCTTGCACACCAGTTGTTATCACCAAAAAAGCACGTGCCAAAAACGTATTATGCCAAAATTGATGGCGAAGTGACGACAGAGGATATGGAAGCGTTCAAAAAAGGCGTTACCTTAGATGATGGGTACGAAACGTTGCCTGCTGAACTAGTAATACTTGAAGCTGGCCCAGAATCACAAATTGAGATTACCATTGTTGAAGGGAAATTCCATCAGGTAAAAAGAATGTTTCAAGCGGTTGGAAAGACAGTAACTTACTTGAAGCGTCTGAGCATGGGAGAACTGAAGCTTGATGAAGACCTTGAGCTTGGGGAGTATCGTGAACTGACAGATGAAGAATTGGAACTATTGCAGCGAAGATAATAATGAAAATAACGAAGAGCCCCATTCCAAGTGAAAAGGAATGGGGCTTTATTGTTGTCTGATTAATTTTATATGTAGTCTTATGAAGTCAACCTAACTTTTTTCTGCGTAGTAGTCCACTTACCTTTCGTTGGACTTTGAACCAGGTCATTAAATGCCAGCACATTTAAATCACGCTGGACGGTTCGGGGTGTAATCCCAAATTCATCGACCAACTGCTGTGTAGAGACAGTTCCCTTTTCATGAATAAACATGTAGACGGCTTTAATACGGGTTAGCATACGGTTAGTTGAAGGCTTCAAAAAACCACTCCTTATCCGGTATTTAACATGGTACTACTCGCTAAATTCTTGATGATAGGTGTTAGGTATTAAGTTAGTTTATATTGTACACGATTTTGTGGAAAAAATTCTAGAATAATGATGCAATTTACACAATATTAACATTTAGTCTATGAAGTGTTAAGGGAAAACAAAAGAATATGAGTCTATATACATTATTTTACACTACTCGACAATATTCTGCTAGTAATTTTTAGAAAAATATGAAACTTTCGACCTAAAACTTCGTATGAAACAGGTGAGAGGAGAGGACCTGTATGGAATTACTAACACTACATTTAGAAAAAGCAGGATACGATGATGAGATGTCTGTCGTGCAAAATATTGATTTTACGGTTTCAAAAGGTGAAATGGTAGGTCTGATCGGCCCTAACGGCGCTGGTAAAAGTACGACAATTAAAACTTTGCTTGGCTTAAATCCTTTTTTTGAAGGACAGATATCACTTCCTCCTGATAAATCATATGCCTATATTCCTGAGAAACCTGTATTTTATTATGATATGACATTATGGGAGCACATAGATTTGATGGCGTCTTTACTAGAGATAGATGAAAAGGTGTGGAAAGATCGGGTGGAGGACCTATTGAAGTTGTTTGATTTGGAAAAAGTCATCCATGAATCTCCGGCTACCTTTTCAAAAGGGATGCAGCAAAAAGCTATGTTGATATTTGCCATCATGTCTAAGCCTTCTTTATATATTGTGGATGAACCGTTTATTGGGCTTGATCCGATTGCAACGAAGAAGTTACTTCAGCTTTTTCATCAGGAACAGGCTAGGGGTGTCGGAATCTTGTTGTGTACGCATGTTCTGGATACGGCGGAAAAGATTTGTGACAGGTTTATTCTTTTGGCTGACGGGCGCAAGAAAGCAGAAGGGACCCTACAAGACATTCAAACAAATTGCCAACTTCCTGGTGCTTCATTGCTAGATTGTTTCTACACCTTATCCGCAAGGGAGCAGGAAAAATGACGGCATTCCACTTATACAAGGAACGACTTAAACAAGAGCGTCAGTATCAGTGGAAGAACACAAAAGCTGTAATTGATTGGACGATCCTGGTCTATATTGTCCTTACATTATTATTCGTTGCAGCCATGATTTATGATATGTTTCCGAGTTTCATTGCATTGCTTCAGAAACTTCCATACGGTTTAACCCTTTTTGTTATTTATTATCTTGCTTGGACTGGAACCATTCGAGTGTTTTATCAACAGGCGGATACGTACTTTTTTGTCCACCGCCGAGATTTACTGTATGGGTTGAAAAAGTGGGGTGTGATAGCGAGCACGGCCCTTAATCTTATAAAATCCTTGCTAATTGCTATTCTTACATATTTGTTGATGGAGGCAATCAGTCCGTCTACCCTTCCGTTGTTTGAATGGATAATGTTTTATCTTGTGTTGTTCCTATTCATCACCATACTGAGTAAAGTAATAGATTTGCATTGGTCTGGATGGAAGCGGAAAGTAATTAATTTCACCGTGTTTCTATTTCTTGGACTACTAGTTTATCTTACGGTTGTTCAAGCTATGTGGATCGTATCGACGGTTTTCCTTATGCTGGGGTTGGTAGTCTTTTTTATCCTTTATTTGCGGACGGAGAGTTTTATGGTGGATATGGCACATAATGAGAAGATCCGGCAAAAGTATGTTGGGATGATTTTCTATGCGTCAGAATATGTGCATGTTCCTCGTTCCTCAGAGCGGACCAAGCCTTTATTTTTCAGACGTTCGCAAAGGATAATAGAAGACAGGAGTCCTCATAGTGCCTTGACGGAATTGTTTTTTAAATATTTGTTGCGGAATTCCCGTCATATTTTTTCGTATTTGAAACTGATTGGTATCACCATCGCTGTCATGGGGTATCTCCCGTTGTGGATGACATTCGGCTTGTTTATGGCGTTTTTCTTTTTTCTAAAAGAATGGTTAAATATAGTATATGATGAATTGGTGGGACATCCCTTTTTGAATATGCATAAAGGGAAGAAGCTAATTCAAGAGCACTATCAAGATCTTGTTACAAGATGGTTGTATTATCCGGCTGTGGGATTGGTCGGATTTGTACTTATGTTGAATACGCTTTTTCATTTTCTAATGAGGTGATGATTAAATGGGAAATTTCAATTGGTTAGAAGAAGTAGAGAAAAGAAAAGATTCCTTAATAAAAGATACACAGGAATTTTTACAAATCAATAGTGTGTTGAATGAAGAGGAAGCAAGCACAGAAGCTCCTTTTGGAAAAGGAATTGAAGAGGCACTCCAATATTTATTACATAAAGGGGAAGCAGACGGCTTTGCTACAAAAAATGTCGACCATTATGCCGGCCATATCGAACATGGACAAGGAGAAGAACTTGTCGGCATCCTATGTCATGTTGATGTAGTGCCAGAGGGGGACGGCTGGACAGATGAACCGTTCAGTGCCAGCATTCGTGACGGCAAAATTTTCGCACGCGGTGCAATGGATGACAAAGGCCCTACAATGGCGGCTTATTATGCTCTAAAAATTGTAAAAGAACTAGATTTGCCTCTATCTAAACGTGTACGCATCATCATTGGTACAGATGAGGAAAGCAGCTGGCAGTGTGTGGACCATTATTTTAAACATGAAGAAATGCCTACAATGGGGTTTGCGCCTGACGCGGACTTCCCAATCATCTATGCCGAAAAAGGAATAGGGGATATCCAACTCCGTCTTGATTTCAACGGTGAAACGGCAACAGGACAAAACAGCTTGTTAACGTTTGATTCAGGTCGCCGGTTAAATATGGTGCCCGATCATGCTAAAGCATCGCTTGAAGTGACGGAAGATATGGATGCAATCACTCATGCTTTTAATGAATACATTTCAGAAAAAGGAATAGAGGGTGGGTATACGAAGGAAGGAAATGCTTTGTTCCTTAACATCAAAGGTGTGTCCGCTCACGCGATGGAGCCGGATAATGGTACGAATGCAGGATACCATTTGGCAAACTTCCTCCATTCTGTAGAGCTAGATGCAAGAGGAGCATCCTATGTCAGCTTTATTAGTGAAAAGCTTGCATTTGATTCTCGTGGGAAGAAGCTTAACATCAATTTCCACGATGAGATTACGGATGATCTCACCATCAATACAGGTGTTTTCCGTTATGATCGCGAAACAGCTGTCGGAGCTCTAGGGGTAAACATCCGTTTTCCGGTAACAAGCGATACAAAGGAAGTGGAAGTGCAGTTGCGTAAAGAGGCGGAGGCCTATGGATTTGATGTGAATAAATTCAATGTCTCAACTGCACATCATGTTCCACAGGATCATGAGCTTATCCAGACTCTTCAAAAGGTTTATGAAGAACAAACCGGAGAAAAAGCGGAGTTATTGTCTATCGGTGGGGGAACATATGCAAGATCGCTTGAAGCAGGGGTGGCCTTTGGTCCGCTTTTCCCTGGCAGGGAGGATGTAGCGCATCAGAAAGATGAGCATATTTTCATTGAGGATCTCATCAAGGCGACTGCCATCTATGCACAAGCTATCTATGAATTAGCGAAATAACATATTTATGCGAAATCTAAATGTGGTAGAATGTAAAGGTTACTTCCCCAAGGGGCGGTAACCTTTTACCTTTTCCTTTATTTGACGAGAAGAAAGAAGGATATATGATGAGTACTGCCTCTATGAAAGACAAAACTACTCGCTATTTTTACAGTTTTTACTTTTTAACCTTTTTCAGCTTTGGGGCGTTATTCCCGTTGCTGACCGTATATTTGAAAGAAGATGTCGGATTGAGTGGATCACAAATCGGGATGATCATGTCGATTAGTCCTGTAGTGATGATATTCGTCCAGCCGTTGTGGGGTGTTTTTAGCGACTATACCCAAAAACCAAAACAAATCCTGCTCTGGACGCTGTTTCTCACAGCGGTTACAGGGATTGCCTTTTCATTTATGGAGAGCTATGGAGCATTGCTTGCCGTTGCATTTTTGTTGGCTGTTACACAAAGTGCCCTTGTTCCCATTTCAGACAGCATTACCCTTAATTATGTGCAGAGGACCAAAGGAAACTATGGTTCCATCAGATTATGGGGGGCAATAGGTTTTGCGGTGGCCGTGCTTGTTGCAGGATGGCTTTCTGATTTCTTTTCCTTAAAAGTAATCTTCTTTATCTTTGCTATCGCGTTATTGCTGGGCACGGTGGTATCAATTTTTCTACCGAAAGAAAGTCAGACAATCAGTGTGAATGTCCGTGATGGCATTGGAACGCTCATGAAATTGCCTAAGTTTGTAATGTTCCTTGTGACAACGTTTCTAATATTCGGTCCTGTCTTCGCCAATAATTTTTACTTTGGCCTGTTCATTACGGATATTGGAGGGACTGTTACGGGAGTAGGGATAGCATTCTTGCTCGCTGCCGGTAGTGAGGCGCCATTTATGAGGGTGGCAGGCAAGTGGATCGCACGCTTCGGACTTCACGCGATCATGATTAGTGCTGCTTCCATTGCGATGATACGGTGGGTGCTTTATTTCTTTGAGCCCCCGTTGTATGTGGTGTATGCGACGACGATTGCACAAGGTTTCTCTGTGGGGCTTTTCATTCCTGCCGCGCTGCAGTTTGTGAGGGATATTGCCCCAAGCTCTGCGCGTGCTACGGCGGTTTCTTTATACACTGCCGTCGGTAACGGGCTGGGTAGTTGGTTCTGTACATTCTTTGGCGGCTTTATTGCAGAGTATTATTCTGTTGCACACGTTTATTTGTTCTTTGGCGTTTTAACAATGTGCGGACTAGTGTTCATCATGATGATCAACCAAGCCGACAAAAAACAACTCGCAAAAGCTTCATAAATTTATAAGAATGAGTGGATTGGAGCGGAAGGCACTCGACTCCGGCGGGAGGTAGCGGTAGACTTGAGACCCCACAGCGCAGCCGGGAGGCTCAAGCACCGCTCCGCGGAAAGCGAGTGTCTGCAGCGCAAAGGAACGGCTTAAATTAAAAAGACCCTTATCTGCACCATGCAGCCAAGGGTCTTTTCGTTTATTCATTATCAAAATCAAAAAGATCCGTAGACAAATATCTCTCTCCCGTATCGCATGCGATACATACCACCACATCATCAGGCGTTAACCTTTTCGCCACTTCAATCGCAGAATAACAAGCAGCACCGGAAGATGGGCCAACCAGAATTCCTTCATGACGAGCAAGCTTTCGAGTGATATCATATGCATCCTCATCTTCAATCTTAAAAATCTCATCATATACTTCCTGATTCAATATATCGGGAATGAATCCAGGGCTAGTACCAACAAGCTTATGTTTCCCAGGCTTACCGCCGGAAAGGACTGGTGATCCTGCAGGTTCCACAACATGAACCGTCAATCCTTCATAATGCTTTTTCAGCTCTTCTCCTGTTCCGGTAATTGTTCCGCCAGTACCGGCAGTTGCGACAAAAGCCGATAATGGCTTGCCGATTTGATTCATTCCATCCATGATTTCGAGTGCCGTCGACTTTCTGTGAGCATCTGAATTGGCATGGTTTTCAAACTGCATCGGCATGAAGCTGTTTGGAATTTCTTTTACAAGTTCCTGTGCTTTTTTAATGGCACCTGGCATTTTTTCATCACCCGGTGTTAATACTACTTCTGCACCGTATGCTTTTAGTAGATTAATTCGCTCTTTTGACATTGTATCTGGCATGATCAAAATGGCCTTATATCCCCTTGCTGCAGCATTCATCGCTAAACCAATTCCGGTATTACCGCTAGTTGGTTCGATAATGGTTGCTCCAGGTTTGATTAGGCCATCCTTTTCGGCCTGGATAATCATATTAAACGCAGCTCTATCTTTTACACTGCCGCTGGGATTTTGGAATTCCAATTTTAGATACACTGTTGCCGCTCCTTTTGGCACAATGCGATTCAACTTTACAAGTGGCGTATCACCTATCAAATCAGCCATATTTGTAACAACCTTCACAACTACGCACAACCTTTCTCTATACATGACTCTAATAATCCGTATTGTATCATAAATTATAAAAACGGACTAAGCACATGGCTTATCATGGGATTAAGATTAAACTAACTATATCGTCTGTTTGGTGCTAAGATAATATTCAAGACTATAAAAGATATTTAGTAAAATAAGAAGGGTGAGAAAATGACGACACAAACTCATTATTTTGTTGCGGTACCTCTTCCACAACCGTTAAAGCAAGCGTTTCATTTATATATGAAAGAATTAAAAAGCCACTTTCCTTTTACAAGATGGGTGCATCCGGAAGACCTTCATATTACGCTTGCATTTTTAGGTGATTTGGAAGAAGGTCAAAAGGAAAAGTTGATAACTCTGCTTTCGAAAGTAGCTTTAAATCATCAACGATTTTCCCTCTCATTAAGTGAACTTGGCACATTCGGGAACCCCCAGTCACCACGTATTTTTTGGTACGGTATCGAAAAATCAATGGAACTCAATCAGCTTCGAAAGTCAGTATATGATGCCTGTGAGATGGTTGGACTCCAGCTTGACTCACGGCCGTTCCATCCGCATATAACGATTGCAAGAAAGTGGAAGGGACCAGGATCTATTGACAACAGTCTGCTTCCTGTACACAGTTCCCAAATAGAGACGTTTGCCGTGAATGATATCATTTTATATGAAACACATTTAAACAGATTGCCAAAATATGAAGAAAAGGAAATTTTTTCATTAGTATAGGAGTAGGATTAGAAAATGAGGGGAATGAAACTATTAATTCAAGTAGCAGTTTTTTATTTTATTTATAAAATCGGTGTAGTTCTACAAAGTACGCTTGAGGTCCCGGTTCCTGGTAGTATTATCGGAATGGTTTTGTTGCTTGTCTTACTTTTGACAGGACTTATGAAGGAGAGATATTTGCAGGGTGGGGCGAATTTGCTGCTTGTCTATCTCCCTTTGTTTTTTGTCCCTGCCACAGTAGGAGTCATGAATCATTTTGGGTTTCTTTCTAAGACAGAGGGGCTAATTATGTTGCTTGCTCTTTTAATAGGGACCATTATGGTCTTGGTAAGTTCGGGGTTGGTTGCTCAAAAAACGGCAGCATCTGTCGATAATAAGGCAGAGGCAACGGGAGTGATGGATGATGAATAGTTGGTTTGGTATCTCATTCATCCTTATCACCTATCTAGTTTTTCTCGCAATGAGGCATGTTTATAATCGATTTCGTATGCCGTTACTCAATCCTGTTGCCACTACGACTCTATTAATCATTGTCGGATTACTTTTGACTGATCTATCTTATGATACATATATGCTGGGAGGTTGGTGGATCCAAGAACTCCTCGGCCCTGCGGTAGTAGCGCTTGCTTACCCACTTTACCATCAACGCAAAAAAATATTACGCTATCGGGTTCCATTAATTGCAGGATTATTTTCTGGAATAGTTGTCGGCATGGTTACTGGGTTTATTTATGTAAAGGTGGCAAATTTATCTTCTATGTATGCCTCTTCGTTCCTTCCAAAGTCCGTGACTTCCCCCATTGCCATGGAAATCGCTGATCTTACCGGTGGATTACCAAGCTTAGCAGCAGCACTTGTTATCCTGAGCGGTATCATTGGTGCACTTTTCGGCCCGGGCTTAATGAGACTTCTTGGAATAACCCATTACTTAGGCATTGGAGTGGGCCTTGGTTGTGCTGCACATGGAATTGGAACTGCTAAAGCGATGGAATATGGGGAAGAAGAAGCGGCTTTCAGTTCCATCAGCATGACACTTTCTGCATTACTTTACGCACTGATACTGCCTGTTGCTATTCATTATTTATTATAGAAAAGAGTGAACGCCATTGGCACAATTAATCAAATTACAAGATTATATCACACGGTATGAAGCCGATATATATCGCTATCCTAATCAATATATCAGGTTGAAAAAGCAACAATGGAAGACTTATGAAGAGATGTTGAGAAACCCGGTTGATGCACAGAGTCCTTCCCACATTGCTCGATTGGAAAATACTACTCCCTCAAAAGAAGGCAAGCTAATCAGTCTCATGAAGTCTTTCAAGAAAAAGGATCAAGAAGAAGAGCTGTTTACAGGAAAACTCGTTACTACTGATACCAATCACGATGAAGAGTGGGAACTTCCAAGCATTACAGGCAATAAGACACCTGAAGAGAGAAAGCAGCAATTTCTTGATTCGATTCTTCCGCTTCAGCTCAAATGGGCAAGTTCAACCATCCGGGAAATGTCTTATTTACAGAAGAATTATAAACGTGAAAACTTACTAAAGTACTTTTTGCAGAGGTTTCCAGATACGTTTTTTGTTATGTATAAACCTATCTTTCTAGTAAAACAGGCGCCAGTCGAACTCGAAATTATCCTTATTACTCCGAACGAAATCATGGCTCTTTTTTATATGGAGGAGCAAGAAGAGAGTGTGGTTCTAGGAAATAATGATCGCTTCTGGTCTATCCGTGAGAAGGAAAAAGAAAGAAAAATTGTAAATCCCACGATTAGTTTGAACCGGATGGGATCGATTATCAAAAATATCCTTCCGCTGTATGATGTAAGCCTGCCTGTTACCAAGATTTTGTTACACCCAAAAGGATATATTGACATAACGGATGGACCAACAGATGTACAGGTGGTAGATAAACGTACGTATGAAAAATGGTTTGAGAAAATGCGGGCGAACAAACTCCCTTTAAAACATACTCAGCTAAAAGCAGCTGGAGCTTTGCTTTCTCATTGTCAGTCCACTTATATAGACAGACCGGAATGGCAATAATGGAGAATTATATGAATAGATGTCAAGCTTACGACTTTGTTTGAATAGGATAGAAAATGGTCAGTTCTAGAAGAAGCAAACTTTAGAAGAAAGGGAGGGAAATGCATGATTTTCATCAAAAGAGAATTCGACGCCTATTTAGATGAAATGGATAAAATCACTATTCTTTTGCCTAGCGGAAGTTATAACGGAGAATCAGCTTTCTTTACCCTTACAAACCAAGAATCTACCTACCCACTTGAGATTATAGATAGAAAAACGCTTCAGAACACGGTTAAATATATATGTAAAACAAATACGCCAATCTCCATCGGTTCCAAATATATGATTATAGATGAACACGGCAGGAAAACAGATTTGCAAATAGGGGCAGTTATTCGGACGGAAGCATTTGATGAAGCATTCTTTTATGAAAAAGATGACCTTGGAGCGAAATATCAAAAAGGGGAAACTACCTTTACCCTTTGGGCACCGACGGCATCTGCAGTGAAAATAAAACTGATGGCTCCCAAAAGTAAGGAAGGCATTTTCTATAGCCTCATCCCGGAGGAGAAGGGGATATGGCGAATTACAGTGCAGGGAGATCTGGAAGGATTCCTTTATACCTATCTTGTTTGCGTAAACCTTGTATGGAGAGAAGCAGTCGATCCATATGCAATTTCCTCAAACATTAATAGTGAGGCTGCAGTGATTGTAGATAAAGAAAAAGTAAACATTCCAAAAGTATCTATGCTTCCTTTTATGGATGCAACAGATGCGATAATATATGAGTTGCATGTACGTGACTTTTCCTCTCACCCAAAAAGCGGAATGATACATAAAGGTAAATATGCCGCTTTTAGAGAAGATCAAGTAGAAAAGTCCGAAATTGGTATTACAGGGGTTTCTTATCTCCAAAGTCTCGGAGTTACTCATATTGAGCTATTACCATTAAATGATTTTGGCGGAGTAGATGAGACAGAACCTGACAAGAACTATAATTGGGGCTATAACCCTCTTCTTTTTAATGTGCCTGAAGGAAGTTATGCGCTGGATGCCAATGATCCCTACTCGCGGATTTTGGAACTTAAAAACCTAATCAATACCTTGCACCAGAAAGACCTGAGGGTGATTATGGATGTCGTCTATAATCATGTGTATGTTCGCGAAGACTCCTCTTTTGAAAAAATAGTGCCTGGTTATTACTTTCGCCATGATGAGCATGGTATGCCTTCAAACGGGACTGGAGTAGGAAATGACATTGCATCCGAACGAAAAATGGTTCGAAAGTTTATCCTTGATTCCATTCGATTTTGGTTGCAGGAATATGATGTAGATGGCTTTCGATTTGACTTGATGGGTATATTAGATGTTCAGACCATGAATGCAGTAAAAGAGGCCGTATCCATCATTAAACCAGGAGCCATAATTCTTGGGGAAGGGTGGGAGCTGAACACCCCTTTAGCGGCTGACCGTAAAGCAATGATTCTGAATGCAAAGAAAATGCCGGGAATTTCATTCTTTAATGATATGGTTCGCGATTCTATAAAAGGCAGTACGTTCAACTTGTTTGACAGGGGATTTGCGCTTGGAAATACTCACAAGACAACTTTATTGAAACAAACTCTTGCCGGTAGTGTACAAATCGATCCGAATCATAAAGGACTGTTCCTGGAGCCCGTGCAATCAATCAACTATGTTGAATCCCATGACAATCACACCATGTGGGATAAAATGGCCGTCTGCAATAGTCATGAAGAAGAAGTAACGAGAATAAAGCGCCATCGCTTGGCCACTTCCGTCATCCTTTTATCTCAAGGGGTACCGTTTCTTCATGCAGGGCAAGAGTTTTTCCGGACAAAAGGCGGGGAGGAAAACAGTTATAAATCTCCAGATTCGGTCAATAATTTAGATTGGGAAAGAAAAGCGCTTTACGCAGAAAATGTGGACTTTGTCAGTGGTCTAATCTCCCTTCGAAAAGCACATAAAGCTTTACGCTTATCGACTGCTGCGGAAATAAAAAAACATGTGCGTTTTCCTTTTGAAAAAGGAAATATGCTCATGTATCATATCGGTGATGTGAAACAGTATGGAAAGTACAACCATATCCTTATTATTTTCCATAACGGAACGAATGCGGAAAACGTATCGATTCCATTGTCAGGAGAGTGGGATGTCCTTGTCGAAGGCAGTTCAGCAGGCGATTCGCCAATCCGCAAAGTAATCAATGAAATACAAGTCCCGTCTATCAGCACAGTTGTATTGGCACAATATTAATTGTTACACAAGGACTTGATTTAATTGGGAAATAACGATAAAATTTAAAAGATAGCTATTGTGAAATTGTTCAATAGCTGTTTTTTTGCTTAAAAAAAGATGTTAATATGAAAATTCTTATATATAGCGCTTGCGCTTTTCTAATATTTGATAATGAAAAGTTGTGTTGAAATTGAAGGTGAAATGGTTGGAACATTTATTAGGTGATGAGTGGAAAATCAGTCCTGCTGGTGGTTTAACGGGAGATGCATATTTTGCTCAAAATGAAGGGAAAAAGCTCTTCCTAAAAAGAAATTCATCGCCATTTTTGGCTGTTCTTTCAGCAGAGGGGATTGTCCCGAAATTGGTCTGGACAAAACGCTTGGAAAATGGAGATGTCATTACGGCCCAACATTGGATAAGTGCGAGAGAGCTCAAACCAAACGATATGAATATGGAAAGAGTGGCTCAGCTTCTACACAAGATCCACCACTCCAAAGAATTGCTTGATATGCTGACTCGATTGGGAAAAGAACCTGTGGAGCCATCGACTATATTGGAAGATATAAAAGGCGGGATGGCATTAGAACTCTTTTCTTTGGATGTGATTCAAAAATCACTTGATTTCTTGACGAAGGAAATTAAAAATGTCCTGTTCAAAGATAAGGTAGTCTGTCATTGTGATCTTAATCATAACAATTGGTTGCTTGCCGATAATCAGGAACTTTTCTTAATTGATTGGGATGGAGCTGTTATAGCGGATCCAGCTATTGACTTATGCATGTTATTATATTGGTATATCCCAGAACAAGAGTGGAATGACTGGCTTTCCACATATGGGATACCATTGACAGACGATTTGCGCCACCGTATGCATTGGTACGTGATAGCCCAGACTATTCTTTCCGTACAATGGTATCACCATAAAGACATTGAAAAAGAGAAACAAAACTGGTTGAACTATTTGGAAAGACTTTTACCGGTTGAACTATGAGTATTGGTCGATGCTATCGATCCAATTGGTGAATTTTGATTGATGAAGTTGATTGTGATCATGGTCATTACTGGAATTGATGCCAGCTTGGCTGTAGGAATAGATGTCTTGTAGAATGTTCTTTACATTCTGATCAATTTCATTATTGACCATTAATGATTTGATGACTCGCTCTAACTGCTCATATTCAGCAACAGAACCGCAACAATCAATTTGATGATCCGCCAAAATATCCTTTAGAAGATGTATTTGATCATGATAATTTAACGGCATTTGTCAGCACTCCTTTATTTTATATATGTACTAGCCTTTGTTTATTTATCATTCTTATACACGACAAAAGAATCGGTCCATCGCGATCGGTTTTTTTCTGTCATCGACTATAAACTATTAAAACGCCGAGGTGACCATACGAAATGAGATTCAGAAACAAACCGTGGGCAACAGATTTTATTGCTGAAAATTCTTTTTATTGCATTCCGGATCCTGAAAACCAAAAAGGAAAGTGGAATGAAATTTTTGGTAACAAGAACCCTATTCACATTGAAGTGGGAACGGGAAAAGGAACATTTGTTACAGAAATGGCAAAAGCAAATCCGACTATCAATTATATTGGTATAGAATTGTTTGAAAGTGTCATTGTCAAAGCATTGGAAAAAGCAGTAGCGGCCGATATCCCTAACGTTAAACTGTTGAATGTGAATGCGCAAAAGCTAGCTGAATATTTTGAGGCCGGTGAAGTGGACAGAGTTTATTTGAACTTCTCTGATCCATGGCCGAAAACTCGACATGAAAAGAGAAGATTAACTTACAAAGGGTTCTTGAATCTGTATAAAGAAGTGTTGGTTCCACAAGGGGAGATCCACTTTAAAACAGATAACCGTGGTCTTTTTGAGTATTCATTGATGAGCTTCTCAGAGTACGGGTTACTGTTAAAGTACGTTAGTCTAGATCTTCATAACAGTGAGTTTGAAGGCAATATCATGACGGAATATGAGGAAAAGTTTTCTAGCAAAGGATTCCCTATTTATCGTTGTGAGGTTAAATATCCAGAATAAATGATGAAGCGTCCTTTTCTGTTAGTGAGAGGGCGTTTTTTTTGTTACAATAAACTCATACATATAACTTTTCATAAAGGGAGAGAAATATAAAATGGAAACGCTAACATTTGGTAAGTGGAAGCTGACTTGGTTGAACGGTGGAGTGACTCACCTTGATGGTGGTGCAATGTTCGGTGTGGTACCGAAGGCTTTATGGTCAAAAAGGTATCCTGTAAATGACAAAAATCAAATAGAGCTAAGAACGGACCCGATCTTGATTCAAACGGGAGAACGCAATATCCTTATTGAGTCTGGACTTGGAAAAGGAAAGCTTTCCGACAAACAAAGACGCAATTTTGGTGCAACGGAAGAGTCAACTGTGGAAGAAGATTTGCAAAAGCTTGGGTTGACGCCAGAAGACATTGATACGGTCATCATGACTCATCTGCATTTTGACCATGTATGCGGACTTACAAAATGGGATGCGGCACAAAATAAGTATGTATCTGTATTTTCGAATGCAACCATTTATGCTTCTGAGGTCGAATGGAATGAAATGCGAAACCCCAATATTCGTTCAAGAAATACCTATTGGGAAATGAACTGGCAAGGCATCGAAGAACGGGTAAAAACATTTCAAGAGGAGATAACCATCATTAATGGAATCAAAATGATACATACAGGCGGACATAGTGATGGACATGCCATCATTGAAATGACACAAGGGGAAGAAACGCTTATTCATATGGCAGATCTCATGCCTACCCACGCCCATTCCCCGTCTTTATGGGTTCTTGCTTATGATGATTATCCGATGACATCCATAGAAGCAAAAGAGAAGTGGATCAAAGAGGGGATAAAACGTAATGCATGGTTTACCTTTTATCATGATGCATTTTACCGGGCAGTAAAATGGAATAAATCTTATGAAATACAAGATAAAATAGAGCGGAAAAGATAAAAAAGGCCTGGCAGTTTTTAAGCTGCCAGGCATGTGGTCAATTTAATTGATTTACATCCAATATGACTCCCGTATTCTTGTCGACGATGAATTCATATTGCTCCAATACGTCGTCAATTCTTCGGGAAATTCCGCCTCTGTAGATGGAGTAGGACATATCATTTCGTAAAATTGTCTCAGGCACCATCTGAATCCAGGAGCCGTCAACAGGGCCGCGCTTTTTAAACGCTTCCTTGGCAATTTTTAAAGCTTTTTCAGGTTTTATGGCTTGCTGCTTTGATGCTTCAGTAAATAGATATGCGGCTGCTGCACCAATTCCAGCACCGATCAGAAGTGCTTTCCATTTCATAATAGTATCATCCTTCCATATATCATACTCTTATTTTACGTAAGCCTTTTCAAATGGGAGTAGCTGATGAATTAAATTGATTCTGCCTATCTTACTAATAGTATAACTTGTAAAACAAATAAATGTCATGCTAAAGCTGGAAACAATAGAGAAAGTTCGATACAATATAGTTAAAATATTTCGATAATCTAACGAAGTATAGGTAATCATTCTACATATAGGTTTTGGAAAAAAAGGAGCTGACTTAGTTGAATCAGGAAACATTGACTTTATTTAAAACGTTAACGGAGCTGCAAGGTGCACCTGGATTTGAGCATGATGTTCGCCGCTTTATGCGCAGTGAATTGGAAAAGTACTCGGATGAAGTGGTACAAGATCGTCTTGGCGGTATATTCGGAGTGAAAAAAGGCGACGAAACCGGCCCAACTGTCATGGTTGCAGGCCATATGGATGAAGTCGGCTTTATGGTCACTTCCATTACAGAAAACGGCATGTTAAGATTCCAAACTCTTGGTGGCTGGTGGAGCCAAGTCTTGCTTGCTCAACGTGTGCAAGTAATGACAGACAATGGTCCAGTTGTTGGTGTTATTGGATCGATTCCTCCGCATCTTTTGGATGAAGCGAAACGCGCCAAGCCAATGGACATTAAAAATATGTTAATCGATATCGGTGCCGACAATAAAGAGGACGCGATTAACATCGGCATTAAACCAGGCCAACAGATTGTTCCTATCTGTCCATTTACACCAATGGCAAATGAGAAGAAGATTCTGGCTAAAGCCTGGGATAACCGTTATGGTTGCGGACTTGCTGTTGAATTATTAAAAGATCTTCAAGGTGAGACATTACCAAATGTCCTTTACTCAGGAGCTACTGTTCAAGAAGAAGTAGGTTTACGTGGAGCACAAACGGCTGCGAACATGATTAAACCTGATATCTTCTTTGCACTGGACGCTTCACCAGCCAACGATATGACTGGCGATAAAAAAGAATTCGGCCATTTAGGCAAAGGTGCATTATTGCGCATTTATGACCGTTCCATGGTGACACACACTGGTATGAGAGATTTTGTATTGGATACGGCAGAGTCTAATAGTATTCCTTATCAGTATTTTATTTCTCAAGGTGGCACAGATGCAGGGCGTGTTCACACATCCAATGAGGGAGTACCTTCAGCGGTGGTGGGAATTTGTTCACGCTATATCCACACGCATGCTTCCATGGTTCATGTGGATGATTATGCTGCAGCAAGAGAGCTCATTGTCAAACTTGTAAAATCTGCGGATCAATCTACAGTAGACTCGATTAGAAGCAGATAATGAAATAATGTTGGAAAGCGATGGGGAAACCTCATCGTTTTTCTTTTTGATACTTTCAATGGAAAGGTGAGGTAAAGATGAAAGTGATTGTCGGTTCAAAAAATCCTGCAAAATATGGGGCTGTGCAGGATGCAATGAGAGAACTTGAGATGGAAGCTGAAACAATTGCACTTGAAGTAGAATCTGGTGTAAGTAAACAACCAATGACCGATCAAGAAACGATTGAAGGGGCATTGCATCGTGCTAGAGCGGCTCTAAAAGAAATCGACGATGCAGACTTTGCCATCGGACTTGAAGGAGGCGTTGTCCTCGGTTCAACCCCATCCTCAGAAGTTATGGTCTGTAATTGGGGGGCGCTAGTTGCTAAAGACGGCAAAGAATACATAGCGGGTGGTGCTAGAATTCCTTTGCCTGATGATTTTAAAGAGGAACTCCTAGCAGGTAAAGAGCTTGGTGATTTAATGGATGAGTACTATCAGCGGAAAGACATCAGGAAACATGAAGGGGCATTGGGGATCTTTACTGATGGTGCTGTATCAAGGATGGAAATGTTCCAGCATGTAAGTAAGCTATTGATAGGTCAATGGAGATATAATGTGAAAAAGCAGGCTTAGGGCCTGCTTTATTCCAATACGTAGGTAAGTACTTTTAAGGCTTGGTTGACTGTTTCAACTGTCACATTTGCTTTATTGGATAGCTCTTTTAATGGATGATGAAGGTTTTCCGGACGAATTAAGATAAGTGGTTTTTGAAGGCTGATCGCTGCACTTGCGTCCATTGCGGTGTTCCATTGTTTATACTTTTCTCCGAATAGGGCAATGACTAGATCAGACTTTTTCATTAAGAGTTCTGTACGAAGATTATTGATTTGAGATGCTGCTTCGTCTTTCGCAATAGAGCTTGGCTGCGTACCCATGATCGCTTCCCCAATGTTGTCTGAGCGCTCATGGTCTGTCATTGGTCCAACGAATTCTAACGGAAGATCCAGTGCTTGTGCTTTGTCTATTAATTCCTCTCTCCAACTAGTATGGATTTCACCAGCCAGGTAAACAGTAAATTTCATGACAATCCCTCCAAATAGTACCTCTTGTTATTTGCCTATTTCTTAGTCTATCATAAAATAGGGGAATTAAGTGATAATTCCAACTTATCCTTGTCAAGGATAAAGATTTATAGGTATGATAGGTTTAGTGTGTGTTTTCTAGTCTTATTGTACTAAAGGGAGTGGAGAGTTTGAGTTTTGGAAGAGCCATTATTTCTATTTTATTTTTATCCTTACTATTTTTAACCGGATGTTCTGTCTCAATTGAAGACGCCACACAAAAATCTGTTGATACTTTTGAGGAAACATTTAAAGCACAACCACTAGAGACTTATGAGGATACAGATATATTTGCTTATCATTTGCCCACTGGGTTTACCATTGATTCTGAATCGGAGAACAATATTGTTCTTACACAGGACAAGCAAACTTATCTTTTGTTTGTAAACCCTTTCGAGCCAACAGATTCTGAGGTATTATATGATTCTACAAAGATGAATCTTTCTGATTTATTGGTAGATCATACTGTCAATGAGGACAACCGCTTAGGTTACTTGCTGATTTCACCGGTTGATGGGGAAGAGGAAGAGTTTTATGAGGTGACAGTAGGCTTGGGTGGAGTAAAGATGACCACCGTAACAGATACGAGCAATATGGAAGCTAGTACAAAGAGCATGATGGAGATTATTTCTTCTGTGAAAATTAAATAAGTGTAAGTAAGAATACGAAGGGGAAACCTGGAGTATTCTTTTTTTATTGTTTAGTAAATTATAAAATAATTGGATTGTGGATAGTCTTCAGAATAATTCTTAATCGCCGTTATGAAGACATCAGTGACGAAAAACCAGGAGGAGAGATGTCCTCATCACCGTTATGAAGACATCAGTGACGAGAAATCAGGAGGAGAGATGTCCTCATCACCGTTATGAAGACATCAGTGACGAGAAATCAGGAGAAGAGGTGTCCTCATCACCGTTATGAAGACATCAGTGACGAGAAATCAGGAGAAGAGACGTCCTCATCGCCGTTATGAAGACATCAGTGACGAGAAATCAGGAGGAGAGGTGTCCTCATCACCGTTATGAAGACATCAGTGACGAGAAACCAGGAGGAGAGGTGTCCTCATCACCGTTATGAAGACATCAGTGACGAGAAATCAGGAGAAGAGATGTCCTCATCGCCGTTATGAAGACCTTGGTGACAAGGGATTTTATTGAAATGGTCAAAGATGAGAGCAAAGGAAAGATCCGGCCAAGGCCTATATTTCAAAGCTATGCGAAAAGTGAAAAAACGTCCCAAGAGATTAAGTTCTTGGGACGTGGTTTTAGGTAGCGTTAGCGATTTTGTTCTTTATTTGTTTTATAGCTTATTCTCTTTATCTTCCGTTGCTGCGGTTTGTTCGGTGGAGGCTGCAGCTTCTTCGTGTATCCACTTTTTCTTTTAGTTCTTCTTCGTCATCGATATAGTTGGATGAAGTTTCATCTTCTATTTCTTCCGAATCAAGTTGATCATCGACATAATCTGTTTCATCTTCAGGAAGTGCATTCTCATCTTCAACTGTAAACTGACTGACTTCTTCTTGAAGTTCATTGGCGATATCTGATAGGGAAATTGCGGCTTCGTTGACTTGTTCGATGGCAAGTATTTGGTGTTCGCTCGAAGCACTTACCTGTTCGGAAGTTGCGGCTGCCTCTTCGGAAATATAATGTACTTCTGATAATTTTTCTTCAAGCTGTTTGTTTGATTCTGTTACATGGCCAATTGCTTCTTGCACATCATCTACTTTATGGTTTATTTCCATAACATTTCCGGCAATTTTTTCAAAAGATGATTTCGTTTGATTGACTGATTCCTGTTGGAGATCTCTGTATTCATTGAATTGTAGTGCATCGTCTGAAAGCTTGCCCATTTGCTTGCCCATTTCTGTTACTAACTTTTTAATAGACAATGCTTCATGTTTGGAGCGTTCAGCCAATTTTCTAACCTCTTGTGCCACCACTGCAAACCCTCTGCCGGCTTCACCTGCACGAGCAGATTCGATTGCAGCATTCAATGCAAGAAGGTCCGTGTTTTCAGCAATCTCCTGGATGGTGCCGACGATGGAGTTAATTTGTTGTGACTGCTTTGTGGCTTGTTGCACTCGTTCTGTTAGATGGTTGGCAAGTTCAAGAAATTGTTCGGAAGAGTTATATAAATCTTTTACCACTGTTAGTCCGTCTTCTCCCATTGTTCTTGCGTGATCGGCCTTAGTCTTAATGTCTTTACTCAATTGGTTTGCCTGTTCTACTGCATTTTTCACTCGCTTTAGGATATCTGTACTTTCATCGAGATGAAGTGCTTGTTCACTTGACCCAATGGCCACTTGTTTTATGGCTTCGTTCACTTCTGTAGATTGGGCAGTCGTCTCTTCTGAAATCGCGGCAAGGTTTTGTGAGGAAGACTGCAGCTTATCTGTCGCTTCCATCACTTTTAAAAGTGAAACCTGAACCTTTTCAGCCATCGCATTGAAGGTGACCGCTAAGTCCGCCATTTCATCTTTCGTTGTGATAGGTACCCTGTAGGCGAAATTGCCTTCTCCGATTTTTGATGCACCATCCTTTAACGAACGGATGGAGGAGGCTATTTTTCTATTTAAGAAATAGCCAGTGGTGCTTAAGAACACTAATAACAGTACGCTAATGATTAATGTTAGCAACATAATAGTCTGCAACTTCTGATTGGCTTCTGTCTGTATGGTTGACTGCAAATCTGTTACCGCAGCTTCTACCTCATTCACACTTTGCTCAACGCTATTGCTTATTTCTTCAAAATTCCTCACAAATTCGTAAGAAGAATTGTAGTTATTATATAAATCAGTCATAGCTTGAACATATGGGTTATAAAGCTCCAACAGACCACTCTTTTGTGAGTCGGGCAAATCGGTTTCAGCCAATTGCTCTTTGAAGGTTTCGGCACTTTTCATGAAATCTCTATATCTTGCTTCTTGTTTTGTGGCTAAGTATTGCTGTTCATAAAGGCGAAGGTTCATCAATGTTGCATTTAATTCTTCCCTATTGGCCCCGCGCACATTAATAACCAAGTTTCGAACATTTCCGTTCATATCTCCTTGAAGTCCTGTGAACTCTGTATATCCTATTTCTTTATATAATTCTTCAAGTGGGACAAATTCGTTCAGATAGTTAGTAGCTGCCGTTTCAATTTGTTCAAATCGAGTGGCAATCTCCTCATATTCTGCGAATTGTTGTTGCAACCTAGATGCATCCTGCTTAATGTTTTCCAAGTTTTCTTTTATAGCAACGGATGTTTCGTCACTGGGTATTCTTAAAAACTCTTGTTCGTTCTTTCGAGTATCTGAAAAAGCGAACTTAATTTCTTTACTTCCATTTACGGCTTCAAACAACGCTGCTTCTTGCTCTTTTTCCGCGGATTGAGTAAAGTAAAAAAAGAAATTGAATAATAGTACAATGATGAGTCCTGTTATGGCAGTCAATAAAATAAATCTAACTCTACCTCTAATTGTTTTCATGTTACCCCCCTAAAACATAAAAGACTTTCGAATTTTATATGTTTTGTTAAAAGTCTGATATTTTAAAGTAATTATAGACATAATTCTACAAAATTCACAACTACCTTTTAACAAAAGCTTGAATATCTACTAGTATATATCGACCATGATTAGGTATTATTAATGTAAAGCTGGTAGGAAATATATAAGGAATGAGTGAGAATATGAAATCTTTTCTACATAAAAAGGGAGTATCACTATCGCCAAGGGTTTACTTTATTGATGGTCTGAGCTTTATGGCGCTCGGACTGTTCTCCTCGCTGATCATCGGACTGATTATCAAAACGATCGGGGATCAAGCAGGTTGGACATTCTTAACAGACATGGGTATTTTGGCAATGAGTTTGATGGGTCCGGCGATAGGGGCAGCTGTAGCCTATGGTTTGAAGGCGCCTCCATTGGTGCTGTTTTCAGCTCTTATAGCAGGAGCTGCCGGTGCACAATTAGGCGGACCCGCAGGTAGTTTCGTTGCAGCTTTATTGGCAACAGAAGTGGGGAAGATGGTTTCAAAAGAAACGAAAGTAGATATCCTGGTTACGCCTTTTGTCACGATACTGACGGGATTCCTTGTTGCAACCTTTATTGGTCCTCCTATTAATGCTGGCATGAGTTCACTAGGCTCTTTAATCATGTGGGCTACTGAACAACAGCCTATTGTGATGGGAATCTTAGTAGCGGTTCTGATGGGGTGGGCTTTGACAGCACCTATATCAAGCGCGGCTATTGCTTTGATGTTGGGGCTTGAAGGCATTGCAGCGGGGGCGGCAACCATTGGATGTGCAGCTCAAATGGTCGGATTTGCAGTAAGCAGTTATCGCGAAAATAAAATGGCAGGTCTGCTGGCATTAGGAATAGGTACTTCCATGCTTCAAGTGCCAAATGTTATCAGAAATCCTCTGATTATCATACCGCCTACCATTGCGGGTATGATATTCGCTCCACTTGGTACGACAATTTTTCAAATGACAAATGTAAAAGAAGGGGCTGGGATGGGGACGAGCGGATTGGTTGGTCAGATTATGACTTTTTCAGCTATGGGGTTCTCTGTCTCTGTTCTTATTAAAGTCGTGTTACTTCACATTTTAGGTCCTGCTGTGGTAAGTTTAGCAATATCAGAATGGATGAGAAAGAAAGCTTTCATTAAAGAAGGCGATATGAAAATAAATATTGGAGGGTGATGTTTTGATGGAAAAGCTACAATCCTTGGAGCAATTCAACCAATTAAAAAGTGAGAAAAAAGTCGTGTTTATGTTTTCTGCGGACTGGTGTCCGGACTGCCGCGTCATTGAGCCAGTTTTGCCTGAAATCATGGAGAAGTTTAAGGAATATACGTTTATTTACGTGGATAGAGACGAATTTATTGATCTTTGTGCTGAATTGAGCGTATTTGGAATTCCAAGCTTTGTTGGTTTTAAAAATGGAGAAGAAGCAGGTCGTTTTGTAAGCAAAGACCGCAAAACGCAAGAAGAGATTGAGGCATTTGTTGCTTCGTTATAATTTACAAAGGAGCAGGCAATCACGGTGTCCCGTGGATGCCTGCTCCTTCTCATTTACCTAGTTATTCTTTTTCTTTTTCTTTTTACCTTTTTTATTACCATCATTTTCATCATTGATGAACAGCTTACCGTCTGCAATAGCACGAGTCACATTACCGAAGTCATCCGCTACTTTAACCTCGATTTCTGCTCCACTTGCCACGACGCTAGAAGTAGCAGTCCAATATCCTACATAATAGCCAGGAGATTGTTCCATCAATGGAAGTTCAACTGCATTGCTTACTGCATTGTTTACGTCGTTTCCTTGCATCATCATGGAAGCATTTGTTAATGGCATACGGATAGAGAATGTTGCACGTAGGCCTTCTTCACTGTTAAATTCAATCTTCACAGATTCACCAGCACTTAAGTGCTTATCTTCTTCTGGTTTAAGGTTAGAGATTTCAGGCGCATCGTAGTTAGCATATACCGTTACATCTTGTCTTTTACGGTTGCCAGCTAAATCCTGAGCAACAACACGAATGTTATTTTCTCCATTTTCAAGCATTACTCTTAGAGAGTAAGTGCCATCTTCAACAGAAGCTTTCTTTCCATTGACTTTTACAAAATCAAGGTTTTCATCTGCTACTGTTCCTGTTACGGTAACCGTTTCACGGTTCGTTTTGGAACCATCTTCAGGGCTTGTAATGGCAAGCTCTGGTTTAGCTTGATCAAGAACAACTGTTACAGGTGCAGATTCCTCTGTCTCGCCTGTTTCAGTAGAAGATTTAGCTGTTAACACGTTTTCTCCGTTAGCAAGCTCAATATCCACTGCAAATGTTCCTTCTTCAGAAGCTGTAGCAGTTGCCACTTCTTCGCCGTTGTTCAATACATGAACCGTTGTTGTCGGGGATGCGTTACCTTCCACCGTTACAGTCGATTCATTTGTGTAAGTACCATCAGCAGGAGAAGTAATAGTAGGTGCTGTTACTTCAAAATTAACCAAAGCACGGATCATATAGTTCCCTTCTTCTTCAGGAGCAGGAGACCATGCACCACCTACATATTGCCAGCTGCGTCCAGCGTTTGGTCCATCTTCATCAGTTCCAAGTCCAGGCGCATTCGGATTTGGTTGAGACTGAATGTAAACCATGTAGAAGTCTTGTTCTACGATGATTCCATGCTCAGCTAAGTCAACTGTTGTCCATTCGCCTGTGCGAAGTGCCGTTCCATCAAATGGACCAGCAAGCTTAGATCCAGGAGCTCCATCAGCGCCAGATGCATCCCAAACCTCTACTTTAAAGTCTGTCCCTCCAGGATCTGGCCATGTAGTATCCCAGAATCGGAATAATCCACCAGTGACAAGCGCACTGTTTTGACCTTCAGGTAAGGACATTTTTACTGCCCAACCGTTTCCAGCATCATAGAATGCACGAGCATTCTCAGCAGTACCATCGTCATAGCCGATTTCACCAGGGTATCCGATGAATGGGCGTAATTCGATGTCAAGTTCTGTTGTAGCATCTCCTTCAATGGAAATCTCCACAGTTTCACTGTAATAAGAAGGAGCCATAACACGTAGCGTGTAGTCGCCTTCATAAGCAGTGATCGAGAAGTTTCCGTTTTCATCTGTTGTTACAGGGGCAATAGCTGCATCCTCAACAAGCATCAATGTAGCGTTGGCAACAGGTTCACCTGTAGCGCTGTTTGTTACAGTTCCAGTAACGGTTCCTTGTGCAATTTCGTCTAATACGAAGTTTGCAGTTGCCTCACCGTCTGCAGGGATGTCAACTGTTTGTTGAGCAGGATGATATCCATAAGCTTCCGCTTGTACTGTGAATGTGCCTGCTGCATGTAAAAGCTCGTAATAGCCGTTCGCAGGATTTGTGTTAACAGAGCGGTTTGTTTCTAATACAGTCACTTGGGCATGTAATGGAAGTGCCGCCGGGTTAACCTCATCTTTCACAGCTTCTTCTTTTTCAGGAGTAGCAACCGGATGAATTTTATCAGGATTTACTTGCTCCGCTTTTACTTCCACTTTCTCTTCTTTCGTTACTTCAAGTTGAGTGGAAGCAGACTCTGTTGCATTAGATTCTGCAGATAATGCTACATCGTCAATGTACCAGCCAGGTCGTACGACGCTTCCGTCAGTTGTTACATTGAAGCCGATATAGATTCGCTGTCCAGCATATTCGGAAAGATCGACTTCACGTGCTTGCCAATCTGTCGTTGTACCGTCAAAGCGCAATAACTGCGTCCAGTTTTCTTGGTCTGTCGATACAAACACATGTCCAAAATCATAGCGAGTTTCAAGGTTATGCCAGTTCATGAACTGCAAGTATGCCGGGCTGTCAGCAGGAAGATCAACAGGAGGCATTACTAGTGTCATGTTTGCACTGTTACCATAGTTATCCGCCAGATTTGTCGCAAATACTTTCTCGCCTGAGTTTGCGGATTCAGGGCCACTTGTTGGTACACCCCATTCCCAAACGTCATTAGCTCCGAAAGAGTACCAGCCCACTGGATCTGATTCAAAATCAGTAGAGTATCCAAGTGTAATACCAGGTTGAACGCTTACTTCGTACGTATCAGATGTTACTTCGTTGCCACCGAAGTCAACAATGTGAAAGCGATAAGATACGGAAGGTTCTGCAATATCTTCACCAGGGATGGATGCTGTATAAGTAGCGTCATTGTAAGATCCAGAAGCACGATCTGCAGCAAGGTCTACCCACTCACCATCAGCATTTTGGTATTGAAGAGTAACAGAAGAAATACTTACATCATCCTGAACATGAATGCTTAAAGGAAGATTCATGCCAGCATAAGTTTCAGCAGGTGCTGTATGCTCAAAAGTTGGAGCTTCGCTATCTTCTCCATCTTTTGCAACTTGCCCTTTGATTTTTCCAAGACCGGAAATGATGGAAGATACAGCATCAAATGCATTGACGATACCGTGTCCATATCCGTTGTTTGGAGAATCTGGGAAATTGGAATCTGTTCTTTCCGTTGCAGTTGTCATCAAGATTTCCTCAATGTCTGAAACAGTCAGGTTAGAGTTAACCTGCTTTAGTAACGCAACCACACCTGCTACATGTGGGCTTGCCATGGAAGTTCCGCTAGCAGCACCATACTCGTTTCCAGGGAAGGAAGAACGAATTCCAACACCAGGTGCGGATACTTCAGGCTTGATTTCATCGTAAGGAGATGGACCTTGTAAAGAGAAGCTTGCAAGGTTCATATCTACATCTGTTGCACCAGTTGCAAAAGATTCTGGATAGTTACCAGGAGTGGAAACAGATCCAGGACCACCAGGGTTTCCAATACGCGTATTTCCAGCTGCGAATGCAGGGAAAATATCCGCTGCAACCCATGCTTGAACCATTGGACGATACCACTCATCTAAACCAGGTCCGCCGCCCCATGAGTTGTTCACAACGTCCGGAGCCATTGCAGGGTTTGGAGTTCCGCTAGCATCTTTTGGAGCTAGGATCCATTCACCAGCTGCAAGGAGGGCAACATCCGTACCACCGGATGGAGTAAAGGCTTTAACGCCGATCCATTTTGCTCCAGGAGCAACCCCTACTTGGTTAGATCCATTCGGCTCAGAACCGACCATCGTACCAGTTACGTGCGTACCGTGACCGTCATCATCGTAAGGAGTGGATTGGTTTGCAGGAGTAGCATCAAACCAGTTGTACTCATGATCCACACTACCACTATTATAGCCGCGATATTTTTCCATTAAGGCCGGGTGATCATACTGAACACCAGTATCAATGCTCGCCACTACAGTCCCTTGACCGTCAACACCCATTTCCCATGCTTGAGGTGCACCGATTTGAGCAACGCCCCACTCGATGTTCTCAAGACCTGCAGCAGGCTTTTCTTCTACGTCGATTTCAGTTGTCGCAGCTGCTTCAGCTGACGGATCCAACTGGCGTACTTCGTTTGGTAGTAGCTTTTCGATTTCTGGGAATCTAGCAAGCTCTTCCATTACTTCTTTCGTAGCAGTAACGGCCATACCGTTTACTACATAGAAGGATTGGATATCCTTTGCCTTTCCATCTGCTACCGCTTTTTCAAGATACTCTTTTACATTTGCTTGGGTTTCGATTGATGTTGCTCTTAACTCAGAGACAACAGCATTACGTTTCATCAGTTTTTCTTGTCCAGCAGAAGCTTTTTGTACCTTGGCTGCTTCCACAGCTTTAGCAGCCACTGCCTGCGTATCTACCTGTTCTTTAAATTTGATAAGGAAGGTAACTTTTTCCCCATCTTTAGAAAACTGTGTCGATAGGCGATCCGTTATCTTACTTGCCATCACTTCTTTAGATTCACCCAAAGAGACGGAAGCTTTGTTCCCTTGTGCAGAAGCTGTACCAGGGATAAAGCTTGGGGCGATCAGTAATAAACACATAATGATACTGAATACTCTAGCAAAATTACGCTTGTTCTTCCTACTCATTCAACATCCCCCTTTAAAATTAAATACAAAAAAACCGATGAATTTCCCCCCTTTTCATTTAGAAAGTATCCACCTGCCACTAGGGAAGGTAGAGTCTTGCGCTATGTAGGAGTATCTCGGTGACAATTAAAGATTAATAAAGTGTGTAGAAGAATAGTGTCGAAATAAGAAGAAAAGTATCAGAATATTCTAAAAATAGTCCGTTAGTTTGAGACAGGTTTTTCATTATAGGGAATTGGTAGAGGTTGGATAAAAAGTGACAAAACGAAGTAAAATTGTAAAATAATTCTATGTAGTAAGGTTTGTCGTTAAAAATAGTCATTATTTAACAGGTGGTGGTTAATAGTGGAAATGTCCTAGCAGGCTTCAATATTTGACACTCCTTGAAAAAACAAGCAAAATCTACTAGCCTCACTATTCCTAAAAGAATAAAGGATGCCAATTTGAGTACTAAGTTTCAGCTGTTATCCAATCATGTCAGGCCTTTTGGAGGATGAATGGAAGGTAGAAAGGGGTATGAAGTCTATGTGTAGTGAAAATGAAGTTGGAAGATGACATGTTAGACTTCTTTTAATAAAACAGACTTCGACAATTACATTCTTTCAATGATTTGTTGTACAATAAAGGGTAAGCAATGGAGAGAAAGGATTGTTCCTCATGGGAAAAATGACAGTACTTAAAATTAAAAGATTATTGGAAGAGAAATTATCCCATCCAAACTGGGTATTTACATATGACCGAGAAAAAGAATCTTTACGGGTTGAAGATAAGGAAACAAAAAAGGGAATCTCTATCTCACTACAAGGTGTGCTATCAAAATACGAACAAACAAATGATATAAATGCAATTGAAGAATATGTGTATTATGTCAAAGAAGCTTTAACAAGCATGAAAATGCCTGTTCAATTGAATGGTGCGGAACGCCATATCTATCCTGTTATTCGCTCTACTTCATTTCCAACGACAAGTAATGACATTCCATTGGTATATGATGAGCATACAGCGGAAACTAGGATTTACTACGCGGTAGATTTAGGAAAGTCCTATAAGTTGATTGATGAGCAACTTCTTCAAAGAGAGAATTTAACGAAGAATACCATCAAAGAAATGGCCATGTTTAATGTTAGATCGCTTCCGACAACTATGAAAGAAGATGTGGTCGCGGGGAATACCTTTTATTTTGTCCGTTCCAATGATGGATACGACGCAAGCAGAATATTAAACGATTCTTTCTTAGATTCGTTTAAAAAACAAGTATCCGGGACGATGACTATATCAGTTCCACATCAGGATGTGTTGATACTTTCAGATATTCAAAACGAGGTAGGCTATGATATTCTTGCCGAACTGACCATGAGCTTTTTCGTAAACGGAAAAATCCCAATTACCGCGCTTTCCTTCTTATATGAAGAAGGCGAACTAGAACCAATATTCATCCTGGGAAAAGATAACAAAAAGAATAAATAAATCTCCCCGGTTGACTGAAGTGCAAGGTGTGAGACTCCAGCGGGGGAGAAAAGGTTGGTTGAGACCCCACAGGTGTAGCCGAGGCCACTGGAAAACTGAGATCTCATGTACTTAATAATTTCTAGCTGTTGATTGAAGCAAAAGGCGGAGACTCCTGAGGGAGATAGCGCTAGGTTGAGACCCCACAGGCGTAGCCGAGGTCACTGAAAAACCTAGTAACCAATCTTTTGGATAATTTATAGCTGTTGATTGGAGCAATAGGCGAAGACTCCTACGGGGGAGTAGCGACAATGTTGAGACCCCGCAGAGCGTAGCCCGAGGAGGCTCAAGGTCGCCCCGTGGAAAGCGAAGCCGTTTGCGGAAATTAACAGCGGTGTCTTAAAAAAATCTAACATCAAAGACTTTTTCAGTGGCCAAGGCGTAGCCGAGGAGGCTCAAGCAGCGCCCCTAGGAAAGCGAAGCCATTTGCGAAAATCAACAGCGGTGGACTAAACAATATTTAAAATCAAGGGTTCTTTCAGTGGCATTGGCGTAGCCGAGGAGGCTCAAGCACCTTCCCGCGGAAAGCGACATCTGGAACGCAAGGAAACTGGGTGTCAAAGCTACTCTTAACTTACTAATAGAAAGGAAGAAAAATATGACCATTAACGTGTACTATAACCAAGAAGGCATAGGCGACACACTACTAATCTACATAAAAGAAATCAATTTAAACAATCGAATGGTAGAAAAAACCGGAGACATTGCGAAGATTATAGATAAAGAAACAAAAGAAATAGCAGGATACAACCTTTTCAACGCATCCAAATATGTAGCAGTCAACGACTTTAAAGGCCCAGTCAACCTGACAGAAGACTTGATTGCAGAACTTAATAAAGCTTTGAATGAAAATGGCGTAAAGGAAACACTTAATCCCGACCTCAGCCCCAAATTTGTCGTAGGACATGTGACGGAAAAAGAGAAACATCCAAATGCAGACAAACTAAGCGTATGTAAAGTGGATGTAGGGACAGAAGTGCTTCAGATTGTGTGTGGTGCCCCAAATGTAGATAGCGGACAATATGTCGTAGTGGCAAAGGTTGGAGCAGTGATGCCTAGTGGACTTGTCATTAGAGATGCAGAACTGAGGGGCGTTGCATCTTCAGGAATGATTTGTTCTGCGAAAGAACTTGACCTTCCGAATGCCCCTGCTGAAAAAGGCATCCTTGTTTTAGAAGCTGGGAAATATGAAGCGGGACAACCGTTTTCAGGTTAACTGCTAGATGCCTATTTATTTTCACCACTAGACGATCTCTAGTGGTTTTTTGGCTACTGAACCTGTTAATAGAACAGGTTACGAACAACAAAGAAAGAGTGTGATGAATGTGAACTGGTTTAAAAAGCTGTTTGCTCAGCTAAGTGATGAGGAAGAAACAACCATTGAGCAAGATTACGCTAAGAAACCGGAAAATAAACAAAAACAACCAACAGCAAAAGTGGCTTATCAGTATCCTACAGGGAAATTTCGTTTTCCCTTAATACCAGATGAAGGTAAACAAGAACAACAGCTGAGACAGGAAAAAAGAAAACAGTCAAAAGTCCATCAATCTAGTAAACCAACAGAACAAAATAAGCCTGAAACTATAAAAGTAAAAATAGAAAAACCGACAGAAGAGCCGGTGAAAAAACAAGAACCTGCAAAAAAGAAAAACACGCCTAGAGCTTTTGAAAAAGTAACCAATAAAAATAAACAACCTTTCCATCCTACAGAAGTGGTGTCCCCTATTTATGGATACAAACCACGTCCGTTTCCGGAAAAGAAAGAAGAATATATACCTGAGATCGAGCTGATGAGTAAAGAATCACTTTCTAATGAGATAGCGGAATTAAACCCACTTGAGGGATACTCTAGTGCAAACTTTGAGGAAATTACGAACAAAGATGAATTAAAGGTACAGGCTTTTAGTGATGAGCTGCTAGAAGAAGAAAACGAATCTTCAGGAAACAGCTGGGAAAGAGAAAACCCAATAACCTCATTGATAGACAGAGTAATTAACGAAGAACAATTCCAAGAAGAAATAATAGAAGTGAAAGCTATTGATGTAAAAGAAGAAATTGTTGAAGTTAACGAAGTGGAAGAGGATGCTTCTGTTTATGAACAGGAATCCGCAGTAACTCTAGATTACAGCGAGCCTAAAGAGGAGAGGGTAGAAACTCCTAAAGCTGAAGTAACTCAAAAAAAGGATTCTTCCTCAAAACAGAACATACCGTTTAATGTCATTATGCTTAAACAGGATAAACGTTCATTAGAAAGAAAACAGCAAATGATGTCCAAAGAGGAAGCGACACAACCTTTTTACAGAAAGCCGCCAATTACGATGCTTGCCATCCCACCACAGCATTCTCAGGGAGATCAGGACTGGGTAGAAGCGCAAAAGCAATTGCTAGACGAGACGTTACATCATTTCAGGGTCGGTGCAAAAGTGGTAAAAGCAACACAAGGTCCAGCTGTTACCCAATTCGAAGTACAACCAGAGCCTGGAGTAAAGGTAAACAAAATCACCAATTTAAGTGACGACATTAAATTGAGTCTGTCTGCCCGGGATATCCGGATGGAGGCACCTATTCCAGGGAAAAACACGATAGGAATAGAAGTACCGAATCGTGTAAGCAAGCCGGTATTTATAAGAGAAATTATTCGACACCCATCTTTTATTCAGAATAATTCTCCATTAACGGTAGCTTTAGGTTTGGATATCTCAGGTCAACCTGTCGTGTTGGATTTGCAGAAAATGCCGCACGGATTGATTGCAGGTGCAACTGGATCCGGAAAAAGTGTTTGTGTGAACTCTATTATTATGAGTTTGTTGTATAAAAGTACACCTGACGAAGTGAAACTTTTATTGATTGATCCTAAAATGGTGGAACTTACACCATACAATCATATTCCTCATCTGGTTAGCCCGGTTATCACAGATGTAAAGGCAGCAACCGCTGCGTTGAAATGGGCAGTGGAAGAGATGGAACGTCGTTATGAATTATTTGTTCATGCGGGCGTTAGAGATATTGGAAAGTACAATGAAACGGCGAAAAAGCATAACCAAGAAACCTTACCATATATGGTCATCATCATAGATGAATTGGCTGACCTGATGATGGTTGCTCCTAGTGATGTAGAGGAGGCCATTTGTCGTATTGCTCAAAAAGCACGTGCCTGCGGGATGCATTTGCTGATTGCCACACAGCGTCCGTCCGTTGATGTTATTACAGGACTGATCAAGGCAAATATTCCTACACGGATTGCATTCTCTGTTTCATCCCAAGTCGATTCCAGAACAATCATTGATATCGGTGGGGCTGAGCGCCTTCTCGGGCGTGGTGATATGCTGTTGCTTGAAAATGGTGCTCCAAAACCTATCAGGGTGCAAGGAAACTTTGTATCAGATGAAGAAATAGAGAGAGCGGTTAACCATGTTCGAAAAGAACAAAAACCTAACTATTTGTTTGAGCAGAGCGAATTGTTAAAAGAGAGCACCATTCAAGATGAAGATGAGCTCTTTTTAGAAGCATGCCAATATGTAATTGATCAAAATGGGGCATCCACTTCCAGTTTGCAAAGAAGGTTCCGTATCGGTTATAACCGAGCTGCCCGCTTAATGGAAATGATGGAGGTCCAGGGTGTTATATCCGGTCCAAAGGGTAGTAAACCAAGAGATGTACTTGTTTCAGAAGAGGAGCTTGTAAGTATGCAAGATTCTGACTATTAATGCTCCAATACTGAAGTTGTTGTAAATGGATACAATCTTCTATTATTATTAATACTAGTAAACAATAGGAGTCGGCATATCCGGCAAGAAAGTAACCCGAAAACAGGGTCTTAAGGAGCTTTTAAGAGGATGAAAGAAATTGAGTTGAAGCTGCAAGGGAAAATTAAAAGGCTGACCAATCGCACGTTCAAATTTGACGAGCGTGTAAAAGAAGGATGGTTCTCAGCTGTATATTTTTTAAAAACAAGAGAAATAGTGAGAGCGTTTAAACCAGATAACATTGTGACGATGCAATTTTTTCAAAAAGAGCATGCGGTCTTATGCGGAACAGATGAAGTCATTGCATTGATCAAAACTTTCGCTGATGACCCGGAATCACTTGAAATTTATTCTTTAAAAGATGGGGACAAAATAGCGCCGTTTGAAACGGTTTTAACTATAACTGGCCCATATCAGAATTTTGGATTCTTAGAAGGAGTTATTGATGGCATTCTGGCCAGAAGAACGTCGGTGTCTACGAATGTTTATAATGTAGTGAAAGCCGCAGGGCAAAAGCCAGTCATTTTCATGGGAGATCGTGATGATCATTATACGCAACAAGCTGGGGACGGATATGCCGCGCATATAGGAGGTTCCACAGCGCAAGCAACCCATGCGATGAATGAGTGGTGGGGGAAAAAAGGAATGGGTACCATGCCACATGCCCTCATCCAGCTATTTAACGGGGATGTCGTAGAAGCTTCTAAAGCTTATCATGCAAAATTCCCTGAGGATGACCTATTGGTGCTGGTAGACTACAACAACGATGTCATTACAGATGCATTGAAAGTGGCCAGAGAATTCGGTGATAAGTTAAAGGGAGTCCGTGTTGATACATCGAGAACCATGATTGATCAGCATTTCATCCGCCATCAAGATGTACTGGGAACCTTTGACCCGCGTGGGGTAAATGCCCCGCTTGTTTTCGCACTTCGTGAAGCACTGGATAATGAAGGTTTTCACCATGTGAAGATTGTGGTAAGCGGTGGTTTCAGTGAGCAACGCATCAGAGAATTCGAAGAGCAGCACGTGCCGGTCGATATTTATGGTGTGGGTGGAAGCCTGCTGAAAATTCATATAGGGTTTACTGGAGATAACGTTGTGTTAAACGGGGAACCTCAAGCGAAGGCCGGTAGAAAATACCGCTTTAATGAACGACTAGAAAAAGTGGATTAAAGTATAGCAGTAATTGGTATATGGAGAAACTGGTAGGAGAAAGGTCTATCAGTTTTTTCCTGTGACTTTCCGGTTTATAAAGGTACGGTAGAGGAAATGTTGAATTAGTGCTATAATAGGTCGTTGTTAAGAAAAGTCTTTTCTACATATGGTTTGAATCCTTAAACTTAAGGGAATAAAGGAATTAGCATTTTTAGACGCTAATCATATAATGGATTATCTATGCGGAGAAACTACGTTTGGTATGTTACAAAAATAAAACTATTATTCAGTTCGTTTGCAGAAAATAAGCGAATTATATATAGATAAATGTTGGAGGTTTTTTCATGACCATTTATCATTTTGTTGGTATTAAAGGTTCAGGAATGAGTGCCCTTGCCGGGATATTGGACGATATGCACTTTCAAGTACAAGGTTCAGATATTGAAAAGAGATTCTTTACCCAAAAGGGTCTCGAAGAAAAAGGAATCACCATCCTTCCTTTTGACAAGGACAACATAACGGAAGATATGACGGTTATTGCCGGTAATGCATTTCCTGACACACATGAGGAGATAGAAGCGGCAAAAGAACTTAATATACCAGTTATTCGCTACCCGCAATTCCTGGGTCAGTTTATGGAGAAATACACCAGTATTGCTGTTACGGGAGCACACGGAAAAACTTCTACTACTGGTTTGCTCTCCCATGTCATACAAGGAGCAAAGCCTACGTCTTATCTTATTGGAGATGGGACTGGTCGTGGAGTAGAGGATAGTGAATACTTTGTATTCGAGGCATGTGAGTATAAGAGACATTTCTTGTCTTACTATCCAGATTACACGATCATGACAAACATTGACTTCGATCACCCAGATTATTTCGGCAGTATCGATGATGTGTTTTCTGCATTCCAGGAGATGGCTATGCAAGTGAAAAAGGGAATCATCGCTTGTGGAGATGATGAGTACCTGCAAAAAATCCAAGCAAAAGTTCCCGTGATTTACTACGGCTTTGGCGAAGAAAATGATTTTCAAGCACGACATGTGGAAAAATCGACAGAAGGTACCACATTTGATGTATATGTACGTAATAACCATTATGCTACTTTTAAAATAAATGGTTATGGTGATCATAATATTATGAACTCCTTGGCTGTAATCGCATTGTGTCACTATGAGGAGATTCCGGTAGATGTGATTCAAAGCCAGTTGCTTACATTTGAAGGAGTTAAACGAAGATTTTCTGAAAAAGTAATAGGCTCTCAAGTATTGATTGATGATTATGCGCATCACCCTACTGAAATCCGTGCGACTATTGATGCTGCCAACCAAAAGTATCCAGACCGCGATGTGATTGCTGTATTCCAACCGCATACTTTCACAAGAACTCAAACATTCTTAAATGAATTTGCGGAAAGTTTAAGCGGTGCTGATCATGTTTACCTATGCGATATTTTCGGTTCTGCCCGTGAAAATCAAGGAAAGCTGACGATCAATGATTTATTGGATAAAATAGACCGTGCAGAAATCTTGTCAGAAGAAGGAACTGCATTATTGGCGAAGCATGAAAATAGCGTCATTATTTTCATGGGTGCCGGTGATGTCACCAAGTTCCAAGAAGCATATGAAAAGTCCCTTCAGCACGAAGTGGAATGATATAGAGAACCGGCTTACCTTCTTGTAGAGGGGAGCCGGTTTTTATTTTGGCAAGAATGGAAATGAAGACATCTGTAGCGTGAAAACCGGTAGAGAGAGGTCTTGAGAAGCGGTATGAAGACATCTGTAGCATGAAAACGGGTGAAGAGAGGTCTTGAGAAGAGGCATGAAGACATCAGTAGCGTGAAAACCGGTAGAGAGAGGTCTTGAGAAGAGGCATGAAGACATCTGTAGCATGAAAACGGGTAGAGAGAGGTCTTGAGAAGAGAGCATGAAGACATCAGTAGCGTGAAAACCGGTAGAGAGAGGTCTTGAGAAGAGGTATGAAGACATCAGTGGCGTGAAAACGGGTGGAATGAGGTCTTTAAGATTAACTCAAACAATAAAAAACCATCCGCAATTCCCTTGCGGATGGTTCAAATTATACCTTACTTCAAATTCTCCGGATTCAATCCCTCAAGCTCTGAAACAACAAACTTTCCATCTTTTCTGATCAATACATCATCAAAATAGATTTCTCCTCCGCCATATTCAGGACGTTGGATCATTACCATATCCCAATGAATATCGGAATTGTTGCCGTTCCAAGCATCTTCATATGCCTGGCCAGGTGTGAAATGGAAGCTTCCGTCAATCTTTTCATCAAAAAGGATATCTTGCATTGGGTGTTGGATATAAGGGTTAACACCGATTGCGAATTCCCCGATAAAACGTGCCCCTTCATCCGTATCAAAAATCTTATTGATACGTTCTGAATCATTGGCAGTTGCTTCCACAATTTTTCCGTCGCGGAAAGTCAATTTCACATTCTCGTATGTGAAGCCTTGGTATGGAGATGGGGTGTTGTAAGTTATTGTACCGTTAACAGAATCCTTAACAGGTGCTGTGTATACCTCACCGTCAGGGATATTCATTTCACCTGCACATTTAATGGCAGGAATATCTTTAATGGAGAATGTTAGATCTGTTCCTTCTCCTGTAACTCGTACCTTGTCGGTTTTATTCATCAGCTCAACAAGAGCATCCATCGCATTGCTCATTTTCCCATAATCAAGATTACATACATCAAAATAGAAGTTCTCAAAACCTTCCGTACTCATTTTTGCAAGCTGTGCCATGCTGGCATTCGGATAGCGCAGAACCACCCATTTGGTTTTTGGAACACGGATGTCACGGTGAACTTTCTTTCCAACCGTGCTGCCCTGGATTTTTTGTTTGTCATCCGGAACATCGGATAATTCAGCGATGTTGTCGCCAGAACGAAGCCCGATATACGCGTCCATGTTTTTCATGACATTTGCTTCAAAATCAGCTTTCATGCTATATTGTTCTTCTTGAGCTCCCATTAACAAGGCGCGGTCTACCTGAACATCTTTTAATGAAACGAATGGATATCCGCCAGCTTTATAAGCTTCATCGACAAGAGCTACTACAAGTTCTCTTTGCAGTCCGAAGTTCTCGATTAATACCTTTTCGCCTTTTTGAAGACGAACAGAATAGTTGATTAAATTTTTTGCAAGTGTTTGAATCCGAGGATCCTTCATTGTATTGCCCCCTAAGAGATTGGTTATGTATCATCATTATTGTAACCGATTACGCGTATTTTGTTGAATTATTTGTCTAAAAATATTAGTAATATTTTTAAAAATTCTTTAAATTTTTGAAGGGATTTTCTCATTGTCCTAGAATAAAACAGAGTATAGAATGTTTAAACTGTAGTATGTGGGGTAAATAGTAAGTATGTACGTCAGCAGCCAGGAGGTGTCGCTTTGAGTGAATTGCTTTACATTAGCGCAATTATTGTAGCTATTGCTTTTTTAATATTGGTTATATTTGTTTCCAAAACTCTTCTTTCCGTGCAAGGCACTTTAAATCAAGTTGCCGGTACATTAGGTGGAATTGAAAAACAGATGCAAGGGATCACATCCGAGACAGAGCAGATCCTACATAAAACCAATGTATTAATGGACGACATTCAAGATAAGTCGCAACAACTTAATACGGTTGTAACTGCTGTAAAGGATGTTGGAACTTCCATTCAAGGATTTAATCATTCCGTTTCACGTTTATCTAATAATGTTGCACATCAACTAGATCAAAACCAGGATAAGGTGTCGCAAGTTGTTCAATGGTCTAATGTGGCTATGGAAATTGTCGACAAATGGAATGAGAGAAAACAGAAAAACAAAATCAACAAAATTTGAGGAGGAATCGGAAATGAGCGAAGAGAACAAGAAAGAGATGAACACGAACACTGACGGTATTAACACGAAAGACTTTTTAATTGGTACATTAATTGGTGGAATTGTGGGAGCTACAACTGCATTGTTCCTAGCTCCTAAATCCGGTAGAGAGCTTCGTGAAGATATCACGGACCAGGCGACTCAATTAAAAGAAAGAACAGATAACTGGAAAGTTCAAGCTACTGAATATACTTCTGAATTAGCTGAAACTGCTAAAGATAAGAAGAACCAATTAACTAAAGCCATTACGGATCAAACACAACAAGTGATGGACAAAGTTAAACAATTGCGCGAGAAAAATGGCGATATATCCATGGAGCTGCAAGAGCAGGTTCAAGATATTATTTCAGAAGCCGCTACTGCTATTGAAACGGAATCTGATGAAATGACAGATGAAGTGAAAAAGCGCCTTGAAGATACAAAAGCTGCGTTAGAAGACGTAGAGAAAAAGCTATCTGCAAGCGAAGAAGACAAAGAAGAAAAATAAACAATCTCATAACTTGAGAATAAAACGGCGAAGTGGTATGATAACTTCGCCGTTTTTAATTTCCTGAGAGATTTATAGCTGTAGATTGGAGCAAAAGGCGAAGACTCCAGCGGGGGAGTAGCGACAATGTTGAGACCCCTGAAGCGTTGTGAGGAGGCTCAAGGTCGCCCCGCGGAAAGCGAAGCCATTTGCGGAAATCAAGAGCGGTGTCAGCCGCCATATTCTTAAAACAAGCAGAAAAGGGTGTAATAGTATGAGCAAAACCATCGTTCAATCTGTAGAAGAATTCGATCAGATCGTTCAAGAAAATGATACTTTTTTATTCTTCAAAAACAGCACAACATGTCCAATCAGTCATGCAGCATTTGAAGAATTCGAAAACTTTGTAGCAGACCAAGATCAGGTTCCATGTTTTTATCTAAATGTCCAAGAAGCTAGACCACTCTCCAATCATATCGCGGAGACATTTGATGTAAAGCATGAATCTCCGCAAGCGTTATTATTTAAAAATGGAAAAGTTGCTTGGAGTGCAACCCACTGGAAGATTACCCATTCTTCCCTTCAAGAGAACGTAAAATAAAACGAACGTGCAACTATGCACGTTCGTTTTATTTTGGATCAAGCCTTATCTTCCAAGTTTGCTTCTAGGACTTTACTTTTCCACTCTATGTCTAGTTCATCCCCATGGTCGATAAAGTCGTAGAAAGAGGCTTCCATGCCATTTTTCTTTAACATAAAGGATCCAGCGCCTTTTGGTCTGTCTATATCGACGAAGCGGAACATATCTTGAAAAATGAATGGCTCCTTGCGCCTGATCATCACTTGCAGGTGGTCGCCTCTATGTAGGATATCCTCATCTCCAAGCAACTTCCCATTGCGATAAAATTCAAGCAACACCTTACTCAAGACAACTCTTTGCCCTTTATAAGTGACGGCTATTTCTTGTTTGGTTTCATACTGTTGAATGATAGCAAGCATTTTTACTGTAGGAGTGCTTCCTTTTTCCCAGACAATACTGTCTTCATTGGAAAAATGGTCATGTAAAGTGACTTGTTTTCCATTCTTCTTCACTTGGACAGAAAATGGTGAAAGGTTGGTTTTCTCGTCGTTTATGAATAAGTGAAATGGCTCAAGATCCTTTTCTGCAATTTCATTGCTCTGCAACAGAAGGTCCCTTATGGTTTCCGGGTAGGTGAATGTAACCTTATCGCGGTCTACAAGTTGTTGGTCCAATGAGACTGGATGACCGTTAAGGAGTATACTTGGATTGATAGCTTCAGCTTTGCCGTTTACAGCTACGGAAACGATAGGTAACGTTGTTCCTACAACCTCACGGACAGTAATAGCGGCTGCTTTTCCATCCACGCCTTTTTCCACCATAATGGCATCACCATTTTCAATAGGATCAAAACTTTGTGCTGGCTGTCCATTTTTTAAAATCTTCGGTGCTTCTCCAAAACTTCCTGGACATGTAATTCCTTTCCCGTTCACCTCAACCATTATTGCCAAGCCTGGCTTCCCAACCAATTTGTTGATGCTAATCCCCGCAGCTAAAAGGCTGTCTCCAATGGTCAGCTTTTTCACATCAAATAAACGAACGGGAAGCTCATTGACGGTGACAGAAACGTATTCGATTGGTTTTTCCTTTGCAGCAATGGCAATCCCGATAGGCGTAATAAATTCAGGTCCTTTTACAGGGAGGTTTGTTTGATCCAATTGCCCAATCGCGTCTACGCCTCGAATTGCTACACGATTTTCAGGTAAGCCCAGTTTTTCAGCAATGAGCAAAGGGAGAGAAGGGGTAAGGCTTCCACCTCCCACAAGCATGACAGCTTTAGGGGCTATTTGGTTATTTTGCCTCTTAATCTCCTTAGTGATAGAGGAAGCTAGTTTCTCTATAGAAGAGTAAATCTGATCTACCATTTCTTGTTTAGAGAGAGTTTGTTCAAAACCAAGAATATCGGTAAAGGTAATATCCTCCTTATGGAGCAAGTCGCGTTTTGCTTGTTCCGCCTGTGGGAAGTCAAGTAGAAAAGCATCACTCAAACCCTCTGTAATTTCATCGCCAGCAACAGGGACCATTCCGTATGCAGTAACAGTACCCTCCATGGAGATGGCCACGTCCGATGTACCAGCACCAATGTCTACTAAGGCGATATTCAATCTTCGCATAGAAGGAGGAATGAGGGCATTTATCGCTGCAATCGGTTCAAGTGTCAGGGCTTCAAGTTGAAGGTTCGACCGTTGAAGGGCTGAGATCAATGATTCTACTACGATTTTAGGTAAGAATGTCGAAATGATCTCAACAGATGCTTTTTCCCCTCTTTGATCGAGCAGGCTGCCAATCTCTTCTTCATCCAAGTAATACCTTAGAACGGAATATCCTACACAGAAATATTGGTTTGCTGAGTCAATTTCACTTTCTTGGAGTAACTTCCTTTGAGCTTCCTGAACAGCGGAAAGTTCTAATAAAAATATATCGTCTTCTGTAAAAAGTGCTTTCCCTTTAATATCTTGGATCGCATAGGCCGTCTGTGTTTTTAAGGCTCTTCCTGCTGCAGCGACACATACTTTTTTTAATGGTCCATGTTTTTCTTCTAACTTTTCTTTCACATATGTTATTACTTTAGAAACTGCCAAAATATCATGAATTTGACCATCCAACATGGCACGTTCTTCGTGCTCTTTTACTACTATATCCTTGATGCGGAACTTGCTCCTATCTTGTTCTAACAGTAGTCCTACCACTGACCTTGTTCCAATATCCAATGCGAAAATCAAAAAAGATTCACCATCCCTATGTAGCATCATATAATACTTTACCGCTTAAAAGCGTTTAATTAATAAAGAAAAAATCCGTGACAATCAGAAAGTCATCGTTTATAATAACTAATTAATAGAAATGTACCACAACTCGGTACTGTTATAAATACAGAAAGGATGAAATTATATGAGTCATAACGAATTAGATGCCTTGCGAAAACAAGTCGAAGAACTAAACTTACAACTATTAGAGGTTATCAACAAGCGCGGTGAGCTTGTCCAAGAAATTGGAAAGCTTAAAGAGGCGCAAGGTGTAAATCGATATGACCCTGTCCGTGAGAGAAAAATGTTGGACCTGATCACGGAACATAACGATGGACCTTTCGAAACTTCCACTTTACAGCATTTATTCAAAGAGATTTTCAAAGCAGGTCTTGAACTGCAAAAAGATGATCATAGAAAAGCTTTGCTGGTATCCCGTAAGAAAAAACCGGAAGATACGGTTGTTGAAGTAAAAGGAGTAAAAATTGGTGATGGATCTCAAAACTTCATCGTCGGCCCTTGCGCAGTTGAAAGTTATGAACAGGTTGCCCAAGTTGCCCAAGCAGCAAAAGCGCAAGGAATTAAACTTCTGCGTGGTGGGGCATTCAAGCCAAGAACATCTCCATACGACTTCCAAGGACTTGGATTAGAAGGTTTAAAGATATTAAAACGTGTTGGTGATGAGTTCGATATGGCAATCATCAGTGAAATCATCAACCCTGCTGATATTGAAGTCGCATGCGATTATGTAGATGTCATCCAAATCGGTGCCCGTAACATGCAAAACTTTGAACTACTGAAAGCTGCTGGTGCAGTGAAAAAGCCAGTTCTTCTAAAAAGAGGACTTGCAGCAACGATTGATGAGTTCATCAATGCAGCTGAGTACATTATCTCTCAAGGTAATGACCAAATCATTTTGTGTGAGCGTGGAATCAGAACGTATGAGAAAGCTACACGTAATACACTAGATATCTCTGCTGTACCAATTTTAAAGAAAGAAACTCATTTACCTGTATTTGTGGATGTAACACATTCCACAGGTAGAAAAGATCTTCTATTGCCTACAGCAAAGGCAGCACTTGCAATCGGTGCGGATGGAGTGATGGCTGAAGTCCATCCTGATCCGGCAGTAGCACTTTCCGACGCGGCACAGCAGATGGACATCGATGAGTTCAATGAGTTCATCACTGAATTGCGCAGTCACTACGCATACAAATCATAATAAGATTTCACCAAAGACGAGCGGGCAGAACGCTCGTCTTTGTCTGTTTTCATAAGTTTTCATAAAAATTTTACATTTAGCAAAAGATATAAGCAGGAGTATAGTAAATTCATTGCTTGTCTGCGTAGAATAACGTATGATTATTAGATAAATGCGTTATTTTGCCAAATTTATCTTATTAAATATTGCCTTACATAGATGCATGTATATAGAAGGAGAGTGTTTGTGAATGAATGTAACAATTTATGATGTTGCAAGAGAAGCCAATGTTTCCATGGCAACGGTTTCCCGGGTAGTAAATGGAAACCCGAATGTAAAACCAACCACAAGAAAAAAAGTATTGGAAGCAATTGAACGTCTTGGTTATCGTCCAAACGCAGTAGCAAGAGGACTTGCAAGCAAAAAAACAACAACAGTAGGGGTTATCATCCCTGATATCTCCAACATCTTCTACGCAGAGCTTGCTCGCGGCATTGAAGATATTGCAACGATGTATAAATACAATATTATCTTAAGCAATTCCGATCAAAATGTGGACAAGGAATTACACCTGTTAAACACGATGCTTGGCAAACAAGTAGATGGAATTGTTTTCATGAGTGGTAATATAACAGAAGAACTGGCTGCAGAATTTGAAAGATCACCAGTTCCTATTGTATTAGCAGCATCGATTGAAAAAGACAATAAAGTGCCATCAGTGACCATTGATTATGTTCAAGCTTCTTTTGACGCTGTAACGGCATTAATTGAAAAAGGGCATAAACGAGTGGGCTACGTGTCAGGTCTTTTTGAAGAACCAATCAACGGTGAGAAAAAACTGACTGGCTATAAACGTGCACTTGAAGAAGCAGGTCTTTCTTATGATAAGGAGATCGTGATAGAAGGTGACTATTCTTACGATTCCGGTATAGAAGCTGTGGAAAAACTTATCGGAATGAAGGATCGTCCAACAGCCATTTTTGTTGGAACGGATGAAATGGCTTTGGGAGTCATTCATGGTGCTCAGGACAACGGACTAAACATCCCAGAAGATATTGAAGTAATCGGTTTTGATAACACTAGACTGGCAACAATGGTCCGTCCGCAGCTCTCTACAGTTGTACAACCGATGTATGATATCGGGGCAGTAGCCATGAGACTATTAACGAAATTTATGAACAAAGAGAAAGTAGAAGACCAAACTGTCGTACTTCCACATAGAATTGAATTTAGACGCTCAACAAAATAAAAATACTGTCGATATAGATAGTAAAAGAAGAGGACAACCACCAAAACGTTTGTCCTCTTTCTTTATCTAAAAACGACAATCAATTGATTATTCAACTATCCCCAGTTGACCACCTGCAACGGAAGGAAACTGGGAGTTAGTGTAGTAAGTCAAATTAAAAAACAAACAAGAGCGTTTAAGGTCAGGGGAGAAAGTATGAAAAAGTTTGATATGTTAACACCAATAGGTCTCATTCTCGGTCTAGCAATGATATTATTCGGCATCATTAACAACTCTGGTTTAAGCGGTGCAAGCAGTTTCTTGCATTTTCCCTCCTTTCTAATCGTAATTGGAGGGACCCTGGGAGCACTACTAATAACCTTTAACTTAAAAGAGTTAAAAGTAATGCCTACTGTAATTAAAGCGGCATTTTCCCGACAAGAAAATGAACTGCCCAACTTAATCCAAACATTTGTCCGATTATCAGACCGAGCCAGAAGAGAAGGGCTATTGGCTCTGGAAGCAGAACTTGAAGATGTAGAGGATGATTTTATTAAAAAGGGCGTACTGCTTGCAGTGGATGGTGTGGAACCGGAAGTGATTCATGACATCATGAACGCAGAAATTTCAGCAATGGAAGAAAGACATATGAAGGGAAGAAGCATTCTGGAAAAAGCCGGAGATTATGCTCCTTCATGGGGGATGATCGGTACGCTAATCGGATTGGTCCTAATGTTAAAAAACTTAAACGACCCAACTACCCTCGGACCAAATATGGCCATTGCTATTCTGACAACATTGTATGGCACCCTTTTAGCAAACCTTGTATTTCTCCCGATGGCTAGTAAACTTGCAAATAAAACAGAAAAAGAAGTATTTTTAAAACAAATTATTATTGAAGGTGTAATCGGCGTTCAGTCTGGTCAGAATCCAAAGATTTTGGAGGAGAAGCTATCTGCATTCCTTTCTAATCAAGATCGGGAAAGAAAAGATGAAGCGGTAGCTGAAACGTTGGAGGAGAACTTCCAATGAAGCGCCGTAAAAAGAAGATGTCTGTTGAAAGTGGTGCACCAAAGTGGATGGTCACGTTTTCCGACCTCTTTATGCTTGTCTTAGTATTTTTCATCTTACTATTCTCCATGTCCCAAATAGACTTGGTGAAATTTAAAGCTGTAGCAGAGTCGTTCAAGCAAGTGAATATTTTAGATTATAATCCATCTGCCGTTCCTTTTGAGCACCCTACAGATTTCTCTATAAATACGGAGTCGACCAATAACCAAGAAGATGTAGCGGAAAACGAGGAACAAACACAAGAGAATGAGGATAGCTTGCAAGAGCTGCTTGTTGAAGTACAAACGTTTTTAGCCGAAAATGACCTCGAGGATGTAGTAGTTGCTAACAGAACAGAGCGTGGAATCGTCCTTGTGCTAGAAGAAAAGGTTTTATATGAGACGGCTGAAGCCAGAATCCTGCCAATTGCACATCCTTTTCTCGATAAAGTCGGAACGTTATTAACGAAGATTCCGAACCTGGTTAAAGTAGAAGGACATACCGATAACAGACCAATCTCAACTGAAAAGTTCCCATCCAACTGGGAATTATCTGCAGCCCGGGCTAGTAGTGTGATTCGATATCTGGTTGACGCTCATGACTTGGATCCTGAGCGATTTATTGCCGTAGGTTATGGCGATACAAGACCGATTGTAGAGAATACTTCCAATGCTAACTATCAAAAGAATAGAAGAGTAGAAATAGTCATTTCCGATCCTCAAAAAGAAGAAATAGTGAACTGAAAATGCGAAAAACCAGCTCTTCACGCTAAACGGCGTAGTGCTGGTTTTTCTTTAGCCAATCTGTGAATTATCGGTGCGCAGATGGCTAATAGGGTATAAAGCTTTTGAGAGAAGCTGTTTATTTTTCTCCGTAATTTCCTGTTTTCGTGGAATGGGTTTATATAGGTCCGGCTGGTCTTCCCATGCAGCAGGCAATTCCACAGGTGCCTTGTCTTTCCATTCGTTTATCCAATCTTCTGATAATACACCGTGCACATTGTTCTTTTCTATCATTTCTAACCAAACATGAGACCATGCCCGCGGAACGACTCTCCAAATATCATAGCCTCCGCCTCCAACACCAATCCAGCGACCATTGCAATATTGATGGGCAATTTTATGAGCAAGCTTCGGAATCTCCCTATACACTTTAATGGAAGTGGACAGATGGGTGAGAGGATCATAGTAATGGGCGTCCGCACCATTTTGCGTTAAAATGACATCTGGTTTAAAGAAGTTGGCCACCTCTGTAAGGGACTGTTCATAAACCTCTAAGAAAGAGTCATCCTCAGTAAAGGCGTCGATGGGAATATTGAAAGAATAACCATATCCATCTCCCTGCCCCCGTTCATTCACATTGCCGGTCCCAGGGAATAGATACCGGCCCGTTTCATGTATAGATAAAGTACAGACATTGGGATCCTCGTAAAAAGCCCACTGAACACCGTCGCCATGATGGGCATCCGTATCGACGTATAGAACGCGGGCACCATACTTTTCTTGAAGATACTTAATGGCCACAGCAGTGTCATTATAAATACAAAATCCGGATGCTTTCCCTCTGAAACCATGATGCAGACCGCCGCCTAAATTCAAGGCGTGCTCAGATTTACCTGTCATTACTTGGTCAACAGCTGTTAATGTCCCACCGACGAGCAGGGCACTAGCCTCGTGCATATTTGGAAAAATAGGTGTATCTTCTGTACCAAGTCCGTAATTGTTTGCTTTCTCTTTTGGCAATAAACCTTTTCCAGCCAATTTAACAGCCTCTATATAGCGCGGATCATGAATCAGCGCTAATTCCTCATCAGTAGCCATTCTCGGTGGAACAATATCTTGAGCAGAAAGAAGCTTGCTCTTTTGAAGCAGATCATAAGTGAGCTTGACTCTTAGTTGATTGAATGGATGATTCTCACTGAACTTATAAGTCTGAAAATCATCCGAATACACAAAGACTGCTTTTTTCATGATGTCACACCCGGCAAATTCGGCCATAATACTTCATAGCCTTCCTCCTGGAGGTCATGAATGACACCTGTAGGATTCATCGTTTGAACCCGGAAGACAAGAATTTTAAACTGCTCGTCTTGATGAGGGTAGACAAGCACACTGAGTATATTTAACTTTCGCTTTTTTAATATGGATGTCACTTCCGCAAGCTTGCCGGAAATGTTTTCGACTTTCACTTCAAATTGTGAGGCGGGTTGGTTTGCTCCTGTTAACTGTACGAATGTATAAAGAAGGTCTGTCTCTGTAACAATCCCAACGAGTTTGGAGTCCTGTATAATCGGAAGGCAACCAATCTTATATTCGTAAAAAGTCGCAGCAACCTCCTCAACAAAATCCAGGGGGTGACCTGTTAATAAATTTGTTTTCATTACTTTGGAAAGGGGCTGCTGCAAGTCCTCTTGCGCACTGTTTTCATATAAAGCTGCCTGCAAACCGTTACGGACATCTCTATCAGAAATAATTCCGACCAACTGCATCATATTGTTTACAATAGGAATATGTCGGATGTTTTTTTCTTCCATAAGATGAAGCGCATGCTCCACCGTATCTGTTGGAAGTAATGTATGGACATTTTTCTTCATAATTCTTTCTACAATCATAGTCTTTCCTCCTTGTAAAAGAAGTTCCGTTTAAACATTATATGCTAGTACATAAAGCGGTTGTGAAAGCGCAGTTGATCAAATCTCTGGATAGATTCCTGGTCGATGTTTTTGCCGATTCTGGCCATCAGACAGTTCGCAGGATGGGAACTGATTTCTGGATCATCGGTTGCATAGTATTCCAAACCGCCGGCATTCATCATTTTCTCCATTATCTTTCTATACTCCCAAACATTAAGTCCTGTGCCCTTTAAATCCCAGTGCCAATAATATTCTGTTGTTATGACAATATAATTTTCCATCATATCGTCCATCATGGAAACTTGAAGCAGGGATTTGCCAACCGAACTACCGCGAACTTCCGGTACTACTTCAATGGCGCCAAGTTCAATAAGGTTTTCCATTTTCCCCTCTGACCATCTTTCCATTGGATCAGGATAGAGATAGGTAACATACCCAACAATTGTATCGTGTGTTCTTGCGATGATGATTCTTCCCTCTGGAAGGCCTGCAATTTCAATCAAGGCCTTACGCTGTTGTTCCGGAGGTCTAAATGCAACAAGGTCTTTATGAAATTCATAGCTTGCCAGCTTCTCTGGTGTTACTGGTCCTTCAATGATCAAGCGGCTATTTTTCGTTCTAATTTCCTTTGCATTATACGTTTTTCTGTGCTCCATCTAACTCTCCACCTACTTTTACCTACAAGAATAATAGTAATCTTCTAATTATATTTTCTCATTTTACTAGAAAAACACAAGCGAATTAAAACGCTTTCATCTCACTCTACCTCTAGTCTACTAGAAAAAACAAAATTATTCATGCAATACTATTAATTTTTAAAAAATTGAGAAAAAATTCTATCTGTACTATAATAGAACTGTAGAAATATACATAAGGGGTGTTTGTGGATGAAAGTGGAAGCGTTACCAGTAACGAAGGGGAACTACAATCTAGAAGACTATGAACAAACCTACCGAAATTTTGACTGGTCAGAGGTAGAGAAGAACTTCAGTTTTTCCGAAACGGGAAGAGTGAATGTTGCTCATGAAGCCATCGACCGTCACGCAGATTCAGCACGAAAAAATAAAGTAGCACTATATTACCGTGATCCAGAACGTGATGAAAAGTATACGTTCAAGGAAATGAAAGATATGTCCAACAAAGCAGGTAACATTTTGAAACAGACTTGCGATGTAGAAAAGGGAGACCGTGTCTTTATTTTCATGCCACGTTCACCTGAGTTATACTTTGCAGCACTTGGAGCTATCAAGCTTGGAGCAATTGTCGGACCACTGTTTGAAGCTTTCATGGAAGGCGCTGTAAAAGACCGCCTAGAAGATAGTGAAGCAAAAGTAATCATTACCACACCGGCACTGCTTAATCGTATTCCACTTGATGACCTGCCTGCAATAAAGCATGTTGTACTCGTAGGGGAAAATGTCAAAGAAGAAGGACCTTTCATCGATTTCAACTCCCGTATGAAGGAAGCAAGCAAAAAGCTTCAAGTCGAATGGGTGGAAAAGACAGATGGCTTGGTGCTTCATTATACAAGCGGATCCACTGGCAAGCCAAAAGGAGTGCTGCATGTCCATAATGCCATGGTTCAGCACTATCAAACAGCTAAATGGGTATTGGATCTTAAAGAAGAAGATGTGTATTGGTGCACAGCTGACCCAGGTTGGGTAACAGGAACGGCATATGGCATCTTTGGTCCTTGGCTTGTAGGAGCATCCAATGTTATCGTTGGCGGTCGTTTCCGACCAGAAGCCTGGTATGAGACCATTGAGGATTATGGCGTATCTGTATGGTACAGCGCACCAACAGCATTTCGTATGTTGATGGGAGCGGGAGACGAAGTGGTGAAAAAGTATGATTTATCTTCACTTCGCCATATCTTGAGTGTCGGGGAGCCATTAAACCCAGAAGTAATCCGCTGGGGTGTGAAAGTGTTCAATCTACGCGTCCACGATACATGGTGGATGACCGAGACAGGAGCACAATTGATTTGTAACTATCCAGCAATGGAAATAAAGCCGGGCTCCATGGGCAAACCTATCCCGGGAGTAGAGGCGGCGATTGTGGACGATCAAGGAAACGAACTTCCGCCATATCGCATGGGCAACCTTGCCATTAAAAAAGGCTGGCCGTCCATGATGCACACCATCTGGAACAACAAAGAAAAGTATGAGTCCTATTTCATGCCAGGTGACTGGTATGTTTCAGGGGATTCTGCTTATATGGATGAAGAAGGTTACTTCTGGTTCCAAGGACGCATCGATGATGTTATTATGACATCAGGTGAGCGTGTCGGCCCGTTTGAAGTGGAAAGCAAGCTTGTGGAACACCCTGCTGTTGCAGAAGCCGGCGTTATTGGAAAACCTGACCCGGTACGAGGCGAAATCATTAAAGCCTTCGTTGCGCTTCGTGATGGTCATACAGCAAGTGACGAACTGAAAGAAGAGATTCGTCAGTTCGTTAAACGCGGGCTTGCAGCACATGCTGCACCTCGTGAAATCGAATTCCGTGATAAACTTCCGAAAACTCGAAGTGGTAAGATCATGCGTCGCGTGTTAAAAGCGTGGGAGCTGGATCTGCCTACTGGTGATTTGTCTACGATGGAAGACTAATGAATTTTGTCTTGAAAACAACAATCTGCCGTTTTTGCGGTGGGTTGTTGTTTTTTTTGATCTAGGAAATATCATACTTTTCAAAATTTCGTATTGCGAAATAATACCCTACAAGAGTAATATATATACATACATAGAGAGTAGGGGACATAGCGATGGGAAAACACAAATTATTTTTATACACAAAAGCATTATCTGACTTTGGTTCTTTTATGGACTTAATTGTATTGAATGTAGTCGTATATGCAGCAACGGGGAGCCCTGTATGGTTGGCTGCAACGATGGCAGCCAGAACAATCGGGGGTGTTCTGGCAAGTTTAGTGAGTGGTGTTGCGGCAGATAAATGGAATAGAAAAACCATCATGCTTGTGACAGATATCTTAAGAGCGGGGCTAATTCTTTTATTGATACCTTTTCCAGATCCAGTTATGATCCTTGTGGTATCCGCTTTAATCGGTTTTATTAATAGCTTTTTTATGGTTAGTTTCAGTGCGGAGGTTCCGCAAATATTCGGCCAGGACAAAATCATTGAAACGAACTCGCTTATTGCGAGATTGACATCCATCAGCCTTGTGACCGGATTTATTGGTGCAGGGGTTATTACAGAAATTTTAGGATATAAATATACCTTGATGATTGATGCCGGAACCTATTTGTTATCTGGTTTTGTGCTTTGGAGAATGAAATGGGATGCTACGGCAGCTAAGAAAAACAGAGAGCTAGTCAGTGGATTTAGAAATAATATTATATCCGTTTTCAGGGATACAAGAGAAGTGTACAATTACCTGAAGTTAGCTCCAATGCTTCTCATGATTAATGTAGTATTTTTGGTTGGTTCTTTTGCAGGTAGTTCGCATAATCTGGGGATTCCTTTATTGGCTGAACAGATTGACGGGGAGCGTCAAAGCTTCTATTACGGGATGATTTGGGGTGTATGGGGAATTGGTTCCGTCCTTGCGACCTACACCATACCAAAACTTAAAATCATTAGAAGTGAGAAAATCTATTCCGTATTTTTCATATCCGCTATGTTCATGTCTCTTGGCTTTATTATCTTTTTATCAAATACATTTGTTAGTATCATTTTATTTTTTGCTTTTTTAACAGGAATCTTTGATGCTTGTTTTACCACTTTACATGCAAGCATACTGCAGAAGTCGGATAATTACATAAGAGGAAGAGTTTTTGCGGTAGGGATGCTGCTGAAATCATTAGGTTTTGCACTTGGGTTTATCATTGCACCAATCCTGTTAAAAGCTCTTACTATGCCACAGATGGTTTGGATATTGCATGGGACGCTTATAACAACTTCACTTGGTATCCTTATTGCGGCAACCATATGGAGTAGTAAAAAGAAGCAGGCAGAAGCATTGATGTAAATGTAAAAGGCACTTGACCTTCGCGGGTCAAGTGCCTTTTTAAGTGGTTTATGAGAGGAAATCAATCTTCCCCGTCATCTCCGCTATCATCTGGCGGAGGATCTGTAGAGTTATCGTCGCCGTCATCATTTCCTCCACCATCGTTTCCACCGCCGTTTCCATTACCTCCACCATTGGAAGGTGGTTTAGGATCTGGCTTTGGCTTAGGTTTTGGTTCTTCTTTTTTATCCGGGTCTCCTAGTTTTGCTGAGCTTGATGGAGATGATTCTTTTCCACTAGCATTAATAGCTGTTACATAAAAGAAACCGGATTTTTGAGATATCTTCGTGCTCGTGTTCTCACCAGCTTGCACGGATGCAATTTTTCGAGCGGAACTTGAGCTGTTTGATTTATAGTAGACGTAATATCCAATCACATCTTTTTCTGAGCTTGAGGCCCACGTTAAAGTCGACCCGGATACGTTTACACCGCCAACTTGTTTCGGTGCCGACCCGTTAGCTGGAAGAGGATCCTCTGAAAGTACCGTCAGCCCATCAAAGATGCTTTTATCCTTCATGTACTTAGCGAGTTCTTCCAAGCTATCAAGTTGAAGTTTCTTCAAGAAATCCGGCTTAATCATCGGCCCTTCTTTAACAAATTCGGATGGAGTTGAACTTAAAGGTGCATAAGCAACGTCCCCGATTTGAACATATTTACCTGTTGTTAAACTATCATCAGTTTTTGTTGGAGCATATTTTGCATTGAAAATATCTTCTCCAACTAGACCTGCTTTTTGGCAAAGGTCGGATGGTAGTAATCCTGACAACTTACAATAGCTACGGCGAACGATTCCGCCTGGCATTTGGAACTGTCCGGATGGACCAATTAATTCTGGGTTGATATCGTAGGCACCGTTTAGTAATTGAGCCCAGAGTATCTGGCTTCTTTGGGTAGGGGTTCTACCACTGTTGGCTGTTAACACATGCCTCTCATCGTAACCCATCCATAATCCGAAAGTAACATTTGGGTTGGATCCCATCATCCAGATATCATGGGTATCTTGGGTAGTTCCCGTTTTACCTGCCCAGTCAGAATTAAATTGGAGGTGGTCCCTTGCTACGTTAGCTGTTCCTCTTCTGAAAGTGTCGCGCATTGTATCTATCATTAAATAAGCTGTTTGTGGAGAGTAAATTTCTTTAGGTTCCACTTTGTGTTCATAGATGACATCGCCATCTTTTGTTTTAATACTCTCAATCAGATATGGTTCAACGTAATTTCCACCGTTTGCAAATGTTACGTAGCCTGCCGTATTTTCTTCTACACTAACCCCAACCGATGGAGAGCCAAGAACAGCTGAAATGTTTGCAGCATCCCCTTGGGTTAACTTCGTAAAATTTTGCTTGAAAAGGTATTCCATTGGACGTTGAGGCAGGATTTCCATATATCCACGAATAGCCGCTAAGTTGTGCGATAACGCCACAGATTGGCGTACTGTTTGAAGCCCATTGAACTGGTTATTCCAGTTGTTCGGTGACCAAGGGTCTTGTCCAGGAAGGTTGACGGTCAACGGTGTATCCGCAAGTATGCTACCCGGCTGGAGTGTCCCCATTTCATAAGCAGGTGCATAGCCAAGTAAAGGCTTCATGGTAGAACCGTTATGGCGCCAAGTGTTGGTTGCGAAGTTCAGATCCTTCAGTTTGAAGTCCCGACCTCCAACAAAACTGATAATTGCTCCCGTTTTGTTGTCCATTAATAGGGCACCAACTTGCTCGGCGTTTTTGGCAACCAATTTTCCTGTATCAGGGTTGGTTTCTTCTTCATAAGAATAAACCTTTGTTTCATTAAAATAAGGAAACTCCTCTGTAAGCTGTCTCATTTTCGAATAGATATCTTTATCTATCGTTGTTTTGATAACATAGCCTTTTTGTCTAAGGGTGGTATCAGCTAGCTGTAAATATTCTCTAAGCAATTCTTCATTGTTATCTAATTCTTCTTGTTCATAACCGTCGTTAATTGCCAGTTGCTGTGCAATAATTTCTTGTGCTCGTTCTTCGATTTCAAAAGCTACATACGGGTATTCTTCGATGGCACTGCTAGTAGGCTCTGCTAGATCTTTTGTGATGTCATAAGCAAGAGCTTCTTCATACTGTTTCTCATCAATATGCCCCATTTCATGCATACGGAGAAGTACATATCGCATTCTATCAAGACCTGGTTCCAATCCTTCTGGAGTTTTCACTTCCGCTGCACGAGTGAAAGGTGTATAGGCAAAAGGACTTTGTGGAAGCCCGGCTATAAAGGCAGCTTGTGGAATGGACAATTCGCTGATATCCACGCCGAAGATCCCTTCCGCTGCAGTCTGAGCACCAGCTATGTTTCGGCCGTTTGAGTCTCTACCAAAAGGAGAAACATTTAGGTAGGCCTCAAGTATTTCTTCTTTAGAGAAGTAGTTCTCCAATCGAAGGGCAAGGAGAATTTCCTTTGCTTTTCGGTCAAAAGAAACATCATTTGTTAAAATTTGATTCTTGATCAACTGTTGTGTCAACGTACTACCACCAGTTTGGTTGGCGGAGTTTGTTACTTCTTGAACAACGGCACGGACAATCGCTTTTGGTACGACTCCTTCGTGTTCATAGAAGTACTCATCTTCTGTAGAGACAAGTGCGTTAATTAAATGCTCCGATACGTTATCTAGGGACACTTCTTCACGAAGTAGATCTGCTCGATATTTTCCTAAATAAACGTCGTTTGCAAAATACATTTCTGTAGATTCTTCGTAGTTGTAAATGTTTTTTCTCAAATCTTCGTAAGAACGAACAGGTTCTTCTTTGACGAGTGCTGCGAAATAACCTGCACCTGCACCGCCAGCGAATGAAACGCCGATCACGCCGATCACGAGAAAAACAAGAATGAGATTCCACACTACTAAATATGTAATGTTGGCGCCTTTTTTCGTCTTATTATTTATAAAAAATTGAAAAAAGGTCTGTGATTTTTCTTTGAACTTGTCGTAGTTTGACATATTTTATCTACCCCCCGGCAAATCATACTAATTATAGCATATTGAGGTTTTATAGCGACAAACTTTTTGTTTTCTTCCAAAATTTTCTTGATCTTTCAGTTGACATGATACGCTTTTTTATGGTAAAAAGACTTTATATAAATTTTTGATTAGTTATAGAATGTGCTAAGACAGGAATAAGTAGTACAAATAGGCATGCTTAAAGAGAGCTGATGGTTGGTGAGAATCAGTACACCTGTTTGGATGAATTACCTCCTCGAGCATCTTTTGGGAACGGCCAAGTTTTGGGCTTAGTAGCAGGAGACGGTGAGAACCGTTATATTTTTGAGTGGGAAAGCGGATTTGTCTGCTTTTCAATTAGGGTGGTACCGCGTATAAACTCGTCCCTTCTTTTACAGGAGGGATGGGTTTTTTTGTGTTTAGGTACTTCGACACCGCTGATGCTCTCCGCAAATGGCTTCGCTTATCCAGAGGGCGACCTTGAGCCTCCTCGGCAAGCCTGCGGGGTCTCAACAATGTCGCTACTCTCCCGCTGGAGTCTACGCCTTTTGCTCCGAGCATCAGCTGCGAAATCCACTAAATTTTATTAATTTAAGAAGCATAAAAGGAGTGTCTATCATGAGTTTATTAGAGGATTTACAGTTTAGAGGGTTAGTGAATCAGGTAACGGATGAAGAGGGTTTGACGAAGCTATTATCCGAGGAAAAGGTGAAGTTGTACTCTGGTTTTGATCCGACAGGGGACAGCTTACATATCGGGCATTTACTGCCGATTCTTACTTTGAGAAGATTCCAGCAGGCAGGTCACCATCCAATCGCGTTGGTAGGTGGAGCAACTGGATTAATCGGGGATCCTAGTGGAAAAAAAGCGGAACGTACTCTGAATACATCCGACATCGTAGTCGAGTGGTCTAACAGAATTAAAGGGCAGCTTTCTCAGTTCTTGGATTTCACAGCTGCGGAAAATCCAGCAGTGATTGCAAACAACCATGACTGGATTGGGGAAATGAATGTTATTTCTTTCCTTCGTGATGTTGGGAAGAACTTTGGTCTTAATTACATGCTTGCAAAAGATTCCGTTCAATCTCGCATTGAATCTGGTATCTCTTACACGGAATTCAGTTACATGATTCTTCAATCTTTGGACTTCTTGCATTTATACAGAGGTCAAAATTGTAAGCTTCAAATTGGAGGAAGCGACCAATGGGGAAATATCACTGCAGGAATGGAGTTAATCCGTAAATCTGAAGAAAATGCCAAAGCATTTGGTCTGACGATTCCTCTTGTGACAAAAGCGGATGGCACGAAATTCGGTAAAACAGAAGGCGGAGCAATCTGGTTAGACCGTGAGAAGACGTCTCCATACGAGTTCTACCAATTCTGGATCAATACAGATGATCGTGACGTTGTGAAATACTTAAAGTTCTTTACGTTCTTGTCTCACAGTGAGATTTTGGAACTTGAAAAAGAATTGCAAGAAGCACCGGAAAAACGTTCTGCACATAAACGTCTTGCAGAAGAAGTTACGAAGTTGGTACACGGTGAGGCTGCTCTAGAACAAGCAATCCGCATTTCTAAAGCATTGTTCAGTGGATCCATCTCTGAACTTTCTGCTGATGAAATTAAACAAGGTTTTGCAGATGTGCCTTCTTTTACAGTGGAAAATGAAGAGCAGCTGGCATTAGTGGAACTGTTGGTGGCAAGTAAGATCGCACCTTCTAAGCGTCAAGCGCGTGAAGATATTACAAATGGTGCCATCTCCATTAATGGAGAGAAGGTTCAGGATCTTGCTTATGTGTTAGGTGAAAGCGACCGTATTGAAGGGCAATTTACTGTGGTAAGAAGAGGGAAGAAGAAATACTTCCTTATTAAATACTAATCTTTTGTGAGGGGCTGTCCGTTTGGGCAGTCTTTTTTTTGCGTGGTAGGAAATTAGCTCAAAAACTTTCTTGATGAGGACCTCAGAGGAGGCGGTATGGAGTGAGAGACGTCTTCATAGACGGTATGAAGACGTCCGTGAGGTGAAAAAAGAGTGAGAGATGTCTTCATAGATGGTATGAGGACGTCGGTGACGTGAAATTGGATGGAAAGATGTCTTCATAGACGGTATGAAGACGTCCGTGAGGTGAAAATGGAGTGAGAGATGTCTTCATGGACGGTATGAGGACGTCCGCGATGCGAAAATGGTGTGAGAGATGTCTTCATAGGCGGTATGAAGACGTCTGTGAGGTGAAAATGGAGTGAGAGATGTCTTCATAGATGGTATGAGGACGTCGGTGACGTGAAATTGGATGGAAAGATGTCTTCATAGACGGTATGAAGACGTCCGTGAGATGAAATTGGACGGAGAAATGTCTTCATGGACGGTATGAGGACGTTCGTGAGGTGAAAATGGAGTGAGAGATGTCTTCATGGACGGTGTAAAGACGTCCGTGACGCTATAATGGAGTTAGAGATGTCTTCATGAAAGCTATCAGTGATCACTAACGTAAAAGATTAATAGATGGTAGACTTAATAGTAAAGCGAGGGGGGATTAGTGTTGTATAAAAAAGAGGTTTTCGTTTTTAATCAAGACCAGCCGGTTAAAGCCACTATCCGAAACTACCAGCAAAAGGACTTCGCGCAATTGATCCGCGTGCAGCAGGAATGTTTTCCGCCACCTTTTCCGTCAGAGTTGTGGTGGAATGAGGAACAGCTGAAGAACCATGTGGATTTGTTTCCAGAAGGGGCTCTGTGTGTAGAAATTGATGGGTGGATTGCTGGATCCATGACAGGTTTGCGTGTCCATTATACTCCAGGTGAGCCTGACCATACCTGGGAACACATTACGGATAATGGCTACATCAGAAACCATGAACCTGAAGGCAACACCTTGTATGTGGTGGATATAAGCGTAAGTCCAATTTACCGCAAACTAGGGCTTGGAAAGTGGCTCATGCAATCCATGTATGAAGTTGTCATTCAACATGGGATGGAACGTTTATTGGGTGGTGGAAGGATGCCGCACTTTCATAAGTATGAGGATGAAATGTCAGCAGAAGGCTATCTGGAAAAAGTGGTTAACGGCGATATCAAAGATCCCGTCCTCACGTTCCTTTTACACTGTGGACGAACCCCGGTGAAAGTGGTCGGAAATTACTTAGAAGACGAAGACTCACGTAACCATGCCACATTGATGGAATGGAAAAATCCTTTTAGGCAATAAAAAAACAGGACGGAAAATTCCGTCCTGTTTTCTTGGTCATCACTATTAACGAGAGTAGAACTCAACGATTAGTGCTTCATTGATTTCAGCAGCTAATTCAGAGCGCTCAGGTAAACGAGTGAACGTACCTTCTAAAGCGTCAGCAGTGAAAGTTAGGTATTCTGGTACGAAGTTGTTTACTTCTACAGATTCCTTAACAGAGCTTAGGTTGCGAGACTTTTCGCGAACACCGATTACTTGACCAGGCTTCACGCGGAAAGATGGGATGTCTACGCGAGATCCATCAACCGTGATGTGACCGTGGTTAACTAATTGACGAGCTCCACGACGAGTGCGAGCAAGACCTAAACGGTAAACTAGGTTGTCTAAACGAGATTCTAAAAGAATCATGAAGTTTTCACCGTGTTTACCTTGCATTTTACCAGCAGCATCGAAAATGCTACGGAATTGACGCTCATTTACGCCGTACATGTGACGTAATTTTTGTTTTTCTTGTAATTGTAAGCCGTACTCAGAAAGCTTTCTACGTTGGTTAGGACCGTGTTGTCCTGGTGCGTAAGGACGCTTTTCTAATTCTTTACCTGTACCGCTTAATGAAACGCCTAGACGGCGAGAGAGTTTCCAACTTGGACCTGTATAACGAGCCATGAATGACTCCTCCTTCGTGTTATTATTTGTTGTAAAATAATAACAGATGTGACTCATCTACTTGACCATTTTGTTTTCATGTATCCTCGCTCTGCAGCAAAGAGTTACACGATACACCTCCGAAAACTAGTTACGGGGAACAAAATGAATCAACATAGCATACCACATAGGCTGCAATATTTTACACAAACGCTATTATATCGGAAAAACGGATAAGAAGTCAAGGATAGTTTAGAAAAGGTTGGGGACTTAAAAAAATTGCGGACTATTAAATAGGATAAAGTAGCAGAAGTTTATGATATAATTTTTTCAGAATTATATCAAGGTGGAATGAAGATGTATAAAGAGACAGGCAAGGAAAAAATAATCCGATTCAGCATTATTTCAGCGATTGCTGCAGTAACGCTCTATCTATTTGTGAGTCAATATACTCCAACCAGCGATCCAGCCGTTGTTCAACCAGAACAGAACCAGGTAAAACAAATGACTGTCGTTCTCCAGGAAATCAATGAAGAATATCATGCACCAAAGCTAGCCATGGTAAAAGAACATGAAAATCAACCTATGCTGATTATTTACGAAGTGGACGTAGAAAGTAACTATCGCTTTGAAACCCAGTACGCAATAAATCTAGCAGATGCTCCGACCGATATAAAACGTGATGACGTCTCAGATGGAGTTTGGTTGAAGACAGAAGACAGCAAATGGACTTATTATGATCGGGAGCTAGAGCAAGTAAAAAGGGAAGAGAAAAATATCAGCAAGGAACAGCCAACATTTTCAGTAGATATAAACGAAGTTGATTCTAAACAGTATGAACTACAAATTAAGAATGAAGATGGTACTTTGCTAAAAAAGGAACTTGATGAAGAACCATTGTCTGTCGTTCGACTCTCTGAACAGAATGATCTTTGGTTTGTTGTATTTGAGAAAAATACGATTTTATTAGTTCCTTAAAATAATACTAGGAAATTGTTACCTGTTAAAGTTATAATATAGGTAATAAGTAATATAAAAGGTGAAAAAAATGGAATCTAATAACAAAATGCTCGAAATTAAAAGCAGAATATTTGATTTTTTCCTTTCGTCTTCCAATCTAACGCAAACTACCTTTCTCACACAGTTGCAACTGTTATTGAAAGAAGAACTCCAAGCAGAGCAGGCTATTGTAACGTTGGAAGAGAATCTTCTTTCACAAGATCAATCTCTTATTTGTGAGCAGGCAGTTTCCTACACTATTTCTTCAAGTGAAGGTAGTAATTTGGAAAATGTGGTCATTCCTCTTTTTGATGAGGAACATGCAATCGGCAAAATTGACCTTCATTTTCTTTCTCCTGTACCTCTTCCATTAGATAGCTTCAATCAAATGTCAAAAGAACTCTCAATAATTTTTCAACATTATAATCAATACATATTTAAAAGATACGAAGAAAAGCAATATGAGGAATTGTATGCCATTACATCCAAATTTCATTCGGCAATGTCTGTGGACGGAATTTTATCTGAAGTGATCAAACTGTTACAAAGAATGTATGAGGACTTTTCTTATCTTCTCTTGTTAACTTCAGATAATGATGACCTTAAACATTTACCTATAAAAAATTGGATTTTGATGATAACAATATCTGTGCCATGAATGCTTATGTGACAGGTGAGGTGCAATTTGAAAACTCTATTAAGGACAGAAGAGCGAATATCTATATTCCGATAAAAGGTGGACAAGGAGTATATGGTGTCATGCAAATCATTTCCTTAGACGCTGCGACCCTTCCTGAATCAGAAATCAAATTTATAAAACTACTTGCAGACGCAACAGGTGCAGCGCTGGAGAATACGCAACTGTATGAACAATCCAAGCAAGTAATAACCGATTTGCAACTGATCAATGAAACTTCCCATCAATTAAATACAAACTTAAGATTGACCGAAGTGACCTCCTTTATGGTTAAAAAAATCCTCCAGTCTTTTCATGCAAAAGAAGTAGCATTTGTTTTTTATCAAGAAAAAGGGATGGAGATTTTGCCAGGTTCTACAGAATTCTTCCAGCAAAGCGATATGAAAGAATATCTAACGCATATGAAGGAGTTTTTATATTCTGACGGGGAGCCGCTTTTCATCGGAGATCTTCGAGTACATAAACGTTTATCGGACCTTCCTTTCTGTTCTTGTATGGTGATTCCCATGCTCATACCGAATGGGGGGAAGGGAGCTTGTGTCGTGACACATCCCTTGCCGTATTTTTTCAGCTTTGAACAATTTAAGCTGTTGCAGTCACTTATTCACCATTCAACTTTGGCTTTTAATAACTCCATGTTACGAGAAGAGTTGGAGAAATATGTGATTACAGATTACCTCACAAAACTTTATTCTCGAAAATATTTGGATGATAAAATTAAGAAATCGATGAAAAATGATTCCTTTGGTACATTTATCCTGTTGGATATTGATGACTTTAAAATTGTTAACGATACATATGGTCATCAAGTAGGGGATAAAATCCTCATCCAAGTTGCCAATATTATCAAAACAAATATTAGAGAGACCGATATTGGAGCAAGATGGGGTGGAGAAGAGCTCGCAATATATCTACCGAAAGTAGATTTAAATCTAGGGGAGAGTATTGTCGTTAGAATCATAGAAAAGATCAGGGAAGAGACTGACCCGGGTGTAACAGTTTCTTGCGGCCTTTCCTTTTGGAACAAGAATACTCAGGATTCCCCGAAGGATCTCTTTCACAGAGCAGACTATGCTCTTTATAAAGCTAAGGATCAAGGGAAAGATCAATTATGTATAGAAGGTGCTTCTGAAATAAGTGAAAAAGTGAAGAATTGATAATTGCTATTGCCATAACCGTGCCCTTCACCTGTCAAAGATGAAGGGTTTTTTATTATATAACTAATTTTATTCACCTTTAAAGAAAACGCTTTCATTTTTCTGGTGTTTGCCATATGCTAGTAATGGATGGGAAATTGGAAGGGAGAATTTTTTTATGGATAAGCAGAAAAAACAGCAGTTTGAGACGGAAGTTATTCACCATGGGTATGATAGTTCCATTTATCAGGGAAGCTTGGCACCACCAATCTTTCAAACTTCTACCTTTTCCTTTCAAACGGCACAACAAGGGGAAAACAGGTTTGCGGGGGAAGAAGAAGGCTATATTTATTCAAGACTTGGAAACCCGACGGTAAAAATGCTGGAGGAGCGGATAGCGGCTCTTGAAAACGGGGAAGCGGGTCTTGCGTTCGGATCGGGAATGGCAGCAGTGTCCGCTGTATTAATTGCATTAACGAAAAGTAACGACCATATTCTTTGTTCACAAGGAATTTATGGATGTACATTTGGCTTATTACAATTATTGAAAGATAAATATAATGTGTCACACAGTTTTTGTACCATGCAGACAGAATCGGAAATCAGAGAAGCCATCCAACCGGAGACGACTTGCATCTATGTGGAAACACCAATCAATCCAACGATGACATTGATAGACTTGGAACTGATTGTTTCTATAGCGAAAGAAAAAAATATTAAGGTAGTCGTGGATAATACATTCTGCTCGCCATATTTGCAGAAGCCACTAGATCTTGGTTGTGATATTGTGATTCACAGTGCGACTAAATACATCGGCGGTCATGGGGATGTAATAGCTGGCCTAATTGTAGGTTCCAAAGAGATGATCTCTGAAATCTCCATGACTACATTGAAAGATATTGGTGGCGTTATGTCACCATTTGATGCGTGGCTCCTGATTCGTGGTCTGAAAACGTTGCATGTCCGTTTGGACCGCCATTGTGATAATGCCGAATATATTTTTGAACAATTAGAGGTACATCCAATGGTAGAGAAGGTTTTTTATCCAGGTGATAAGAAAAGTGAAGCATATCCGATCATGCAAAAGCAGATGAAAAAGGGCGGGGGGCTTATTTCTTTTACCATTAAAGGTGGAAAAGAAGAAGCGCAAAGGCTATTAAATGAATTGCAGTTGATTAAAATTGCCGTAAGTTTAGGAGATGCGGAAACATTAATCCAGCATCCTTCTACCATGACCCATGCGGTTATACCAAAAGAAAACCGAGAACTGATGGGGATAACAGACAGTCTACTTCGCCTCTCAGTCGGCCTAGAAGGCAAAGAAGACATATGGCAGGACCTCAAACAAGCACTAGATAGTTTATAAGAAACATTATAAAAGCGTCTAACCCTGAGTATTTGGGTTAGACGCTTTCTTAATGAATAAAAAAGCATATAAGTTTGTTGATTTCCGTTCCAGTCGCTTCGCTTGCCTGCGGGCGGTCCGTGAGCCTCCTCAGGCTGCGCCTTCCGGGGTCACCCCTGTCCCTTCCTCCCGCGGGCGTCTACGCGCCTTCCACTCCAATCAACAAGGTGACTTCATGTATTGAAGGGTTTTTGAAAAGGTATTACATAGGTCTACGTTATTTTTAGCTGTGGATTGGAGCAAATGGCGTAGACTCCAGCGGGGGAGTAACGGTAGGTTGAGACCCCGCAACGAAGTGAGGAGGCTCAAGCACCGTCCCGCGGAAAGCGAAGCCATTTGCGGAAAGGAACAGCGGCTATTAACTACCAATTAATGTTTTTTACTAGAAAAGACCGGACATTTTCTGTCTGGATTTTTCTCATGCATCAGCAAGCAAAATAGAAATAAATTTCTCCAGATATATTTTATCCAGCTCATCAAAACGATTCTTGATTGGACTGTCAATATCAAGAACCCCGATAACCTTCCCATCAACTACCATCGGAACAACAATCTCAGACTGTGATGCAGCATCACAAGCGATATGCCCTGGGAAAGCATGCACATCTGCCACAAGCTGTGTTTCCATTGAAGATGCAGCTGTTCCGCACACACCACGCCCGAATGGAATTCTTACACATGCAGGTAAACCTTGAAACGGCCCTAATACTAACATGTCTTGTTTCGTTTCATCTGTTAAATAAAAGCCCACCCAATTTACTTCTGTTAAAAAGACATTTAACAATGCGGACGCGTTGGAAAGATTGGCAATGAAATTAGGCTCATCGGCAATAAGTGCTTGCAATTGTTTAAGCACAAGTTCGTAATTTTCTTCTCTCGAACCTTTATAGTTTTCGACTTGAAACATCATAATCCCCTCGCATTTTTATGACTAATTGTGGAAAAACAACAACAAAAGTAGAATCCCTAATGAAGTTGTCGACATTTAATAAAAGGATATACGTTCATCTTCACGAAATCAATAATTAAGAATCGAAATCACCAGAAAGGGTGAAGAAGATGGAAAAGACAAAGCAAAGAATCATTGATGCTGCAATCATTCTTTTTAACACAAAAGGGTATGATGGAACCTCTGTACGGGAACTTGACTAAAAAGGCAAATGTGAACGTGGGGCACATCTCCTATTATTTTAATAATAAAGTAGGTCTACAGGAACATCTTTTATCTAGTTTCTTTGATCAGTACGTGTCCATATTAGAAAAAGTCTACAAAAAAATGTCCACTTACACTGCTAGGGAATGTCTTTTGGAATGTGTGGAAAAGTCCATGCAGTTTCATCGTGAGAATCGTCAATTGGCAAGATACGTCTATCGAGAGCTTACGTTTGACACTACTCTTGTCAGGGAGATTATGTCTACGTATTTAACGAAGGAAAAGTATTACTTTAAAGCTATTCTGGAAAAGGGGCATAAAAAGAAGGAGTTTCAGGTTCCTTCTGTTCTGATGGCAGTGATGCAATTGAAGAGCATGATCAGTACGCCTTTTTTGCAGTCTCAGTATTTGGCGGAGGTTTGGCATATTATGCCGTATGAGACGTCTGCTGTGGATCAGTATGAGAAGGTGATTGTTAAGTGGTTGGAGCAGTCTGTGTTTGTGGAGCAGGAGCAGCTGGAGAAAATTGCATTATAAAATTCCCACTGACTGTTGATCTTCGCTGCAGGCGCTTCGCTTTCCGCGGGCGATCCGGGAGCCTCCTAACAACGCTTCAGGGGTCTCCCCTGTCCCTTCCTCCCGCAGGAGTCTTCGCGCCTTCCGCTCAGATCAACATGGTTATTCTTATAATAATTCTTTATCAATCCATTCATAGCCTTGGCCGAGTCCTTTTGCTGTGTGCGCGTCGGATCCGTACACGAGGGGGATTTTTCTTTTTTGTGCTTCTTTTGCAACGGATGCAGGAGGATAGGAATCTTCACATAAAGGTTTGACAAATCCTGCACCGTTGTAGTCCAGTTCGTACCCTTTTAAAGCGATGGCATCTAAGATAGGGACGGTATACTCCTGGATGGGTCTTGTGTGAGGAAAGCGTTTTTTGAACTTTTCCACCAAGGTGATATGGCCAATTCTTTTCGGTTTATACGGGCCTAGGTCGCTGTTAATGGATGTTAAGAGAGTAGAAAAATAAGATTCATAAACCGCTGGAAGGCCACCAAAGACCCCAACAATTCTTTCAAACTCCTCTTCACTGAAATCCAAGCAATAATACGCCTCGTCTCTTTTCAGAAAGTGAACAGACAATATGCTGTCATCCAAAAGCGGTCCCAGTTCTCCTAAAATATCTCGCGTTTCTTTTTCATACCCCTCAATATAGTCAACTTCCAATCCGATGTTTATTTTGATGGCAGATGAATAATAGGACTTTATTTTATTCAATTCTTCCATATAGGCAGGAATGCTTACCCAATCCATTGCACTGTCCCGGTCAGGGGCTGGATCGATAAAAGGCTTCGGTAGTGGGGCATGTTCTGTAAAGGAAATTTCTTTGTATTTTAGTTGTAAAGCTTGTTTAATATACTTTTCAATCGTATCTGTGCTACCATGCGGACAATAGGGGGTATGGACATGTTTGTCGATAATCAAGAAAAACCCTCCGATACTAGAAGAAATATGTAAAAAAATTAAAAATATTGGTCAAAAAATGTCGTTTACATGGTATCATAAAAACATTGAAATATAAATAAAATGGGCGTGGAATATATATTAACCCATTTAGCTTTTTTATACATAGATGAATCATGGATTAAGATGAAAAATGTACATAGAAGACAGGAACCACCATCCGGGTAGAAGGGGACTAGGTATGGAATATATTATTGGGATTTTAGCACTAGTAGTTATTTTTATCAGCATTAGTTTTGTTAGGAGAAAGAAAATCTATACAGAAGTGGACCGATTGGAAAACTGGAAAATGTCGATCATGAATAAACCCGTATCAGAAGAACTTTCCAAAGTGAAAGATTTGAACATGACTGGTCAAACAGAACAACTTTTTGAGAATTGGCGTTATCAATGGGACAATATTTTATCAACTGAGCTTATCAACATCGAAGAATACCTCTTTGATGCAGAAGATTTTGTAGATAAGTATCGTTTCAAAAAAGCAAAAGAGGTGTTGTCGATTGCTGACAGCAAACTTCAAGATATTGAACTAAAAATTAAAGCTATTTACGATGAGTTAGATGAACTGATCGGCAGCCAAGCAAAAAGTGCAGAGGAAAATGAAAAATTGGAAGGAAAATATTCTAATTTTAAAAAGCAGCTACTGAACCAACGCCATCAGTATGGAAGCACAACCCCTTTATTGGAGAAAGAATTGGAACAGATTCATCAGCTTTTCGCAGAATTTAATCAATCTATTTCCAATGGAGATTATCTAGTTGCCAGAGAATTGATTACGAAAATTGAGAAAGAATTAGAAGGTTTTGAAATCAAACTAGAACATATTCCAGGACTTTTGATTGAATGTCAGTCTGTCATTCCTAGTCAACTTGCCGAAGTGGAAACGGGCTATAAGGAAATGCTTGCGGAAGGGTACATTCTTGATCATGTAAATCTGGAAAAAAGCATTGCTAGCCTTCAAGATAAGCTGAAGCAGTCTACGAAGTTGCTTATGGAAACAAAAGCTTTAGAGGCAAAAGAAGGAATCGAGCTCATTAAAACAGAAATGGATGAGCTGTATGACCTAATTGAAAAAGAAGTCTTGGCAAAACATTATGTCGTAAAAGAACTTCCATCTGTTGAAGCTATCCTGATTGCCTTGTCTTCTGCAAGTGAGAAGACAAAACAAGAAACCTATGTGGTGCAAGAGAGCTATCAGCTTCAACAGGAAGACATTCAAACACAACAGAAAATAGAAGAATCTATGCTAGCACTCAATGACAGGTATGAGAAACTCAGTGGCCACCTTCTTGATCAGACCATTGCCTTCAGCATATTGAAAGAGGAGCTAGAGGACATCTGTGAGCAAATCAACTCTCTTCAGGAGATCCATCAACAATATACAGAAAGCTTGATGGCATTGCGTAAGGATGAAATGGCTGCAAGGGAGCAGTTGAATTCTTTAAGAAAGATGTTATTTGAAGTAAAGCGTTCTATAGAAAAAAAGTAACATACCTGGGTTGCCGAAAAAGCGTGTATCAAGAGCTTTCTTTGGCGAATGATCAGCTGAAGGCTGTAACGGGGAAATTGGAAGAAAAACCGTTAAATATCGTAGAAGTAAATACGGTGCTTTATGAAGCTGTGACAAGTGTTGAAAAATGTCATGAAGAAGCTATGGAAATCCTTGACCATGCCTACTTGGCGGAAAGTGTCATCCAGTATGGAAACCGATATCGAAGCAAATATCCTTCCATTCATGAAAGCTTGGTAGAAGCAGAGCAGTTATTCAGAAATTATGAATATAAGAATGCTTTGGAAGAAGCAGCTACTTCGTTAGAAAAGGTAGAACCAGGTGTATTGATGAAAATAGAAAAAGTACTGGAAAAGGAAAGTTAACAAGTGAAGTACGCGCAAACTTTCCTTGTAGCCATCCTGCTCATCAGCGGGACCTTTATATGGTACAGTTTTTACTCATCCTTTCAGGAAAAGAAAGAAGAGGCTGCACAACAACCTGCAATCTCTTCCCCTTCCAAGGAAGAAGAAACAGGCCCTCTTCCTTCTGTAGAGCAAGATAGGGAAGAGAAAGTGACGTTCCCACATATTCATCAAGACGGGCTCACTCAACAAATGGTCAAAGAGTGGAACATTGAGAATGAACGAATCGGCATCGACCAACTGCTTTCCCTTCTAGAAAAAAATAAACCATAAGAAAAACCGGGCAAAACCGCCCGGTCTTTTTTAGCTTAAAACAGTAGTTAGTGGTTAATCGCCGTTGTTCCTTTCCGCAAATGGCTGCGCTTTCCGCGGGGCGACCTTGAGCCTCCTCACTTCGCTTCAGGGATCTCAACAATGCCGCTACTTCCCCCGCTGGAGTCTTCGCCATTTGCTCCAATCCACAGCTGGAAGTTACGTAAATGAGGTTAAAGCTTATACAATTATCTAGGTTAGCTGGCTTTTCATGACCCTTCGATGAATGAAGCCACCTTGTTGATTGGAGTGGAAGGCGCGCAGACGCCCGCGGGAGGAAGGGACAGGTGAGACCCCGCAGGTGTAAGCCGAGGAGGCTCACGGACCGCCCGCAGGCAAGCGAAGCGCCTGGAACGGAAATCAACTGTATTTTATACTCTCTTATCTATAAACAAAAGGCTTGGATACTCGCATCCAAGCCTTTTTCTTTATAGATATTAAGCAATACTTTCATTAGATTGCTTGGCTGTTACTGCCCCAACGACAAGTCCGATAATCACGCCAATCACTGCAGGTACCAACCAACCTACCCCTTCATTATAGAAAGGAAGTATGCTGAAGATATCCTGTAGAAATGTGATATTAATTTCAGCCACAGCCAATCCATCCACAAAACTTACAATGCCTGTGAATAGTAAGGCAAAGCCATATACAAACGACTCATTTCTCCAACGATAGAACGAAAGGAGAATCAGTACAATTGCTAATGGATAAATCATAATCAATATAGGTAACGAGATGGTAATCAATTGCTCAAGACCGACATTTGACACAACCAAACTAAAGATAGATAAGATTGCAACAAATATCTTATAAGATACAGATGGCATGATTTTGGAAAAGAACTTGCTTGTCGCAGATACAAGTCCCACAGATGTCGTCAAGCATGCAAACGTGATGGCAAGACCTAAAATAACAGCCCCGATAGAACCAAAAAGATAATTGGCTGAGCCAGATAAAATTTGTCCACCATTTCCTGCAGCGCCGACTGCATCAAGACTTGTTGCCCCAAGGTAAGATAACCCACCGTAAACGATAGTAAGACCTATTGCGGCAATAAATCCTGCTTTTAAACAAAGAGAAGTAATCGTTTTTTTATCTGTTACCCCTTTATCCTTAATTGCAGATATTACAACAATTCCGAAAACTAAAGCTGCAATGGTGTCCATTGTCAGATAGCCTTCAAGGAAGCCCTTAAAGAAAGGTGATTCTTGGTAAGGCTCGGTTGGAGCACCAATAGCACCCATCGGAGTGACGATACTCTTCACAACAAGAATGCCAATAACAAGTAACAAAAGGGGGGTCAGGATTTTCCCAATTCGATCAACAAGTTTTGCTGGATTTAATGCAAGATAATACGTAATAGCAAAGAATACTAAAGTAAACAGAAAGAGTGCCCAACCTTGTGGGTTAACGGATTCAGGTAAGAAAGGTGTTGCACCGATTTCAAAGGCTACAGTACCTGTACGCGGTATTCCAAAGAATGGCCCAATCGCTAAATACATAATAATAGTAAAAATAATTCCGAAAATTGGATGTACACGATTAGCTAGTGTTTGAAGGTCGCCACCTGTATAAGCAATGGCCATTACTCCAAGTAGTGGAAGGCCAACGCCTGTAATCAAGAAACCTATAACAGATATTCCAAGGTTATCACCGGCTGCTTGTCCAAGTAATGGAGGGAAAATCATATTCCCGGCACCTAAAAATAAGGCAAACAACATTAGTCCCAATACCAATATATCCTTATTTGTATATATTTTTTTATGCATGAAAATCCTCCTGATGAGAAAATGAAATGAATACGTTTTCATCCTACCATAATTTTGATGAAATTTGTCGAATAACATAAAAGTTCAACAATTCAATATATTAGAAAAACAATTATTAGTGTAACATGTCTATACATGTATAGAAAGGGAAAAGGTAATATTTCTAATAAATACCTCTTTCATGGTCATATAAAGGACGGCATTTCTTTTCCAAGGTTATAAAATGTGCTAACATTAATATTCGCTTAGAAGAAAATATTATCTATATTAATTGATGATATAAATTCCTCATCAGAACTATGGAGGATGACCATGATTTATTTAGACAACAGCGCCACAACTAAACCATATAAAGAAGTGGTGGATTCTTTTCTTAAGGTGTCCACAGAATATTTTGGAAACCCATCTTCGCTTCATTCGCTTGGCGGCGAGGCAGAAATGCTGCTTAACCGTTCAAGGGAGACAATTGCATCCTTGCTGCATGTCCATCATAAGGAAGTCATTTTCACTTCAGGTGGAACAGAAAGTAACAACTTGGCAGTAAAAGGATGTGCTCTGAGTAAAAAAAATATAGGCAACCATATCATTACAACTTCTATTGAACATCCTTCTGTAACGAATGCGATAAAGGATTTGGAAAAGGAAGGATTTGAAGTGACAGTTCTTCCTGTTAATAAGGAAGGAAGAATTACGAAAAAGCAAGTAGAAGAAGCGTTGACAAAAGAAACGGTGTTGGTTTCCATCATTCATGTAAATAATGAAACCGGGGCAATCCAACCTGTAGAAGAAATCGGCGAAATGCTCAAGAACCACCTAAATGCAAGCTTTCATGTTGACCATATACAAGGAATTGGCAAGGTTCCATTACGAATGGACACAATAGACCTTTGTTCTCTTTCGGCTCATAAGTTTCACGGATTAAAAGGAAACGGGGTCCTGATTGCCAAAAATGGAGTCAAACTTCATCCAATACTCAGCGGAGGAGACCAGGAATGGACGTTACGATCTGGAACAGAGAACGTAGCGGGAATTGTTTCCATGACGAAAGCGCTCCGAATGACCTTGGAGAAAAGTGAAAATCACTTATCTAATTTACTTCAATTAAAGCACTATCTTCTTGATGAGTTGGAGCAGATAAAGGGAGTTTTTATCCACTCTTACAGAAATCAAAGCGCTCCGCATATTGTCAATTTTTCCGTTCCGGGCATAAAGTCAGAAGTTCTTGTCCATGCATTAGGCACCAAAAATATTTATGTCTCTACAACCTCTGCCTGCTCTTCCAAGCGAAAAGCACCCAGCAAGACATTAACGGCAATGGGAGTGACGAGGGCACAGGCGGAAAGTGCCATCCGAATAAGTATGACATACAGTACAACAAAAGAAGAGATACAATTATTTTTACAAGAGTTTATCCAAGCCATCACCACTATAAAAGAAGTAACGAGGTAAAAGAACATGAACTATGATCACATATTAATCCGATTTGGTGAACTGTCTACTAAAGGGAGAAACCGAAAGCAGTTTGTCCAACGTCTTAGTTTCAATATTTTGGAAAAAATTAAAGACTTCCCAAAGGTCGCTATTGAAAAAAGCAGAGATAGAATGTTCATTAAATTAAATGGAGAGCCTCATGAACAGATTTTGGATAGACTTCAAAGCATTTTTGGCATCCACTCGTTCAGCCTTGCAGTAAAAACGAAAACAGAGTTAGAAGAAATGAAAAATGGAGCATTATTTGCTCTCGAGGCACTACCTTACAAAGGAAAGACGTTTAAAGTGACGGCCAAGCGGGCTTATAAAAACTTTGAACTTGATACCAATGGATTAAACCATGCAATTGGATCGCACCTATTACGTAATACCGAAGATTTAACGGTGAATGTAAAACAGCCTGATATTAATGTCAGGGTTGAAGTGAGAGAGGATGCTACCTACATTACTTGTAAGGATATTGCAGGCGCAGGAGGTCTTCCGGTTGGGACAAGTGGAACGGGTGTGCTCATGCTATCTGGCGGGATTGACAGTCCTGTAGCAGGATACTTGGCAATGAAACGTGGAATTAGATTAGAAGTTGTCCACTTCTTCAGCCCTCCGTACACTAGTGAACGTGCGAAACAGAAAGTAGTGGAACTGACAGAAAGACTGACAGATTTCGGACACTCCATTAATCTGCATATCGTTCCCTTTACAGATATCCAAGTAGCGATTCAAAAGCAAGTGCCTGAAAACTATACGATGACATCCACCAGAAGATTTATGCTGAAGATAGCCGACAAAATTTGTGAAAAAGAGCAAGGGCTTGCAATTATAACTGGAGAAAGCTTGGGACAAGTGGCCAGTCAGACTTTGCAAAGCATGTCGACGATTAATGAGGTTACTTCCACACCGATCATTCGTCCGCTCATTACGATGGACAAAATAGAAATTATGGATATTGCCAAACATATTGATACGTTGGAAATTTCCAACCGTCCTTATGAAGACTGTTGTACCATTTTCACTCCTTCTGCACCTAAAACGAAGCCGAAAAAGGAAAAAATCAATTTTTATGAAAGCTTTTTTGATATAGATAAGATGGTGAACGATGCAGTCGATCGCACTGAAAAGCTACTAATAACAGGGAAAAAGCAAGAAGAAGATAGTGTCATCAACGATTTATTTTAACTGATGGATACTGTGAAGAATTACCATATTTAAAACATGAATGATGCCATGTGTTTTTACACATTCTATATTCACAAGGAGGTGAAAACACATGGCAAACAACAGTTCAAACCAACTAGTTGTACCTGGTGTACAACAAGCTCTTGACCAAATGAAATACGAAATCGCTTCTGAATTCGGAGTTCAACTTGGTCCTGATGCAACTGCTCGCGCTAACGGTTCCGTTGGTGGAGAAATCACTAAACGCTTAGTTCAAATGGCTGAACAAAGCTTCAGTGGCGGTTACCAAAAATAATATATAAAATGGCTACGAGGTGGGGGAAACCCCACCTTTCTTCTATTCTAATCTTGGAGGTGCTTTTTTATGAAGGAGCAAAATCAAGTGGAAAAACAACAGAAGAAACAAGGAAGAAAACGCCGCAACGAACCAAAACATGCGGTTAAATCGAATGAGCAATAACTATTGTTAGAGGCACCTTCTTTTGGGAAGGTGTTTTATTTTTATATAAATTTCCGCAAAATAATTCAAATTATTTAAAAAATTTTGTAATATAGAGATAGTACTATTACAAAGGGGATGACTTCATATGAAAAGAGAAGAACTTTTAGCACCGCAAAAGTACAATCTGGTTGAAGAAGTTGAAAAGTACGCACAAGACAGCGAAAGGCTCGCACTTATTTGGGAAAGCGAGCAAGGGGAGAAAGAACAAGTAACATATCAACAATTAATGAAAGCTGCAAATAAAATTGGAAACGCTTTACTTTCGGAAGGGCTGCAAAAAGGAGATGTGGTCCTGGTCATGATGCCAAGGCTGATTGACAGTTATCAGGTGTATCTTGGAGCACTGAAAGCGGGTGTAGTCGTAATTCCATGTTCTGAAATGTTAAGAGAAAAAGACCTTGCATACCGAATTGAACACGGAGATGTAAAAGGGATCATTACATATCAACCATTTGTGGAACAGGCAGATAAATTGGAGGACGTGGGCAACCTGGTAAGATTCAGTGTTGGTGGACTAGCAGAAAAGGGCTGGACAAACCTGCACGAAGCGATGGAAAAACAATCAGATCAACTTGATTTTGCCAACACCTCAAAAGATGACATGGCATTTCTATCCTACACATCAGGGACAACCGGCAATCCAAAAGGAGTGGTTCATACTCACGGATGGGCTTATGCGCATCTACGTACGACCTCCAAGAACTGGCTAGGAATCGAAGACAATGATGTAGTATGGGCAACTGCAAGCCCTGGTTGGCAGAAGTGGATATGGAGTCCGTTCTTATCGACACTCTGTTCTGGGGCGACAGGATTTGTCTATCATGGCAAGTTCGATCCTAACACATATCTGAAACTTCTGGAGAAACATGAAGTGAACGTCCTCTGCTGTACACCGACAGAGTATCGTCTGATGGCGAAAGTGGATAATCTGAACGCTTATCAGCTACCGCATCTTCACAGTGCAGTATCAGCCGGGGAACCATTAAATCGTGAAGTAATAGATACCTTCCGGAAACATTTCCAAGTTGATGTTCGAGACGGCTATGGTCAAACGGAAAATACGTTGTTACTTGGAGTATTAAAAGGAATGGAAATTAAATCTGGTTCCATGGGAAAACCTACACCAGGCAATAGGGTAACGATCATCAATGAGGATGCTGAAGAATGTGCAGTGGGGGAAGTCGGGGACATCGCAGTACATGTAGAAACGCCGGCACTTTTCAAACACTATTACAAAGATCCTGAACGTACTTCCAGACAATTTAGAGGGGACTACTATATTACAGGTGATAAAGCCAAAAAGGACGAAGACGGTTACTTTTGGTTTGAAGGCAGAAGCGATGATATTATCATCAGCTCAGGCTACACCATTGGACCGTTTGAAGTAGAAGATGCGTTGGTAAAGCACCCGATGGTACGTGAATGCGCCGTGGTGGCGAGTCCTGATGAAATAAGAGGAAACATCGTTAAAGCCTTTGTTGTGTTACAGGACGGGGTAGATCAGGAAGAAGATAAGGTTACTAAAATGCTTCAAGAGCATGTCAAGGAATTGACGGCCCCATATAAGTACCCTCGAAAAATCGAGTATGTTGCCGAGCTTCCGAAAACTACTTCTGGAAAAATAAGAAGAATAGAGCTAAGGCAACAAGAATTGGCTCAAGCGGCACAATCCTGATAAAGAAAAATTTACAAAGGTAAGGCAGTATGGGTGGGGATCAGATTCCTTGACCCCACCTATACTGCCTTTTTTAATGCGATTTTTTTGTGCCTGGCCTGCACAAATGATAATCTTAATGTAATTTTACAAAAAGAAGGAGAAAGATCACCATGGGAGAAATTTGGTACGACGGAAAGATTTATACGATGAAAGCAGAAACGGAAACAGTGGAAGCTGTTTATACGGAAGATGGAATCATTAAAGATATGGGACTTCAAGAAGACCTTTTCTTTACATATCCGAATGCACGGAAGCAAGACTTACAAGGGGCAGTCATGTATCCAGGCTTTACAGACAGTCATATGCACCTGATTGGACATGGAGAGAAACTGCTGCGACTGGACTTGTCAAATTTTACATCTCCCCAAGATGTGAAACAGGCATTGATGAAAAAAGTTCAAGAAACGCCTGAAGGAGAATGGATCTTCGGGGAGGGATGGAATGAAAATAATTTTGTCGATCGAAAGATATTCCATAGAACAGAACTTGATGAAATCACATCAAATCATCCGATGATCCTGTCAAGAGTTTGTCGCCATGCCGTACTGGTCAACAGTAAAGCATTGGAACTTGCAGGAATTACAAAAGAAACAGAAAACCCTCCAGGAGGCGTTATTGTAAAAGATATCGATGGTGAACCGACTGGATTCTTACTTGACCAAGCGCAGGAATTAGTAAAAAGGAAGATACCAAAAGCGAGTGAAAGTTACTTGTACAATGCTTTGAAAACTTCTATTGAGGATTGCTTGCGCCTTGGGTTGGTCGGAAGTCATAGTGAAGACCTAAGCTATTATGGCAGTTTTACGAAAACATTTGGAGCATTTGAAAATGTGATTGAACGGGATAAGTTAAAATATCGCGCGCATTTGCTGGTACATCATGAAGTTGTGGATGATATGCATGAAGAGGGACATACATTTAAGGAGACAACTGGCTTTATCACCCTTGGCGCCATGAAGATCTTTGCTGATGGCGCACTCGGAGGAAGAACTGCTCTGTTAAGCCGACCTTATAATGATGCTCCTGAAACATCCGGGGTGGCCATTCATACACAGGAACAATTGGACAGTCTAGTAAAAAAAGCAAGAGACTATGGGATGACGGTTGCGGTTCATACAATAGGTGATCTTGCATTTGAATATATGTTAGATGCCCTTGAAAAACATCCTGCTCCAAAAGGGGAAAGAGACAGGCTCATTCACGCTCAAATTTTAACCAAGGATCTTATTGATCGCGCCAAAATACTGCCACTTATATTAGATATCCAGCCGCGTTTTGTGGCAACAGACTTTCCTTGGATTATTGAACGCCTTGGAGAAGAAAGACTGAACTATTCGTATGCTTGGAAAACCCTCCTCGATGAAGGGTTAATATGTGCAGGAGGATCGGATGCTCCGATTGAGCCGGTTGACCCCATTTTAGGAATTCATGCTGCCGTTACAAGACAAATCCCTGGTGATGAGGATAAAATCGTCTATCAACCAGAACAACGTCTTTCCATGTATGAAGCAATCGGGCTGTTTACAAAAGGTAGTGCTCAAGCTATTTCCGAAGAGGATAAACAAGGGGTCATCGATACAGGTTACTACGCAGACTTCACAGTACTAGACACTGACCTATTTACAGCAACAGAAGATGATATCCTAGAAACAAACGTACTAAAGACAATCGTCGACGGTACGGTAGTGTATGAAAGAGATTAAGAATAGCTACAGTGAATGATGATCTATAGCTGTTGATTGGAGCAAAAGGCGAAGACTCCTGCGGGGGAAGAAGCGACATTGTTGAGACCCCTGAAGCGTTGTGAGGAGGCTCAAGGTCGCCCCGCGGAAAGCGAAGCCATTTGCGGAAATCAACAGCGGCGTTAAACAGTATACAAAAAGGACACCGCGTTCATGCGGTGTCCTTTGGTTGTTGCACCGAGGGATTTTATAAAAATGTCCGTTTAACCTTCTCCCAAAACGAATTATCCTTCAACTTAACAGTCTTAATCTTCCTATCAGTAAGCTGAATATCCAACCGCTTCACATGCTTAATGCTTAAAGCTTCATTATCAATCCCAATCGTCGGATAATCATTTCCATCCTGAATAACTTTTAACGTCAACTTCCTAGCGCCTGCCATAATAAACGGAGATCCAAGCGTACGATAGCTGTTATTATTTATGGAAGCAAGTTCACTTACCTGAAAACAAGGGAGCATCGGATCTACCACAGCACCCTGGACTGACTTATTGTAGGCAGTACTACCAGTCGGTGTGGAAACAATCATCCCATCTCCTCGGAATGTTTCAAAGTGCAGCTCATCTATGTAAACATCTATCGCGAATTGTTTTTATGATAGCAGAGCGAATAGAGCACTCGTTTAAAACATTGAAAAGAAGAAATACCGTCAATCGTCACTTCAATGGTAGGGTATTTCCTAACCTCGATTTGTTCAAACTTCATCGCTTCGACCATCTTCTCTGTATCATCAATATGAAAGTCGCAAATAAAAACTAGAAAGTTTCTCCAGCATTGATACCTGCATAAAGGCAATCATCTTTGAAACCTGTTTTCTGAACAGCTTGAAGGAATGTACCATCTCCTCCAACTGCTACGATAATGTTGGCATTATGGTGATCATTTAATATTTCAAAGTTATTTTGTACTGCTAATTGCTCTAGTTTTTCAACTTTTGACACGAGCTCTTCTTCCCGTTTATAAAAGAAAAATATTTTACGACGTTCTGTCATTGTTTTTCCTCCTCTTTATAATAAAAATTGGAACTTAAACAAAAAATATCCAAAAAAATTATCCTTTTGGAAAAAAATTTAGTACAATTCTATATTGTGATAAGTTTACCATTTTGATGAAACTTTTTGAAACGATTTAACGTATAGGTACTGTACGAACAACTAGGAGGTTTAGATATGAGTGGAAAGCGTTGGGCCGCATTAGGTATTGCGGCATTATTATTTTTTGTGTCGATTATTACAAGTCTGGCAACTAAGCCTGCAGAAAGCTCCACATCTGATTCTTTTTCAGATATTTTTGGAGGGGAAGAAGAGTTTATTGAGGAAGTCATTGAAGACGGTAGCCCAAACCGTAAGATTCTAGTTCTAGAAGTTAACGGTGTTATTCAGGACACAGGAAGCGATGTAACATCTGTGTTCCAATCACCAGGTTATAATCATCGTCAATTTTTAAGAATGCTAGATCAAGCAAAAGAGGATGATACTGTTCAAGGAATTATTGTTCGCGTCAATACACCAGGTGGCGGTGTATCAGAAAGTGCCGAGATACATAAAAGACTGGTGGAAATTAAAGAAGAAACAGAAAAACCGATTTATATTTCTATGGGAACTATGGCTGCTTCAGGTGGTTACTATATTGCAGCACCGGCGAACAAAATTTTCGCTTCACCTGAGACAATCACAGGTTCTATCGGCGTTATCATGCAGGGAATTAATTACAGTGAGCTTGCTGAAAAATATGGGGTAAAATTCGATACCATCAAGAGTGGGCCATATAAAGATATTATGTCTCCAACGAAAGACATGTCTGAGGAAGAGCGTCAAATTCTTCAATCAATGGTAGACAATATGTATGATCAATTTGTAAAAGTGATTGTAGATGGCCGGGGCATGAGTGAATCAGAGGTCAGAAGAATTGCTGACGGAAGAATCTATGACGGCCAACAAGCCAAAGACATTAATATTGTGGATGAGCTGGGGTATTTTGAAGATGTTATTGAGGCAATGAAAAAAGACCATGAGATGGGGAACGTCCAAGTTGTTCAATATACAGAAAACCTGGGCTGGGGTTCCTTATTCAGCATGAATGTACAATCACTATTAAAGCCAGAGTCTGAAATGCAGATGTTAGCAAAGCTTATCAATCAACCTAATTCTCCAAGACTAATGTACTTGTATGCAGAGTAGGAGGAAGAAAAAATGAGAGATGAGCAGAATAGCGAGTATACAAACGAAAACGTAATACATGAAGACGTGAACGTAGGGGAAGACAGGATCAGCAATGATACGATGTTGCCTGCGAAGGAAGTAGGAATCATCGAATATCGCTATGCAGGGTTCTGGATGAGGCTTTGGGCATTTCTATTAGACCTATTAATCATTTGGAGCATCGGAGCTATCGTGATATATCCGATTTTTAGACTACTAGGGATATCCACTAGCCAAAGCTTTATGTTCTCACCTGCAACCATTGCCACAACCATTGTGCTATATGGGTATTTTATTCTTATGACGAAGTATTTTAAACAGACATTGGGTAAGATGGTGTTTGGGTTACGAGTGGTAGACCTTAAAGCTAATGACCTTTCATGGAAAACGATTCTTTTTAGAGAAGGTGTAGGCCGATATATAGCGTTAGTTTATGCGCCTATAACATATATCGTATTCCTTGTTGCTGCTTTCACGAGCAAAAAGCAAGGCGTGCACGACTTTATTGCAGACACAACAGTGGTTCATGAAAAATAAGTAATAAACCTGAAGTCCATCGTGACTTTAGGTTTATTTTTTTTATGCTAGGAGATAATGGAAGGGGAAAGAAAGGGTGTGAAAGTGTGATTTGGGCCATAATAATCTTTGCCATTATAATTTTTCTCTTAGTCATGGTTCTCGTCACTAAAATTACCATCCATTTTTACTACCATCATCAACAAGATAATGATCAGATGACAGTGAAACTAAGTGCATGGTACGGATTGTTGCGGTACACCATTGATGTTCCATTGATCAGTGTAGATAAAGACACAGCATCCATTCATGTCGAGGAAAAAACCAAAGTTGGAGGCGGAGATCCTTCTCAAGGTAAACAAAAAGAGAAAGATTTTTCTCCAAAAGAGATATGGCAGAGTTTTGAAGATACATATGAACTGGTGCGTCATGTTGTCGGGATGCATGAGATAGTCAGGAGATTGCTTTCAAGAATGGAAGTGAAACACCTGGAATGGCATAGCAATATTGGGTTAGGAGATGCAGCACATACTGGCATGTTTGTTGGGGCAGGATGGTCAATCAAAGGGGGCATTGTGGGGTTTTTAAGCAATTATACAGACTTCCGAGCTAAACCGGAACTCTCCATCACCCCCTATTTCCAATATACTGTTTCCCAGACCATGTTTAAGTGTATGATTCGGTTTCGAATCGGGTATGCTATGTTAGCAGGAATAAGAATCGTTAAATATTGGAAAGGCGGTAGACCTAAGTTTAAAACCCGTCCTTTATCCGTGTTGTCCAAAGAAGAAAATCAAAAATCCATGTAATAGCGATAAGGAGGATCAATATGTCTGAACATCCAATTAAGAGTCTAATGACAACAGCTATGGAAAATTTAAAAGATATGATTGATGTTAATACGATCATCGGTGACCCGGTAGAAACACCGGATGGGAGTGTTATTTTGACTGTTTCCAAAGTAGGCTTTGGTTTTGCGGCAGGTGGAAGTGAGTTTCAAGGCGGAGGCTCATCAGGTCCGGAGAAGCATGATGGCGGTGGCAACCACCAAAGCCAAGGTCAAAAGCTTCCGTTTGGCGGAGGTAGTGGAGGTGGCGTGTCCATCACTCCTATCGCTTTCTTGATTGTGAATTCACAGGGAGTGAAAATGCTCCATCTTGATGAAAGCACGAGTATCTATGAAAGACTACTGGATTTGGCTCCACAGGCGGTTGAGAAAGTGCAACATATGCTGAATAACAATAAACATAACAGAGCGAATCACTCTGATCATTCCTACAATGAACATAAGCAGGATTTGGACTTCTAAAAACGCCAGCTGCACAGCAGTTGGCTTTTTTATTGCTTTGAGTGAAGGAGGTGGCGAGGGGCGGTGGCGGATATCAAGAAATTTTGTGGTATATCAAGAAATTCAGGGTGGATATCAAGAAATTTTGTGATATATCAAGAAATTCAGGGTGGATATCAAGAAATTCCACGATATATCAAGAAATCTACCCATTTCGACAACTTCTGAATCATGTAAGATACAGCTATTCTCCCTTACACACCAACAAAGTTTGATTAATTGCAAAACTTCCAAAACATAGCTATTATTACAAGTGTACATACAATATGAGGAGGGAAATTATCATGGCAAACGTAACATTTAAAGGCAACCCAATGACACTAGTCGGAAGCGAAGTGAAAGTGGGCGACCAGGCTCCAAACTTCTCCGTTCTTGCAAATGACCTGTCAGCAGTAACATTGGAAAACTACAAAGGATTCAAGAAACTAATCAGCGTAGTTCCTTCCATTGATACAGGAGTATGCGACCAACAAACTCGCAAATTTAACGAAGAGGCAGCAAAGCTTGATAACGTAAAAGTTATTACAGTCAGCATGGACTTGCCTTTCGCGCAAAAACGCTGGTGTGCAGCTAGTGGACTTGACAATGTTGAGGTAGTATCTGACCACCGTGACGCTTCTTTCGGTGAAGCATACGGCGTATTAATGCAAGAGCTACGTCTACTTGCCCGCTCCACGTTTGTTGTGGACTCCAACGACAAAGTAACATACGTTGAATACGTAGGCGAAGGTACGGACCACCCTAACTACGAAGCGGCAATCGAAGCAGTTAAATCTGCAGAATAATACCCTACTCAAACCCATTGCACCAAGACGAGCAGACTGTGATAATAGCAGTCTGCTTTATTTTTGCCCGTACTCCATGTAAAATAGGAATACTGAAATTGGAGAAAGAAAAGGAGTGGCATAATGTCCATTACAAAACTAGAAAATACATTTTCCCTATTCGATACAACAGCGCAAATCCTACAAGAAGAACTAGACTGTACATACCTAGAAGCACTAGCAGAAACCGCAGAAAACCTCTTCCACGGAGCAGTCATCCAAGAAGAAGTATCAGAAGTAACCAAACGAAGACTCGAAAAAGAATACAGCAAACAAAATCTTACTTCCCTTCAAAAAGAAGAAATTAGAAAAGGATTTCAACTTGCCATCCTAAAAGGAATGAAAGATGCCGTTCAAGCTAACCATCAAATGACTCCAGATGCGATCGCCATGTTTATGGGATACCTCGTCGGAAAATACACCTCACATCTGCAACAGCTGACCATGCTTGATCCTGCTATCGGTACTGGAAACCTCCTTACAGCTGTCCTTAACCACCAGCCTAACAAAAAGCTGGAGGCGTTTGGTGTGGATGTGGACGACCTGTTAGTGAAACTTGCTTATAATAACGCCAATTTGCAAGAGCAAGCAATCAGTCTCTTCAATCAAGACGGCTTAAGCAACCTGTTTATCGAACCAGTCGATGTAGTGGTAAGCGATTTGCCGGTCGGCTATTATCCAGACGATAACAATGCAGCCAACTTCAAGCTAAAAGCGGAAGAAGGACATTCCTATGCGCATTATCTGTTCATCGAACAAGGGTTGCGTTACACAAAACCAGGCGGGCACCTGTTATTCTTGGTTCCAAACTCCATGTTTGAAGAAGAGGAAGCAAAAAAAGTCAACGCTCTAATTAAGGACGAAGCGTATATTCAAGGAATGCTTCAGCTTCCGGAAACCATGTTCCAAAACAAGTACCATGCCAAAAGCATCCTTGTTCTGCAGAAAAAAGGAATAGGCATTGAACCTCCTAAAGAAGCTCTATTAGTAAACTTGCCAAGCTTCTCCAACATGCAGGCAATGGAAAAAATCATGACCCAAATCAACCACTGGTTTTCTGAGCAAAAAAACAATAAGTAATTATTAGACAACCTCGTTGATCGTAGTGGAAGGAGCGGAAACTCCTCGAAAATGCTAACGCATTTTCTTCGTGCGATGATTCGCTGCCGAAGCCTTTCTTGTCCTGCGGGAGGAAGGGACATGGAAGACCCCGCAGGGCACAGCCCGAGGAGGCTTCCGGACCGCCCGCGGAAAGCGAAGCTCCTGCAACGAAAATCAACCGTTAGTGGAGATTTAATAGTCTAAAAAAACTATGCTATTCTTCAGAAAATAACGAATATATAAGGTAAGCGTTACCATAAAGGGAAGCCTCTTGCAAATGCAGTATGACGGTGTTTAAATGAAAAAGGTATATATAATATCGGAACTTTGCACAAGATAGGTAGAGTGTAAAAAACATTTAATTATCCACCCAAGTGTGACCATATAAAAGGAGTTGTACGTATCGTCATGTCAAAAGTTATTGCAATAAATGCAGGAAGCTCTTCTCTTAAATTCCAATTGTTCGAAATGCCTAGTGAAAATGTTATTACAAAAGGATTAGTCGAACGTATCGGATTAAACGATGCTGTTTTCACCATCTCTGTGAACGGCGAAAAAGTAACAGAAATCACAGATATTCCAGAGCACGGGGTAGCTGTTAAAATCTTATTGAAAAAACTAATCGATCTTGACATTATCCAAAGCTTCGATGAAATCACAGGAATTGGCCACCGTGTTGTACATGGTGGAGAAAAGTTCAATGATTCCGTCCTGATTACGGATGAAATTTTAGGCCAATTAGAAAAACTTTCAGAGCTTGCACCACTTCATAACCCGGCAAACATCGTGGGAATTAAAGCATTCAAGGAAATCCTTCCGAATGTACCGGCAGTGGCTGTTTTTGATACAGCATTCCATCAATCCATGCCGGAAAAATCTTTCCTTTACAGCTTGCCATACGAGTACTATGAAGACTATGGCATCCGTAAATACGGTTTCCATGGTACATCTCATAAATATGTTTCCGAGCGTGCTGCAGAATTACTTGGCAGACCGGTTGAGCAACTTCGCCTGATTTCTTGTCACCTTGGTAACGGTGCAAGTATTGCTGCAATCGAAGGTGGAAAATCCATCGATACTTCCATGGGATTCACACCACTTGCAGGTGTAGCAATGGGAACTCGCTCTGGTAACATTGACCCTGCTTTGATTCCATTCATCATGGAGAAAACAGGAAAAACAGCAGACGAAGTATTAGATGTCCTGAACAAGCGAAGTGGTATCCTTGGTGTATCTGGTTTCTCCAGTGACCTTCGTGATATTGAATCTGCTGCAACAGAAGGTAACGAGCGCGCGGAACTTGCATTGGAAGTATTCGCAGGTCGTATTCATAAGTATATTGGTTCTTATGCTGCAAGAATGTACGGAGTGGACGCGATCATCTTTACTGCAGGGATCGGGGAGAACAGTGATGTAATCCGTGCAAGAGTGCTTCAAGGACTTGAGTTTATGGGTGTTTACTGGGATCCTGCATTGAACAAGGTTCGTGGTAAAGAAGCATTTATTAACTACCCGCACTCTCCTGTTAAAGTCATCGTAATTCCTACGAATGAAGAAGTAATGATTGCTAGAGACGTAATGAAAATAGCATTATAAGCTGCAGTCCCAGATCTGTTTTAACACAACAGATCTGGGACTGTTTTTTTGTGTGGAACTGCTATGGTATAATGGAGAAAACTAGCAGATGGAAAAGTGAGGGGAAGAACTGTGTCTAATATAAGCAGGGAAGAACAATGGAAACATAAACTTTCACAATGGGAAGAAAAGCTATATACATACGAACCATCCCAGTTTTCAGACACGTTGGACCATTGGGTGGACAAGGCTTTTGATTTACTGTCAGACGATAAAAAGGATTTATTTTTTGCCCAGATTGATACATGGTTGTTTCATTTGCACGGTATTATCCAGCAGTCCTCATTCCAACAGCAAGCAGAAGAACGGATCGTCAATATGGCCCGAAGCTATAGGGAACATATCGAAAGAATAGAAGATATACGTGATTTGCCTTTATCACAAAAGGCATTTATCGCGGAGCAACAGATTGCCAAACAAAAGCTTTATTCGGTGATCCAAGGTGGAATGACAGGGACGGCCAAAGTCTCAACCCTTGCTATAGATATCCCAGCTTTTGCTGCGCTAAATATCCGTACTACACAGCTTGTTGCGATGTCTTACGGCTACAGGGCAAGTACGCCTTTAGAAATGGTGAGATCCTTACAATTATTCTATGGTGCGACCATACCGAAGAAATATCAGCATGAACGCTGGGAAACATTGAAAAGTGAGCTTGGACAGGATATCGATCATTATTTTGATGTCTTAACAGACAAAGATCACCCGACTGTATGGCTTCAACAGCCTTTAATGCACTTGATTAAGCTATTGTTTGTTGCAATAATTGGTCGCCAAAAAGTAAACAATGTCCCATTTCTCGGAATGATAACAGCTGCCGGAACAAACTACTACTGGACCAAAGAAGTCTCAGAATTCTCCCATTACTACTACATGATGCGACACTTAGTAGAAAAAGGAGAACTAGACGAATCAGAATGCGAGATGTTTTAACGAAAAGGCGAATATCCAAAACGGATATTCGCCTTTTATGAGTGGACTTTTGAGGATGATACATGCTGATTCATGCGATACCACAACCACAAATCATTAATAACACTAGCATGATCTGCAATCTCCGAATTTAGCTCGCAAGACCGCTCAAAATCTGCTTCATCATTCAATTGAGCCTGCTTAAAATTTATTTCTTCTTCTAACTCTTTAATCCGGTCCGGGATGCTCCCGCGTATTTTTTCCCACTTCAATAATATTTCCTGCTGTGTTTCTTTGTTATATTGAGCCCATTCTAAATCCAACTGTGGCAAAAATATTCCAAGCCTTGGATCTCTTACAAAAGAAAACATCGCTACTTCCTTCCTTTTCTCCCCATTTTAACTCATTGTATAATAACTAGGGTAAACATTCTATCCATTCCTCCTGTAATTTTTACCACCTTTAAATGAATGACACTCGACACAAACTAGGATGGATACTTAGTTGAAAGGTGGAACCCACTATGAAGAAAAAAGACCCAAAAGAAATTTTCTCTTATGATGATAATGCTGTAAATGAGGTTCACAATCAAATTACTGATGCATACTCAAGCGGAGTTGTCGGCGAGCAATACAGCTCAAACGCATACCAACCGGTAGAAGGCGAAAGCGAACAAACTTCCCACGAATAAACAAAAACAGGTGCCAACCAAAGGCACCTATTTTTTTGACAACTTTTTATAAAGTAAATAAAGTGCCCCTGTAAAAAGGAAAGCCAAGAAACCAGGAGAAAAGCCTTCCGGCAAGAGTAAATAAACACCTATCCCAATTCCAATGCAAATAAACGCAATTTTATTATAAGAAGGTAATCCTTCCCTAACTTCAATCTGCTTCCTTTTTATTAAAAGAAAGTCAGTTATAATAACAGCAGATAAAGGAATGACAAAAGCACCAATCAAAGAAATATAGCGTTCAGCTTCTTCCACCAATGCGGGTGACAGAGATAAAACTATTCCTGCAGCACCAAAAAGAATGCTACTTTTCACCCTGCCAAGTTGAGGTAGAGAATTCAACAGACTGAATCCGCCGGTATAGGCATTGCTTAAGTTAATCGAAACCATTGATAATATGGCCGCCCCTAAAATAATCGCGGTAAACAGGCCGGAGTTGGTCATCTCGCTTGTTGCAATAAACGGATTAAAATTCCCTGTCAGACTAGCTGTGTAAGCTCCAAAAAAAGCAGTAAGAATAAATCCTAGAACATTACCGCTGAATAAGCCCCAGAACCCCTGCTTGGAAGTAATGGCGTACCTTGTAACATCTGCTGAAGAGGACACACCTGATACATATTGAACAAAAGCAAGGCTAGCAAAAAAGCCCATGATGGGAAGATTCCAGCCACCCTCAATGGTGACAGCAGAGTTCACACTCATTCCTTTAATAAGCAAAAGATACAGCATCACTAGCTGTCCGAGAATCAGCCATGGCATAAAATACTTGGTCGCCCTTTTTACCGCATCAAATCCCACAAGTGCAAGGCCGCTCATGATTAAGGCTAAAAGCATAGCAATTATGTAAAATGGCAGAGAAAACTGAAAGGCTCTTTCAAGAATAAATTGTATAACCAACGTACCACCTATGGTCTGAACAGAAAACCAGTAGAGGGATGTTATGGTGCGAATGGGGGAGGAAATGTACCTTGATCCCTTAATCCCAATAATGGAGCGGATGGCAAATTGGGAGGGGATTCCCCTTTCAGCGCCAGGCAATGATAAGTAAGATACAAATAAAAAGGCGAGTGTTGCGCCAAAAACAGTGGAAAGTAAGGCTGCATAAAAGCTGAGTCCCCCTTGAATCACTGCAAGTGCCGGGACAAGGAAGTTCCCCGCATTCACAGAAAATGCAACCTGAATGATTAAATATTCATACCATCGTGTTTTTCTTAATTCTTGTGGCACGGCTTCTAAACCGTACCGCTCTATCTTGCTTTGAGGAGGCAATGTCACAGTTTGTGCTTTCGCCATAAGAAGGTCAGACTCCTTTCTTTCGTGTACCTAACAATCATTTTATCGTATCTTAACGGGTTATATGTTGTAAATTTAATCAATTTACAAGAAAATATAGTAGTACGCAATTTTATTAAGGGGGAAGCCAGTTTGAGACATGCCGTAATTACAGCTGGTTCCAAAGGACTTGGAAAAAAAGTGACGGAACAGTTGTTGAATAAAGGATGTTCCGTTTCGATAAATTATAGAAATGATACAGAAACCATCGAGAAACTAAAAGAAGAATGGAGTCACTTTGGAGAAAACAGACTACACTTTTTTCAAGGAGACGTAACAAAAAAAGAACAGATGCAACAATTTATAGACGAAGTAGTGGAGCGATACGGAAGGATTGATTATTTGGTCAATAACGCCGGGCCCTATATTTTTGAACGAAAAAAATTGGCTGATTACTCCGATGAGGAATGGTATGAAATGATAGAAGGCAATCTTAGCGCTGTTTTTCATCTTTTCCGTAAAACAATTCCTTTCATGAGAGAACAGCGATTCGGGCGCATCATCACATACGGATTTCAGGGAGCTGAATCATCTCCAGGTTGGATTTACCGATCTGCGTTTGCTGCTTCTAAGGCTGGACTGGTTTCGCTGACAAAATCGATCGCTATCGAAGAAGCTGAACATGGCATCACGGCCAATATGGTCTGTCCAGGTAATATTGTGGGAGAAATGAAAGAGGCGACGATTGACCATGCGAGAGGCTTAGAGGACTCCAAGAATACCCCGGTCGGCCGTTCTGGCACGGGTGAAGATATTGCCAGGGCCATTGAATTTTTATGTGAAGAAAACTCGGATATGATCACAGGAGCGGTGCTGGAAGTAACAGGGGGAGTAGAGGTTATTAACCGATTCCGATAACTTAAGGGAATTTCCCTCTATATTTAGATAATATAGATAATTCCGCCTGTTTTAAAGCGCTTACAAAAATGCATAAAAAACTATTTTACATTTTCTAGTTTAATGTTATATTAGTTACGTCTTAACGCTTTGTGATTATGAAGAAGGAGGTATTTGATCCATGAGAATTGGAGTACCTAGAGAGATAAAGAACAACGAAAACCGTGTTGCGATGACGCCTGCAGGTGTAGTAAACCTTGTTGGCTTCGGACATGAAGTATACATAGAAAAAGAAGCTGGTATTGGATCCGGCTTTACTGACGAGCAATATGTACAAGCTGGTGCGAAAATGGTGGAAACGGCAGAAGAAGCATGGTCCATGGATATGGTCATGAAGGTAAAAGAGCCACTTCCTTCTGAGTATAGCTATTTCCGTGAGGGGTTAATCCTTTTCACTTATCTACATCTTGCTCCAGAACCAGAATTAACAAAGGCTTTGATTGATAACAAAGTAGTGGGTATTGCATATGAGACAGTTCAACTTCCAAACGGATCCCTTCCATTGTTGACTCCTATGAGTGAAGTTGCCGGTCGTATGGCTACTCAAATTGGTGCGCAGTTCCTTGAAAAAATCAAAGGCGGAAAAGGGATTCTTCTAGGTGGTGTTCCTGGTGTACGCCGAGGGAAAGTAACAATCATCGGTGGAGGTGTCGCTGGTACGAATGCTGCTAAGATGGCAATCGGACTTGGCGCAGATGTAACAATCCTGGACTTAAATCCGGATCGTCTTCGTCAGCTGGATGATATATTCGGTAAAGACATCCAGACACTTATGAGTAACCCGTTAAATCTTGAAATCGCTGTGAAAGAATCAGACCTTGTTATTGGTGCTGTTCTAATTCCAGGTGCTAAAGCGCCGAAGCTTGTAACAGAGGAAATGATTCAATCCATGGGTGCGGGTTCTGTTGTGGTGGATATCGCAATTGATCAGGGTGGAATTTTCGAAACGACAGATCGCATTACTACACATGACGACCCAACATATGTGAAGCATGAAGTCGTTCACTATGCCGTTGCAAACATGCCTGGTGCGGTTCCACGTACATCCACTATCGCATTGACGAATGTTACGGTTCCTTATGCGGTGCAAATTGCAAACAAAGGCTACAAGCAAGCTTCCTTGGATAATGAAGCGATCCTAAAGGGAATCAACACGCTAGACGGATATGTAACATACGCGGCAGTGGCAGAGTCTCACGGTTTGGCGTATGAGAGCGCAAGCAATCTTTTAGTGAAGAGCTAATTAAATTTTTATATAAAAAAAACAGGTGCCCATGGGAGACATGGATACCTGTTTTTTATTTATGGCTTAATGATCTGTAAATCTTTCGGGTAGCTTGTCAGCAATTCGATTCCGTTGTCCGTAACTAAAATATCATCTTCGATTCGTACGCCACCTACTCCTGGTTTGTAGATACCAGGTTCAATCGTAAAGGCCATTCCTTTTTGCAGTTTCATCGTGTTCGTTTCATTCATGGATGGATACTCGTGCACTTCGATGCCTAGGCCGTGGCCGATTCGGTGTGTAAAGAATTCTCCATAGCCGCTTTCCGTTATAATCGAGCGGGCTGTACGGTCAATCTGCCCGATTTCGACACCTGGTTTACAGATATCCACGGCAGCAAGCTGCGCCTTCAATACCGTTTCATAGATTTCCTGTTGCTGTTCGTTCACATTACCAAAGGCAACGGTTCTTGTGATATCTGAGCAATATCCATTCAAGACAACGCCAAGGTCAAATAACACAAGGTCGCCTTCCTTTACTTGATCCAAACCAGGCTTTCCATGAGGAGCTGCTGTCTTTAAACCTGTCAGTGCCATCGTGGAAAAGGACATTTGACTGATGCCTTTTTTCTTCAGCTCATACTCAATCGTTGCAACAAGCTCCTGTTCTGTCACACCTTTTTTTAGGTGATGCACCCCAACTTCCACTCCAAAGTCGGCTAGCTTGGCTGCTTCTCTCAAAATGGATACCTCTTCTTCATCCTTTACTAGACGAAGCTGATACATTTTATCTTCTGCCGCGGCAAGTTTTACGCCCGGGAAGACCTCCTCTAACTTATGTAAACGAGCGACAGTCATATGTTCCTGCTCTACTGCCAGTTTTTCCATTTGGATTCCTTGTTGTTTTACATACTCTTGAACCTTTTGCCACGGATCGTCCGTATCATTGTATCCGACTATTCCGTAGTTCCAACCTGTTTTCTTTACCTGTTCTACTTCCATATTGGGGCAGACAATCGCAGGCTCGTTGTTTGGAAAAGCGAGAAGTCCCAAAAGTCTTTCGTGTGGATCTGTGTAAAAACCGCTTATGTAGAATACGTTCGGGGTAGACGTTAAGAAACAACCGGACAAGTCCTCCTGTTTCAGCCACTCTACCAATTGCTGCAGACGATGTTCTTTCAAATCAGCCACTCCTTTTTGGTCAATTACTTCTAGTTACGAAGTTTAATACGTTTACATTAAGAGTATCAGGGAATCATACTTGTGTAAATTTTATTAGAAGGATTTTTGATTAAAAAAGAGAAGATTAACAGGTATGGAGAATTTGAGCTGGAGAAGGAGAGGTTGTTAGAATGAAAGTTTCCTATCATGGACATTCCGTAGTAAAAGTTGAGGCGAATGGTAAAACGATTCTTTTTGATCCGTTTATTACGGGTAATGGTCTGACAGATTTAAAAGCAGATGATTTGAAAGTGGATGTCATTCTTTTAACACACGGCCACAATGACCATGTCGGCGATACAGTAGATCTGGCTTTGAAAAATGACGCTCTAGTCGTAGCACCTTTTGAACTGGCAGAGTATTTGGGCTGGCAAGGTGTGAAGGTACATGAAATGCATATCGGTGGAGCCCATGAATTTGATTTTGGCAGGGTGAAATTGACGCAAGCTTTCCATGGCTCTAGTTATACAGATTATGAAACAAAAACAATCGTTTATACAGGAATGCCAAGTGGGATTTTGTTGACTATTGACGGGAAGACGATTTTCCATGCCGGAGATACAGCATTATTTTCTGATATGAAAATGATCGGAGAGTTAAATAATATTGATGTGGCCTTCCTGCCAATCGGGGATAATTTCACGATGGGTCCGGATGATGCGGTACTTGCTGCCAAGTGGTTGAACGCCTCCACGGTGGTGCCGATCCACTTTAATACGTTTCCGGTCATTGAACAAAATCCTCATGAGTTTGTTTCCAAACTTCCTGAAGGTGTCGGGAAAGTGCTGGAAGTGGGAGAGGTCCTAGAATTATAGACTTTTGCGAAGAAAAGAAGCGGATTTGCTTCTTTTTTTTGTTGTTTGGAATATACATGATACAAGCTATAGAGTTTGGAAGGAGTGTCATGTGTTGAAGAATAGACTTTTATTATCGTTGTTATGTATCGGTGCCATGTTATACATTGCTGTACCGCGATTGCCGGTGACAGAAGATGGACTTGCATGGTGGTTCGGGATTGCATGGTTGGTGCTTGCCTTAATGGCAGTCGGCGGCAATATTGCAGCAATCATGTATTTGCCAAAGCGAAAGCGGATGGTGCGCAAAGCGAAATTGGCAGAGGTCAAACAAGTCCGTTTGCGTCAATATCCGTAAACACATTGAATACAAGCTCTAACACCCGTATAATAAGGGTACAAATAATTATGTGGACGGGTGAAGAGTGTGACAAAGCATGAACAGATTCTCCATTATATTGAAGAACTGCCTATTGGAGAAAAAATATCAGTACGACAAATCGCCAAGGCGCTCGCGGTTAGTGAAGGGACGGCATACAGAGCGATCAAGGATGCCGAAAATAAAGGATATGTTAGTACCATCGAACGCGTTGGTACTATTCGTATTGAGCGGAAAAAGAAAGAAAATATCGAAAAGCTGACATTTGCTGAAGTGGTCAACATTGTGGATGGACAAGTTCTTGGCGGCAGAGAGGGACTCCATAAAACGTTGAACAAATTTGTTATCGGTGCCATGAAACTTGAGGCGATGATGCGCTATACAGAAGCAGGAAATCTGTTGATTGTCGGTAACCGTTACAACGCACATAAACTTGCCATTGAGGCTGGCGCTGCTGTGTTAATTACCGGTGGATTTGATACGGACGAAGAGGTTAAGAAGTTAGCCGATGAAATGAAGCTTCCGATCATCTCGAGCAGTTATGACACATTCACTGTTGCGACTTTGATCAACCGTGCCATCTATGATCAGTTGATAAAAAAAGAAATCGTGTTGGTCGAGGATATCTTGACACCAATTGAAGCGACTACTTACTTAACGACAGAAGATACCATTGCGGAATGGTATAAGGTGAATGAAGAAATCAAACATAGCCGTTTTCCAATCATTGATAAAAACTTGAAGGTGCAGGGTGTGGTTACTTCCAAGGATGTGCTCGGCAAGGACTCCGGGACGCTTATTGAAAAAGTGATGACCAAAAACCCAATCACCGTTAATGGTAAAACTTCGGTCGCGTCTGCTGCCCATATCATGGTGTGGGAAGGTATTGAGATGCTGCCGGTAGTCGACCCGAACCATCGTCTTCTTGGAATCATCAGCCGTCAGGATGTATTGAAGGCGTTGCAAATGATCCAAAGGCAGCCGCAAGTCGGGGAAACGCTGGATGATATTGTGACCAATCAGTTCATGGATGTCACAGAATCAAAAGGGGAAGAGGCTTACCAAAGCGAAGTGACCCCGCAGATGACCAACTCGGTCGGAACAATATCCTATGGGGTATTTACAACCATCGTAACTGAAGCGGCAAAGCGTGTGATTCGCAATTTGAAAAAGAGTGACATGGTCGTGGAGAACATTACGATTTATTTTATTAAGCCAGTGCAGATTGACAGCACCATCGAGATTCGGCCAAAAGTGCTCGAGGTCGGCCGCAAGTTCGGTAAAGTGGACGTGGAAGTGTACCACGACGGCAATGTCGTCGGCAAGGCGATGATGATGGTGCAGTTGATACAGTAAGTGGATTGTTTGTTTGGAGCAGGCGCTCTCACCTCGATTGGGGTGGGGGCGTCTTTTTTTTTTTGGTTTTGGGGGACGGTGGCTAAAGGCAAGGTCAAGTTCAAGTGCAAAGACTAAAGTGTTGAAGGGCTTTTGTTGGGAGGGATGGGGGATCAATGGATAAATTGATTTTACAATGGATATATGGATTTTAGGATGGATATATGTGTTTTACAATGGATATATCTGATTTACAATGGATATATCTGATTTACAATGGATATTTTCATTTTTCCAATGGATATGTGAAAATTCGGTGTTTCATTTTGTAGAATTTGCAGGAACTTTAATCCCTGGAGTCGAAAGTACCAAGACAAAGTTAACAAAGGAGTGACTAAATGATAAAAAAGCATAGAGAAAAGTCGAATAGGATGCTGATCCATGAAGCCGGCTTGAGGAGGCTGGTACCTTCCCACCATCAATACCCATTGATTGAACAGGAATATGGCAAAATGAAATACGGTTACAAAGGGGAAGAGGCATTAGACTACTATTTAACCTTTCTCCCTCATGAAAACTACCACATACTTCATGGCCTCCGAATAAAGGACCCGAAAGGTAGATACTTTCAAATAGACACGCTGCTCATTACATCAACCCATTGCTTAATAATAGATTCCAAATACGTTTCAGGTAAATTAGAATTTGACGAAGTGGGATGTCAACTCATCCGGCATAAGGCAGATGGGGAAATGGAAAGAATGGCAGATCCTCTATCACAAGTAGCTCGCCACCGTTATCAACTTTCGTTATGGTTAGAACACCACGGCTTCCCTAGCTTACCAATTGCGAGTTTGGTAGCCTTAACTCACAGTAAATCCCATTTAGTCAAAACTTCTCCCTCACTTATGAAAAAGGTAACTTTTCTAACTAATCTCCCAAATAGAATAAATGAAATAAATGCACTCCATTCATCCGCAGTCCTGAATAAAAAAGATCTTAACAAGCTTACGAAAACACTAATAAAGAAACATACTCCAGATAGCTTTAATTTTCTTCAGAACTACAACATTAAACAGGAAGAACTGATAAAAGGAGTAATATGTAAGAATTGCGGGTTCAACATGATGAAGAAAGAAAGAAAATACTGGACTTGTAAGAGATGCAATATTCAATCGCTGTCAGCGCACCTATATGCGCTAGAAGATTATAAACTATTAATTGCTACTACAATTCAGAACAAAGAGTTGAGGGATTTCTTTCTCATTAGTTCTCCGTCAGAAGCGTATAATATCTTGGTATCACTTGATTTGCCCTCGGTTGGCCACAAAAAAGGGAGGATTTACTCGTTAGAACATTTTAAAACTTCTTTATCGCCGTAAACAAAAAAGCCGTCCCCCAAAAAAGGAACGACTCTCTCAACTAATCTTCAATCCGTAACCGTCTTCTCTTTCATTTCTGCTTCCTTAACTGCTTCTGCTTCTTCAATTGCAAATGGCAGGTAGAAACGGTAGGCTTTGTAGCCGGCCCAGATGCTGCCCAAACCTACAACTAACAAAATGATGCCTACTACGATGGCGACAGTGGATAGTGGATTAATGATAGAATTAATGCCAAAAAAGAATACAAAACTACCCAACGCGATGCTGGATTTTGCGCTTAGCCATTTCTTTTCGGCCGGTAATTGGGTGCGGAAGTATTTTACTTTATACATTAAATAGAACATTAATGAAAAGATAATGAGAAAAACAAAAATAGCCAAAAGGACACACTCCTTTATATAGTTCATACAAGATATTTATTATTCTATCATACGCATACAAGCTATATTGTAACGTGTTCGTGAACAAAATTCTACTTTTCCACTAAAATGATATTCCTTTGAGAACAAGGCAAACTGTGATTAAATAAAAGAAAAGATTCAGGTGAAAGAGGGTTACATACGATGAGGCAACAGATAATAGATGAAATTAAGGCGCATGATACGGTTATCATTCACCGTCATGTCAGGCCGGATCCGGATGCATATGGGTCACAGTGTGGGTTGGCTGAGTTGATCAAGGAAAGTTATCCGGAGAAAAAGGTGTATCGCGTGGGGGAAGCGGAGGAGTCATTAAACTTCTTGAGCAAGCTTGATGAGATACCGGACTCCAGTTACGATGGTGCTCTTGTGATTGTCTGTGATACGGCGAATACCGATCGTATCTGTGATAAGCGCTACAAGCTGGCAGCTAAGTGGATAAAGATCGACCATCACCCGAATGAGGACAGATATGGGGATATGATGTGGGTGGACACGGATGCCAGTTCAACGAGTGAAATGATTTACGAATTGTATCTGGCCGGGAAAAATCAAGGCTGGGTGATGACAAAAGAGGCTGCCAGACTAATCTTTGCGGGCATTATCGGCGATACGGGCAGATTCCTTTTCCAAAGCACCAATACGAAGACATTCCTGTATGCGAGTGAACTGTTGAGCTACGGTTTCTCGATGACGGATCTTTACGAGGAGCTGTATCGCACCAAATTGCACATTGCCAAGCTTAGCGGTTATGTATTGGAGAATTTCTCTATGCATGAGAACGGGATTGCTTCCATGAAGATTACACCGGATATTTTGCAGCGATATAATGCCCTTCCTTCAGAGGCATCACAGTTGGTGGGGATGCTTGGTAATATTGAAGGCGTTAAGGCGTGGGTATTCTTTATAGAAGAAGCAGATCAGATCAGGGTGAGGCTTCGTTCGAAAGGGACTATTGTCAATGAAATTGCCAAAAAGTACAACGGCGGAGGTCATCCGTTGGCATCAGGGGCATCTATTTATAAATGGGAAGAAGCGGACCATGTACTTGCTGACCTGATTGAAGCTTCAAGGGCACAATTGCAAGGGGAATAGAAAGGTGAAAGAGGAAGAAGCTACAACAACAGGCTGTCGCTTCTTCCTCAATCCATTTTCACAATCAACAAGTCCATTTCAATCGTTGTGTCTATATAAAGAAAGTCGACCTCGAAGTAGTAGCGTTTGTCATCAAGTGCGTAGCTTTTGTTTTCGATGACTTTTATCAGCAATTGGCGATTGTCTTTAATGCTTGCAACGTCTTTTGACACCTGGTCGTTGAGATCCTCTGTAATTCTGGCAATGATGGAGGAGCGGCTGAACGAGTTGAGCATGTATTTTTCGTGATTGATGATGGATATCTTAAAGTCTTCTATTTTCAACTGATCTTTTTCCTCTTTTAGTTTGTCATTGTCCTCTGTCAGAATATGAATTCTGTTTTTATAGCTTTTCACTTCTTCCTTATATTTTATAAGATCGCCGATATTTTTTTCCAAAGTGACGCCGTACATAAGCATGAATATCAACCAGCCTACTATTGCACCCAATACCACCCCGGAAAAAAAGCGCTGCCACCCGGGATCGCGGTTATAAGGAGGAACCCTCATCTTATAAGGTCTCCTGAGTAAGCCAGCTGATGATGAGTGCTCCGGTTTGGGCGCCGCCGGTTGCAGAGATGATTAAAAGCAATTGCTTTACTAAAAATTTCGTTTCCCCGTTAAACAGCCCTTTTTCCAAATTATAAAAAGTGTCAAAGGTACCTCCAATGGCAGCGACAATCGCCCATATCTTCAAACTTTTGGCCAAGCTCCACATTCTAGTCAAAGGTGGGTCCCCCACTAGAAAAGCAGCAATTCCACCGATGATTGCTCCTCCAAGTATTACCCCGACAGCAATGAAAAAACTGAAGATAAGGGTAGCGACGAATGGATCTTTAACGTCCATATTCATCATCCTTTCTGTTCTTATTCATATATATGGACAGGATGTGGTAAGTATGTGACGTTAATGGAGAAGTTTCTTCATTGTGTTTGGAACGGAATAGCCCCTATAATGAATATATAAAATGGAAGCGTTAAATAAGGTGTGATGATTAATGAGTGTAGTTCATTTATATATAAAAAGCAGTTACAGCCTGCTGAACAGTTCTGTCCGTTTTTCTAAGCTTGTTGAACGTGCCAATGAGCTTGGTTTAAACTCCCTTGCGCTTACAGATGAAGATGTGATGTATGGGGCCGTTGATTTTTACAAAGCTTGTAAGTCTGCAAACATCAAGCCAATCATCGGTCTGACGCTATCGGTCCTATCAGACGGGGAGGACGGGGAATCAACGTACCCTGTCATTCTTTTGGCGAAAAATAACCAGGGATTTACGAACTTGATGAAGTTATCGAGTGTCGTTCAAACCAAATCGCCACAAGGGGTTCCGAAAAGATGGCTGAAGCATTATACAAAAGGGCTGATCGCGATTTTATCTGGCTCTGAATCCGAACTTGCGCAAAATGAAGAGCAAACTGCGGAAGCTTATTTGGAAATGTTCGAGCAAGATTGTTTGTACCTTGGGATTGACCGAAATTCAGCCGAGTCACGTGAACAATCTGAAACGACCCGGAAAAGACATAGCGAATTACCGATTGTGGCGATGAGCAAGGTGCATTACCTGCACAAGGAAGATGTGTTTGTGTATGAATGTTTACGCAGCATCAAACAAGGCACCAAGCTGGAATCCCTGCCAAAAGAGGCTCCTGATTATTTAAGGGCAACAAATGAAATGACACAGTTGTTTGAAGATATTCCGGATGCCTTGGAGAACACGTGGAAGATCAGTAACCAATGTCATGTAGAACTGGAGTTTGGACAAGCGGCTCTCCCAAGTTATCCGGTTCCCGAGGAGGAAAATGCAGACGAGTATTTAGAGAAAATCTGCTGGGAAGGACTTCATAAAAGGGTAGGGGAACCTGCTCAAGAATATAAGGAACGCCTTCAATATGAACTTCAGGTAATTAAAGGAATGAAGTTCAGCGACTATTTCTTAATTGTCTGGGACTTTATGTATTATGCACGGAATGCAGGAATTTTGACCGGTCCTGGACGTGGTTCTGCCGCAGGTTCATTGGTCGCTTACTCCCTCTTCATTACAGATGTGGACCCGATTGAGCATGACCTGTTGTTTGAAAGATTCCTAAATCCCGAGCGTATCACGATGCCCGATATTGATATTGATTTTCAGGATAATAAGCGGGATGAAGTGATCCGTTATGTGGCCGAAAAGTACGGTCAGCTACATGTTGCCCAAATCATTACATTTGGTACATTGGCTGCAAAAGCTGCATGGCGTGATGTTGCTAAGGCCTTAAACCTTTCTGGGAAAGAACTTGAGATGATCTCTAAAATGATTCCATCAAGACCTGGCATTACCCTTGATGCGGCATATCAAGAAAATGAAAAGTTGCAAAGCGCAATTAACGAAACAAAGGAAAGAAAGCGCGCCTTTCAAACAGCGCAAAAGATTGAGGGGCTGCCACGACATTCCTCCACACATGCTGCAGGGGTGGTCATTACCCATAAGCCTTTAACGGAATTAATCCCGATCCAAGCGGGACAACAAGACATCTACCTTACTCAATACACGATGGAAACGCTTGAGGAGCTTGGGTTGCTGAAGATGGATTTCCTTGGATTGAGAAACTTAACGATGATTCAAAGCATTCGCCATCAAGTGAAAAGAGAAACAAAACAACATATAGAAGAAATCCCACTTGACGACGCAGCAACCTTCCGCCTTTTAAGTGAAGGGGATACGTCCGGGATCTTTCAGTTAGAGTCGCCTGGGATGAAAAAGGTTCTTACAAAGCTTAAGCCTTCGAACCTAGAAGATATCGTGGCAGTCAACGCCCTGTACCGGCCGGGGCCAATGGAACAAATCCCTTTGTTTATCGAACGCAAGCATGGACTGAAAAAAGTGGAATATCCGCATCCAGACCTGATCCCCATTTTGGAGAAGACGTTTGGGGTTATTGTGTACCAAGAGCAAATCATGCAAATCGCTGCGGTGATGGCAGGCTTCTCACTGGGCGAAGCGGATTTATTAAGAAGAGCGGTTGGGAAGAAAAAGAAAGACGTGCTTGCGAAAGAACGAGAGCATTTTGTGGAAGGGTGCTTAAAGAAAGGCTATGACGAGAAGGTTGCCAATTCTGTCTATGATTTGATTGTACGATTTGCTGACTATGGATTTAACCGAAGCCATGCCGTTGCCTACAGTATGATTTCTTATGAACTTGCCTATTTGAAGGCGAACTACCCGAAAATTTTCATGGCAACCCTTCTATCCAGCGTGATGGGAAGTGAGCAGAAGCTTTCTCAATATATCACCGAGACGAAGCGTAAAGGCATACAAGTCCTGCCACCTTCCATCAATAAAAGTGGAATTGCTTTTCAAGTGGAAGAGGCAGGCATCCGCTTTAGTTTGTTAACGATTAAAGGGGTAGGAGTACAGGCGATAAAAGCCCTGATAGAAGAGCGGAGAAAGAAGGAGTTTAGTGACCTGTTTGATTTTTGTAACAGGGCTTCTTCTAAAGTCAACCGTAAAACAATTGAAATGCTTATCTTTGGAGGGAGCATGGATGAGTTTGAGGAAGACAGGGCCACACTTCTTGCAACGTTAGATGTTGCCATGCAGCATGCAGAGCTTGTCATGCCTTCAGACGATAATCAAATTGACTTTTTCATGGAAGAAGAATTCAATATTAAACCGAAGTATGTGAAGGTGGAACCGTTACAACTGACGGAACAATTGCAATTGGAGAAAGAGGCCCTTGGGTTTTATCTATCCAAACATCCGACAGAACCTTTTGCAGCTTACTTTCAGCTCGGTGGTGGTTGCCTTATCCTTGACCTTCCCTCCACAGGGGCAAGAAAGGCGAGAGTTGGAAGTTTCATTTCTAATGAACGAGTAATTCGAACGAAAAAGGGAGACCTTATGGCCTTTCTTACACTTTCCGATCAATCAGGGGACTTGGAAGCAGTGGCGTTTCCAGAACTATATAAACGTTTTTCACATGTATTAAAGACTGGGGAAACGTTAATGGTGGAAGGAAACCTGGAAGAACGAGAAGGGAAAGTTCAGCTGATTATCAAAAATATCATCGAAATTGATACATTGATAGAACAATATGCACATCTTATTGGTGATCTTTTTCTGCAAATAGACGAAGACAAGCATGAGCAAGAAGTGTTTCAACATCTTCAAAAAGTGCTGAAAACGCATCATGGTCCATCAACGGTGTATGTCCATTATACGCAAGCGAAGAAGACGATAAAGCTGCAGCCAACCTTGTATGTAGCGCCTACTGAAGAGTGTTTACTGAAGCTTAAAACGATCCTCGGAGAAGAGAACGTTGTATTCAAAAAATCTTTACAATGATTAATATTATGATATAGTTAACAAGGAGGTGGTCAGACCACCTTTTCCTTGTTTTTTTTAGTATAATGAAATGGAAAATATATTAATGGGAAGTCATCACTTGATCCTAACGTAATAAAGGCAGTGAGGATGACAAAAATAGCAGGGGGGACATGTATCATGTCTTTAAAAGAAGAAGCATTACATATGCACAAGATCCACCAAGGGAAATTGGAATCCAAATCAAAGGTACCTGTAAGAAATGCCAAAGACTTAAGTCTGGCATATTCTCCTGGAGTGGCTGAGCCGTGTAAAGCGATTTATGATGATAAAAACAAAGTCTATGATTATACGATGAAGGGCAATATGGTAGCTGTGGTTTCAGATGGTACAGCAGTATTGGGCCTTGGAAACATCGGTCCTGAAGCAGCATTGCCGGTTATGGAAGGAAAAGCGGTATTGTTCAAAAGTTTTGCAGGAGTGGATGCATTTCCGATTTGCTTAAACACGACAGATGTCGATAAAATCGTGGAAACAGTAAAGCTTCTGGAGCCTACTTTCGGAGGGGTGAATTTGGAAGATATCGCTGCTCCTAATTGTTTCGTTGTGGAAGAGCGTCTGAAGAAAGAAACGAACATCCCTATTTTCCATGACGATCAACATGGTACGGCAATTGTAACGGTTGCAGGACTTGTAAATGCCCTCAAACTAGTGAAAAAAAATATCGGAGAAATTAAAGTGGTGGCCAACGGTGCAGGCGCAGCAGGAATTGCCATCATCAAACTATTATATCGATATGGTGTAAGAGATATTACGATGTGCGATTCAAAAGGTGCGATCTATGAAGGGCGCCCATATGGAATGAATAGTGTAAAAGCGGAAGTCGCTACCTATACAAACCGTAACAAAGTCGAAGGGACATTGGCTGATGTGATGAAAGATGCTGATGTATTCATCGGGGTATCTGTAGAAGGAGCATTGACGCAAGCGATGGTCGAAAGCATGAACAAGGATTCCATCATCTTTGCCATGGCCAACCCGAACCCGGAAATCATGCCGGCAGAAGCAAAGCTTGCAGGTGCGAGTGTAGTGGGGACAGGACGTTCCGATTTTCCTAATCAAGTAAACAATGTCTTGGCATTTCCGGGGATTTTCCGTGGTGCACTAGATGTTAGAGCGACCCACATTAATGAACAAATGAAAATAGCTGCGGTCGAAGCAATTGCAAGCCTGGTTTCTGCTGATGAGCTGAGTGATGATTATGTCATTCCAGCACCTTTTGATCCGCGTGTAGCACCTGCTGTGGCAGCGGCTGTAGCAAAGGCTGCAATGGAAACTGGAGTTGCCCGTATCAAGGTTGATCCAGAAGAGGTAGCAGAAAAAACCAGACGGACCGCTATTATCGGAAAAAGTGAATAGTCTATGACTACACCTACGAAAATGTATCTAGAGATTGTCAAAAAAATTCGGGCCATCATTGTAGCAGACGGTCTGAAAGCAGGCGACAAGATTCCTTCCGAACGTGAACTGTCCGACAGATTGAATGTCGGGCGGTCCTCTGTTCGAGAAGCACTTCGGGCACTGGAGCTCTTGGGGCTTATCGAAACAAGACGCGGAGAGGGAACATTCATAAAAGATTTCAAGGAGCACCATCTGGTAGAACTATTAGGGACGTTCATTTTGGAGCAAGACAAGACCAAAAACGATCTGTTAGAAACCAAACTGGAGATAGAAAAATCATGCATCCAGCTATTTATGAAAAAAGCTTCTGTTAAAGAATATGAGAATTTGAGAGAAATGCTTTCAGCTCCCACTTCTAGGACAGATCTTTTCAAAGCAATAGTAACGATAGTGGATAACAGTTTGATGCTAAGGATATGGACGCTTGTAAATAGTTATGCACGTATTATCTCTGAGGATAATATGATAGAGAGTGGTGTTTTGGAAGAGTTACTAGAGGCGATGAGAGAAAAGCAGGCGGAACAAGTAATAAAGCTATATGAAAAACATTTTACGGAAATTGTCGATAAAAAGTAGACAAGAATCTACAACATCCTTCGTGGAGTTTCCGTTACATTAACAGTATGAGTATAAAGGTAAGTAAAGGAATTTGTTTATTGAAATAATGTTAACAGCCTTGCTTACCTATATTTTGACCTGTTATTAGTACCAAATACCAAAACTAAGTAACAAGTTTCTGTAATTAAGGGAGGTTCTGTTGTTTTGTTGAAGGATTTGTTCACAAAGAAGAAAAAATACGCATCCATTCCATCGGAACAAGCAAATCAAGATGTACCAGAAGGAATAATGACCAAGTGTCCTAGCTGTAAAAAAATAATGTATACAAAAGAGTTAATGAAAAATTTAAAGGTGTGTCTACACTGCGGCCACCACCATCCCATGAATGCAAAAGAAAGGCTCCAAAGCTTACTAGATAAAGGCAGCTTTACTGCATATGATGAGGATATGGTTTCTGAAAATCCTCTTAATTTCCCGAACTATTTGGAAAAGCTAGAAGGCGACCGGAAGAAAACAGGAATCAATGAGGCCGTTGTAACAGGTGAAGGGACCATTAATAGTTTTCCTCTTGTTGTTGCCGTTATGGATTCTACTTTCCGGATGGGAAGCATGGGATCGGTAGTGGGGGAGAAAATTACCCGTGCCATTGAAAAGGCAAAGGAAAAAAGAGTGCCATTCCTCATTTTCACAGCTTCTGGCGGTGCAAGAATGCAGGAAGGTGTTTTAAGTTTGATGCAAATGGCAAAAACTAGTAGTGCATTGAAGCTTCATAGCGAAAGCGGCGGGTTGATTATTTCCGTGATGACTCACCCGACGACCGGTGGTGTTTCTGCAAGTTTTGCCTCATTAGGAGATTATAATTTTGCAGAACCGAAAGCCTTGATTGGGTTTGCCGGCAGACGTATCATCGAGCAAACTATTCGGGAAGACCTTCCGGAAGACTTTCAAACTGCTGAATTTTTATTGAAATGCGGGCAACTAGATGCGGTTATTCCTCGTCTTGAGTTGAAAGAAACCTTAACGAACGTATTAGATATACATCAGGGAGGAGGGGAGACGAGATGGTAGGAGAAATGGAATTCGAAAAACCAGTGGTAGAGCTTCGCAAGAAAATAGGTGAACTAAAAGAGTTCACGAAAAATAGCGACATGGATCTTACTAACGAAATTGAGAAACTAGAAGTAAGGCTAGAAAAACTAGAAACAGATATTTACGGGAACTTAAGCCCGTGGGATCGCGTCCAAATTGCCAGACATCCCGAACGCCCCACCACTTTGGACTATATAGAGCGTGTTTTCACGAACTTTTTAGAATTACACGGAGACAGATACTACGGAGACGATGAAGCAATAGTAGGTGGAATCGGTAAGTTTGACGGCGTTCCAGTTACCATCATCGGGCATCAACGTGGGAAAGATACAAAAGAAAATATCCGCAGAAATTTCGGTATGCCTCATCCAGAAGGCTATCGCAAAGCATTAAGGTTGATGTATCAGGCTGAAAAATTCAATCGTCCTATCGTTTGTTTCATTGATACGAAGGGTGCCTACCCTGGAAAGGCTGCGGAAGAGCGCGGCCAAAGTGAAGCCATTGCCAAAAACCTTTTCGAAATGGCAGGTTTGAAGGTCCCGGTAATTTGCATCGTCATCGGTGAAGGCGGAAGTGGGGGAGCCCTTGCACTTGGTGTCGGAAATCATGTGCACATGCTAGAGAACTCCACCTATTCTGTTATTTCCCCAGAAGGCGCGGCTGCTATCCTGTGGAAGGATGCCAGTCTCGCCAAGAAAGCCGCAGAATCCATGAGAATCACTGCACCTGATCTGCATGATTTAGGAATCATTGATAAAATCATTCCGGAAGCAAAGGGCGGTGCCCATAAGAATGTGGATGTTCAAGCAAAGGGAATAAAAGAAATATTAAAAGAGTCCCTTCAAGACCTGATGCCACTCACTGCTGAGGAATTGATTGAACACCGCTATGCGAAATATAAACGGATTGGTGCATTTTCTTTTAAAGAACAACTTAAGGCAGAAAAAATTAACCAATAGACTATTTGATAAAAAAGTATTTACAGCAGGAGGGAATGAGGCATTTTCCTCCTGTTTTCTTTTGGATAGTAAGGAATAAGCTGGGTATCTTAAAAAAAGAGCTACAAGTTCGAATGCCGACTACCTTGAAGAGATATACATAATAAAATTGACCAAAATGTCAACAATGGAAAATGACAGCGTATACAAAACTTTTCATCGACAGTTTTCTGTTGTTTTCGACATACCTTCATGTTAATTTTGAATAAAGAGGCTTTACATAGTACTCATTTTTCTAATAAAATATATGTTTGGGTATACGTTTATAGGTAAATTAGCTCAAGAGGTGAATATATAATGAAACGAATAGGCGTTCTGACAAGTGGTGGAGATGCACCAGGTATGAATGCTGCGGTACGTGCAGTAGTAAGAAAGGCTATTTTTCATGACATCGAGGTATTCGGAATCTATCGCGGATATGCTGGATTGATTGATGGAGATATCAAAAAGCTTGAAATTGGTTCTGTAGGTGATATCATCCATCGTGGTGGAACCATGTTATATTCTGCGAGATGTGAAGAATTTAAAACTAAAGAAGGTCAGCTTAAGGGGATTGAAAACCTGAAAAAGCATGGCATTGAAGCTTTGGTTGTAATTGGCGGGGACGGTTCCTATCAAGGAGCCAAAAAATTAACTGAGCACGGTTATCCATGTATTGGTGTGCCAGGAACGATTGATAACGACATCCCGGGTACTGATTTTACCATTGGCTTCGATACTGCGCTAAATACAGTTATCGATTCCATAGATAAAATTCGTGATACTGCGACATCCCATGAGCGTACATACGTGATTGAAGTGATGGGACGCCATGCGGGAGATATCGCACTTTGGGCAGGTCTTGCAGGCGGTGCGGAAACGATTCTTATCCCAGAAGCGAAGGATGATATGCAAGAAGTAATTGCAAGACTAAAACGCGGAACAGAGCGAGGGAAAAAGCATAGTATCATTGTCGTGGCCGAAGGAGTAGGCAGCGGGGTAGAGTTCGGAAAGAAAATTGAAGAGGAGACAAACTTCGAAACGCGAGTAAGTGTGCTTGGTCACATCCAGCGCGGTGGATCACCAACTGCATTCGATAGAGTCTTGGCAAGTCGATTAGGCGCACGTGCAGTGGAATTGCTAATGGATGGCAAAGGCGGCAGATGTGTGGGTATTCAAAGTAATGTGTTAGTTGACCATGATATTATTGAGGCACTATCTAGAACACATACAATTGATGAGAAAATGTACGACCTTTCAAAAGAGCTTTCCATTTAGTAGTATAAGCGCATTGGAATCGTTTTCATTACCAGGTTACCTAAGGCTATTGGTGGTGTTATGCCTCTCTGTTGCTTTATAATATAAAAGGACGAAGTGAAAAGAACGGTATATAACTAGGAGGAAATTTTACATGAAAAAAACCAAGATTGTTTGTACGATTGGACCAGCTAGTGAAAGTGTTGAAACACTAATTCAGCTGATGGAAGCAGGGATGAATGTTACCCGTCTGAACTTTTCACACGGTGACTATGAAGAGCATGGAGCTCGTATCCGCAATATTCGTGAAGCAGTGGAACGCACTGGGAAAAATGTTGCGATCCTTTTGGATACAAAAGGTCCTGAAATCAGAACGCACACAATGCAAGATGGTGCGATTGAATTAGTACAAGGAAACGAAATTATCATCTCTATGGAAGAAGTAATTGGAACAACGGAAAAGTTCTCTATTACTTACCCTGGACTAATGGAAGACGTACATCCTGGTTCCCGCATCCTTTTGGATGACGGTCTTATCGGATTGGAAGTTCTTGAAGTAGGAAACAACGAAATCAGAACAAAGATCCTAAACTCCGGTACATTGAAAAATAAAAAAGGTGTAAACGTTCCTGGTGTAAAAGTGAACCTTCCTGGAATCACTGACAAAGATGCGAACGACATTCGCTTTGGTATTGAACAAGGAGTGGATTTCATTGCGGCATCTTTCGTACGTCGTGCGTCTGACGTTCTTGAAATCCGTGAATTACTGGAAGCACACAATGCTACAGACATTCAAATCATCCCTAAAATTGAAAACCAAGAGGGTGTTGACAATATCAACGAAATCTTGGAAGTTTCCGACGGACTGATGGTAGCTCGTGGAGATCTTGGGGTAGAAATCCCTGCAGAAGAAGTACCTCTTGTACAAAAAGATCTAATCAAAAAATGTAATCTTGCTGGAAAGCCTGTCATTACAGCAACTCAAATGCTTGATTCTATGCAACGCAACCCACGTCCAACACGTGCAGAAGCAAGTGACGTAGCGAACGCTATCTTTGACGGAACAGATGCGATCATGCTTTCTGGTGAAACTGCTGCTGGATCTTACCCTATCGAAGCAGTTCAAACAATGCACAACATCGCTTCCCGTGCAGAACAAGCTTTAGCATATGGAGAAATCCTTACAAAGCAAAGCAAGCAGTCACCGCTTACAGTAACGGATTCCATCGGACAATCTGTTGCATACACGGCAATCAGCTTGGATGTTTCTGCAATCGTAACGCCAACTGAAAGTGGACATACTGCACGCATGATTTCCAAATACCGTCCAAAAGCACCGATTGTTGCTGTTACTTCTTGTGAGGCGGTATCTCGTAAACTTGCGCTAGTATGGGGTGTTTACCCGCGCATCGGTCGTCAAGCAACTTCTACAGATGAAATGTTGGAAGTAGCAGTAGAAGAATCATTGAACACAGGTATCGTTTCTCACGGAGACCTAATTGTTATTACAGCAGGTGTTCCAGTTGGCGAAAAAGGTACAACAAACTTGATGAAAATCCACGTTGTTGGTGATGTTCTTGCAAGTGGACAAGGCATCGGCAGAAAATCTGCTTACGGAAAAGTGGTTATTGCTAAAACAGCAGAGGAAGCTGCAGAAAAGATGACGCAAGGAGCTATCTTCGTAACAACAGGTACGGACAAAGATATGATGCCTTCATTGGAAAAAGCATCTGCTCTTATCACAGAAGAAGGCGGACTTACTAGTCACGCAGCTGTAGTCGGATTAAGCCTTGGTATTCCAGTAATTGTTGGAGTAGAAGAAGCTACTTCTATTCTAAAAGACGGCCAAGAGATCACGGTTGATTCTTCCCGCGGTACCATTTACACTGGTCACGCAAACGTATTATAAGTTATGACTTAAACCCCTCTGTCTGGCATATGCTGGAAGAGGGGTTTATTTATATTAGAGTAATTCTTTCACATTTGCTATAATTAACAGGTAGCTTGTTTTAAAAGAAATGGGGTTGTCCTCTTATGTTCAGAATTTTATTAGCTTTAATTATAGTTGTACCAGCATTGGAAATTTGGCTTCTTATTACAGCCGGCAAGCTGATTGGGGCGATTCCGACCATCATATTAATTATCCTTACTGGAGTTTTGGGAGCATGGCTTGCAAAATATCAGGGAGTTTCTGCTCTTAGAAGCGCTCAGCAAAAAATGAACAGCGGACAGATGCCAGGTGATGTGATTATCGATGGTCTGTGTATTTTAGTTGGTGGTGTTGTGCTGTTAACTCCGGGATTTATCACCGATGCTATTGGCTTTGCCTTGCTTTTACCACCGACAAGAAATTTGATCAAACCGTCCATCATGCGCGCAATTAGAAACAGAATGGATCGCGGGCAGTTTATTGTCATTAACAGAAGATAAAGAGAAAGCAATTGATAATATTAGTTTGGGGGAAATGTAATGAAGCTTTGGTTTAAATTGTTGCTAGTGTTGACCTTGGTTTTATCTGGCCTTACATTATCAAATGTTGTACAAGCTGCTGGCGGGGAAGATGAAGAAGAGAGCATTAATGAAAGGTTCGGTCTTCCTATTGTCGTATACGGCGGTACCTTGAATGATGACCAAAAGCAGGAAGTACGCGAATATCTGAACGTGAAAAATCCTGAAATGGTTGAGGAGATTACAGTAACGGGGGAAGATCTTGTTACCTATATTGAGGGAGAAGACAGAAATGCCCGTATGTTCTCCTCAGCTAAAATTACCAGAAAAGAAAAAGGAGAAGGGCTTGTCATTGAAAGGGCCACTCCTGAAAATATCACGCAAGTAACTGATGATATGTATGCAAATGCCCTCTTAACTGCAGGAATTGAGGATGCAGAAGTAATCGTTGCATCTCCAGTGAAGGTTAGTGGTCATTCTGCACTTGTGGGAATATACAAAGCTTATGAAGTAAGCGGAGAAGCACTGAATAAAGACCGTATGGAAGTCGCAAACGAGGAGTTGTCCATTGCAACAAAGCTTGCAGAAGAAGAAGGCATGGACAGTGAAAAAGTCAGTGAGTTGTTGACGGAAATCAAAAAGCAAATTGCAGAGCAAAATCCTGCAACAAGAGAAGATGTTGAACAAATCGTAGAAGAACAGTTAGCTAAGTTGAATATCGAGTTAAGTGAAGAAGATAGACAACTGTTGATTGATCTTTTTGAAAAAATGCGTGAATTGAATATCAATTTTGATGGTGTGAAAACTCAGCTAGAGCAAATTTCTACTGACATTAAGAATAAAATTGATGAAGTGGTAGGGAATGAAGGTTTCTGGCAAGGAGTTCAAGACTTTTTCCGTAACCTGTTCCAGTCCATTGCTGATTTGTTTAAATAGAAACATATGAAGAAGGCTGTCCGCTCTGGACAGCCTTTTTTTTGGGTGTTGGGTAGAACTTGTTGATTTCCGTTCTAGGCGCTTCGCTTGCCTGCGGGCGGTCCGGGAGCCTCCTCGGCTTCGCCTGCGGGGTGTCTCCCCTGTCCCTTCCTCCCGCGGGCGTCTGCGCGCCTTCCACTACAATCAACTAGGTTACTTCATTTTATTAAGGTTAATGACATATAGTAGTTTTTAATTATTGTAGCAAAGGGCAATGGTATTTTATGTTAATATAAAGGTAAAGATTTTATTCCATTTAAGGGCAGTTTAATGGAAGAAGAAATTAAGGTGCTAAATACATAAAAAGAAGGTATCTATATGGAGTTCTTGACAGAAAAGTTAATATTTATAGCTTTATTTATTTTTATTATTCATTCTGTAGAAACACTCGCATATGCTGTGAGGTTATCAGGTGCAAGGGTTAGAATGATAGCGTCAGCTTTATCTCTTTTTAACATAATGGTCATAGTCTCCAGGTTAGCAAATATGATGCAACAACCTTTCACTGGTAGTTTAATTGATACTGCTCCTAATGAAAATGCTCTAGAGTTTGTAGAAATACAATTTCGAATTCTTATTGGAGCTTCAACCGTTGGAACAGTATTTGGAATTATTCTACTGCCAAGTTTCATAGCCTTATTTTCAAGGGCGATTATTCATTTATCAGAGGAAAGAGGTTCTGTCCCCTCTTTAATGAAAAGAATACTATCCATACAGTACATAAAGCGTGGCATTACCCATTTTAGTCTACCGAAGTTTTCTTACTTGCAGGGTACCAAGGTGAAGGATATGCCAATCAAACTATTTTTTGTAAATATGATAATAACAGCAATATATACAATAGGTGTATTAGCAGCACTTTATGCTGCTTTATTAGTTCCTGAAAGAGCATCTACGGCTATTATGGCTTCAGGCTTAATAAACGGAATAGCAACAATACTTTTGGTAATCTTTATTGATCCAAAAATATCTGTCCTCGCAGATGATGTTGTTAATAAAAGGGGAAGTTATAAAAAGCTAAAAAGCATTTCAATAATGATGGTTACTTCAAGGCTTTTAGGTACTTTGCTTGCTCAATTCTTGTTTATATGGGGAGCAAAATATATTGCTTGGTTTACAAAGTTCATTGTATAAGCGTTATTCAATTATCTTGGAGCGATTGCAGCACAATGGCTCGCTCCTTATGTAAGAATATGGCAGGGTTGTGCAAGAAAATCATAGGAGGAATGTACAATGAAAATGCCAGTACATATTGTAGCTGCGGGAGGCTTTGTTGAAAATGACAAAGGTGAAATATTATTAGTAAAAACCCGTCGAGGTGGTCACTGGGTCTTTCCAGGAGGTCAAGTGGAGGTCGGTGAAAATTTAATAGATGGTGTAATAAGAGAAGTTAAAGAGGAAAGCGGGATTGATGTTAAAGTATCTCATTTGGTAGGGGTTTTCTCTAATACAGCAACATATGAAGGACATAGCGGGGTAAAGATAGTACCCACAAAAGTTATGTTTGATTTTGTATGTGAACCCATAGGTGGGGAATTGACAACATCGGATGAAACATCAGAAAGTCGCTGGGTTAGTAAAGAGCAAGTCCTAAATATGGTCACAGCTCCTGCACTGCGTACACGCTATCAAGTATATTTAGATTTTAACGGAAGTGTCCATTATATGGACTATATAACTAAGCCACAGTTTGAATTAAAATTTAAGAGAAATATATAAGACATTATTTAAACACCAGTATTCAACAAACTAGGAGCGATTGTAGCAAAGTGGATCGCTCCTTACATAAGAATTGGGCAGGATTGTAGAAAAGAATTTATTTTTTGTGGAGTAGTATAAGTAGAGGTTAGGTGGAAAAATGGTTTGGATGTATATAGGAATAGCAATAATTTTATTAATAGGTTCTTCACTAATAATTTTTGGATTTAAACTTACTAAAGAAAAGCATAAAAAAGAAGAATATATAGGCAATACTGCTGTTTACAATGCTGGGATAGTAGAAACAATTGTATTATTTTCCCTATCTTTTATACTAAAGTTTGTTCCATATTGGTTAATGAAAGTTATTTTAATTTTAATGGGTTCAATGTTAATAATATTTGGAGCCTTCCTTCTTATCACCTAAGTAAAGAGGAATAGTGAGTGAAATCTTTTATTGAACAAACTAGGACCTATAACTGTATAAGGTAAGCACAAGGAGTGATGGAAATGAGTTTAGCCAGCTATATTGGCTGTAACGTAGAAATATCAATTAATGATGAAGATGATGATTTAGTTACAATAGGTAGTTGTTTTTCAGATGAAGAACACCGAAGCAATGTACGGAAGTATCATTTCAAAACTCCTTATGTTTATGAGGTGTCAAGTGATTGGGGAATTGAAATTTCGGAATATATAAATCCTAAAACGTGTGCTGAATCAAAAAAGAAGCTAATAGAACTATGTAAAATAATGGACAGTTATCTTGAAAATGGCGATTTTTTTGTACTGTATAGTTGTTGGGTGGGGGAAGAAACAGAAAAGCGAAAAGGCGAATTAACCCTGCAAATTAACAGCTTTGATATTGACCAAATTAAAATGCCAGAAAAAACGCTAGTGCGATTTGAAAAATGAAGTCTTCTTATTAAAGAAGGGAATGCGTTATTTCGACAAGATAAATGGCTGCAATCATAATTATCTTGATCTTCCGCAATCTAGGAGCGATTGCAGCATAGAGGTATAGCTCTTTAATTAAGAATTGGGTAGAAGAGTAGAATAAAAAACAACATTATCAAAATAAATCATAAATGTAGTCAATTGATAAAGGAGAAATCCCATTATATGTTTAATTTTTTTCATAAGAAAAAATTAAAAAAAGATGATTTAAAAGGCATTGCAAAATTAATGTATAAAGATGTTTCAGATGATTCTTGGGATAAAGAAAACCTAACTAAAAGAAATTTAGACTTCACTATTGAAAGCGTTCGTTATATTGATACCTATGCACAAAGATTAATGAATACGGAGTTTGGTAATAAACTGTTAAATAGGCATTATGATAATTTAGCGGAACGTATAGGTGCATACATAGGTGAGGTTATAAAAAATAACATTAATCAAGACTTTTACTGGTACGAATCTGATTCGGTAAGTAATTATTCTTCCAATCCTAATGTTGAGTTTAGTAATAACAAAGTTCAGGGTGTTCTTTATTCTAAAAAGAAAGATATAGTGATAGAATTTTTAAATGTGGTATCACAATTTTTAAAATGGAGCTCCCCATACAGTGATCTTCTTAGTTACGTAGAAGAAACAATTAAGCAAAATACTTAAATAAGAGTCACTCAACTAACTAGGGCGTTTGTTGAAAACAACTCGATTCTCACATAATTATTTGGCGGGTTTTTTTGAAGAAGGTGGGAGGGGAACTGTGATTAGAATAACAAGTACATATTTTGCATATCCGTTAGTCCTATTAATATTATTGTTGGGATGTTCTCCCAAAGTATCACTCGAGGATAAAATTGTGGATCTTTTGGAAGAAAGTGAAAATAGGGATTATGAGACAGTTATAGACTACGACATAAAAGGTGATTATATAGTGGTAGTTTATACGAGCAAATCAGATGAGCAGTTAAATATCGGATTCATAAAGAATAATAAAGGAAAATTAGAATGGGAAATAGGTATGGGTGGACCCAAAATAACTGGTGGTTATATTTATATTTCAGATCCACTGATAGTGAATGTTATGATTCCCGAAGACCCCGAGATAAATCGTGTAAAAGTTTTCGGTGAATATGCGAAACAAATTAAATATTCCAAGGCAATTAACTATTGGATTTCATATTCAAACAAGTCACCTAGCAGCTTTGACGTTGAGTATATAAAATAAGATAAATTTATCTTATAAACGGGAAGGATTGTTTAGTAAAACAAAATATTAATGAGGTGAGATAAAAAAATATATATGGGGGTTTGGTTATGTGGATAGGAATAGTTTTAGCTTTTATAGGCGGAGCTTTAACGTTATGGTGGGAAGGATTTGGAGGATTATTTATTACAAATATTATGCTAGGGTTTTTAACAGGAATATTTCTTAATTTCTATCTGAACTATGTGGACGAAAACATACAATAGCTATTCTGTAATCTAGGAGCGATTGGAGAAGAAGAAAATTCTCTTATTGTGTTAATGGGGAGGGTGCTAGGATAAGGAATACATAAAAGAGAAAATGGAGGGGTGACTAATTATGAACGATTTTGTTAAATGTCCTAAATGCAGTAATGAGGGGAAGCGGGGATATATTTTTTCTCCTCGCAGAATTTGTTGGTCAGATTCGTCTGATTCAATCATCGCTGATTTAGAAAGTGAAATATTAATAAAAGATGCAATCTTTAAAATTAGTAAAACACCAGCATTTAGATGTGAAAACTGTAATTTAGTTGTTTTTGAATATAAATAATAATGTTATAAATAAGCAGTGCTTAATAACCATACTATCTTATAATGAAATAAAGTAAAAAGCTTAGAGGAGAATACTCTCTAAGCCTTTTTGATATGTAAAATGTTGTGATTTCATTTTGATTTGCTTCGGTTTTTTAGATCTCACATGAAAACCCCTTAGTTACTTCTATATGCGGTTCCTTTTATTGTGACAGGTATCAGAACAATCGAGTTGTTTGAAAAAGCGTTAACGTCTCTTAAAATAAGTCGCTTAAAATAATCTCTAGCTGTGGATTGGAGCAAATGGCAAAGACTCCAGCGGGGGAGTAACGGTAGATTGAGACCCCGCAGCGTAGCGAGGAGGCTCAAACACCGTCCCGCGGAAAGCGACGCCATTTGCGGAAAGGAACAGCGGTCATTAACCTTACAACCAAAATTAAACCACTCTATTTTTCCCAACGATAAAAAGGTAAATGTCTTTAATAACTCCCGCATTCCACAGTGTGTTAAAAATAACTACCGTCACAGGCCCGACAATCAGGCCAAGAAAACCTATCAACTGGAACCCGACAAATAAACTTACTAATGTCGCCAAAGGATCCAAGCCAATACTGGATGATAAAATCTTTGGCTCCATCAACTGACGCTGTACAATCACAATTAAATAAAGAATGCCAAGACCAATCGCTAATGGCAAATTTCCACTTATGGCTAAAAAGATAATCCACGGAACAAAAATCAACCCTGTTCCTAGATACGGAATTAAGTCTACCAATCCAATAATTAACGCAACGGTGATGGCGTATTCAACCCGTAAGATTAATAATCCTATTAATACGATGATAGTAGTGATGGAAATAAGCGTTGCCTGTGCCCGCATGAAACCGAAGAAAGCTTTCTTTAAGCTTACAAACACTTTAGTAAGACTTCCTTGTGCCTTGACAGGAGTAATTTTTTTAAATCTTCCTCTAAGTTTGTACCAGTCTTTGCTGATAAAGAAGGTGGCCAGTAAGGAGAATATCAATACTGTCGCAACACTTGGAATCCATGTAAGGAGCTTTGGCAGGTTGGTTAAAAAGGACTGGATGAATTCTCCGACAGTGGTGGCAACCGTTCCGCCAATGTTTTCGATATTGGTTAAGAGGGACTGTTGCTGCCCTTCTTCCAAACTATGAAACATAGTACTGACTTGATTAAACAATGGGAGTATATTGTTTACGACAAATTGTTCTACATAGACGACTAACGTTTCAAAATGCCCCGGCACTACTTTTGCCAAGTACTCGGTACCTGAGACAATTTCAACAATCAGCAATGTGACGACGCCGACTACAGTCGCAAACAGGGCCATGATGGATAGAAAAACGGCCAAGCTTCTTGGGAGCCGTCCATTCTTCTCAAGTAAATTGACGAGCGGGTTTATTAAAAATGCTAGAACTAATGCGATGATAAAAGGATAAGCAATGGAGAAGAGATAAAAAAATGAAAAGAGACCAATCGTGATGATGAGAAGCACAAGCAGGAGACGAAAAACGATATGTACATAATTCCAATTCAAGCATAACACCCCTTATGAGTATCGGAATTTCCTTACTCCATATTTTACAACCTGCTTTATTGTTTTCATAGTTTTATATTTAAAAATTAGGAAAATTCTGTACGAACTCAATTCTTTTTATTTCGCTTTTTATTATGGTAGTATGGAAAAAGGGTCTGGTTTTGGAAGGATGAAACAGAATGATAAGTCAAGCAACCGTGTTTTTACTAATACTTCTATTAATCGGCTTTATTGCAAAGAATCCATCCTTGATGTTTGCTGTGGCAGTATTGCTTGTTATTAAAGTTATTGGTCTGGATAATAAAGTATTCCCATATCTGCAGTCTAAAGGCATTAATTGGGGAGTTACTATAATAACCATTGCGGTTTTAGTCCCGATTGCAACTGGAGATATAGGATTCAAGCAATTACAAGAAGCGTTGAAGTCATCTTATGCCTGGGTAGCGTTAGGTGCTGGGATAGCGGTGGCGCTGATCGCCAAAAGTGGATTAACATTGCTTGCTACTGATCCACATATTACAACGGCACTTGTATTCGGAACTATACTGGCTGTTTCCCTTTTCAATGGAGTTGCGGTAGGCCCATTGATTGGTGCAGGAATAGCTTATCTTGCAATGAAGGTAGTGGAGTATTTCACATAGGGGATTTTTCACAAATTATTTTTTCGTGATAATATTTTTTGCAGGACTTACGTTCTTTTCATTCACAAAAGTCAGATAATTGTTTATAATAGGGACAAGGACATTTCCTTCCTACTAAGCAAGAGAAACATTGTTCGCCGAAAATGCGCGCACACCCATGAACATAATGGATACGGCGCTTATTTTTTTGAATGGAAATGTAAGCATTTTCTTAGTTTGCGAGATTCTGAATTAATGAATTTCTCTAAATATTTATACAGAGCATTGATTTTTATCATTATGGTGAGCAAGCGTTCGGGTGGACAATGGTAGTTAAGGATTTGAAGAAATTCTCACATAAAGGAGAGGTTTGAAATGACAACAACTAAAGGTCTAGAAGGAATTGTAGCAACAACTTCTGCTATCAGTTCTATTATTGACGACACACTAACGTATGTTGGCTACAACATTGATGACTTAGCAGACTATGCTAGCTTCGAAGAGGTAATCTATCTTTTATGGCATCAAAAATTGCCTAACAAGGAAGAATTGGCTTCCCTGAAGAAAGAATTAGCGGAAAATGCTGCTCTTCCTGAAGAAGTCATCAATCACTTTAAAACTTATCCAATTGATAAAGTACACCCTATGGCTGCTTTACGTACGGCAGTATCATTACTAGGTTTATACGATGCAGAAGCAGATAACATGGATCCAGAAGTAAACTACCACAAGGCTGTTCGTCTGCAAGCTAAAATGCCGACAATTGTGACAGCGTTCTCAAGAATCCGCAAAGGGTTGGATCCGATTGCTCCAAGAACAGATCTTGGCATGGCAGCAAACTTCTTATATATGTTAACTGGAGAAGAGCCATCTGAGGTTGCAATTGAAGCATTCAATAAAGCATTAGTTCTTCATGCTGACCATGAGTTAAATGCATCTACTTTCACTGCACGTGTATGTGTAGCGACATTATCTGATGTGTACTCTGGTGTTACTGCTGCAATCGGAGCGTTAAAAGGCCCATTGCATGGTGGAGCAAACGAAGCGGTTATGAAGATGCTTTCTGAAATCGGTGAAGTTGAAAATGCGGAAAGCTATATCCGTGAAAAACTTGCAAATAAAGAAAAAATCATGGGCTTCGGTCACCGTGTATATCGTCAGGGAGATCCTCGTGCGAAGCACTTGCGTGAAATGTCTGAGAAGCTTACACATTTGACCGGACAACCGAAATGGTATGAAATGTCTGTGAAAGTGGAAGAAGTTGTGACTTCCGAGAAGCCGCTTCCACCGAATGTTGATTTCTACAGTGCATCTGTGTACCACTCTTTAGGAATCGATCATGACTTATTTACACCAATCTTCGCTGTGAGCCGTGTATCCGGTTGGTTGGCGCATATCCTTGAACAGTATTCCAACAACCGCCTGATCCGCCCTCGTGCAGATTATACTGGCCCTGGCAAGCAGGATTATGTACCAATTGAAAAGCGTAGCTAATTTAGCTTGATGCTACAACAAGATACATTGATTGAATTTTTGCTATAATACAAGGGGAGGGGAATTCCCTTTCCCAAACATCTATTGTCATCATATTTCTTAGGAGGTTTTTACTTTGACACAAGGAACAAAAATTACAGTTACAGATGGCGTACTAAACGTACCTAACAACCCGATTATTCCATTCATCGAGGGAGACGGAATTGGTCCTGACATTTGGGCATCTGCATCCCGTGTTTTAGAAGCAGCTGTTGAAAAAGCATATAAAGGTGAAAAGGAAATTGTCTGGAAAGAAGTATTGGCTGGAGAAAAAGCATTCAACCAAACTGGTGAATGGTTACCAAGTCAAACACTTGATGATATCCGCGAGTACATAATTGCAATCAAAGGACCTCTGACTACTCCGGTCGGTGGCGGAATCCGTTCTCTTAACGTTGCTTTACGTCAAGAGTTGGACCTTTTCACATGCTTACGTCCTGTTCGTTATTTCCAAGGAGTTCCTTCTCCTATTAAACGCCCAGAGGATACTGACATGGTTATTTTCCGTGAAAATACAGAAGATATCTATGCTGGTATCGAGTACGCAAAAGGCTCTGAAGAAGTAGAAAAGTTAATCAACTTCCTTCAAACGGAAATGGGAGTTAACAAAATCCGTTTCCCTGAAACTTCCGGTATCGGAATCAAGCCTGTATCTGAAGAAGGTACTTCCCGTCTTGTTCGTGGTGCAATCAACTATGCAATCGAGCATGGCCGCAAATCCGTTACACTAGTTCACAAAGGAAACATCATGAAGTTCACTGAGGGTGCTTTCAAAAACTGGGGTTACGAGCTAGCTGAAAAAGAATTCGGCGATAAAGTATTCACTTGGGCACAATATGACCGTATCGCGGAAGCGGAAGGTAAAGATGCTGCGAACAAAGCTCAAGAAGCTGCAGAAGCAGAAGGCAAAATCCTAGTGAAGGATTCCATTGCTGATATTTTCTTACAACAAATCCTTACTCGTCCAAAAGAGTTCGATGTTGTTGCAACAATGAACCTGAACGGTGACTATATCTCTGATGCACTTGCTGCACAAGTAGGTGGAATCGGAATCGCTCCTGGAGCAAACATTAACTACGAAACTGGTCACGCAATTTTCGAAGCTACACATGGTACTGCTCCGAAATATGCTGGTCTTGACAAAGTAAACCCATCTTCTGTTATCCTTTCTGGTGTATTAATGCTTGAGCACCTTGGCTGGACAGAAGCTGCTAAACTTGTAGTAGATTCTATGGAAAAATCCATCGCTTCTAAAGTAGTAACTTACGACTTTGCACGTCTAATGGACGGCGCAACAGAAGTAAAATGCTCCGAATTCGGCGACGAACTAATCAAAAACATGTAATTTCAAAAAAAAGCAAAAACTCTCGAAGGGTTTTTGCTTTTTGAAAATAAACCAGCACTCGAGCTGTTGATTGGAGCACAGGGCGAAGACTCCTGAGGGAGATAGCGGTAGCTTGAGACCCCTGAAGCGCTGTGAGGAGGCTCAAGCAGCGCCCCTAGCAAAGCGAAGCCCAGTGCGTAAATCAACAGCGGTGTAAAAGTTGTTCATTAATAGGTTAGGGAGGAATGAATATGACAATGAGACGTAAAAAGGTATCGGTGATCGGTGGAGGCTTCACAGGCGCAACCACTGCATTCTTACTCGCGCAAAAAGAACTCGCAGACGTTGTACTTGTAGACATCCCGCAAATGGAGAATCCTACTAAAGGAAAAGCTTTAGACATGTTAGAAGCAGGTCCTGTCCAAGGATTTGATGCAAACATTACAGGAACATCCAACTATGAAGATACAGCTAATTCCGACATCGTTGTCATTACAGCCGGTATCGCCCGTAAACCAGGGATGAGCCGTGATGATCTAGTTACCACTAATCAAAACATCATGAAAAGTGTTACAAGAGAAGTGGTAAAACATTCTCCTGATTGCTATATCATCGTGTTGACAAATCCAGTAGATGCTATGACATATACTGTGTTCAAAGAGTCAGGCTTCCCGAAAAACCACGTTATTGGTCAATCAGGAGTGCTAGATACAGCTCGTTTCCGTACATTTGTGTCACAGGAACTAAATCTTTCTGTCAAAGATGTTACAGGGTTCGTGCTTGGAGGTCATGGGGATGACATGGTGCCACTTGTACGCTACTCCTATGCAGGTGGGATTCCGCTAGAAACATTGCTTCCGAAAGACCGACTGGATGCAATTGTGGAAAGAACAAGAAAAGGCGGCGGGGAGATTGTCAACCTGCTTGGCAACGGCAGTGCCTATTATGCACCAGCCGCATCAATGGTGGAGATGGTGGAAGCGATACTGAAAGACCAACGCCGAATCCTACCTTCCATCGCTTATCTTGAAGGAGAATACGGACACGATGGAATCTACCTTGGTGTACCGACAATCCTTGGTGCAGGTGGTATCGAAAAAATCATCGAACTAGAACTGACAGAAGAAGAAAAAGCGGCACTTTCCAAATCTGTCGAATCCGTCAAAAGCGTCATGAATGTCCTATCCTAATACCTTTAAAATATCAATGATTTATAGCTGTTGATTGGAGCACAGGGCGTAGACTCCTGAGGGAGATAGCGGTAGCTTGAGACCCCGCAACGAAGTGAGGAGGCTCAAGCACCGCCCCTAGGAAAGCGAAGCCCGGTGCGGAAATCAACAGCGGTATTTAACAGGGGATCTCTTCTGGAAGAATGTAACTAATCCGGGGATTATGTCTCCTAATTTTAAAAACATTATTGAAAACGTTTACAAAGAACAAGGGGTATTTTCCAACATCATCAGGGGGTGTATGTATGTTACTAGGTAAAAAGAGAAAACTCGGAAGAAAACTTGCAGAAATTCAAGTCGGCGAAAAACTTGAACTGACCGAAAAAATAGAAGACAAAGACCTACTATTATACCTTGGGTTAACCAATGACGCGAACCCTCTCTATATTCAGCACGACTATGCGTCCCAAACGCCATTTAAAAAACCAATCGTACCAAGCATCATGCTAACAGGTATCATAACTTCCGCCGTATCAAAATATTTACCCGGACCAGGAAGTCATGTCGTACACCAAGATATTTCTTTTCCAAAACCAGTCTACCACTATGGAAGCGTTCAATTTCTTTTTGAAGTGGTAGAAATCAACGAAAAAGACCATTGTGTCGTAATGAGTGTTCATGGTACAAATGAAGAAAATCATACTGTTGCCAAAGGATCCATTACAGTCTGTCCTCCTCATCGTCTTGAACCGATGGAGAGCAGCGCGATGGAAAACTTTTAAGAAGAGCTTAGTTCTAGGCTCTTTTTTTATTTTGCTTTATTGTGGTGAATAATGATAACGTGTAAAATGGAAAAGTAATGATAGAGATATAAAAGAATTGGCAAATGGATGAAAAATGGGTTTTCCAAAACAGTTGGTGGAGGAAAAGAATGAATAAAAAAATTCTTATCGTGGATGATGAACAATCAATCGTGACCTTGTTACAGTATAATTTACAGCAAGCTGGCTACGATGTTTCCGTTGCAATGGACGGGGAAGAAGGGCTGAATAAAGCAATGGAAGAACGATTTGATATGATCGTTTTAGATCTTATGCTACCTAAAAAAGATGGAATAGAAGTATGTAAAGAGTTAAGGCAGCACAAAATCCATACACCAATCCTGATGCTTACTGCAAAGGATGATGAGTTTGACAAGGTGTTGGGACTTGAGTTGGGCGCCGATGATTATATGACCAAACCTTTTAGTCCAAGAGAAGTGGTTGCAAGGGTAAAGGCGATTCTCCGCAGAATGCAACAAATGACAGGTAATACAGAGGCGCCTAAAGTAGAAGAGGACACTTCTGAAAAGATTGTCATCGGGGATGTTAAGATATTGCCAGAACACTATGAAGCTTATTTCCGTGAGGAACGATTGGAACTCACGCCAAAGGAATTTGAGCTATTGGTCTACTTGTCTAAGAATAAAGGCAGAGTGTTGACGCGCGATCAACTTTTGAGCGCGGTGTGGAACTATGATTTTGCCGGGGATACACGTATTGTGGATGTTCATATAAGTCACTTGAGAGAAAAAATAGAGACCGATACGAAAAAACCTACATATATAAAAACAATTAGAGGGCTTGGGTACAAGCTGGAGGAACCGAAAATACATGAATAGGTTCCGCTCAAGGCTGCTGTTTGCACTCATCACCTTGATTATCGTGGTGCTTGTGTGCCTGGGGCTTTTGCTTGGGCAGCTCTTTAAAACCTTTTATTTAAACACCTTTAATCAGAGGCTCATCAAAGAAACAGAACTTGTCACGATGTTGGTGGAAGAGGAGACAAGTGTGACACCTGTTCTGCAAAAACATTTAAATGATGTTAGTAAGACCTTAGCTGCAAGAATTAGCATTACCGATAAGGATGGAACGGTAGTATATGAAACCAAAGGCCCGACTGTGTCTGGCATAGACTCACATCAAGAGATAATAAAAGAGGCAGTTCAAAAAAATAAGAATCGTGACAGAATATTTTATGAACAGAATAATGAAATGTATTATTACGGGAATTCCATTTCCAGGAATGGTGTTCGAGATGGGTTTCTAATGCTAAGTACTCCGATAGATTCTCTCCAAAGGATTAATCAACAGATTTGGGGATTATTAATTGCAAGCCTTGGTGCGGCGTTTGTGGTTATTTTGCTTCTTGGAGTTAGAATCACCTCCCAATACACCAGGCCAATTGAAGCAGCAACCAAAGTGGCCACGGAGCTTGCGAAAGGGAACTATAAAGCCAGGACCTTTGAGGAACATGTGGATGAAACAGGTATGTTAAGTCAATCCATCAACATATTGGCACGAAACCTTCAAGATATGACGAAAGCGCAAGAAATGCAGCAAGATCGCCTACGGACTCTAATTGAGAGCATGGGGAGCGGGTTGATATTAATTGATGGTAGAGGCTATGTGAACCTCATCAATCGCGCTTATAAAGAGACATTTGATGCAGATCCTGGAGAATATTTGTACAGGCTTTATTATGAAGCCATAGAACAAAAAGAAGTTGTCACCATGATTGAAGAGATTTTCATGACCGAGGTAAGTGTTCGAAAGCAGATTTTGCTTCCGTTAACAATCGAACGCAGACACTTTGAAGTATATGGAGCGCCTATCATTGGCGTTAACGATGAGTGGAAAGGGATTGTCCTTGTATTCCATGACATTACAGAATTGAAGAAGCTTGAACAAATGAGAAAAGATTTTGTCGCCAATGTGTCGCATGAATTAAAAACACCAATCACATCTATTAAAGGATTCTCAGAAACCTTATTGGATGGAGCGATGAACGACAAAGATACATTGGAGTATTTTCTTTCTATCATATTAAAAGAAAGTGACAGGCTTCAATCACTTATTGAAGATCTACTTGATCTCTCCAAAATCGAGAAACAGGGATTTAGATTAAACCCACAGTATTTAGAAATAAACGAGCTTTTAGAAGAGATATTCGTAATATTGGAAGGCAAGGCACGGGAGAAAGAAATAGACCTTGTTTTATCCAAACCTAAAAAAGAGTTGTATTTATTTGCAGATGCCTCCAGGATTAAACAGGTTTTCATAAATCTTATTAACAATGCCATCGCATATACACCAGCCGGTGGAGAAGTAAAGGTGAAAGTAGAAGAGGTAGACAAAGAGGTAGTCATTGTTGTGTCCGATACTGGTATTGGGATGGAGCAGGATGAGATTCCAAGAATTTTTGAGCGCTTTTACCGTGTGGATAAGGCAAGGAGCCGAAATTCAGGTGGAACCGGTTTAGGACTTGCGATTGTCAAGCATATCGTGGAAGCTCATCATGGTAGTATTTCTGTAACGAGCGAGTTGAATAAGGGGACAGCCTTTACGGTGAAATTGTCTAAGGAAAATGAAGATTTACAATAGCTTTACATGTCTTTCATAGGTCCTTTACAAACCTTTGTTATTATAATCTATGAAAACCCCTTCATCCAAGGAGCCAATTTTGGAAGAGGAGAGAGCCCACCCTGCTCTCTCCTTCTTTTTGTTTAAAGATTAAGAAAGTATATATTTCGGTTGATTTCCGTTCCAGGCGCTTCGCTTGCCTGCGGGCGGTCCGTGAGCCTCCTCACTCCGTTGGAGGCCACTGAAAAACCCAATAACCTATCTTTTGGATAATTAATAGCTGTTGATTGGAGCAATAGGCGGAGACTCCTACGGGGGAGTAGCGACAATGTTGAGACCCCGCAGCGCAGCGAGGAGGCTCAAGGTCGCCCCACGGAAAGCGAAGTCATTTGCGGAAAGGAACAGCGGGAGCTATTCAATTTACTTAGTTTTACATTAAAAGTACCGAACGGTTTTTGCACGGTTTTCCTAAATACATATAAATAATGAAACCTTCCCTTTCTTCATACGTATTAGTTATAGAGAATATAAAAAGGGGAGAATACAACTTTGATGAGTTTAAAGCGAATTTACACGACCGTTTTTCTTGTAATACTTGCTGCTGTCATAGGGTCAGTTGCTTTAACGTCATGGTACACGGTAGATCAATCAGAACAAGCTGTGATCATGACATTTGGAAAAGTAGAAGAAGGAATCAGTGAACCGGGGCTGCATTTTAAAATGCCTTGGCCAATCCAAAACGTAGAGACAATGTCTAAGGAGACATTCAGTTTACAATTCGGCTATGAAGAAAAAGATGGAGAAATAGTTGAATTCACCAATGATACAAAAATGATAACAGGTGATGAATATATCGTCTTGGCAGATATGGTTGTCATGTGGAAAATAACCGATCCGGGAAAATACTTATTCAATAGTGATGATCCACAGGATGTCCTATACAATGCAACATCCGCATCATTACGTAGTATCATCGGTAGCACTCAGATCGATGAAGCATTGACTTCAGGAAAAGCACAGATTGAAGTAGAGGTATTTGACCTACTTACATCTCTGATGGAAACCTATGATATTGGTATTTCCGTTACATCGGTCAATCTTCAGGATGTGGAATTGCCAAATGCAGAGGTTCGCAAAGCCTTTACAGATGTTACAGATGCACGTGAAATGGAAAACACGAAGAACAATGAAGCGAAAAGATATCAAAACCAACGCATGAATGAGGCAGAAGGGGAAAAGGATGCCATCATCTCCAAAGCAGAAGGGGAAAAGGCGGAAAGAATTGAGCGCGCACGTGGTGATGTGGCGAAATTCAATTCCTTATATAACGAATACGTGAATGCGCCTGAATTAACGAAAAAGCGTCTTATTTTAGAAACGATGGAAGAAGTATTACCGTATGCCGAAATCTACATCATGAATGATGACGGCAATACAATGAAATATTTCCCGCTCCGAACCGAAAACCCAGCACCAAAGCCACCAGCGAACCCGGAAGGAAGTGGGAACAATGAGTGATCAAAACATTATCAATCTTGAAAAGAAAAAGCCTGATATGCAATGGAAAACCGTTATCCGTGGAGGATTATTTGGAGCAGTGATCCTTATCGTTCTTGGAATAATCCTTGCAAATGTATTTATTGTAAAAGAAGGCGAATATAAGGTAGTCAGACAGTTTGGAGAAGTAGTGAAAATTGTGGAAGAGCCTGGCTTGAATTTTAAAACACCCTTCATCCAATCAGTTACGACTGTGCCAAAATATCAAATGTTATATGATGAAGCAAGTGCTGAAATAAACACTCGCGATAAAAAACGAATGCTAATTGATAATTATGTAGTATGGAGAGTAGAAGATCCAGAATTAATGATCAGTAACCTTGCAAGTCTTGTGAATGCCGAAACAAAAATGTCTGAGTTTGTATTCTCTGTTGTCAGAACAGAACTTGGACAATTAAATTATGGTGATATTATCAACGATGAAAAGTCATCAAGAGGAAGCTTGAATGACAGAGTAACAGAGAGAGTAAATGAACTGTTGGCAAGAGATAAATACGGAATTGTGGTGACGGATGTCCGCATGAGAAGAACCGACCTGCCGCCTGAAAATGAAGCTGCCGTGTTCACCCGTATGATTTCTGAACGTCAGTCAACGGCTCAAGAATACCTTTCTCGCGGAGATGCCGATAAAAACAGAATCATGGCAAATACAGACCGTGAAGTGAAAGAAATACTGGCAAAAGCTGAAGCTGATGCAGATACAATACGTGGTCAAGGGGAAGGGGAAGCTGCTAAAGTCTACAATGATGCATTCTCTAAAGATGCAGAATTCTACGAGCTTTACCGCACACTCGAATCCTATAAAAAGACAATCGATGGAGAAACCGTCATTGTCCTTCCTTCCGACTCCCCATACGCCAAACTCCTAATGGGCGGAATGGAATAACATAAATATTTTTATGTAATAAGATGAGTGGATTGGAGCGGAAGGCACTCGACTCCAGCGGGGGAGTAACGGTAGGTTGAGACCCCTGAAGCGTTGTGAGGAGGCTCAAGCACCGTCCCGCGGAAAGCGAGTGCCTGCAGCGAAAAGCAACGACTAAACTTAAGAGTAAAGCCTCACTATAAACCACAAAGCCACAATTTTTGTTTCTGTTCTTATCCATGATAGAATAGAAGAAGAATTGTGGCTTTTTTTAGTTAGGATTATACATACGAAAAATCAAAAAGAAACAAAGGAGGAGTAGCAAACATGGCAAAAAACAAACTAGTACTGATCGACGGAAACTCCATTGCCTATCGTGCGTTCTTTGCACTTCCACTATTGAGCAATGAAAAAGGAATACATACCAATGCCATTTACGGCTTTACGATGATGCTGATGCGCATTTTAGAAGAAGAAAAACCAACACATATGCTTGTGGCATTTGATGCAGGCAAAACAACATTCCGCCATAAAACGTTCGGAGAATACAAAGGTGGACGCCAAAAAACGCCACCAGAACTATCCGAACAATTTTCCTTCCTTCGAGAACTACTAGATGCATACAACATCAAAAGATACGAACTGCCTGAATATGAGGCGGATGATATTATTGGCACACTTGCTCAACAAGCAGCCAAAGATGATTATGAAGTGAAAATCATTTCAGGAGACAAAGATTTAACCCAGCTTGCAACTGATAAAATCACGGTCGATATTACGAAAAAAGGTATTACAGATGTCGATTCTTACACTCCTGCTTTCATTGAAGAAAAATATGGATTGAATGTGGATCAAATCATCGATATGAAAGGTCTGATGGGAGATTCTTCTGATAACATCCCTGGTGTTCCTGGCGTTGGAGAAAAAACTGCCATCAAACTGTTAAAGGAATTTGGTAACATCGAAACACTTCTTGAATCCATTGATCAGGTCAGTGGAAAGAAACTGAAAGAGAAGTTAGAAGATAATAAAGAGCAGGCAATTATGAGCAAGCAGCTCGCCACCATTATGACCGAAGCACCTGTAGAAGTTACCGTAGAAGAGCTTCTTTATGAAGGCTTCGATAAAAAGAAAGTGGTCGACATCTTCAAAGAACTTAGTTTCAACTCCCTACTAGACAAGCTTGGAGAAGATGGAGAAACAGTGACAGAGGATCTAGAGGATATTTCCTTTGAAATATTAGAAGAGGTAAAAGAGGAGCACTTTGCAAAGGAAAACTTTTTCATGGTGGAAGTACTGGACGAAAATTATCACCGTGCAGATATCCAAGGAATTGCCCTTGTAAATGAGACCGGAAACTATTTTATTCCGACAGAAGTAGCGTTGCAGTCAGAAGAATTTGCGGCATTTGCTTCAGATCATAAAAGGAAAAAGACAGTTTTTGATGCCAAAAGAGCGATCGTAGCATTGAAGTGGAAGGGAATAGAACTGAACGGAATTGACTTCGACTTTATTATTGCCTCTTATATTGTGAATCCGTCGGAGACATCTACGGACCTTGCAGAAATTGCCCGTAAAAAAGGCTATTATCAGATCGAAACAGATGAAGCTGTTTACGGAAAAGGTGCGAAGCGTGCCGTCCCTGATCAGCAAAAGGTTGCAGACCATTTGGTGAGAAAGACTTTCGCGATGCAAGAGATGAAAGAGTCATTTATCCACGAGTTAAAGGACAATGAACAGTTAGAGTTATTTGAAGAGCTGGAGATGCCGTTGACATTGGTGCTGGGCGAAATGGAAGCACTTGGCATTAAAGTAGATAAAGCTCGATTAGAAGAAATGGGAACAGATCTTGGTGAGAAGCTGGAAAAAATTGAAGAGAAAATTTTTGACCTGGCAGGTGAAAAGTTCAACATTAACTCTCCAAAACAGCTTGGAGTCATCCTTTTTGAAAAGCTTGGTTTACCACCTGTTAAGAAAACCAAAACAGGCTATTCGACTTCTGCAGACGTGTTGGAAAAGCTTGCTGAAAAGCATGAAGTTATTCAGCAAATCTTACACTACCGTCAATTAGGTAAATTGAAATCGACGTATATTGAAGGCTTATTAAAGGTGATCCACGAGGACTCTAATAAAATACACACTCGCTTTAATCAAGCGTTAACCCAAACAGGGCGATTAAGTTCCATTGATCCAAACCTACAGAATATCCCTGTTCGCTTGGAGGAAGGTAGAAAGATTAGAGAAGCGTTTATTCCTTCCCATGAGGATTGGGTGATCTTTGCTGCCGATTACTCTCAAATCGAACTAAGGGTTCTTGCACATATAGCAAATGACGAAAAACTGATTGAAGCATTTAAAGAAGATGCGGATATTCATACAAAAACCGCTATGGATGTGTTCCATGTTTCGGAAGATGAAGTCACTTCCAATATGCGTCGTCAAGCAAAAGCGGTAAACTTCGGAATTGTTTATGGCATCAGTGATTACGGCCTATCACAGAGCTTGGGTATTACTAGAAAAGATGCAAAAACATTTATTGACAGATACTTGGAAAGCTTCCCTGGAGTGAAAGAATACATGGAAGACAGCGTCCTGGATGCAAAAGATAAGGGATACGTTACAACACTTCTACATCGACGTCGTTACCTGCCAGAGATAACAAGCAGTAACTTCAACTTAAGAAGCTTTGCTGAAAGAACAGCGATGAATACACCTATTCAAGGAAGTGCCGCTGATATCATCAAAAAAGCAATGATTGATATGGCAAACAGACTAGAAGAAGAAAATATGAAATCTAAAGTTCTCTTGCAAGTACATGATGAACTTGTTTTTGAGGCTCCTAAAGATGAAATTGAAAAATTAAAGAAGATCGTACCAGAAGTAATGGAGCAAGCAGTGGAATTAAAGGTCCCGCTTAAGGTAGATTATTCCTACGGCTCTACATGGTACGACGCGAAATAATTGTTTTTATGAGGATGTGTTACCATGCCAGAACTTCCTGAGGTTGAAACGGTCAGAAAAACACTGGTTGAGCTTGTACAAGGGAAAACAATCAAACAGGTGAAAGTCTTATGGCCCAAAATGATTAAAGAGCCGGATGATGCCGCTCTTTTTGAGGAAATGCTCATTGGGCAGGAAATTGTGAAAATCGGAAGAAGGGGGAAATTTCTTCTCTTCTACCTTACCGATTATTGCATGGTTTCTCATTTGCGAATGGAGGGCAAATATGGCCTCTTTCAGAAAGAGGAGCCGGCAAATAAGCATACCCACGTGTTCTTCTATTTTGAGGACGACACCGAACTTCGCTACCAGGATGTTCGCAAGTTCGGTACGCTTCATCTTTATAAAAAAGGAGAGGAACTTGCAGCCAAATCGCTTGCAAGTCTGGGACCTGAACCATTTGAGGATGAGTTCAACCTTGATCTTCTTAAAGAAAGACTTGCCAAAACAAACCGAAATATCAAAGCGGTCCTATTAGATCAAACGGTTGTGGTGGGCTTAGGGAATATTTACGTGGATGAGGCGTTATTCCGTGCAGGTATCCATCCTGAGAGAATCTCAAGCAGTTTAAACGAGAAAGAGCTGATAGAGCTGCAACGCGAAATAGTCCTGACTCTTCAAGAAGCTGTCGACAAAGGTGGAAGCACGATCCGTTCCTATGTAAACTCACAAGGTCAAATCGGCATGTTCCAGCTCGAGCTTTTCGTCTACGGCCGTAAAGGAGAGCCATGCAGAAAATGTGGCCATGAAATCGAAAAAACAGTCGTAGCCGGCAGAGGCACCCACACCTGCCCAAAATGTCAGCCAAAACCGTTATAGTAGACTTTATCTCCCCTTTTGCCTGAAGAGCAGGGTGTGAGACTCCGGCGGGAGGTAGCGGTAGGTTGAGACCCCGCAACGAATAAGGCCACCGAAAAACCAATATCATATAGTACTTTCTGATTTCGAGCTGTGGATTGGAACAAAAGGCGAAGACTCCTGAGGGAGATAGCGCTAGGTGGAGACCCCACAGGCGAAAGCCGAGGAGGCTCCAGCAGCGCCCTTAGGAAAGCGAAGCCATTTGTGGAAATCCACAGCGGTGTCTATACAACAATACCTAAATTGAAAAACTTTTTAGTGGCCCGCAACGAAGTGAGGGAAATTCAAGCACACGCCCCGCGGAAAGCGAACACCCGGATCGTAAGGAAAAAGGGAGTCAGGTAAAAAATAATTAGAACACATCGAATGGGCTCCTGCCATATACTATCCTAGTGATAGTTAGGGAGGAGCTCTTAATGATTCCATACATCTCACTTATCCTACTAGCCTTTGCCGTTAGTCTGGATAGCTTTAGTGTTGGCTTGACATATGGCCTAAGAAAAATGCATATGCCGCTTAAATCAATCAGTATCATCGCGTGTTGTTCGGCCGTCTCGCTTTTGCTTGCCATGTTAGTAGGCACCATACTTATGAAATTTCTCTCCCCTGCTTTTGCAGAGACAATTGGTGGAAGCATTCTAATCCTATTAGGAATGTGGGTTCTCTATCAGTTTTTCCGTGCCAGTACAGCCGAAGACAGTACCTCTTTTGCAGATGAACGCATATTGTTCAATCTTGAAATCAAATCACTCGGTGTTGTCATCAACATTTTGAGAAAGCCAACAGAAGCAGACTTTGACCGTTCAGGCTCCATCACCGGGTTAGAGGCCTTTTTTCTTGGCATTGCCCTGTCCCTTGATGCTTTTGGAGCGGGAATCGGTGCAGCCTTGCTTGGTTATTCTCCCGGTGTGATGGCCATTTCAGTAGCTGTGATGAGTTCGTTATTTGTGATCACCGGGATAAAATTAGGAAGGGTGTTCTCCACCGTTTCGTGGATTAACAAGTTCTCCTTTTTACCAGGCGTATTACTTATTGTTATCGGAATTATTAAAATGTAAGAAGAAACACTAGAGGTTGTGTAGCGCAGCCTCTCTTTTGAAAAGGAGGAATGGACATGCCATTGGTTATAGGACTAACTGGAGGAATAGCAAGCGGTAAAAGCACGGTGGCCAATATGCTGCGCGATAAAAACATTCCGATTGTGGATGCTGATATCGTGGCTCGAGAAGTCGTGGAAATTGGTACAGATACATATAAAGAACTTGTAAAAGAGTTTGGGACTGAAATACTTAACGACGACAAAACACTGAACAGACCAAAACTAGGTAGCATTATTTTTCAGGATGAGACTAAACGGCAAAAGTTGAACAACATCATGCACCCAAGCATCAGAACAAGCATGAAAGAAAAGACACAAAAATTCTTGGAAGATGGCCATGAAGTGGTGGTCATGGATATTCCCCTGCTTTTTGAAAGCAAGCTGACTCACCTTGTAGATAAAACATTACTCGTCTATGTAACGGAGGCAACCCAGCTGAAACGCTTAATGGAGAGAAACGACTTATCTGAAAAGGAAGCAACAGACAGAATAAGATCCCAGATGCCCCTTACCGAAAAAGTTAAACTCTCCCATGCCATCATCGACAACAACGGATCCGTCACCAAAACAGAACAACAACTAAACCAAATACTAAAAGAATGGAAAATTAAAGTATAAGCATGAAACCAAGTTAATCGCAGTGGAAAGCGCGCAGACAGGGAAGACCCCTGAAGCGTTGGAGGCCACTGAAAAACCTAGAAACCTATCTTTTGGATAATTTATAGCTGTTGATTGGAGCAATAGGCGAAGACTCCTACGGGGGAGTAGCGACAATGTTGAAACCCCGCAGGGCGTAGCCCGATGAGGCTCAAGGTCGCCCCGTGGAAAGCGAAGCGCCTGGAACGGAGATCAACCGTAAAACCAAATACTAACTCTAGGGCATATCCAAAAATAGGGATATGCCCTTTTTGTATTTTTTACATGACATATAGAAATTAAATATGTTATACTAATTGCAGGATAACAGATTAATAAGTATAACATATATACAGAAAAGGGGAATTTACATGAAGGCAAAGGTTGCAATTAACGGGTTTGGACGAATTGGGAGAATGGTATTCAGACGCGCCATCCAAGAAGAAGGCTTAAATATCGTTGCAATCAATGCGAGCTACCCTGCGGAAACGCTAGCTCACCTTATTAAATATGACACAAACCATGGACGCTTTGACGCGGATGTTTACGCAGAAGACAATGCGTTAATTGTAAATGGTAAGCGCATTCAATTAGTGAACAACCGTAATCCAGAAGAACTTCCTTGGAAAGAAATGAACATAGATATCGTAATTGAAGCGACAGGAAAGTTTAATTCCCGCGATAAAGCGGCACTTCATCTCCAAGCTGGTGCGAAGCGAGTGGTCTTGACAGCGCCTGGTAAAAACGAAGATGTAACGATTGTCATGGGAGTAAATGAAGAAGTGCTGGATATGAATGAGCACTTTGTCATCTCTAATGCTTCTTGTACAACAAACTGCTTAGCGCCGGTTGTCAAAGTGTTAGATCAACAGTTTGGCATCGAGAATGGATTAATGACAACTGTTCATGCTTATACAAATGACCAAAAGAATATTGACAACCCGCATAAGGACCTGCGCAGAGCAAGAGCTTGCGGACAGTCCATCATCCCGACTTCAACTGGAGCGGCAAAAGCATTATCCTTAGTTCTTCCACATTTAAAGGGTAAACTGCATGGAATGGCGCTACGTGTGCCAACACCTAACGTATCGCTTGTTGACCTTGTAGTAGACTTGAAAAAGCCGGTTACGGTTGAAGACGTGAATGATGCGTTCCAAAGTGCTTCCATCGGCTCGATGGATGGCATATTAGGGGTTACAATGGAGCCGCTTGTGTCTGTGGACTTTAACACAAATCCACATTCAGCAGTCATCGATGGTTTATCCACAATGGTGATGGGCGATACAAAGGTAAAAGTATTAGCTTGGTATGACAATGAGTGGGGTTATTCTTGCCGAGTAGTAGATCTTGTTCAATTCGTAGCAGTAAAAATGGTAGAAGCAAAAGAGGTAATGGCTGGTTAATTTAGCCTAAGGCAATGCTATAGTGAAATAAATGTAAGCGGTTAACGTTCTTTGTTAATCGCTTTTTTGCATTTGTCGCAGAGTGGATTAACATTTCCCTTTTTCATAAATTAATAGTTTACGAGAAAAAAAGTCTTAAATGCCTGTTGCAAAACTAAAATAAAAGCATTATACTATTTTTCGTGAACTTCTTGAAACGATTATGTGGCTACTTAAAGGGTTAGGACCTCTCTGGACTAACTTTCCCCCGTGGTAGTAATACATCAATCACTCTTCACCTTTGAGGAATTCATGTATTTTTAAAAAATGAAAAGGGGGAACGTGAGATGGAAACAGTAGGTCGTCACGTTATTTCAGAACTATGGGGTTGCGATTTTGACAAATTGAATGATATGGATTACATCGAAAAAACATTTGTCGATGCTGCATTAAAATCAGGTGCAGAAGTAAGAGAGGTAGCTTTTCATAAATTTGCTCCTCAAGGGGTAAGCGGAGTAGTTATTATTTCCGAATCCCACTTAACCATTCATAGCTTCCCAGAGCACGGATATGCAAGTATCGATGTTTATACATGCGGAGAATTAGATCCTAATATTTCAGCTGACTATATTGCAACTGCTTTAAATGCTCAGACGCGTGAAACAATCGAACTTCCACGTGGAATGGGTCCTGTTCAAGTAAACAAAGCAAAAGCTCTTTAAAATTATAACTAAATGCATTAAAATAAAGAGAGGTGTATAGCATGCACCTCTTTTTATTATACTCAAAATATATTATACATAAAAAAACAACAAATTAAGGGGTTGTCAGGCTAAAGTGGGAGCGATACAAAAGCTGAAAGGGATATTGACCAATCACTCGGAAACGCGGGAAAATCATACAGAAGAATCCTTACGCAGTCGTTATTATAAAACTACCAATAAGAATGCAATGAAAGCCTTGCAAGAATTGTTTAACAAGATGGAAGGGGTAACGGTAAAATCTGTTTCTGAGGAGCACGGGGAAATTGCATTGCAAGTGAACAAAGGCAGAAAAGCGTTTGTCATTGTTACAGTTATCTCTGTCCGACCTTTTGAAACAGCGGTTGATTTTTCCGTTACAACAGAAACCAAACTACCTTTCGATTTTGGATACAGTCGTCAACTGATCAAACAAATGTATGAACGGATTGATAAATCGATGATCTATATTGGATCCGGGCTGAATTCGGGGAAAAAGTAGATTGGAAACGGAGTGGAAACCATCATGAAATGTCCTTCCTGTCATCATAATGGGACGAAGGTATTAGATTCACGCCCTGTAGAAGAGGGAAAATCCATCAGAAGAAGAAGAGAATGCGAGTCTTGTTCCTATCGTTTTACGACATTTGAAAAAGTGGAAGAAATGCCGCTTATCGTCGTGAAAAAGGAAGGAATACGAGAAGAGTTCAGCAGGGAAAAAGTGCTGAGAGGTTTAATTCGGGCATGTGAAAAAAGACCGGTTGCCCTAAAACAACTCGAAGACATTGTGATGGAAGTGGAAAAAGAATTAAGAAATATCGGCATATCGGAAGTGAAAAGCGATATGGTCGGTGAAATGGTAATGGAGAGACTATCAAAAATAGATGAAGTGGCATATGTCCGCTTTGCCTCTGTTTACCGTCAATTCAAAGATATCAATGTCTTTTTGGATGAATTAAAAGAAATCATTGATAAGGAACGAAAATAAGGAACACTAAGTGAGAGAGGAAACATATGCCTCTCTTTTTCGATTACTTTTTTATAAGAAAGGTTTGGATGTTTCATGTCTGATCGCCATTGGAAAGAGCTGGTCCCTGTAGACCGGTATATTGTCCGTTCAAATGGAGTGCTCCAACAGTTTGACCGTAAACTCCTAACAATGCTATATCAACCTTTGCTGGGATTCAGGGGATACAGTCTATATATGACCCTCTGGAGTGAGCTGGACCAAGATCGCTTGTGGGGCGGGGAGACAACGCATCACGGCATAATGACAACGATGCAATGCAACTTAAAAGATATCCATCAGGAGAGAATAAAACTGGAAGGCATCGGCCTTTTAAAGACGTGGGTGAAGGAAGAAGATCAGCTGCGCACCTTCATTTATGAACTCCAACCACCCCTTTCCCCGGAAGCATTCTTTTCAGAACCAATGCTAACCATTTATTTATACAATCGACTAGGAAAAAATAAATACGCAAGTGTGAAGAAATACTTTTCCGATAAGGTAATCCCTGCGGATGAATACCAGGAAGTGACTCGAAATTTCAGTGATGTCTTCCAATCTGTCCAGTCAGAAAACATGGCGTATGCAGCAAATGAGGAGATGATGGAGGAACTACCACTGGAACAAGGAGAAGAATGGATGGAGCGCAAAAAGGGAAGCGAGCCGAGGGTAAGTCAAGAAACCTTTGACTTTGATTTGTTTTTTGCAGGGCTGTCTGAGGTGGTCATCCCAAAAAAATCAATTACCGCCAAAGTGAAGGAAGCGATTGTCAAACTATCCTTCATCTATACCATTGATCCGATATCGATGCGCGATTTGATGATGAATGTAATTGATGTAGATGAAAAAGTGGATTTAGAGAAACTGCGTAAGGCAGCAAGAGATTGGTATCAGCTAGAATACCAAGATACTTTGCCGGGGCTTGTGGAAAAAACACAACCGTTGAACCTGAGACAGTTTACGGACAAAAAACCGGCAACTAAAGATGAACAGCTAATCCAACAGCTGGAGAATGTCTCACCAAAGCAAATGCTGACAGACCTTTCAGGCGGTTCAGAACCTTCTGCCTCAGACCTCCTAATTGTAGAAGATGTCATGTTCAAGCAACAATTAACACCTGGAGTCGTGAATGTCCTGCTTTATTATGTGTTGTTGAAAACAGATATGAAGCTAAATCGTAAATACGTTGAGAAGATTGCAAGTCACTGGGCGCGTAAACAGGTGAAAACTGTCAGTGAAGCGATGGAACTTGCCAAAGAAGAGCATCGCCAGTATCAGAATTGGGCGGATACCAAGCCAGCAGCTAAGAGTACCGGTGGAGGTAGCGCCTCTAAAGCGAAAGCAGGTAAGGTGGTGCGCAACCGTTTTGTCAGTTCGGACGGAACGGCAACGGAATCAGATGTTGCAAGTAGTCAGTCCGACAAGTTCAAGGAAGTAGAAGAGGATGAAAAACAGAAGCTGATGGAACGTTTGGCGAAAATGAAAGAGAAAAAGATAAGGTTAGATCCATAATGTAGAGGCTGCATATACCTTTTGGGGGATGCGGCCTTCTTTTTATTGATGCTATTTCTCAAAAAGATGTTAATACTACCAAAAAAGGGTATCGTCTACTATAAGACTAAAGAAAAGGGGAAATAACCTTTGAAGAGAGTAGCGGTGATCGTTAATCCCAATGCCGGGAACAAAAAGTTGATCAATTCCATTGAACAAATAGAAAAAATGCTCTTAAGTGCATTTGATGAAGTAACCATCCATCCAACCGAAAAAGAAGGCGATGGAGCGAGGCTAGTGGAGAAGCTGGCAAATCATGTGGATCTTCTTATCGGTGCCGGAGGGGACGGAACCATCTTTGAATTGATCAATGCGTTGGCTCCTTTGGAAAAGAGGCCTGTTTTTGCCATCATACCAGGCGGAACCTGTAATGATTTTTCACGAACGCTTGGAATCAATCAGAATCCTATCAAAGCAGTGGAACAGATCATGGAAAAGCGTACAGAAAAGGTGGATGTCGGAAAAAGTGATAATCAATACTTCTTGAATTTTTGGGGAATTGGATTGGTATCAAAGGTTTCAGACAACATCGACAGCGGGACGAAACAGTTGCTTGGAAAACTATCCTATTACATCAGCGCCGGACAAACGGTAATCGAAGAGGAACCGTTTCAGCTCACGATAGAAAGTGAAACACAATCTTATGAAGGTGATGCTGTCATGCTTCTGATAGGCAATGGTTCTTTTTTGGGTGGTATTCAGTCGTTTTTTCCTTCTTCAAGCATACAGGACGGGGAACTGGATGTGTTGATTATCAAGCAGACCTCCATTGCCCAGCTTTGGACATGGATGCAGACAAGACTCCAAAAAGAGCTTCCGGCAGAAGGAAACGACGAGTTAATCTATTTCCGAGCGAGAAAGCTAAAAATTGAAGCCACTCCAAATCAGGAAATCGATACAGACGGAGAAAAGACCTACCATACCCCTTCTACTGTATCCATTCTTCCAGGTCATCTTGAAGTAATCATTGGCGATTATCCATTTGAGTGAAGAAAAATAATATGCGCTAGTCCTTTTAGTTGATGGACCGGCGCATATTTTTTTATATTTATTCATTTTTCCATCCTCCTTCCCATATACATTGAATTAGGTGTACCAAAGGGGGGACAAACTTGTTTGAGATTTCCTTTCGAAATGAATCGGACGCAAATGCGATATATATGAAGGTATTAGAGAAAAATCCTGAGAGTGATTCTATCCTTTCTTTACATAAAGAAAAAATCGTCGTGGAATCAAAGGATGTTCATTTTTACAGAAATACCATTGTTCCAGTGCTGAAGAATTACATTCACCGTACCAAAGAGAAAGAATGGATCTTATCAGTATTGGAAAATACGTTTTACTATAAAGAGGAAGAAGAACAAGAACAGATTCTATGTATTTTGCAATCGATCCTACTTGGGGAACGTTCTGATATTCCGAATCTCCCGGCTATAGAACAGCGTGATGCCCAATTGGATTCTGTCATGCAGTCTTTTTTTCAACAGCCCATTTCATTTTCATTTGACTCCTTCATTATGTTCAGGTTGAAAGAATACTTTGAAGGGTTGCAGGTATTTGTGGAAGCGGCAATTGATGAGTATAAATTGGAACAAGAGTACCAATCGTTCGTCCATCAGCTGAGGGGATTGTTGACGACGACAGATTCCAAGCTTGACGAATTGCATCTTGTCTATCAATATCAATTCGATTTTTATGATAAGTCTTTCTCGCATATCCCCAAAAATCAGCTCATCAAATTTATGAATAGAACTCATTTTAATAATTATTCGTATTATATAGACTCGGTCGTACTTGCTCCATTAGTTTCTATCGCGCCGAAAAAGCTCTTTCTTTACACAGATAACACGGAGCATCAACTTGTGGAGACGATACGCAATATTTTTGAAGAACGTGCCGTTGTTTTACCTTTTCACTATTTTGGGCAAAATAAAAGTAAAATTGATTAAAGTGACCACTTGATTTTCCTGTAACAGGAGAATATAATAACCTACATAATCAATTTTAACTTTATAGCTCAAAAAGTATCGATGAGGACATGAGTGTTTTAAAAACGGATGTTAGAGAGGGAAGTCACCGGCTGTAAGCTTCCTATCACGAGTAAAACCCTAACCACCTCTGAACTTCAACGGTGAACATTGCAGTAGCTGTTGACGGGGAAATCCCTCGTTATCTAAAAATGAAGCCGTCTTTTAGTATCTTTAAAAGATGGGAACTTGGGTGGAAACACGGATATTAAACTCGTCCCTTATATTATATAAGGGGCGGGTTTTTTTATTTTGGTTCAAATAACCATTAGCAATTGCTTGGAGCGAAAGGCGAAGACTCCTGCGGGGGAGTAACGTTAGGTTGAGACCCCTGAAGCGTTGTGAGGAGGCTCAAGCACCGTCCCGCGGAAAGCGAAGCCGTTTGCGGAGAGCAATTGCGGCGTTATATGAACCAACAAAAATTCTAAAGAAGAGGTGACAGAGATGTCGGAATTAATGAAGATCACATTTCCAGACGGAGCGGTAAAGGAGTTTGAACGTGGTACGACAACAGAAGATATCGCTGCATCCATCAGTCCGGGTCTGAAAAAGAAAGCAATCGCTGGAAAACTAAACGGAGAACTCATTGACCTGCGTTCCCCGATTAATATAGACGGAGAAATCAGCATCATCATGCAAGACTCCGACGAAGCGCTTGGAATCATGCGACACAGTACTGCCCACTTGATGGCACAAGCGATCAAACGCCTATACGGCAATGTAAAACTAGGAATCGGTCCAGTAATCGAGAACGGATTCTACTACGATATCGATTTGGAGGAATCACTAACTCCAGAAGACCTTCAAAAGATCGAAAAAGAAATGAAGAAAATCGTCAGCGAAAACTTGGATGTTGTTCGTGTGGAAGTAAGCAGAGAAGAAGCTTTGCGTCGCTACGAAGAGCTGAACGATGAGCTGAAGCTTGAGTTGATTCGTGAACTGCCTGAAGGAGAAACAATCTCCATTTACGAACAAGGCGAGTTCTTTGACCTTTGCCGCGGAATCCATGTACCATCCACTGGGAAAATCAAAGAGTTTAAACTGTTAAGCATTGCAGGTGCATACTGGAGAGGCGACAGCAAAAATAAAATGCTGCAACGTATCTATGGAACAGCCTTCTTCAAAAAGGCAGAGCTTGATGAGCACCTTCGCCTGTTAGAAGAAGCAAAAGAGCGCGATCACCGTAAAATCGGAAAAGAGCTTGACCTTTTCTTCAATTCCCAAAAAGTTGGGCAAGGCTTACCGCTATGGTTACCAAAAGGTGCAACAATCCGCCGCGTAATCGAGCGTTATATCGTCGACAAAGAAGTAGAACTTGGCTATGACCACGTTTATACTCCTGTAATGGGTAGCGTGGAGCTATACAAAACTTCCGGGCACTGGGACCACTATCAAGACGGCATGTTCCCTCCGATGGAAATGGATAATGAACAACTTGTTCTTCGTCCGATGAACTGTCCGCATCATATGATGGTGTACAAAAACAGTATCCACAGTTACCGTCAGCTTCCAGTACGTATTGCTGAACTTGGAACAATGCACCGTTATGAAATGTCCGGAGCATTGGCAGGGCTGCAACGTGTACGTGGAATGACTCTAAATGATGCACATATCTTCGTACGTCCTGATCAAATTAAGGATGAGTTGAAGCGTGTTGTAAACCTTGTACTTGAAGTATATAAAGATTTCGGCCTGGACGATTATTCTTTCCGTCTTTCCTACCGTGATCCAGAAAATAAAGAGAAGTATTTTGATGACGATGCAATGTGGGAAAAAGCACAAGGCATGCTGAAGGAAGCAATGGATGAGCTTGGTCTAGATTATTTCGAAGCAATCGACGAAGCGGCATTCTACGGTCCTAAGTTAGACGTTCAAGTACGTACAGCCCTTGGAAAAGAAGAAACTCTCTCCACTGTACAACTAGACTTCTTACTACCAGAGAAATTCGACCTTACTTATGTAGGGGAAGACGGCAAGCAACACCGTCCGGTTGTTATCCACCGCGGTGTCGTTTCTACTATGGAACGCTTTGTGGCATTCTTAATCGAAGAGTACAAAGGTGCATTCCCAACTTGGTTGGCGCCAGTACAAGTCCAAGTGATCCCTGTATCACCTGATGCACATTTTGATTATGCAAAAGAAGTGCAAGACCTTCTGAAATCAAAAGGAATCCGCGTGGAAATGGACGAAAGAAACGAAAAGATCGGCTACAAAATCCGTGAAGCACAAATGCAAAAGATCCCATACATGCTAGTGCTAGGCGACAACGAAATCCAAGAACGCGCAGTAAACGTCCGTAAATACGGCGAACAAAAATCAGAAACAATCTCACTCGAGAAATTTGTAGATGATTTGTTGAAAGAAGCGAAGAGATAAGCTTTTCGTGATACGGGGGAATGTCCTGGCTTAGGATGCCAGGGCACTCCTATTTTTTATTAGTGGGATAACTTGCTCCACTAGAGGTGACGAAAATTGACTAAATTTGTCGTTTGGCTTGTATTCGAGGTAATTTGGACAGTAAATGCCTCACTTTCGCTCGTATTCTTAAATTTCGGACAGTATTTCACTCCGTTCCGACAGTAAATGGGTACTTTCCGACAGTAAGCCTTAGTTACAATGTAATTAAAAATTCCCCCTGTCGACTGTAGTGCAGGGTGGTCGACTCCAGCGGGGAGATAACGGTAGGTTGAGACCCCGCAACGCAGTGAGGAGGCTCAAGCACCGTCCCGCGGAAAGCGACCACCCGGAACGAAAGGAGACAGGGAGTTTAGCCATAAAGAAAAAAACTATTGCACAATCGCAATTTATCTGATATCATTTAAAACGTTGTTTCATTTGATACGAATTCTTGACAATCAATCATCATTAATGATATATTATACAAGGTCAAATTGAATACTTGTTTGAGGACAAGAAGGAGCACCCGCTTCTCACCTGATTGACGCATTTTATGCAGTTGGCAGGTTTTACGAGAAAGATTCTATCTTTTACTTACGTAATCGTAAAGTGTGGGTGTATGTGTACACCCACACTTTTTTGTTTGTACAAAAGAGTAAATTGTTCGTCAAACGGTATTCGGAATAAACCTTGGAGGTGGCTAATTATTAGCAAGGACATGATGGTAAACGATGGCATTCGTGCCCGCGAAGTACGTCTAATCGGTCAAAATGGAGACCAGCTAGGAATTAAGTCAAAAGTAGAAGCGCTGGAAATTGCAGCACGTGCTAACCTTGACTTAGTAATGGTTGCGCCTAATGCGAAACCTCCTGTATGCCGAATTATGGACTACGGAAAGTTCCGTTTCGAGCAACAGAAGAAAGATAAAGAAGCGCGTAAAAACCAAAAAGTAATCAGCTTAAAGGAAGTTCGTTTAAGTCCTACTATTGATGAGCATGACTTCAATACGAAACTTCGCAATGCAATCAAGTTCCTTGAAAAAGGAGACAAAGTAAAAGCATCGATCCGATTCAAAGGTCGTGCGATTACGCATAAAGAAATCGGTCAGCGTGTGCTAGATCGTTTCTCTGCAGCTTGTGCAGAAGTTTCAACAATTGAGTCTCATCCGAAAATGGATGGGCGTAGCATGTTCTTAATTTTGGCACCAAAAAACGAAAAGTAATTCATATGAGGAGGAACTCCAATGCCTAAAATGAAAACTCATCGCGGATCAGCGAAAAGATTCAAGAAAACTGGATCTGGTAGCTTAAAGCGTTCTCACGCATACACAAGTCACTTATTCGCTAACAAGTCTCAAAAGCAAAAGCGTAAACTTCGTAAATCAGCTATGGTAAGCAAAGGTGATTTCAAACGCATCCGTCACATGTTAGACAACTTAAGATAATATTTTTTATAGGAGGTATTCATAATGCCAAGAGTTAAAGGCGGTACAGTAACACGCCAACGTCGTAAAAAAGTCATTAAATTAGCCAAAGGTTATTACGGTTCTAAACATACTTTATATAAAGTAGCTAACCAACAAGTAATGAAATCCCTAATGTACGCTTATCGCGATCGTCGCCAGAAAAAGCGCGACTTCCGTAAGCTTTGGATCGCTCGTATCAACGCAGCGGCTCGCATGAACGGTCTTTCTTACAGCCGTCTAATGCACGGTTTGAAAGTAGCTGGAATCGAAGTAAACCGCAAAATGTTAGCTGAGCTAGCAGTTAGCGACGAAAAAGCATTTGCTGAATTGGCAACTGCTGCGAAAAACAGCTTAAATAAATAATTATCCAAACAAAAGAGGCTAACAATTTGGTAGCCTCTTTTGTGTTTTGATAAAATAATATCGAGACTGATAGGGAAGTCAGTCTACAAAATGTGTGCACACATTCGAACGTCGGAGGATATGATGGAAGTACTCGTCGGTTATTATATCTTTATAAACATTGTAGGCTTCATTATTATGAAAGTAGATAAACAAAGAGCCATCGAACATCGCTGGAGAATACCTGAATTACATCTATGGGGAATTGCCTTGCTTGGCGGCGCACTAGGGGCGTGGATGGGGATGCAAACCTTCCGTCATAAAACTAAGCGCCTGTTATTCCGTATAGGTCTACCATTCATAACATTTTTACATATCGGGTTTTGGGGGGTATTTTCTCACAGCCTGATAAGTTAACATAAAATATTGATAGTTGAATAAGCTTTAATATTAATACTAGGAGGCAAGCCAAAATGGACGAAAAAATGAACGTACTCTTTGTCGTGATTGAAAGTCATTGGTGGCTGGCTTCTCTAGGTTTTATTCTTTTCCATATATTAAGACAAGTTTTGTTTATTCCGGTAGTCATCATCTGCATTGCTGGTGGAGCCTTGTTCGGCGGGGTAATCGGGAGTATCTACTCTGTGGCAGGCTTAACATTATCCAGTTTATTTTTCTACTTCTTATACCAGCAGTTTCCTAGCATATTCGGGAAAGTTTTAAGAATGAAAGAAAGGCTCTTTGGCAACCGGGCAAACTTTTCGGTTGGACAGATAACTGTCATGCGTCTGATCCCATTCATCCATTTCCACTTACTTTCTCTCTGCTTGATTGAAACGACAAAAAGCTTTTCTAACTATGCAAAAGCTTCTCTCCTGACTAATATTCCTCTCGCTATCATCTATACCGTCTTTGGCCAATTTATCACAGAATTTTCTCCAACTGCCATGGTTGCTGTGCTTATAGGACTTCTAATACTCATGCTAGTAATGAGACAAAAAGTCGTCGTCATGAAATGGGAACAATTTTTTCATAAAGAAAAGAATTATAAAAGAGGTTAACGCCACTTAGCGTTAACCTCTTTCCTCTTTTAAAAACTCTTTTATGGGACTTTTCCAATCAATCAAAGCATTCGGGTATTGCTTTCGTACCTCTTTTTGAATAAATTCAAAGTCATGCTTATTCAATCCTTGCAACTTTTCGGGATTCTTCGGCCAGATGAAAATGGAAATGACCTCAAAAGCCCTGTCTGTCGTCCCCAAATATTTTTCCCCTTCAAACATGACCCCTTTATAGGTCAGGAGAAAATTCTTCCGTACATTACTTTTTTGATCAAGAAGGTAAAAATTCTTTTGTTCATGCGCAATCTCAAGCTTCCTTTTTGGATTCAGGAGATACTTAAAAATGGAATAAATAATAAAAGCAAAAAGTGCAAGTAAAGCAAGACGAATGAGAATCATAAACATATTTGCTACTCCTTCGCAAAAATACAGTTTGTATTATAAAATACCTTATATACGGGTGTAGGTATCATAAAGTTTCATTTTTTATAAAATTTTTTAAAAAGAAGGCGATATTTTTGAATTTACGACGTTTATACGACATGCAAAGAGAGCTTGATGCAAAAATTGAATCACAACACGGATTGAGAAAAGAGGATTTGGTTGATGAAAAAATATTAGCTTTGCTTGTAGAGTTAGGGGAATTGGCGAATGAAACTCGCTGCTTTAAGTTTTGGAGTGTAAAGCCCCCTGCTGAACGCGGAATAATACTTGAAGAATTTGTGGACGGGGTGCATTTTATTTTATCCCTTGGATTGACCTTTGGATATGACGATCCGGAAACTTCAAGAGGACTTGCGGAAGAAGAAGCCACGCTAACAGCGCAATTTAATAGAGCCTATCAGCTGGTCTCTACTTTTAAAGAAGATTTGTCTGAAGAGAACTACTATCTATTACTAGATTCCTACATTCAACTGGGTGAAATGATAGGTTTTGAATGGGAGGAAGTAGAGCAGGCATACTTAGAAAAAAATCAGGTGAATCACGAAAGACAACAGCAAGGTTACTAATCCTTTTTACATTAGTAAGAGTTTTCTGTATAATAATTGGTGGATTGATATTTATTAAGGGGGTCGAAATACATGACAAAGCTAGATGAAACATTAACAATGTTAAAAGATCTAACAGATGCCAAGGGTATTCCCGGCAACGAAAAAGAACCACGCGACGTAATGAAAAAATACATAACGCCATTTGCTGATGAAGTATTCACAGACGGACTTGGAAGCTTAATTGCTAAAAAAGTCGGGAAAGCAGACGGACCAAAAGTAATGGTAGCGGGTCACTTAGACGAAGTAGGCTTCATGATTACACATATCGATGACCGCGGATTCCTTCGCTTCCAAACGGTTGGCGGCTGGTGGTCCCAAGTAATGTTGGCACAACGCGTAACAATCGTAACGTCTAAGGGCGACGTTACAGGTGTGATCGGTTCTAAACCACCACACATCCTGCCTCCAGAAGCACGCAAAAAGCCGGTAGACATCAAAGACATGTTCATCGACATCGGCGCATCCAGCCGTGAAGAAGCACAAGAATGGGGAGTGCGCCCTGGCGACCAGGTTGTCCCTTACTTTGAATTCACTGTCATGAATAACGAAAAAATGTTGCTTGCAAAAGCTTGGGATAACCGAATTGGTTGTGCCATCGCGATTGACGTGTTAAAGCAATTAAAAGGCGCAGACCATCCAAACGTGGTGTACGGAGTAGGAACTGTTCAAGAGGAAGTAGGCCTTCGTGGTGCGAAAACTTCTGCAAACCTGATCCAACCTGACATCGGATTCGGCGTAGACGTAGGTATCGCAGGAGACACTCCTGGCGTAACGGAAAAAGAAGCACTAAGCAAAATGGGGAAAGGCCCACAAATCATCCTTTATGATGCATCCATGGTCTCCCACAAGGGATTGCGCGACTTTGTAACAGGTGTAGCCGACGAAATGGAAATTCCATATCAGTTTGACTCTGTTGCAGGAGGCGGAACAGATTCCGGTGCGATCCACCTGACAGCTCAAGGTGTACCAGCACTATCCATCACCATCGCAACGCGCTACATCCACTCTCACGCAGCAATGTTGCACCGTGATGACTATGAGAACGCGGTGAAATTGATTGCAGAAGTGATTAAGAAGTTAGATGTTGATACTGTCAGCAGATTGACGTTTGATTGATAGGTTTTTGGAAGGCTCGCCGCGGCGGGCCTTTCGTTTTTATATTTTATATACGAAGATAGGGGATATCGGGCTCTTTATTGGTAGAAATTAGGTAAAAATTCTTTTTGGAACGAACTCAATGTGTTTTGGCACGAACTAAAGCAATTTCGGCACGAACTTGGTCCATTTCCGCACGAACTCACTATCAAACGGCACCAACTCTAGTAAAGTTTCCGCACACCATTGTTATATTATGGTAATATTAACTCAAATAAACTATTTGGAGGGAAAAATGATAATAAAAACATTAGAAAAACCGTTAACAATCAAAAAGCTAGAAGCATTGTTGAGAAGAATTGATAAAAAATCACCCCAAAAGACCTCAAATTGAGCAAGATCTTGCAAAAAGAATGGCAGGCTACAAAGGTGAGCAGTCAATGGAGTATCATTTATCGTTTTTAAATGAGCGTAACTACTATATCTTGCAAGGACTAAGGTTACATTCACCTACAAATTACTACTTCCAAATGGATGTCCTTATCTTAACCTCAAAATACTTCCTCATCATTGAAATAAAAAACATCATTGGCCAAGTCACATTTGAAAATCATTTCTCTCAATTTATTCGGACATTAAATGGCATAGAAGAAGGTTTCTATAATCCACTAGATCAAGTAAAAAAACAGAAATTAAGATTAGATTCTTTTATAGAAAGTCAAAAGATGAAACGTCCTCCAATAAAATCCCTTGTTTGTTTTACTAATCCTCAAACCATTATCAGATCAGACTCACGAGTGAAAGCTTCCCAATCCGTCATGCATGCACATAATCTTTTTTCAAAACTGGAAGAGCTAAATCAACAATTCAACTCGTCCATATTTACTGAAAAAGAATTACTAAAGATTTCGCGGAAATTATTAAAGCAGCATTGCGAGGAAGATGTTAACATCCTTGAACGGTATGATATAAGCCCAGATGAAATAATAAAAGGAGTTCAATGCCCAGGTTGTTCGAATATTCCAATGACTAGGCAGAATGGTTCATGGTTTTGTAATGGATGTAATACAAAATATAAAGAAGCCCATAAAGCAACTTTAGAGGATTATCTACTTCTATTCGGTCCAAACATCACCCATCAAGAGTTAAAAGAATTTCTAGGGTTAACAACGAATTCAACCACTTCAAAAATTATCTACTCTCTAGGACTAACACACTGCGGCTCAAGGTATAGGAGAACCTATAAACTCAAATAAAAAACAGCCCCTCAAAAAGGAGCTGCCTCATCCAATACTATTTCAATCCATCCTCTAAAGTTGAGAGCATTTCAGCTTTGTCCTGCTCAGAAGAATTCTCCCAAATTACTTCAAACAACACGCCTAAACCTGGAAGCATTTTTTCTTCGCCTTTATTGATGGCATCTAAGATTGTCTCTCTAAGCTGGTCTTGAGAATTTCCTTCCACATTCTGACGGATCGCATGACGTAAATTTAAATTCATCCTTATCACCTCGTAGGAAAAATAGTATCAACACATAGCATGTCCAACAGATGGTTTAATTATGTGTGCAATATGCGTATAATAACAGTATTGAGTAGCGGAAAAGGAGAAACAAGCATTGAAACATATAGAATCCATCAAGAACAATAAAGTGAAACAGTGGAAAAAACTCCAGAAAAAGAAAGAACGTGAACAGTCCGGAACATTTATTATTGAAGGCTTCCACTTGGTGGAAGAGGCTTTGAAAGTGGACAACCTTGTGGAAGAAATCATTATTTCTGAAGATCGTTCCATACCGAGCGAATGGGATCTCAACCATGTGGAACTTATTTACGCTGTTCCGAATGTCTTAAAAGAAATCAGTGAAACGGAAACGCCTCAAGGAGTCGCAGCAATTTGTCGCATTCCAGTGCAACACGACCTTACATTACAGCCTAACCAAAAAATTCTTTTACTAGATAATGTTCAAGATCCGGGAAATGTGGGCACCATGATAAGAACAGCGGACGCTGCTGGGATGGACATGGTTATTTTAGGAGAAGGATGCGCAGATCTTTACAGCTCTAAAGTAATCCGTTCCACACAAGGATCGATATTTCACCTGCCGATAGCGAGAGGCGATCTTAAAACCTATATCAAGCAGTGTAAGGAACTACAAACACCTGTTTACGGAACCTCTTTGCAAAACGGTGTACCATTTCAAGAAGTCCAATCATCCAATACCTTCGCGCTTATTCTTGGCAATGAAGGGAAAGGCATGGCTCAGGAACATTTAGAGATGACAGATCAGAACTTGTACATCCCGATTCATGGTCAGAGCGAGTCCTTGAATGTGGGGGTTGCAGCGGGAATTTTAATGTATTATTTACGCGGATAGAGTTGCATCCAGCACGTGTTTTCAATATAATATAACAATAGTTACATACTGAACAAAGCAATGAGAGAGGCAAGTAGCTCGTTTCAGTCCTTATCAGGGAAAAGGTGCCGCAGACTGAAAGCATCTTAAAGGAAGAATGAGTGAAGATTTCACCTCTTGAGTGACACTTGGACCAGCAGCCCACAGAAGTTGCTGTAAAGGTGGACCGGTTAGATAGCCGTTATCTGGAACAGAGCGAACAAAGAGTATTTTTGTCTTTGTTAACTAGGGTGGTACCGCGAATATCTCGTCCCTTTTTGAGGGGCGAGTTTTTTTGTTTTTTTATAGGCTCTGTTAAACGCCGCTGTTGATTTCCGCACTGGGCTTCGCTTTCCGAGGGGCGCTGCTTGAGCCTCCTCACTCCGTTGCGGGGTCTCAACCTACCGCTACCTCCCTCCGGAGTCTTCGCCCATTGCTCCAATCAACAGCTGGAAATCTTAACACCCTAATCATTTGCACACTCAAAAATGAACCAAGGAGGAATAGATGTGGAACAACGATTGAAGGAATTAGAGACGCTTGCCATTGAGCAGGTAGAACAAGCGCAAGACTTAAAGGCACTAAATGAAGTCCGTGTGGCTTACCTTGGAAAAAAAGGTCCCATCACAGAAATTTTAAAAGGAATGGGTAAGCTTTCTGCAGAGGAACGCCCGAAAATGGGAGCACTGGCTAACGTTGTCCGTGGAAATGTTGCGGAGAAAATTGAAGCAAAACAAGCTGAGCTTGAGAAAGCGGAGGTAGCGAAGAAGCTTGCATCTGAAACAATTGATGTAACGTTGCCTGGCCGTCCAGCACCAACTGGAAACCCACACCCTCTAACAAAAGTCATTGAAGAAATCGAAGACCTGTTCTTAGGAATGGGCTACACGATCACAGAAGGACCAGAAGTGGAAACGGATTACTACAACTTTGAAGCATTAAACTTGCCGAAGGATCACCCGGCTCGTGATATGCAAGATTCTTTCTACATTACTGATGAGATACTGTTAAGAACGCAAACGTCTCCTGTTCAAGCAAGAACAATGGAAGCGAATCAAGAAAAGGGACCTATCAAAATCATCTGTCCTGGTAAAGTTTATCGCCGTGATGATGACGATGCGACTCACTCCCATCAGTTTACGCAAATCGAAGGACTTGTTATTGATGAAAACATCAGTATGAGTGACCTTAAAGGAACGCTTGAAACTTTTGCGAAAAAGATGTTCGGTGAAGACCGTGAAATCCGTCTTCGTCCTAGCTTCTTCCCGTTCACAGAGCCTTCCGTTGAAATCGACGTGACATGTGCGAAATGTGGAGGTAAAGGATGCAGCATGTGTAAAGGAACTGGTTGGATAGAAATTTTAGGTGCGGGTATGGTTCATCCGCGCGTGCTTGAAATGTCCGGATATGATCCGAAAAAATATCAAGGATTTGCTTTTGGAATGGGACCTGAGCGCATTGCGATGCTTCGTTACGGCATTGACGATATCCGCCATTTCTATACGAACGATCAACGTTTTGTGAAGCAATTCAATCGAGTTTAAGAGGAGGGGAAATCATGTTAGTATCTTACAATTGGTTAAAAGATTACGTAAATATAGATGATATTTCTGCTGAAGACTTGGCAGAGAAAATTACAAGAAGCGGTATTGAAGTAGAAGGCGTGGAAGTGCTGAACGACGGAATCAACGGTGTCGTAGTCGGCCATGTTTTAGAAAAGGAACAGCATCCAAATGCGGACAAATTGAACGTATGTCAAGTGGACCTTGGAAAAGGGGAAACTGTACAAATTGTCTGCGGAGCTAAAAATGTAGACAAAGGCCAAAAAGTGGCTGTGGCAACAGTTGGGGCAGTGCTTCCTGGTAATTTTAAAATAAAGCGTGCTAAGCTTCGCGGCGAAGAGTCCAATGGGATGATCTGTTCCCTGCAGGAATTGGGAATAGGTTCTAAGCTTGTTGCCAAAGAATTCTCTGAAGGGATTTTCGTATTCCCGAATGAGGTGGAAGTTGGGACAGATGCACTAGAATACTTAAACCGCAATGACAAAGTGATGGAACTAGGGCTTACACCAAACCGTTCTGATGCACTAAGCATGCTGGGAGTGGCTTATGAAGTCGGCGCAATCCTTGGTCGTGACGTAAAATGGCCATCCACAGATTATGAAGCAAACAGCGAAATAGCTTCAGATTATATTTCCGTTAATGTGAATGCTTCTGAAGATAACCCATTATATGTCGCTAAAGTAGTGAAAAACGTGAAAATCGGACCTTCACCACTTTGGATGCAAGGTCGTCTGATGGCAGCGGGAATCCGCCCACACAACAATGTGGTCGATATCACAAACTACATTTTACTAGAATACGGTCAGCCATTACATGCATTCGATTATGATCGCCTTGGCAGCAAGGAGATTCTTGTCCGCCGTGCTCACAAGGATGAAAAAATCACGACGCTTGATGATGCAGAGCGTACATTAACAGAAGAACATCTTGTTATTACAAATGGCTCAGAGCCTGTTGCACTTGCTGGTGTTATGGGGGGAGCGAATTCAGAGGTTCAATCTGATACAACGACGATCCTATTGGAGTCCGCATACTTTAATGGAGTTACTGTCAGAAAAGCTTCCAAAGACCACGGTCTTCGTAGTGAGGCAAGTGCCCGCTATGAAAAAGGAATCGATCCTAACCGTACTCATGAAGCGGCAGAAAGAGCAGTTGCCCTTATGGCAGAATATGCTGGCGGTGAAGTGGTCGGCGGTTCTGTTGAAGTGAACACATTGAAAGTAGAACCTGCAGTTGTGACTACTACTGTAGAAAAAATAAACTCTGTTTTAGGAACTTCCATTTCTGCTGCAGAAGTGAAAAATATTTTCACAAAGCTGCAATTTGACGTATCAGAAGACAATGGAAGCTTCACCGTAACCGTTCCTACTCGTCGTGGGGATATCACAATTGAAGAAGACCTTGTAGAGGAAGTTGCACGTCTTTTCGGATATGACAACATCCCAACAACATTGCCTGTAAGTGCTGCAACTCCTGGTGTGTTGACTGCCTATCAAGCAAAACGTCGTAAAGTTCGCCGCTACCTTGAGGGTGCAGGATTAATCCAAAATATCACGTACTCCCTGACAAGCGATGAGCGCGCAAAGCAATTCGCCCTTGAAGATGGAAAAGCGATCCGCCTTGCCATGCCAATGAGTGAAGAAAGAAGCACATTGCGACTAAGCTTGGTTCCTCACCTTCTAGAAGCGCTTCAACACAATATTGCTCGTTCGCTGCAAGCAAATGCTGTATATGAAATCGGTTCTGTGTTCATTGGAAAAGATGATGCAGTATTGCCTGAAGAAAAAGAACGCCTTGCTGGTGCCCTGACAGGTCTATGGCAGCAACACCCATGGCAGGGGGAGAAAAAAGCGGTTGATTTCTTTGTAGCTAAAGGAATTCTAGAGGGCGTTTTCTCCATGCTTGGTGTGAGTGAAGGTATTACTTACACTCGCTCTGAAAAAGACGGCTTGCACCCAGGACGTACTGCGGAAATCTTATTGAACGGAGAAAGCATCGGTTTCATTGGTCAGCTTCATCCAGAAAAATTAAATGAGCTAGATCTACCTGAAACATATGTATTCGAGCTTTCCTTAACAGCACTTCTTGGAGAAAGTATCGGAGAAATCCAATACGAAGCAATTCCGCGTTTCCCATCAATCAGCCGCGATATCGCGCTTGTAGTGGATCGTGAAACTCCAGCAGGTGAACTAGAAGCAGTCATCAAAACGACTGGTGGTTCTTTATTGAAAGAGGTTCAGGTATTTGATGTATATGAAGGAGACAAAATCGACTCATCCAAAAAATCAGTCGCTTTCGCATTGCGTTACTACCACCCAGAACACACACTAACAGACGAAGAAGTAACAAAAGTCCACACAAAAGTACTTCAAGCAGTCGAAGAAAAATTCGAAGCTGTACTAAGAAGCTAAAATAAACAAAAAAGGGATTCCAAACGGGATCCCTTTTTTATGTTCTATTTGAAAATGCAATCCCCTAGTTGATCGCAGTGAAAGGCGCGAAGACTTCCGCGGGAGGAAGGGACAAGGGAGACCCCACAGGCGAAGCCGAGGAGGCTCCCGGACCGCCCGCAGAAAAGCGAAGCGCCTGTAACGGAGATCAACTGTTTAATGTAAACGCTAAGATTTTTCCCAAACAAAAACTAGGTATTCTGAACGATTTATAAGAACGCATGTTCTGTTTTTCCGATAGAATGGTATAATAGAGTGGACAGTATAATAGGAACGGGTGGTGCGGTGAATCCCTGTGGAGAACGGGGGTGACCGTATGAGCGAGATGCAGCTTTTCCTCACATCAGGACTATTCCTCTTTGCGTTTGTAAATCTAGTAATCGTGCTAATAAAAGAAATGACAAAAAAATAACCCACCCGTGACTTCTAATTCGCTGTTAGGCAGTCGGGTGAGTTACTTATTACGTTCGACTCCACAGTAGCCGTGCTTCTGCGGAACTTATACTGTTGGGTTCTTTTCGCATCCTTTGTTGCTATTACGTATTTTTGACACCCTCGTTACAATTGTTGCTGTCGTGCTCTTTTCCTGAATGGACAAGAAAAGTATCATGCAATAATTTGTTTGAGAGTACAGTAAAAAGTCAAAGTGCCGACTTTTTACTAGTAGTAAGCAACAATCTTTGAGAAAAGAGCTCTGTTAAGTCAAAGTGCGTCCAACACTTTGGCTTCTTCAATCATGTGTATACACAAATTATAGCACAAGACAACCAACTGTAAACGAACTTTCAATTGGTAAAGTTATCTGACCAGCTTTTTTGCCTTCAACGTATTGGCAAAATGGACTTTCGCCACCTTGTTCAAAAAACTTTCTCCGTGCTTTTCAATCACCCTTGCAGCTGCAGCATCCACTTTTGACCCCGCACCTTTAGGTATTGTAATACCTGCAAGTTCGCTTAGCTTATCCATCTCTTTTAAGAAAGAATACCTAGCGATAATAGACGCCGCTGCCACGGAAAGGTGAAGGCCTTCCGCTTTTGTATGAAAATAGACATTTTCACGAACAATGTTCTTCTGCTGAGCGACATGGCGATAGTAGATCCCTGATTCTGCAAACTGGTCAATCAGTATCGCATCAGGTTTCTCCGGAGCAATCTTATCCAATACATGTTGCAATGCTTTATTATGCAGCAACGCCTTAATTTTCCCTTGGCTCATACCACTCTGTTGCAATTCATTATATTTTTCATTATGTAAAACCAATAGACTATAAGGAACATGCGGTAAGATTGCTTTTGCTATCCTTACTATCTTTTCATCATTCAATGCTTTTGAATCCTGTACACCCAGTTCTTTCAACATGGCCATCTGCTCTTTTTTAACATAAGCGGCACAAACCGTAATCGGCCCAAAGTAATCTCCTGTCCCTACTTCATCAGAACCGATGACAGAAAGGGAAGCAAAGCCTGCAGGCAGGGAGGACTTCACTTTATTTCCTGATGATGACACGGTGGTTGCCTTTTTGCTAGATTTAGAAGGAGCAGCCGTTGCCCCGAAACCCTTCCAAATATTCGCTTCCTCATCTGCTCCTTTTCCTTGGAACAAAACCTTTCCCGACTTGTATGCGGTAATATTACAAGTGGGAGATTTGGCGACGAAAACAGCCCCTGTTGGAAGTTTATCTATCTTATGTTCTTTATAGAAATTTTCGATTTTGTTTAAAATAGTTCCAGATACCTGGATTACTTGATATGACAATTAATTCACTCCTACTACAAATTTTTACATTTTTCCATGTTTCTTTTCCACTTTAGAAAGTTTCGTGGTATTATAAGGATTAGGATTTTAATGAATGGGGGCATACACGTTGTCAGAGCAAAAAACTCGCACAACTGTCGACATATATGGACAACAATACTCGATTGTTGGTACGGAAAGTATAAGTCACATACGACTTGTTGCTTCCATTGTCGATGAAAAAATGAGAGAAATCAATAGTAAAAATTCACACCTGGACATCAGTAAACTGGCGGTTCTTACTGCGGTGAACGTTGTACATGATTATATCAAATTAAAAGACGAATACGATATGCTTGAGAGAGAATTAAAGAAAAAGGGTTGAGTACGATGTTAGACTTAATTATTATCTTTCTATTTATTATGGGTCTGATTGTTGGGATCCGCAGAGGATTCATTATGCAGATTGTCCATCTTTCCGGCTTTATAGCAGCTTTTGTGGTTGCATATATGTTTTATGCTGATTTAGCACCGAAATTAAAACTTTGGGTGCCGATGCCGAGTTTTGGAAACGCAGAGTTTTCCATGTTCTTTGAGACAATCAGCCTGGACACAGCTTATTATAGAGCTATTGCTTTTGCCATCCTCTTCTTCGGTACCAGGGTTGCGGCACAAATTATTGGTTCGATGCTGGATTTCCTTTCCCACTTGCCAATTTTAAAGCAGGTGAACAGCTGGGCTGGTGCAGTGCTAGGATTTGTGGAAGTTTATTTGATTGTCTTTATTTTCTTGTACATAGGAGCATTGGTTCCCATGGAAATTGTGCAATCCTCTATCAGTGATTCTTCCATGGCGAAGGGTATTGTGGAAAATACGCCGATATTCTCAGAAAAACTACAAGAGTTATGGTCCGGGTATATGGCAAGCAAACAATAATGCAAACGAAAAACAGGCCTTCTTTAGGTCTGTTTTTTTATTGATTTGGTTTGTTCGATTGTACATTTGCCTCAATTATTTGTATGATTTAATAAGATAAGTCTACATAAGGTCAGGTGAAGAAACGTGAATAAAAAACAAATCGTGAAATGGCTTGAAACGATTGCGACATATATGGAATTGAAGGGCGAGAACGGCTTTAAAGTTTCGGCGTTCCGAAAAGCGGCGCTGGCCCTTGAAAATGATGAGAGAAGCTTAAGTCAAATAGAGGATTTTACTAAATTAAGCGGGATTGGAAAAGGAACGGCAGCTGTTATCCGGGAAATTTTGGAAACAGGAAAGTCATCCGTTTTAGAAGAGCTTCAACAAGAAGTTCCAGAAGGATTAATTCCTCTATTGAAGCTGCCTGGACTTGGCGGCAAGAAAATAGCGAAACTTTATCAAGAGATGAACGTAGTAGATATGGCAAGCTTGAAAGAAGCATGTGAAGCGGGAAAGGTGCAGGCGCTTGCAGGCTTTGGAAAAAAGACAGAGGAGAAAATCCTTGCTGCAATCGAGGAGGTCGGAAAACGTCCAGATCGTTTACCTATTTCTTTCATGACGCCAATAGCAGAGCAGATAGAAGAATTCCTTGCAACCGTGGATGGTATTGAGGAATACTCCCGTGCAGGAAGCTTGCGCAGGTACAGGGAAACGATTAAGGACTTGGACTTTATCATTTCCACAACAGAACCAACAAAAGTAAGAGAGCAGCTTGTGAAAATGGATAGAGTGACAGAAATTATCGCCAATGGTGATACAAAAGTATCCATCATTCTAAAATATGATTATGATGTGTCGGTTGATTTCCGCATGGTCGAGCCATTAAGTTTCCCGACAACCCTTCATCATTTTACCGGCTCAAAGGATCATAATGTCCGTATGCGCCAGCTTGCAAAAGACCGCGGAGAGAAAATCAGTGAGTACGGTGTGGAAAATGTGGAAACGGGAGAAATGAAGCATTTCAAAACGGAAGAAGCTTTTTTCCGTCATTTTAACCTGCCTTTCATACCGCCTGAGATCAGGGAAGATGGTACAGAAGTGGATTATGCATTGGAGCATGGGGAGATACCATTGGTGCAACTGGATGACATTCAAGGAGATCTTCATATGCACTCCACCTACAGTGATGGTGCCCACACAATGGAAGAGATGATAGAAGCAAACCGTGCAAAAGGGTATAAATATATGGCAATAACGGACCATTCTCAATATTTGAAAGTGGCAAACGGGTTGACGCCAGAACGTCTTAGACAGCAAAAGGAAGAAATTAAGAAGCTTAATGAAAAGTATGATGATATTACGATATTATCCGGTGTGGAAATGGATATTCTACCGGACGGCTCTCTTGATTATGATGACGAGTTATTGGAAGAGATGGACATTGTCATCGCATCCATTCATTCAAGCTTTTCGCAAAAGAGAGAAGTAATCATGGACCGCTTAAGAAAAGCATTGGAAAATAATCATGTAGACATTATCGCACACCCTACAGGACGCCTTATTGGACGCAGGGAAGGGTATGATGTGGACGTGGAAATGTTGATTCAGCTGGCAAAAGAAACAGATACGGCGCTTGAGCTCAATGCCAATCCAAACCGCTTGGATCTTGCGAGTCATTATGTTCGACTTGCACAGGATGCGGGTGTGAAGCTTGTCATTAACACAGATGCCCATAGCATCGACATGCTCGAACATATGGAAGTGGGAGTGGCAGCGGCAAGAAAAGGCTGGATCAAAAAGGACAATGTGATCAATACATGGTCGCTGGACGAGTTAAAGAAATTTTTAACACGACACCATACGTAATGTAAAGACAGAAGGGAGTTATGGTAACGTGCAACCGAGGGTTTTAAAGGTATTGGAATTTAATAAAGTAAAAGATAAATTGGCTACTTTTTCGGCTTCTTCCTTAGGAAAAGAAAAAGTGGCCCAGCTGACACCTGCCACTAATTATGAAGAGGTGGTAAAAAGACAGCTGCAAACAGACGAGGCAGCAACTGTTCTTCGATTAAAAGGAGAAGTTCCCCTTGGAGGAATCACCGATATCCGTGGACATGTTAAACGTGCGGAGATCGGCGGGACATTGAACACCCACGAACTATTGGATATAGCGGGAACCATCTATGCTGCAAGAAAGCTGGACCGTTTTGTGGAATCTGTATTAGATGAAGATATATCCATTCCTATTTTAAAAGAGTATATGGATCAGTTAATCATTTATCCTGAACTTGAACGCAATATCAAAAATTGTATAGACGAATACGGAGAAGTACTTGATGGGGCTAGTGATAAGCTGCGAGGAATACGTCAGCAATTAAGGTCGACTGAATCTAGGGTACGAGAGAAACTTGAAAGCATGATCCGTTCTTCCAACGCACAGAAGATGTTGTCAGATGCGATCATCACCATTCGTAATGAGCGTTATGTCATACCAGTAAAACAAGAATATCGCAGTTCTTATGGCGGAATCGTTCATGATCAATCTTCATCTGGTGCGACATTGTTCATTGAGCCCCAGCAGGTGGTAGACCTAAACAATGTCCTGCAAGAAGCGAAGGTAAAAGAAAAGCTTGAAATAGATCGTATCCTTGCCGAACTTTCAGCAGATGTGGCAGAAGTTGCCCGCGAGCTTCTTGAAAACGTTCATATTTTGGCAGAAATAGATTTTATGTTTGCTAAAGCAAAGTATGGAAAGCATATTCGCGGAACAAAGCCTGAAATCAATAATGAAAAATATATCAGGCTTGTTCAGGCAAGACATCCTCTGATCAATGAGGATGAGGTGGTCCCGAACACCATTGAACTTGGAAAAGATTATACCTCTATCGTTATAACCGGTCCGAATACAGGTGGAAAGACCGTAACGTTGAAAACACTTGGTTTGTTAACAATTATGGCGCAATCCGGGTTGCATGTACCCGCTCAAGACGGCTCAGAAGTGGGAGTGTTCAACGCAGTTTATGCAGATATCGGTGATGAGCAGTCTATCGAACAAAGTTTAAGTACATTTTCTTCGCATATGGTTAATATTGTGGATATTCTTAAAAAGGTCGATCATGACAGTCTTGTTCTATTTGATGAGCTTGGAGCAGGAACAGACCCTCAAGAAGGGGCCGCCCTTGCTATATCCATTTTGGATGAAGTCTATCAACGCGGAGCCTGTGTTATTGCGACCACCCACTATCCTGAGCTGAAGGCTTATGGCTATAACCGGGAAAGCGTGGTAAATGCCAGTGTGGAATTTGATGTAGATACCCTAAGCCCTACGTATCGTTTGCTTATCGGGGTTCCAGGAAGAAGTAACGCGTTTGAAATATCCAAACGACTAGGCTTAAGTATGGAAGTTATTGACCGTGCCAAAGAATTTGTCAGTGAGGATAGCAACAAAGTGGAGAATATGATTGCTTCTTTGGAAGCTTCTCAAAAACGAGCGGAAGAAGAATGGAGAGAAGCAGAAAAAATAAGAAAAACCTCACAACAGCTACATGAAGATCTCGAACAGCAAATGCAGGAGTTAAATGAACAGCGTGATAAATTGTACGAAAAAGCAGCCGAAAAAGCCGAGAAGATGGTGGAGGATGCGAAAGAAGAAGCAGAAAAGGTTATCCGTGAGTTGCGTAAAATGCGCATGGAACAGCACGCCAATGTAAAAGAGCATGAATTGATCGATGCGAAAAAACGATTGGAAGGCGCTGTGCCTACCGTTAAAAAATCTGCAGCCACGAAAAAACAGGAAGTCAGCAACCAAACACTTGAGCCTGGTGATGAAGTGAAAGTGATGAGTCTTAATCAAAAAGGGCATCTCGTGCAGAAAACGGGAGACAAAGAATGGCAAGTTCAAATCGGCATCATGAAAATGAAAGTGAAAACGAAAGACATTCAATATGTTAGCAGACCGAAGCCCGTGGAAACAAAGCCACTCGCTACCATCAAAGGGAAAGATTATCATGTAAGCATAGAGCTTGACCTACGTGGTGAACGTTTTGAAAATGCACTCATGAGAGTGGAGAAATACTTAGACGACGCAACTTTAGCAGGCTATCACCGAGTTTCTATCATTCATGGTAAAGGAACAGGAGCATTGCGTGTTGGGGTGCAGAATTACTTGAAGAATCATCGTTCCGTCAAGAATTATCGATTTGGTGAGGCGTCTGAAGGTGGCACTGGTGTTACCGTAGTCGAACTGAAATAAGAGGGGAGCCTGATATGTCTGCTTTTTGGGAAAATGACTTAGTCAGAACTGCTGCCAATTTTAGTGTGGTGGTTCTATGTCTTGTATTGTTTCTGGCTTATTTTTGAACTAGTGACAAAGTATAAAAACATGGAAGAAATTAAGAATGGAAATTTTGCAGTAGCGATGGCAACAGGCGGGAAAATACTCGGAATCGCTAACATTTTCAGGTATTCTATCAGTGATCATGATTCGTTGTTGACGATGATCGGCTGGGGAGCGGCTGGGTTTGTCTTGTTGTTGTTTGCTTACTTTATCTTTGAGTTTTTTAACACCAAGCTTTAACATTGACGAGGAAATACGAAATGGAAATCGGGCCGTCGGATTTATTTTCTTTTGTCATTTCTGTAGGGTTATCGTTTATTATCGGGGCAAGTATTGGATAAGGAGTAGAAACGTTGGAAACATTAGCAAAAGTTTTGATAGGATGCTGTATTTTGTTTATTGTAGTTGGCATTATTTTATCTTTTAGTAGCATAAAGAGTAAATAACAGTGAGGAAGAAGAAGCAAGTTTCACATTGCTGATTCTTCCTTTTTTTAAAGATAAGAAAGTATAAAATCCGGTTGATTTCCGTTCCAGGCGCTTCGCTTGCCAGCGGGCGGTCCGTGAGCCCCTCCTCAGGCTTCGCCTTCCGGGGTCTCACCTGTCCCTTCCTCCCACGGGCGTCTGCGCGCCTTCCACTCCAATCAACTGGGTAATTTCACATACAGTTGGTCATTTAAAAGCTATTAAAATATAAATAATAGAGTTACATTTATAAAATTTCGTTTTATAAATACTTTAGCTGTGGATTCGAGCAAATGACGTAGAATCCAGCGGGGGAGTAACGGTAGCTTGAGACCCCACAGCGCAGTGAGGAGGCTCAAGCATCGTCCCGTGGAAAGCGAAGCCATTTGCGGAAAGGAACAGCGGTGCTTAACCACTAACTAATGTTTTTTAAAAAAAAAAGACGGGGCGGTTTTTCTTACCCCTGATAAATTGTTGAGCAGGGAGAATAGGTGGTTTTAGAGAATATAGGTGGTAAGGGAGGGGTTCTTAAGATGCAATTTAAGACTACGGAACTACCGGGGATTGGGAAGAAGCTATCATTTGTTACGGCTGAAGGGAATATGGTGGTTTTGGTTGTGCACCACTCGGGGAAACGAGAGATGTATTTTTTTGAAGACCCTGATCAAGATGAAGCAGATTTCTCCATTTCCTTGACCTCAGACGAAACAAGGGAACTTGGGGCTCAGCTGCTGGGTGCGATCTATCAACCTGTAGATATGGATAAAATGAAAATATTTAAGAAACAAATCATCATTGAGTGGATTGAAGTGAAAAAAGGTTCCTCTTTAATTGGAAAATCCATCGGAGAATCGAAAATAAGAACCAAAACAGGGGCATCCATTATTGGTATTGTAAAGGGTGAAGATAACATCGCTGTACCGGACGTTGATGTAAAGCTCCATGAAGCGGATGTGCTGATGGTTTGTGGCAAACAAGCGCAAATTGAAAAACTCACCAAGCTTTGCGAGGGAGGGAATGCTACCTGATGCATGAAAGTACTCCGATACTTGTAAGCATAGGAGTCATACTACTCGTTCTATTTGTTATGGGGTATGTTGGGGGAAAAGTAAAAATTCCTGGCGTCATACTATATATATTTTTAGGACTAGGCATCGGAACATTCATCTCAGAAAACGAATTATTGTATACAGCAAGTGAAATTGGAATTGTTCTTTTGTTTTTTTTACTAGGGTTGGAATTCCCCTTGAAAAAACTAAAGAAAATGGCAATCAAGGTCTGGAAACCAGGCTTATTGGATGTTGTCTTAAACTTTGGGATATCAGCAGTTATTTGTCTATTCTTTGGACTAGACCTACTGACTTCCTTCATTATAGGAGGGGTCCTATATGCTACAAGCTCTTCGATTTCCGCCAAACTATTGGAAAGTACGAAAAGATTGGCAAATGCAGAGTCCGAATACATACTGGCAATCCTCATCTTTGAGGATATTGTAGCGCCAATCATTGTTGCAGTCCTAATTGGATTAGCCTCAGACAGTGGGATAACAGGGATGGACTTTATGATTCTTTTGGGTAAGATCTTGTTGTTGACACTTGTTGCGATGGTAATTGGTCGCTTCGGTTTCACTCGCTTGGAGAAATTCTTTGAGCGGTTGGTTGGAAGTGATATCTTCATCATGCTAACAGTCGGGATTGCCCTTAGTTATGCAGGTTTGGCATTGTTACTTGGGCTGTCAGAAGTATTGGGAGCATTCTTGGCAGGTATCATGCTTGCCGAAACGAAGCGCTCTGAAGCTATAGAGCAGGTTACCTTGCCAGTGAGAGATTTGCTGCTGCCTATTTTTTTTATGCATTTCGGTACGACAATCGACCTTGGGGAAGTAGTGCCGTATGTAGGGTTATTGTTTACATTGGTTGGATGGGCTTTGCTTGGAAAGATCTTCGTCGGAATACTTGGTGGAAGATGGTACGGGCTCACAAAAAGGGTGGCGTTGAGAGCTGGTTTTTCATTAACCCCTAGAGGAGAATTTTCCGTTGTGATTGCAACTATTGCCACTGGAGCGGCGAAGGTTTTTAGCAGTGTGTTTATCTTGACCTCAGCGATACTTGGGATTTTGATTTTCATTTTGGCGCCAAAATTGACGAATCTATTCTATGAAAAGAAAAGAGTTAAAAAGAATATAAAGCTGAAAGTTCCTGGCTAAGGATGTCATCTTTCAGCATTTTTTGCAAAAATCAAAAAAATGTTATAATTTTTATGGATTTGCTGATATACTATAACAAACAGATATGGGCCTTTTGTAGTAGTACAGGCCGATAAAGAGGAGGGAATGGAATGGAGCAAGTAGTGAATAAGCCGTGGCTATCACTTTATCCAGAAGAAATACCTCATGAGATCAACTTCGAAGAGCGAACACTGCAGTCTTATTTGAAACAAGCGGCGGAAGAATATCCAACCAAAACGGCTATCAGCTTCCTCGGCAAAAAATTAACATTTGAAGAAGTGTATGATCAATCTTTAAAACTGGCAAACTACTTAAAAGGACTTGGAATTGAAAAAGGCGACAGAGTGTCTATCATGCTCCCGAACTGCCCTCAGGCTGTTATCAGCTATTATGGCGTTCTTTTAGCGGGCGGAATTGTGGTGCAAACCAATCCACTATACATGGAACGTGAACTCGAATACCAAGTCAATGACTCCGGCTCCGAAATCATCATCACGCTAGATATTTTATATCCAAGAGTGTCAAAGGTGAAAGCGCTAACAAAACTAAAACATGTTATCGTAACGGGAATAAAGGACTATCTTCCGTTCCCTAAAAACATGCTTTACCCTTTTGTTCAGAAAAAACAGTACGGAATTGTGGTGAAGGTGGAGCATAGTGGACAAAACCATTTGTTTACCGAAATCATTAAACAATCAGAAGCACAAACCATTGATGTAGCGATCAACCCTAACGAAGATCTTGCGTTGCTACAATATACTGGAGGCACAACAGGCTTTCCTAAAGGCGTTATGTTGACACACATGAATCTTGTTTCTAACACAATGATGAGTGTGAAATGGATGTATAAATGCAAAAAGGCACAGGAAAAGGTGATTGGTATTCTTCCGTTCTTCCATGTATACGGGATGACGGCGGTAATGAACCTTTCTATCATGCAGGCATTTGAAATGGTCCTTTTACCCAAGTTTGACCCTGAAACCACATTGAAAGCCATTCAAAAGGAAAAGCCAACCTTATTTCCTGGGGCACCGACCATCTATATTGCCCTTTTAAATCATCCTGATATTAAAAAGTATGATTTATCTTCCATAGATTCTTGTATCAGTGGATCTGCTGCACTTCCTGTTGAGGTGCAAGAGCAGTTTGAACGTGTAACAGGAGGAAAACTGGTGGAAGGATATGGACTCTCAGAAGCCTCTCCTGTAACACATGCCAATTTCCTTTGGGATGAAAGAGTGTCAGGAAGTATCGGGATACCTTGGCCAAATACAGAATCCGTCATACTTTCCATGGAAAATGGTGAACTGGCTCCGACTGGAGAAATTGGAGAAATTGCTGTAAGAGGTCCACAAATCATGAAAGGGTACTGGAACCGAAAAGAAGAGACCGAAGCTGTATTGAGAGATGGCTGGCTCCTGACCGGAGACTTAGGTTATATGGATGAGCGCGGTTATTTCTATGTGGTGGATCGTAAAAAGGATATGATTATTGCCGGTGGATTCAATATATACCCTCGAGAGATTGAGGAAGTATTATATGAACACGAAGAAATTCAAGAAGTAGTAGTCGCAGGAATTCCAGATGCTTACCGCGGCGAAACCGTTAAAGCCTATATCGTGAAAAAGGCCGGATCCAAGCTGACAGAAGAAGAATTGGACCAATATACCCGTAAACATCTTGCTGCCTACAAGGTCCCAAGATACTACGAGTTCAGAGATGAACTTCCAAAAACTGCCGTAGGGAAAATCCTCAGAAGAGCATTAGTGGAAGAAGAAAAGCAAAAAATAGCGAAGTGATAGTTAAAGAGAGGGAGAAGAAAGTAACCTCTCTCTCTTTTTTTGTATAGTAACGATCATTAAAATTATGATAAGATAATGATTGACAGTTCATTCATGGTACAGTATCATGAAAATATGAATGATTATTCATTCATTTTCAAAAAGGAGCGAAAAGCTTGAAACAACAAAAGCCTAAATATAAACAAATAATAGATGCTGCAGTAATCGTCATAGCAGAAAACGGCTACCACCAGGCACAGGTTTCCAAGATCGCCAAACAAGCCGGAGTAGCAGACGGGACCATCTATCTTTATTTTAAAAATAAGGAAGACATTCTTATTTCACTGTTTCAGGAGAAAATGGGACTCTTCGTCGAAAAGATTCGTCAAGAAATTGCAGGAAAATCGACATCAACAGAGAAATTATTAACGTTGATAGAAAAACACTTTTCCATGCTTGCTGAAGACCACCATCTTGCCATCGTTACGCAGTTGGAATTAAGGCAATCCAATTTAGAGCTTCGTTTAAAGATTAACGAGGTGCTAAAAGGGTATCTACATGTTGTGGATGAAATTTTACTGGCTGGTACAAAGAACGGTGAGCTTCGTTCCGACTTAGATGTCCGCCTTGCAAGGCAAATGGTTTTCGGTACGATTGATGAAACAATCACCACGTGGGTTATGAATGACCAAAAGTACGAGCTGACATCCATCGCACCAAGAGTACATGAATTATTAATCAAAGGGTTTGGAGCTACCCCTTAAGTAGCTCTCCGCTTTACATAAGGAGGGTTAATAATGGAATTCTTGCAAATGAAAGTAGAAGATCGAATTGCACTCATCACCATCAACAAAGCCCCTGCGAATGCTTTGTCATCCGCAGTTTTGAAAGAGCTTTCATTAATGATGGATGACCTGGAAAAGCAAGAAGATGTAAGAGTAGTACTGCTTCACGGAGAAGGAAGATTCTTCTCGGCTGGTGCGGATATTAAAGAATTCACCACGGTGGAAACTGGGGAAGAATTTGCAGAGCTTGCGAAATTTGGTCAAGATCTTTTTGAAAGAATGGAGAACTTTCCAAAACCAATCATCGCAGCCATCCACGGTGCAGCCCTAGGCGGAGGCCTTGAGCTTGCAATGGGTTGTCATATCCGTTTGGTAACAAAAACAGCCAAGCTTGGTCTGCCGGAATTGCAATTGGGCTTAATTCCTGGGTTTGCTGGAACACAGCGATTGCCTAAACTGGTTGGTTCCGCAAAGGCATTTGAAATGCTGTTCACAAGCGACACATTAACTGGGGAAGAAGCAGTTCAGTGGGGACTTGCGAATAAAGCCGTCGATGAAGAAGTTTTAATGGATGAAGCTTTGAAGATGGCGAAAAAAATTGCACAAAAAGGACCAATATCGGTTGCTTCTGTTATTGAATTGTCCCGCTTTGCTAAGCATGAAGAATTTTATCAAGGGGTAGACAGAGAGGCACAATTATTTGGTAAAGTCTTCACTTCAGAAGACGGCAAGGAAGGCATTACAGCGTTTATGGAAAAAAGAGCTCCCGAATTTAAAGGGAAGTAATTTTTTTATAATATAAAATCTGAATATTACTAATAAAAATAATGTTTAAACAGGAGGTACTGTGATGAATATTTTTGTTTTATTAAAAAGAACATTTGATACGGAGGAAAGACTAACGGTTTCAAATGGCAGCATAAATGAAGATGGTGCAGAATTCATTATCAACCCATACGACGAGTATGCGGTAGAGGAAGCAATTCAAGTAAGAGACACGCATGGCGGAGAAGTAACAGTTGTGACTGTAGGGTCTGAAGAAGCAGAAAAAGAACTTCGTACGGCACTTGCGATGGGTGCTGACAAAGCTGTCCTGATCAACACGGAAGATGATGTAGAAAATGGAGACCAATTTACTACGGCAAAAATTTTGGCGGAATTCTTAAAAGATAAAGATGCAGACTTGATAATCGGCGGTAACGTAGCAATTGACGGCGGTTCAGGTCAAGTTGGACCTCGTGTAGCGGAATTATTGGATATTCCTTACGTGACAACTATCACGAAGCTAGAAATCGAAGGCGGAAAAGCTACTATCGTGCGCGATGTAGAAGGTGATTCGGAAGTTATTGAAACATCCCTTCCACTGCTTGTAACAGCACAACAAGGTTTAAACGACCCGCGCTATCCATCTCTTCCAGGTATCATGAAGGCAAAGAAAAAGCCTCTTGAAGAACTAGAACTAGATGATCTAGACCTTGATGAAGACGATGTAGAAGCAAAAACAAAAACGTTGGAAATCTACCTTCCACCGAAAAAAGAAGCAGGTCGCGTGCTTCAAGGTGAACTAGATGCACAAGTTAAAGAACTAGTTTCCGCACTAAGAAACGAAGCGAAAGTAATTTAATACGTCATATAAACATTTAGCGTTTGATTGGAGCAGATGGCGTAGACTCCGGCGGGAGGTAGCGCTTAGGTGAGACCCCGCAGGCTTGCCGAGGAGGCTCAGCAAGTGCCCCGCGGAAAGAGAAGCCAGCTGCGGAAATCAAAAAGCGTTGTTAAGAAGATTTTATAGATAGATACATGGATAGGAGGAGACAAACATGGCAAGAAAAGTATTAACATTAGCAGAAGTGCGTGATTCCGCATTGCGTAATGTATCATTTGAAGCAATTGCAGCAGGGAAAACAGTAGCAGAAGGTGGAGAAGTAGTTTCTGTACTAGTTGGGGAAGGCGTAGGATCACTTGCTCAAGAACTAATCGCTTACGGTGCAGACCGTGTTGTTACAATTGAACACGCAAACTTGAAAGCGTACACATCTGATGGCTACTCCCAAGCACTAATGGCGGTAATTGAATCCGAAAACCCAGAAGGAATTATTTTTGGCCATACAGCTTTAGGAAAAGACTTATCTCCTAAATTGGCGTCCAAATTAAACTCTGGCTTAATTTCTGATGCAACTGAAGTGGAAGAGGTTGGTGGAAACCTTGTATTTACAAGACCAATCTACTCTGGTAAAGCATTTGAAAAGAAAATCGTAACAGATGGCGTTATCTTTGCAACAGTACGTCCAAACAACATCGCATCTCTTGAAAAAGATGAGTCACGTTCAGGTGACGTATCTTCCTTAGATGTAGATGTAAAGGATCTTCGCACGATCATTAAAGAAGTTGTTCGCAAAGCAACGGAAGGTGTAGATCTTTCCGAAGCGAAAGTAGTGGTAGCTGGCGGGCGTGGCGTGAAATCTGAAGATGGTTTCGAGCCATTAAAAGAATTGGCAGACGTACTAGGAGCTGCAGTAGGTGCTTCCCGTGGAGCGTGTGACGCAGACTATTGCGATTACTCCTTGCAAATCGGTCAAACAGGTAAAGTAGTAACACCTGACCTTTACATTGCATGCGGTATTTCCGGAGCTATCCAGCATCTTGCTGGTATGTCCAACTCCAAAGTAATCGTTGCAATCAACAAAGACCCAGAAGCAAACATCTTCAAAGTAGCTGACTACGGTATCGTCGGTGACCTGTTCGAAGTAGTACCAATGCTAACAGCTGAATTTAAAAAGCTATTGGTGACGAACTAAGTCCAAATCACAGCCAGGCACTTAGGTGCTTGGCTGTTTTGATGATTAAAGATAACCTAGCTGGTGATTGGAGCAAAAGGCGAAGACTCCTGCGGGGGAGTAACGGTAGCTTGAGACCCCGCAGCGCAGCGAGGAGGCTCAAGCACCGTCCCGCGGAAAGCGAAGCCATTTGCGGAAATCACTAGCGGCTTACGAGAAACCTTATGTGAAATAAAATGGCCGAAAACGGGTAAACCTATAACGAAGCAAATAATTAGCAACACTATGTGGTAAATGCTATACTTTAGCTATAGTAAAACTCTGAAAGATTTTCCATCTGTCAGAGAACACATTAACAGCATATATTGTTAACTGTGAGATAAAAGGCTTAGGAGGAATTTATTATGGCAATTACAAATGCAACTGACCAAAACTTTACACAAGAAACTGGCGAAGGCCTAGTTCTTGCAGATTTCTGGGCACCATGGTGCGGACCTTGTAAAATGATCGCTCCAGTTCTTGAAGAATTAGATCAAGACATGGGTGACAAAGTGAAAATCGTAAAAGTTGATGTGGATGAGAACCAAGAAACTGCTGGAAAATTCGGCGTTATGAGCATCCCAACTTTACTTGTTATCAAAAACGGTGAAGTAGTAGACAAAGCAGTAGGTTTCCAACCGAAAGAAGCTTTGGCTGAATTATTAAACAAGCACGCTTAATGCGTTTTGGGGAAAGCCCGGTCCTGTGACCGGGCTTTTTGCGTGTTTTGAGGTATAGATAGGCGAATGAGTGTGGGGATATCGAGAAAAATCTCAATTTATCAATAAAATTTGGATTATATCGAGAAAAAATGAAATATATCAAGAAAAAATGAAATATATCAAGAAAAATCACGATATATCAATAAAACCGTCAACCAACACCCTCCCAAAATCCCATCCCATCATCCCCCACTAATCCTAAAACTTCCAAATGGAACATACGTACGAAACAAGGTATAATAGTTACATACGAAAAAAATCTTTGGTTGGGAGGAAAAACATTGAACGAATCATTAAAAGAAAAACTTGCCATACTGCCTGACCAACCGGGATGTTACCTGATGAAGGACCGTCAAGGAACAATAATCTATGTCGGAAAGGCGAAAGTGCTAAAAAATCGTGTACGCTCTTATTTTACAGGAAGCCACGATGGCAAAACGCTACGACTTGTAAATGAAATTGTAGACTTTGAATATATTGTGACGTCCTCCAATATAGAAGCGCTGATATTGGAACTCAATCTTAATAAAAAAACATAATCCTAAGTACAATGTCATGCTGAAAGATGACAAACGATATCCTTTTATTTAAAATTACAGCGGAAAAGCATCCGCGTCTATTAATTACCCGCAAAGTGCAAAAGGATAAAAGGGAAATACTTTGGGCCATACCCAAATGTTCAAGCCGCAAAATGAAACGAAAAAGCTTTTAGACCGAATCTATCCGCTCAAGAAAATGCATGACGCTGCCAGACAGGGTTTGCCTCTACTATCACATGGGTCAATGTCTGGCTCCATGTGTGGAACATGTATCTGAAGAAACGAACAAACAAATGGTCGATGGAATTGTCCGTTTTCTTAATGGAGGCTACAAAGAAGTCAAAACCGAGCTTACCGAAAAAATGATGAAAGCCTCTGAAAACCTGGAGTTTGAACGGGCACAAGAATTCCGAGACCAAATCATTAACATCGAAGCGACAATGGAAAAGCAGAAGATGGAGATGAATGACTTTGTCGACAGGGATGTTTTCGGATTTGCTTTTGACAAGGGATGGATGTGTGTGCAGGTCTTTTTCATCCGCCAGGGGAAACTGATTGAACGAGATGTGTCGTTGTTTCCGATTTATAATGAACCGGAAGAGGATTTCCTTACATTCCTCGGGCAGTTCTATTCTAAGCAAAATCATTTTGTACCAAAAGAAGTGATGCTGCCTAGTCAAATTGACCTGCCGGTTGCACAAGAACTTTTACAAACCAATGTCCTTCAGCCGCAACGTGGTAAAAAGAAGCAGCTGGTGGATTTGGCAAACAAGAATGCAAAAGTGGCCCTGGGAGAAAAGTTCTCCTTGATTGAACGGGATGAAAGCCGAACGATAAAAGCTGTCGAGAACCTTGGGAAAATACTGGGGATTATTACCCCGCATCGCATTGAAGCGTTTGATAACTCGAATATCCAAGGAACGGATCCTGTTTCTGCCATGGTGGTATTTATCGACGGGAAACCTGAGAAACGTGAGTACCGTAAATATAAAACCAAAAGCGTCCAAGGACCTGATGACTATGAATCCATGAGGGAAGTAGTCAGAAGAAGGTACACGCGTGTGTTGAAAGAATCATTACCGCTACCCGACCTGATTGTAATCGATGGTGCCAAAGGCCATATGAGTGCGGTAAGGGACGTCCTTGAAAATGAATTGGATTTATTTGTTCCGATTGTCGGCCTTGCGAAAGATGATAAACATAGAACGAGCAACCTTCTTGCAGGCGAAGAAGCTATGATTGTTCCGCTTGAGAGGACAAGTCAAGAGTTCTATCTTTTGCAGCGAATCCAAGATGAGGTTCACAGATTTGCGATTACGTTCCATCGTCAAATTAGGAGTAAGAGTGTTTTTCAATCAATACTTGATGAAATCACAGGGGTTGGGGCAACAAGGAAAAAAGCGCTTATGAAACACTTCGGGTCTGTCTCGAAGATGAAAGAAGCCACAGTGGAAGAAATACAAGCTGCAAAAATACCGAAGCCGATAGCTGAAGAAATTTTTAAAAAACTTCGCGAATAGGTGTTGTAAGGATTCTTATTGTCTGATATAATCACTATTAATTTCATAATGTGCCACTTCAAATCGATGAAGTGATGATAGAGGTGCGAACTTCAAAAGTATGTAATCGGAGAAGAAAGAGCTTCCGAGATGATTACGGAAAGGGGAGGATCGCCGAAGTAAAAAAAAGTCTCTTTTTCTTTTTTTTACTGGTTCTGCGTTTAAGAAATGTAGGACTGTCAGGTTGTCTTTGTGCTGCCTGGAGAGCTATCTCACCGCGTGAACGGATTCTTTATTTTACCAATCACAGCAATGAGACATTAGCTCATTGCTGTTTTTTTATATCCCAAAAAAGCTGCCATGGCTAAATGCGTACTGAGAACTATCTAACATTATGATGAGACTAATCAATGAAAAAGGAATGGTGCACATGTCAACGATTGTTGTACAGAAATTCGGAGGAACATCAGTGGGCTCGGTTGAACGAATTCAGCACGTTGCAAGTCGAGTCATCAGTGAAGTGGAAAACGGAAACAAAGTGGTTGTCGTCGTATCAGCAATGGGTAAAACAACAGACGAATTGCTAACATTAGCAAATGCAATTAACCCCCATCCAAGCAAGCGCGACATGGATATGCTTTTAACAACAGGCGAACAAATCACCATCTCCCTATTGGCGATGGCATTGCAAGTTAGAGGCCATGAAGCAGTATCCTTAACAGGCTGGCAGGCAGGAATCCGCACAGAGCCTGTACACGGGAACGCAAGAATTACGCATATTGAAACAGATTTGTTAAAAAGTTATTTGGATGCCGGTAAGATTGTCATTGTTGCGGGCTTCCAAGGAATAACTGCTAATAACGAGATCACTACACTAGGCCGAGGCGGTTCGGATACAACAGCGGTTGCATTGGCTGCTGCTTTGAAGGCGGAGAAGTGTGATATTTATACAGATGTGACGGGAGTATTCACAACAGACCCTCGTTATGTAAAAGGGGCAAGAAAGCTTGCGGCAATTGCTTATGATGAAATGCTGGAACTGGCAAACTTAGGGGCAGGTGTACTTCACCCGCGTGCGGTCGAGTTTGCAAAAAATTATGGCGTGCAACTGGTTGTACGATCCAGTATGGAAGAGGAAGAAGGAACGATCATTGAGGAGGAAGTTTCCATGGAAAAAAATCTAGTTGTCAGAGGAATAGCATTCGAAGACCAAATCACCCGTATTACCGTATGTGGCTTGCCAAATGAACTACATACATTATCCACCATCTTTACAACATTAGCTCAGCACAGTTTGAATGTGGACATTATCATTCAAACGAGCATGGATAAAGATACAACAAATATTTCGTTCTCTGTTAAAACAGTGGACGTAAAAGAAACGATTGAAGTGTTAGAGCAGCATCAAGGCCGTTTAGGTTTCACGGGTATCGAGCAGGAGAGCGGCTTGGCGAAGGTTTCCATCGTTGGTTCTGGTATGGTTTCCAATCCCGGGGTCGCAGCGGAAATGTTCCAAGTTCTTGCTACAGAAGGCATTCATGTCAAAATGGTCAGCACATCAGAGATCAAAGTTTCTACTGTTGTTGATGTTGCTGAGATGGTTCGAGCTGTAGAGGCACTTCATGTGGCATTTAAGCTTGGTGAAGAGTCTGTTGAGAGAGTATTAAGCTAAAAGAATAGTAGTTTTTGTTTGTGGAGTGCCCTTTTCCTGTGGAGAGGGTGCTTTTTTGTTGTTGGAGGACGTGCTGCGGGGGATTTACTGTCCGTAAAATAGAAATCCGAGCCAAACGGAGCAAAATACGAGCCAAACTCACCCAAATACTGTCCGAAAAATAAAAAATACATGCCGTTCGACAAGGAACGACATGTTCTATTAAATTGCCACCCGTAAGGCAGTATAACCCAAAACCCAGCAACTAAACTAAACTAGCTCAGGCTAACCACCCTGGAGGCAGCAACACCATTACTTATCCCACTGCACTGTAATCAATATTTCTTTTTTCTTTTTCTGTTCTTCAATCGCTTCCGCAGTTTTGCCTTTTAGACGTTGGATCTGTTCAGCAAGAAATCCTGCTTCAAGCTGGAAAGTCGCGTCTTTATTCAAGTCAAGGCGGCGCGTCACCATTTCCCCGCGGATCACGTACTTTACTTCATGCTTGTTCTGTTCCAATAGCTCAAGTTCTCCCCAGCCTGCTTCTTTAAAAAATTGGCCGATTCCCTCTTGAGTATCAATGGTAAACTTGCGTGCAAGCTGCTTTCCTGCCCAATAGATGACCTGGGTATGATCTTTCCCCAATAGGTCAGGTAGGAGCATATCGCGAATCAGTTCGTACCCGAAGATAGGGACTTGAATTTGTGTGTCCATCACTTGTTGTTGGTTGTTCGATTCAGTCATTTAGTTCCCCTCTTTCTCTCTGTTCATTATATACCATCCTATCGGGTTAATAAATGAAACGTATGGAGTATTTTATTCTATTAATATATTTTTATATTTTTCTGAAAATTATTCAATGGTAAAAGTATTTTTAAAAGTACAATTTTTGGTCGCGTTTTCTTGACGCTACACATATAGGGGAGTAAAATAAATATGTCACATATTTGTCGATATATCTGTAAAGGCTTTCATTATATTGAAAGTTTAAAAAACGAGATGGAGAGTTCAATGATTTTTTACTATAATAGATAGTGAAAAGCAGAACTTACAAAACATCTAATCTATTTTCTTACTTGAAAAAGGGGGTTAAGTGATGGCAACTGAACGTGAATTTTTACTTCGTAGGCTCCACTCGTTACTAGGAGTCATTCCTGTGGGTCTTTTCTTGGTTCAGCATTTGGTGATCAACCACTTTGCGACAAAAGGGCCAGAATCATTCAACAAAGCGGCACATTTTATGGAAAGCTTGCCGTTCCGTTATGCACTAGAAATTTTTGTAATCTTTCTTCCAATCTTATTCCACGCTATCTACGGCTTATATATTGCTTTTACAGCAAAGAACAATGTAAGCAAGTATGGATTTGTTCGTAACTGGATGTTTATGCTTCAGCGCTTTACAGGAATCGTTACATTAATTTTTATCGTATGGCATGTATGGGAAACGAGAATCGCAGCTGCACTTGGTGCGAAAGTTAACTACAACATGATGGCAGACATCCTGTCCAGTCCGTTCATGTTCTGGTTCTACATTGTTGGGGTAATTGCAACAATCTTCCACTTTGCAAATGGACTTTGGTCTTTCTGTGTAAGCTGGGGAATTACAGTAACTCCTCGTTCTCAACTTATTGCAACCTACGTAACAATCGGGATTTTCTTTGCATTATCTTTCGTAGGGGTACGTGCAATTCTAGCATTCGTCTAAACAGCAACTATTAAGGAGTGAGTTACATATGAGTAAAAAAGTAATCGTGGTCGGCGGTGGACTTGCGGGATTGATGGCAACCATCAAAGTCGCTGAAGCCGGTGTACCAGTTGATCTATTTTCATTAGTACCAGTTAAACGTTCTCACTCAGTTTGTGCCCAGGGTGGAATTAACGGGGCAGTAAACACTAAAGGAGAAGGGGATTCTCCATGGGAACACTTTGACGATTCCGTATACGGGGGAGATTTCCTAGCGAATCAACCTCCTGTAAAAGCGATGTGTGAAGCGGCACCAGGAATCATCCATCTATTGGACCGTATGGGAGTTATGTTCAACCGTACTCCTGAGGGATTACTAGACTTCCGTCGCTTTGGTGGAACACAGCATCACCGTACAGCATTTGCTGGAGCAACAACAGGTCAGCAGTTACTATACGCACTAGACGAGCAAGTTCGTCGTCACGAAGTATCCGGTCTTGTTACAAAATATGAAGGCTGGGAATTCTTGGGTTCTGTTATCGATGACGATGGCGTTTGCCGCGGAGTTGTCGCACAAAACCTTACAAGCATGGAGATCGTATCATTCCCAGCAGATGCTGTAATCATGGCAACTGGAGGACCTGGTATCATTTTCGGTAAATCAACAAACTCTGTGATCAACACAGGTTCTGCAGCATCGATTGTGTATCAGCAAGGTGCTTATTATGCAAACGGTGAGTTCATTCAGATTCACCCGACAGCCATTCCTGGAGATGACAAGCTTCGTCTAATGAGTGAGTCAGCTCGTGGAGAAGGCGGACGTGTTTGGACATATAAAGACGGTAAACCTTGGTACTTCCTTGAGGAAAAATACCCAGCTTACGGTAACCTTGTACCGCGTGACATCGCAACACGTGAAATCTTCGATGTGTGTGTAAACCAGAAGCTTGGTGTTAACGGTGAAAACATGGTGTACCTGGATCTTTCTCATAAAGATCCGAAAGAATTGGATGTCAAACTTGGCGGTATCATTGAAATCTATGAAAAATTCATGGGTGACGATCCACGCAAAGTACCAATGAAAATCTTCCCTGCTGTTCACTATTCCATGGGCGGAATCTGGGTCGATTATGACCAAATGACAAACATCCCTGGATTATTTGCTGCAGGTGAATGTGATTATTCTCAGCATGGTGCAAACCGTCTTGGAGCGAACTCCTTACTATCTGCAATCTACGGTGGTATGGTAGCTGGTCCAAAAGCGGTAGAATACATGAATGGATTAGAAAAATCCACCGATTCCCTATCCACTTCTCTTTTCGATCGCTATGTAAAAGAAGAAGAAGCAAAGTGGAACAAAATCATGACAATGAACGGCACAGAGAATGCGTATGTGCTTCATAAAGAGCTTGGAGAGTGGATGACAGACAACGTAACAGTTGTTCGTTACAACGACAAGCTGAAGCAAACGGATGAAAAAATTCAAGAACTTCTTGAGCGTTATGATAATATCAACATCCACGATACGGCAAAATGGAGCAACCAAGGAGCGGCGTTCACTCGTCAGCTGCAACATATGCTTCAATTGGCTCGTGTTATCACAATTGGTGCATACAACCGTAATGAGAGTCGTGGAGCGCATTACAAACCGGACTTCCCAGAGCGTAATGACGAGGAATTCTTAAAAACAACAATGGCGAAATTCACAGGTCCTAAATCTGCACCTGAGTTCCATTACGAAGAGGTAGATGTAAGCTTGATTCCACCGCGTAAGCGTGACTACTCTAAGAAAAAAGGGGGTAAAGAATGATGGCTGAACAAACTAAAACTGTAACGTTTAAAGTGAAGCGTCAAGATGGTCCCGAGGGAACCCCTTACTATGAAACTTTTGAATTGGCATACCGCCCGAACATGAACGTAATCTCTGCGCTTATGGAAGTTCGTCGTAACCCCGTCAATAAAGATGGAAAAGAGACGACTCCTGTAAACTGGGATATGAACTGTTTGGAAGAAGTATGTGGAGCATGTTCAATGGTCATCAATGGCAAGCCGCGTCAATCCTGTACAGCGCTTGTGGACCAATTGGAGCAACCAATCGTACTTGAGCCGATGAGCACATTCCCTGTTGTTCGCGACCTACAAGTGGATAGAAGCCGCATGTTCGATTCCTTGAAAAAGGTAAAAGCATGGATTCCAATCGATGGCACATACGATCTTGGACCTGGTCCTCGTATGCCGGAGAAAAAACGCCAATGGGCATATGAGCTTTCCAAATGTATGACATGTGGGGTTTGCTTGGAAGCTTGCCCGAACGTAAACAGCAAGTCCGAGTTCATCGGTCCTGCACCACTTTCCCAAGTGCGTCTATTCAACGCGCATCCAACTGGGGAAATGAACAAGTCTGAGCGTCTTGAAGCAATCATGGGAGATGGAGGCCTTGCAAACTGCGGTAACTCACAGAACTGTGTGCAGTCTTGCCCGAAAGGTATCCCACTTACTACTTCAATCGCTGCGCTTAACCGCGACACGACGGTTCAAATGTTCAGAAACTTCTTTGGTTCCGACCAAGCTTAAAACAACCAACAGAACGCCTCTTTGCAAAAGGGGCGTTTTTTTACAAAACTATATGTCTAAAAATTCAGAATGATTTAAAGGACAGTTGATTTCCGTTCCAGGCGCTTCGCTTTTCTGCGGGCGGTCCGGGAGCCTCCTCGGCAAGCCTGCGGGGTCTCCCCTGTCCCTTCCTCCCGCGGAAGTCTGCGCGCCTTCCACTACAATCAACTAGGTTGTTTCTTTCAATTTTTATAATACTAAAGCAGTTCCCCCTTTTGACTGAAGTGCAAGGTGTGAGACTCCAGCGGGGGAGTAACGGTAGGTTGAGACCCCGCAACGAAGTGAGGAGGCTCAAGCATCGTCCCGCGGAAAGCGAACATCTGGAACGAAAAGAAACAGGGAGTTATACCGAACATCAATATTTTTAATTAGAGGAGGAACAGGTTATGAAAAAACTAGCTTATATAGAAGATTTGCAACAATGGATGAATGAGTTCTCATTCAGTCATGGAGTGAGAGTGAGATTCTCCGAAACTGATATGTTTGGTCACCTTAACAACACCATACCGTTTGTCTATTTCGAGGAAGCTAGAATTGAATTTTTTAAAAAGTCTCGGCTTTATGCAAGACTGGACGCAGGCAGGAAGTAATACCATTCCAGTCGTAGCCGATCTGCAATGCGATTTCCTGCAGCAGGTTTATTTTGGAGAAGAGCTTGAAGTATCCGTAAAAGCACAGCAAGTAGGAACATCTTCTGTTGATCTGCATTACTTAGGTAGAAAGGGGAATGGAGAGCCTTGTTTTGTCGGAAGAGGACGTATGGTACAACTCAATAAGCACACTGGAAAAGGGGAAGCATGGAGTGAAGAACAACGAAATCTCTTTCTTTCCCGAGAAACATTGAAAAAATAATATAAAATACGAATAAATACATGTAACTCCCGCCCTCCTTCTAACATATTATACCATGACTAAATATATACCCATCCGCTAGTTCAGCTCTGGCTAAGGCAAGGAGGGTTACAATTATTGAAGGAGAAAGAGTTTCAAACCAAAGCCATTGCTTACCAAAAGAGAAAGAGAAGTATTTGAGCTGTTAGTTCAGGATAAGACAACCAAAGAGATTGCTGGTGAGTTGTTTATCAGTGAAAAGACAGTTCGGAACCACATTTCAAATGCTATGCAAAAGCTGGGAGTAAAGGGGCGTTCCCAAGCAGTTGTCGAGCTTCTTCGCATGGGAGAATTAGAGCTTTAAACTTAAACTGCCGACTATCTTCTGACCAAACAGTTAAGAGTGGTAGTCGGTTATTTACCTTTGAATAAACCCAAGTATTTCTATGTGGGTAAATATGTTTATAAGCCTTTACATCTTGCATTTTTATATGAAAACATAAGAAAATAAACATACTAGACACAGACTACATGACATCTATGTTCAGATAAAAAAGAAAAAGGGAAGAAAGAGGGTCGAGAATGACGAATCAGAATGAAGCAGTATTGCAGGATCCACAATTGGTAGCAGATATTGAGAAATCGTTAAGATACATAGCGACTTTAGTAAAACAAGAAGGGTCGCGAAATTTTAAGCAATTACACCATTACTCCTCCGCAATTTGTTGCACTGCAATGGCTTCTTGAAGGTGGAGATATGACAATCGGTGAATTGTCCACAAAAATGTATTTAGCTTGCAGTACGACCACAGATCTTGTGGACCGTATGGAAAAGAATGAATTGGTTCAACGTGTAAAGGATCCTAACGACCGCCGTGTTGTGCGCATTCACCTTTTAGAAGAAGGAGAGCGTATCATTGCAGAAGTGGTAAAAAAACGTCAGGACTATTTGCAAAACATACTAAAGAACTATTCCAAAGATGAAATTTTCATGTTAGAAAAGTGTTTAGCACGATTACATCTAGAAATGAAAGAATGAGGGATTTAGTTGCAAAGACCAATTGGAGTTATTGATTCTGGTGTTGGCGGGTTGACCGTTGCGAAGGAAATTATGCGTCAGTTGCCAAAAGAGCGCATTATTTACTTAGGAGATACAGCGCGTTGCCCATATGGACCTAGGCCTGTTGATGAAGTTCGTCTCTATACATGGGAGATGACAAGGTATTTATTGACGCATGATATAAAAATGCTTGTTATCGCCTGTAACACAGCAACGGCTGTCGTGTTGGATGAGATACGGGAGCAGTTGGACATCCCTGTAATAGGAGTAGTGGACCCCGGGGCCAGAACGGCCTTGAAGGTTACTTCCAATTATCAGGTTGGTGTCATTGGGACTGTAGGGACCATCAACAGTGGTGCATATGCCAATGCATTGAAATCCATTAACAATGAAGTAAAGGTAGAAAGCTTGGCGTGTCCAAACTTTGTTCCATTAGTGGAAAGTGGCGAATTTGAAGGAGAGCGTGCGAAAGAAATAGTGGAAGATACCCTTCACCTATTTAAAGGGTCGAAAATAGACACACTAATTCTTGGCTGCACGCATTATCCGCTGTTAACCCCTACGATTCAGGCGGTTATGGGGGATGGCATTCAATTGATCAGTTCTGGTGATGAAACAGCTCGCGAAGTAAGTACTATCCTTAACTTCAAAAAACTATTGAATAAAAAACAGCGTACAGAAAACCATCAATTTTACACAACAGGTTCCAAAGAGCTTTTTGAAAAGATAGCAAGCAAGCTTTTTGAACAACCTATTGAAAATGTACAGACGATTGTGTTGGATCCGATTGGGATATAAGAAATAAGGAAACAGGACGGATGCTTTCCGCCCTGTTTTTTTGCGTTCATTTTGTGGGACAAAACTTTTTCCAAAGCTCGGTCTATTTTTGGGAATAGCTCGTATACATAGTAGTACAAACCGTCTTAGGAGGGAAACCTATGTCTCATAAAAAAGTAAAATTGACTGCTGCTGCCGTGCTTGCTTCTTCTGTATTGTTATCTGGATGCGGATTATTTGGAGGTGACGAGCAAGCGGGCAAAGAAGAGGATATTCCGCAAGATGTATCATATGTAGATGATGCTGCAAGTGAAACTGGTGCAGAAACGGATACAACAGGTGAAGAAACGGATGGGGAAGAAGCAGCAGTTACAGAAAATGTACAAAGAGAATTATACTTAATTGATAGTAATGGATACGTTGTTTCGCAAACCTTAGAACTTCCAAGAACAGATGAAGTAGCGAAACAAGCTTTAGAATACTTAGTTGCCGGAGGTCCGGTGGATGATTTGCTTCCAAACGGTTTTAGAGCCGTTCTGCCGGCTGGTACGGAAGTGGACGTAAACCTTAAAGAGGATGGGACGATTGTCGCTGACTTCTCGAAAGAATTTGCTAATTATGATAAAGCAGATGAAGAAAGAATCCTTCAAGCCATCACTTGGACACTGACCCAGTTTGAAAATGTGGAAAAGGTGCAAATCATGGTCAACGGGCATGAGCAAACAGTAATGCCAGTCAATCAAACGCCGATTGGCGATGGTGTGAGCAGAGCAAATGGAATCAATTTTAATACTGCTGAAGCGGTAGATCTAATGAATTCCCGTGCTGTTACATTGTACTTTATGGCAGAAAGCAGTAACGGAGACCCTTACTATGTCCCTGTTACCTCACGTTTAAATTTGGAAGGGAAAGATAAGTTTTCCGCAATTGTAGACGCGCTGATCAATGGTCCTTCCCATACTTCCGGTTTAACCAATGATTTGTCAAATGAAGTGGCCCTTCTGGATGAGCCGGTACTGGCCGATGGAAATCTGGTATTGAACTTCAATGAGGCTATCCTTGGCCTTGAAGGAAGAATTGTATCAAAATCCATTGTTGATTCACTGGTTTTGACATTAACTGAACAAACAGGGGTTGAAAGCATTGCGATTACGGTTGATGGGGAAGGCGATTTGATGGCAACGGATGGAACAAACATTTCTGAGCCTGTCGTACGCCCTGAAAAAGTAAACACAGGCAGGTTTTAACGTCTGAATTTTGTTATACTAAGGGAAGAATGATTAGAAGAGGTGCTATGCTGCCTCTTCTTTATTTTTATTGGAGATAAAAGGAGCTAGTAAGAATGTCAAGAACAGATGGTAGAGAGCAAAATCAATTAAGAGAGATTGAAATCATTACGGACTACATTACACATCCTGAAGGATCGGTATTAATTAGTGTTGGCAACACGAAAGTAATTTGTTCTGCCACGATAGAAGACAGAGTCCCCCCTTTTATGCGCGGTGGAGGAAAAGGATGGATCACTGCAGAGTATTCTATGCTTCCACGGGCAACCGAAAAAAGAACCATGCGGGAGTCCACGAAGGGCAAAGTCACCGGCAGAACAATGGAAATCCAGCGGTTAATCGGTCGAGCTCTCCGTTCGGTTGTAGAGCTGGATAAAATAGGCGAAAAAACAATTTGGATCGACTGTGATGTCATTCAGGCGGACGGGGGTACAAGAACGGCGTCTATCACCGGAGCTTTTGTGGCGATGGTTCTAGCTTTTCAAAAACTAGTAGAAGCAAAGAGAATAGCAAGTCTCCCTGTAACGGATTTTTTAGCAGCGACATCCGTTGGCGTGATGAAAGACGGCCAAGCCTTGCTTGATTTAAACTACATAGAAGATTCCACTGCCCAAGTGGATATGAACGTCATCATGACCGGCTCGTTGGATCTCGTGGAACTGCAGGGAACCGGAGAAGAATCAACTTTTACAAGAAAGCAGCTTAATGAACTGTTGGACATGGCTGAAGAAGGTATTTTACATTTAGTAGAAGTGCAAAAGAAAGCGTTGGGACCATTGGGAGAAAGTATCAATGCTCGTGGAAAAGGAGAAAATTAAGATGAAGGAAATAATTATTGCGACCAATAACCCTGGAAAGGTAAAGGATTTTAAAGTGATTTTGGAACCAAAAGGATTCCAAGTGAAATCTCTTGCTGATTTTCCTGAAATACATGACGTAGAGGAAACAGGTACAACTTTTGAAAAAAATGCATTGTTGAAGGCAGAGGCAGTGTCAGCCCACCTTGGGAAGATTGTGCTCGCTGATGATTCTGGCCTGGAGGTAGATGCATTAAATGGTGAACCGGGTGTGTACTCTGCACGTTATGCGGGTATGGAAAAGGATGATAGAAAAAATATTCAAAAGGTACTTGATGGATTAAAGGGCGTTCCGGATGAAAAGCGTACGGCACGGTTTGTATGTGTCCTTGCGGTAGTGGATCCTGAAGGAGAAAAGTTTACTGTTCGCGGGACATGTGAAGGAACCATCTCTCAAGAGCCAATAGGGGAGAATGGATTCGGCTATGATCCTATTTTCTATGTGAATGAGAAACAGCGGACAATGGCCCAACTATCTAAAGAGGAAAAAAGTGAAATCAGTCACAGAGGAAATGCCATCAGTCAATTAACCAATCAGTGGGAGATGCTCTCCCGCAAAAACTAGGAGTGGAAGCATGAAAGTTTTAATTGTTAGTGACAATCACGGACAAGCAGAGGTGCTACGGCAAATAAAGGCCCGTCATCAAGGGGAAGTGGATTTTTTCATCCATTGTGGTGATTCTGAACTTCCTTCTACAAGCGAAGAAATGAAAGGCTTTTATGGAGTAAGGGGAAACTGCGATTTTGACGATGATTATCCTCAACAATTAACCAAGGAAATTGACAACCAACGACTTTTTGCTACACACGGTCACCTTTATCAAGTGAAATCTTCTTTACTGCCATTAAAATACGCTGCTGAAGAGGAAAATGCGAATATCGCATGTTTCGGTCATTCACATATTGCAGGTGTGGAATATTTGGATGGGATCCTCTTTATCAACCCTGGAAGCATTGAACTTCCCCGTATGACACGGAATAAAACATATGCTATACTGGATGCAAAAGATTCCTGTTATTTTGTACATTACTATAATGAAAAGGGAGAAAAACTTTCTTCTCATACTTTTGAAAAGTAACAGAAGGGAGGGACTTCCCCTCCCTTTATAGAAAGAAATAAGTGAGTGAAAATTATTTGAGAAAAGTTTTTTAAAAAGTGTTGACTTTAATTTATATATCTCATATAATAAATCTTGTCGCTGATGATAATTAGTAAATATTTCTTATCGGTGAGTACATAATTTAAATTATGTCCCAGTAGCTCAGCTGGATAGAGCAACGCCCTTCTAAGGCGTGTGTCGGGGGTTCGAATCCCTCCTGGGACGCCACTTATTTAAAAACACTATGTGCATTTTTATGAACACTTCCTCTAAAAGAGTGTTGATAAAAATGATGGCATGGTGTTTTTTGTTGTATAGTTTTTATAGAGGGATTAGGAATGGTCCATGATCCCGAAGCGCCAAAGGTCAAATAGAAGCGGTCTATACGCCCGAAGCGTCGTGAAAGAAGGTCCAAAGGTCAAGTAGAAGCGGTCTATATGCCCGAAGCGCCGTGAAAGAAAGTCCAAAGGTCAAATAGAAGCGGTCTATATGCCCGAAGCGCCGTGAAAGAAAGTCCAAAGGTCAAATAGAAGCGGTCTATATGCCCGAAGCGCCGTGAAAAAAGGTCCAAAGGTCAAATAGAAGCGGTCTATATGCCCGAAGCGCCGTGAAAGAAAGTCCAAAGGTCAAATAGAAGCAGTCTATACACCCGAAGCTCTTCACTAAAAACACAAAAGGTCATATAGAACTATCTCAGCTCCGAATCTCCACCCTTTCGCTTGTGCTCCCCTCTAAACATTGATAAACTTGTTTCAAATATTTCACAACAATAAAAATAGGACGGCTACCTACATATGAAAAAAGAGAAAAAGATCGTAGAGTTCCCTAATTTAAAACAAAGACTGCTCGAAAAAGCCATGCAGACCATGAAAGAAAAAAGGTTTTCCGAGGCGTTGGAGCTTTTTGAGCAAGCCCGTGAAAATGAGTATGCCTATGCAGAAGTGGAGCTTGGCATGGTTGTTTGCTACATGGAACTTGGCCAGTTGACAGAGGCTAGAAATCGTTGCAAGAAAATGCTGCGCGAAGATATCGGCGATTATTTTCATGTGCTTCAAATATACATAACAATTCTTATCCAATTAAAGGAGTATGATGAAGTCAAAACGACCATTGAAGCAATCCTTGAAGAAGACAAGCTGCCTGCACAATATGCGCAAAATTTCTATCAGCTTTTAGAGTTTGCTAGAAAGATGCTTCCTTCAGAAGAAAACGAATCAATTGAACCAGATCACAACGACCAAGAGGATGAACTATTTTTGCTTCATGAAGGAAATGTCCAAAAACAATATGAACTTATCCAATCGTTGAAGCACCGCAACATTCGTCCGCTAATTCCTGAAATTGAAAAATACTTAAAGGATGAACTCAAGCATCCCGTTTTGAAAACCTTCCTGGTTCACCTTCTGATTGAACAAGGCTGGGACAAGGAAACAGAAGTATGTAAAATGGGTCAACGAACCATCATTGTTCCATCCAACTTAAAAAGTGGCGAAGAGGATCCTTTCTTAAATAAAATTATTTCTATACTAGAAGATACAGTGGAAAGTGATAATCCCTCTCTTTTTGAAGGCTTAAAAGAGATGTTAGTCCGAATACATACAGTTCAGTTTCCTTTGCCATTCACCCCTGATAAACCGGAAGTATGGGCTGCTGGGCTACACCATGCCGGGGTGGAATTGTTTGGTTTGGAAGCAAGCGATGAAGAGCTTGCAGCACAATACCACATTTCCACTCTCGAAGTTAAGTCAGTCACACGTGAAATCAATAAGCTTGAAGATTTTTCATATTTACGATTATGAGGCTATGTGTTGAACTCATCTGGGATTATGTTATAATGTAAGGGTTGTAAACTGTATATACGATATAGGTTCTTAGATTAACCTCTTGTAACAAGGGGTGTTTAAGACTGTGTACTTGCAGCAAAAATGTAGAAAACAACAACCACCATGTGTGGTTCATCAGAATAGATAGTGTGAAAATCATTATCTTTTTTGAAAATAGATGTTGGAGGGAAAATTATGTCTGCTAAATGGGAAAAGTTAGAAGGTAATCAAGGCGTATTAACAGTTGAAGTTGATGCGGAAACAGTTAATAAAGGTCTTGACGCAGCATTCAAAAAAGTAGTTACTAAAGTAAATGTACCAGGTTTCCGTAAAGGGAAAATGCCACGTGGAATGTTCGAACAACGTTTTGGTGTAGAATCTTTATACCAAGATGCTCTTGATATCATTCTTCCGACTGCATACTCTAACGCAGTTGTTGAAACTGGAATCGAGCCTGTTGATCAACCTGAAATCGACATCGAAACAATCGCTAAAAACGAAAAGCTTGTTTTCACTGCTAAAGTGATCGTGAAGCCTGAAGTTAAACTTGGCGAGTACAAAGGATTAGAAGTGGAGCGTCTAGACGCTAACGTTACGGACGAAGATGTAGAAGCTGATCTGAAAGGTCTTCAAGAGCGTCAAGCTGAGCTTGCTGTGAAAGAAGAAGGAACTGTAGAGAACGGCGATACTGTTGTTATGGACTTTGAAGGATTCGTTAACGGCGAAGCATTCGAAGGCGGAAAAGCAGAGAACTATTCTTTAGAAATCGGTTCTAACACGTTCATCCCAGGTTTCGAAGAGCAATTAGTAGGTCTTGCAGCTGGAGCGGAGAAAGAAGTAGAAGTTTCTTTCCCTGAAGAGTACCACGCTGAAGAGCTTGCTGGTAAGCCTGCAGTTTTCAAAGTAACTGTACACGAAATCAAAACAAAAGAACTTCCTGCACTTGACGATGAGTTCGCGAAAGATGTAGACGAAGAAGTTGAAACGCTTGAAGAGCTTAAAGCAAAAACAAAAGCTCGCCTAGAAGAAGCGAAGAAAACTGAAGCTGACAACCACCTACGCGACACGCTAGTGGACAAAGCGGCTGCTAATGCAGAAGTGGAAATCCCTGAAGCAATGGTGAAAACTGAAACAGACCGCATGGTTCGTGAATTCGAACAACGCCTTCAAATGCAAGGTATGAACATGGAGCTTTACTTCCAGTTCTCCGGTCAAGATGAAGAAGCTCTTCGTACTCAAATGAAAGAAGATGCTGAAAAGCGTGTGAAAATGAACCTTACGCTTGAAGCGATCTCTAAAGCTGAAAACATCGAAGTTACTGATGAAGAAGCAAACGAAGAAATCGAAAAAATGGCTGGCATGTACAACATGTCTGTTGACCAAATCAAGCAAGCATTAGGAAGCCTTGAAGGTCTTAAAGAAGATTTGAAAATCAGAAAAGCAATTGATTTCCTTGTAGAAAATAGCAAAGATGTTGCATAATAGAGTATAAGAGACAAGGCGCGACTTGATCGTGCCTTGTTTTGTACCATTTTGACCTTTTTAAAAGCAAAGTTTTCCGCTTTTTCCATTCATCACTGTGTTAGTAAAATGAATTCATGGATACAATAGTACGGACTCATCTTCTAAAATATCCATACATAACCAAAGTATTATTATTAGAAATGTTAGGCAAAAATGTGGTAAAATGCAGTACATAACTATTTTTTAAAAGTGATGAGTTTTTCTCATTTTTTAGGAACCAGCCGATGGATGGGAAAAGAGAGAAATGATAAGGGGTGAAACAATTTGTTTAAATTTAATGACGAAAAAGGACAATTGAAGTGTTCTTTCTGTGGAAAAACACAAGATCAAGTTCGTAAACTTGTAGCAGGTCCAGGCGTATACATATGTGATGAATGTATTGAACTTTGTACAGAAATCGTAGAAGAAGAGTTGGGTACAGAGGAAGAAGTGGAATTTAAGGACGTTCCAAAACCAAAAGAAATTCGCGATATTTTAGACGAATATGTTATCGGTCAGGAGTCTGCGAAGAAATCTTTATCTGTAGCGGTTTATAACCACTATAAGCGTATTAACTCCAACAGTAAGATTGATGATGTAGAGCTAGCGAAGAGTAATATTGCCATGATCGGACCAACTGGTAGCGGTAAAACTCTTCTTGCTCAAACACTTGCAAGAATTCTGAATGTACCATTTGCGATTGCAGATGCGACTTCCTTAACAGAAGCTGGTTATGTTGGGGAAGATGTAGAAAACATTCTATTAAAGCTGATCCAAGCTGCTGATTATGATGTGGAGAAAGCCGAAAAAGGAATCATCTACATTGATGAAATTGATAAAGTAGCGCGTAAATCTGAAAATCCGTCCATCACTCGTGATGTATCTGGTGAAGGTGTACAGCAAGCGCTATTGAAAATTCTTGAAGGTACTGTTGCAAGCGTTCCTCCTCAAGGTGGACGTAAGCACCCGCATCAAGAATTCATCCAAATTGATACAACGAACATCCTATTCATTTGCGGTGGAGCATTTGACGGAATCGAGCAAATAATCAAACGCCGTCTAGGTAAGAAGGTTATCGGTTTCGGTACTGCGGAAACGAAAGCGGACGATCTAGAGCAAAAAGAATTGCTTGGCAAAGTATTGCCGGAAGATCTACTACGTTTCGGTTTAATTCCGGAATTCATTGGTCGTCTTCCTGTAACAGCAAGCTTAATGCCACTTGATGAGGATGCGCTAATTGAAATCCTTACAAAGCCTAAGAATGCACTTGTGAAGCAATATCAAAAGATGCTTGATCTTGATAATGTGGAACTTGAGTTTGAAGAAGGTGCATTAACTGAGATTGCGAAGAAAGCAATCGAGAGAAAAACTGGTGCGCGTGGATTGAGATCTATCATTGAAGGAATTATGCTTGATGTTATGTATGAGCTTCCTTCACGTGAGGATATCAAGAAGTGTGTGATTACAGCTGAAACGGTTGCTGATAATGTTGCGCCGAAGTTGATTTTAGATGATGGGTCTGAGTTGAAACAAGACGAGAAGACTTCTGCATAAATAAAAACTACAAATAAAAAGCACTTTCCTTAAAGGGAGAGTGCTTTTTTGTTTAATCCTTTAATTGAAGATGGCATATTTGATGAAGAACTGCAATTTCTAATAAAGAGATTTGACACATTTCCTTAGATTTTATGATATAGCTTGGACTTGGGAGGGATCTAACCCTTGCGATTTCAGTTATTAATACTCCATCTTCTTTTATGTAAGTGGTTCCATCCATTAAATTTTTTTCAAGGGTGAATTGACGATTGTTTTTGTTGTATATAAACCTGCCATGGGTCTTTATTTTAGTTATATCTTGAAAAAAGTAGGTTTCTTCTTCTCCAGAATTTTTAGTATGGGTAACATCCCATTTAGGTTTAAACAAGTTTTCCTTAAATGGCCGCTCCTCTACTTTTATCGTTTCTCCATTATGTGAAACTCCAATTAAATCTTTTTTTTCAAAGAACGCTTGTACCCCTTCCGATAGAATAGGGATAGGTAGCTTGGAAACTACTTCCACCCACTTTTTTCTGTATGTTCGATTGAAAGATGCAACTTGATTTCCTTGAGAGTCAAGTATGGGTATTGGCTTAGCAGAATGTTTAAATAGTGGGAGTGTGAAGGTAAGTCCTATCATATTTTTTGCCTCCTTTTCCCTTTTTTACGAAAGAAACCCTTAAAAGGTTTCATATATTCCTTTTCTAAAATTATGTTATACCCTCCAATCTTTTCGTGTGAAGCCTATTTTATCCAAATATTTTTTGTTGGATTATTACCCAATCCCACGGAGATACTACCATATAATCACATCAAGAATGCAGGAGGGTTTCTATGTCTTTCACGGGTATAGCACTGTTTATACAGCTTTTCTTTGGGGTCATCATCGGCCTTTATTTCTGGAACCTGCTTAAAAACCAACGGACGCAAAAAGTAACCATTGATAAAGAATCAAAAAAGGAAATGGAACAACTAAGAAAGATGAGAAGTATTTCCTTATCGGAACCACTCGCAGAAAAAGTTAGACCAACAAGCTTTAAAGAAATCGTAGGACAAGAAGATGGAATCAAGGCTTTAAAAGCTGCTATTTGTGGGCCGAATCCACAACACGTCATCATTTATGGACCTCCTGGAGTAGGGAAAACTGCTGCAGCAAGACTTGTTCTGGAAGAAGCAAAAAAAGAACCCAAAGTCACCATTCAGAGGTTCTGCCGTTTTTATCGAGTTAGATGCTACAACCGCTAGATTTGATGAAAGAGGAATTGCAGATCCGTTAATTGGTTCTGTGCATGATCCGATTTATCAAGGTGCTGGAGCTATGGGGCAAGCTGGTATACCGCAACCAAAGCAAGGAGCTGTAACCCATGCGCATGGTGGAATGCTATTCATTGATGAAATTGGTGAGTTGCATTCCATTCAAATGAACAAATTACTTAAAGTGTTGGAAGACAGAAAGGTATACTTAGACAGCGCATACTATAGCGAAGAGAATAACCAGATCCCAACCCATATTCATGATATTTTCCAAAATGGACTGCCTGCAGATTTCCGTCTTGTTGGGGCAACCACAAGAACTCCAAACGAAATACCTCCCGCCATAAGATCTAGATGTATGGAAGTCTTTTTCCGTGAATTAGATCAAGAGGAGCTGGAGGCTGTGGCTAGAAATGCCGCTTCTAAAATCAATATGTTGGTCGAAGAAGAAGGTATCACCCTCCTTGCCTCTTATACAAGAAACGGACGAGAAGTGGTAAACATGATGCAGATTGCATGTGGACTGGCTATCACAGAAGACCGAGATACTGTAAAGGTGGCTGACATTGAGTGGGTGATACACTCTAGTCAATTGGCACCGAAATACGAAAACAAAATTAAAGAAGCGGCACAACCTGGACTTGTCAACGGCCTGGCGGTATTCGGTCCGAACTCTGGCGCTCTTCTTGAAATAGAAGTGACGGCGATCCCTACCGAAGAGAAAAAAGGCACTGTCAATATCACAGGTATCGTGGAAGAAGAAAGCATGGGCAACCAAGGTGGGAAATCCATTCGCAGAAAGAGTATGGCGAAAGGCTCTATTGAGAACGTTATTACTGTACTGAGAAAGCTTGGTGTACCGGCTGCTGACTTTGATATCCATGTCAATTTTCCTGGGGGGATTCCAATTGACGGACCTTCTGCAGGGATTGCAATGGCAACTGGAATCTATTCTGCTATTTTCAAAATTCCAGTCAGCAATCTTGTCGCCATGACAGGAGAAATCAGCATCCATGGAACAGTGAAACCAATTGGTGGAGTCATTCCGAAAATAAAAGCGGCAAAACAGGCTGGTGCAAAAAGGGTCATCATTCCAGCTGATAATATGCAATCGATTATAAAAGAAATTGACGGCATTGAAGTTATTCCGGTAAAAGAGTTTCAAGAGGTTCTCGATCTTACCTTACTCAGAGAAAAGATTACTGAAACAAACGTAGAAAGCATTTTAAACGCACCAATCAGCATTCCCAAAACAGAATCCATGTAAATGGTGGGCAGGCCTTGTGACGGTCTGCCTGTTTTACATACACTAAGGCTTACTTATTGCACTCAAGTCTTGAAAAAGGTAAAATTTTTACTACCGTTTCTTTATTAACGAAGGCAAACTTGTAAAAGATAATAGAACAACCCTTCTTTTGCAGGTTAATCTGTCTCTTTAATTAGACAGGGCAATTTAATTAGGATAGAATTGAACAAAGATACATAAAGGAAGAGCGTACGGGGGTGTTACCATGGCAACAAATAAGGAATATCATGTTCCATTATTGCCTTTAAGAGGACTGATGGTTTTTCCGACAATGGTTTTACATTTGGATGTCGGAAGGGAAAAGTCAATAGAAGCGTTAGAACAAGCAATGCTTGGGGATGATATTGTCGTTCTTTCTACACAGAAAGAAGTAGGAACCGACAATCCTGCAAAAGAAGACCTATATACTTGGGGTACTTTAACAAAAGTAAAACAAATGTTGAAGCTTCCTAATGGTACGGTCCGCGTCCTGGTAGAAGGGCTGGAACGTGCGAAAATAGAAGAGTTCATTGAAAAAGATACACACTGGGAAGCCAAACTTTTGACCTATCCGGATACAGAAGAGAAAGACCCGGAAGATGAAGCCTTGATGAGAACTTTGCTGGACTATTTCCATACATACACAAAGCTCTCCAAGAAAACAACAATCGAAACATATCATACCGTTTCAGATATAACAGAGCCTGGAAGAATGGCTGATATCATTACTTCTCACTTGCCTGTGAACATGAAAGAAAAACAGGATATCCTGGAAACACGAGATGTGAAAGAGCGTTTGAACAAAGTAATCAAGCATGTAAACAATGAAAAAGAAGTACTGCAGCTGGAGAAGAAAATCGGTCTGCGTGTGAAGCGTTCCATGGAACGTACTCAAAAGGAATATTATCTTCGCGAACAGATGAAAGCAATCCAGAAAGAGCTTGGGGATAAAGAAGGAAAAGGCGGCGAAATTGAGGATCTGAAAGAGAAGCTTGAAAAGATTGGAATGCCGGAAAATGTGAAAAAGACCGCATTAAAGGAAATCGACCGCTATGAAAAAATTCCATCCAGTTCTGCAGAAAGCTCTGTTATTCGCAACTATATTGACTGGCTAATGAACCTTCCATGGACGGAAGCAACAGAAGACCAATTGAATATTATCAGAGCGGAAGAAATTCTTAACGAAGATCACTTTGGATTGGAAAAAGTGAAAGAACGCGTGTTGGAATACCTGGCTGTTCAACAACTGACAAAGTCCTTAAAAGGCCCAATTCTTTGTTTGGCAGGCCCTCCTGGTGTGGGTAAAACCTCTCTAGCACGTTCGATCGCAAAATCACTGGATCGTAAATTTGTCCGCGTCTCCCTTGGTGGAGTTCGCGACGAATCAGAAATCCGCGGGCATAGAAGAACTTATGTAGGGGCAATGCCTGGGCGTATCATCCAAGGGATGAAAAAGGCGGGTACTATTAACCCGGTTTTCCTTTTAGATGAAATCGATAAGATGTCCAATGATTTCAGGGGAGACCCTTCCTCTGCGTTATTGGAAGTATTAGATCCTGAACAGAACTTTAACTTCAGTGACCACTATATTGAAGAACCATATGATCTTTCTAATGTCATGTTCATTGCAACTGCAAACAATCTGGCAACCATTCCTGGCCCGTTACGAGACAGAATGGAAATCATCACAATTGCTGGTTACACGGAAATAGAAAAGTTAAACATTGGAAAAGATCATCTGCTCCCTCGCCAAGCAAAGGAGCATGGTTTACAGAAGAACCTGCTTCAAATAAGAGATGAGGCATTAATGTCCATCATCCGCCATCATACCCGTGAAGCAGGAGTGCGTAGTTTGGAAAGACAGCTTGCTTCCATTTGCAGAAAAGCGGCCAAACTTATCGTTTCAGGTGAAAAGAAAAGGGTCGTTATCACAGATAAAAACCTTGCTGATTTCCTTGGGAAGCCTAAATTCCGTTATGGACAAGCAGAAGAGGAAGACCAGGTTGGTGTGGCGACAGGCCTTGCATATACAACCGTCGGTGGCGATACGTTATCGATTGAAGTGTCTCTATCACCAGGTAAAGGTAAACTTATGTTGACCGGTAAACTTGGGGATGTCATGAAAGAGTCTGCTCATGCTGCATTCAGTTTTATCCGTTCCCGAGCGGACGAATTGAATATTGACCCAGATTTCAATGAGAAAAATGATATCCATATACATGTCCCAGAAGGTGCAGTTCCAAAAGACGGTCCTTCCGCCGGGATTACGATGGCCACTGCCCTGATCTCAGCATTAACAGGCAGACCGGTCAGAAGAGATGTTGGAATGACAGGTGAAATAACGTTAAGAGGGCGTGTGCTTCCTATCGGAGGATTAAAAGAAAAATCACTGAGTGCACACCGCGCCGGCTTAAAAAAGGTTATACTACCTAAAGAGAATGAAAAAGATTTGGATGATATTCCAGAAAGTGTGCGAAAAGATTTAACGTTTGTTTTAGTATCACATTTAGATCAAGTGTTAGAACACGCATTAGCAGGAGAGAAAAAATGAAAGTAACACAAGCAGAAATAGTAATAAGTGCCGTTAAACCAGAACAATATCCTAGTGAGTTTTTACCAGAATTCGCCTTGGCGGGTCGTTCAAACGTAGGAAAGTCATCTTTTATCAATAAGATGATCAACCGTAAGAACCTTGCGAGAACTTCCTCCAAACCAGGAAAAACACAGACATTGAACTTTTATCTAATCAATGAAATGTTGCATTTCGTCGATGTACCTGGTTATGGATTCGCTAAAGTCCCGAAATCCGAGCGTGATGCATGGGGCAGAATGATGGAAACCTATTTGACAAACAGAGAACAGCTTCGGGCAGTTCTGCAAATAGTCGACCTTCGCCATCCACCATCCAAAGATGATGTCACGATGTATGAGTACCTGAAGCATTATGAGCTTCCAGTAGTCGTCATTGCGACCAAAGCCGATAAAATCCCTAAAGGGAAATGGCAAAAGCACTTAAAAGTAATTAAAGAAACCCTCGGTATGGATAAAGAAGACGAATTAATCCTCTTCTCCTCCGAAACCGGACAAGGCAAAGATGAAGTCTGGGGTATGCTGCAAAAAAGAATGAAGTAAAACCTAAACTGCGAATCAGAGAAAGAAATCCTCTGAACGCAGTTTTTTAGTTTAAAACCAGGAGTGATATAGATGGAAAAGTTGTTTTATCAAGACCCTTACATACAGACATTCACCACCACATTATCAAAGCAATCACAAGACGAATCTGGAAAATGGTATGCCGTTTTAGAACAAACTGCCTTTTACCCAGAAGGCGGCGGGCAGCCATATGATACGGGAATACTGGATGACCATAAAGTCACCGAGGTGCAAGAAATCAACGGTGAAATCAGGCATTACCTGGAGCAACCGCTTCCCGAAACCACACAGGACGTCACAGGCAACATTAATTGGGAAAGACGATATGACCATATGCAGCAACATGCAGGGCAGCATCTTTTATCAGCAGCTTTTGAAGAGCTATTTTCTTATAAAACAAAAAGTTTTCACTTGGGGAAAGAAGCATCCACCATTGACCTTGATGCCAAAGGGTTGACGGAACAGGAGATTCTGGAGACTGAAACACTCGTAAATAAAATTATTCTTGAAAACCGCAAGATAGAGGCCAAGTGGGTCACAAAGGAAGAACTCTCAGACTATCCATTAAGAAATGAGCTGTCCGTATCGGAAAATATCCGCCTTGTCATCATCCCGGATTTTGACTATAACGGATGTGGAGGAACACACCCTCATTCAACAGGAGGAGTAGCTTCCCTTAAGATTCTATCCTTAGAAAAACAAAAGAACATGATCCGTGTATCCTTTGTTGCAGGAAATCGAGTGTTAAAACAACTTCATGAAAAACAGGAGGTACTATCAGAGTTGTCCTCCCTATTAAACGCTCCTCAAAATGGCATGAGTGATACGGTCACAAGAATGTTGGGCCAGAGTAAAGAACAGGCAAAAGAGCTAAAAGACATGAAAGAAAGGCTTCTAGAATACGAGGCAGCTGCTCTTGTTTCTCAAACCGAATTAGTTTCAGGTCGGTCAATAATAAAATCTGTCCTTCAAAATAGGGAAATGGCAGAACTCCAAAGTATGGCACGAAAATTAGTATCTACTAGAGAGGACCTCAACGTGTTCCTTATAGCGGAAAATACAGGCAAACTGCAATTTGTTGGGGCCAGGGGAAGCGAGTCTGATCTCGATATGAAGTTCATTGCCAATGAAGTCTTTGCATTCATAAACGGAAAGGGAGGCGGCAGAGAAAATTTCGTCCAAGGTGGAGGAGAAACAACACTCACAGGGGAAGAAGTGATAGAAAGAATAATGCTTATTTTATTAAAGAATTAATAAATAGAATAGATTTCATAGCTTACATGATATGGGCTGTGGAATCTATTTTTTTGTTTTTTAAAAAGTGTAAAAAATTTCGAAAAAAATGTTTATTAGCGTGAAGCATTAGGGAATAGAATGTATAAGGAGTAATTCCGCGCATACATAAGATACACAGGTAGTCAGGTCTTCTGAAGTTAGAATTTACAGAATAATTCTCAAATATGATTACTGAGCTTATTTGTGGTAGTTTTCCGTAATTGTTAACATAAAAGGGAGACGAAAAAAATGGACACTAAGGGGGATTTTGGAAATTGAAAAAAAGGGTATTGTTAGTCACGTTATTTTTGTTGTCTACCATTCTTGCAGCATGCGGTGGTAAAACGACAACAAGTGAAGGGTACGAATTAGTAAAGGAAGACAAGTTTATATTTGCTTCTTCAGGAGAATTTGCGCCATTTAGTGTTACAGACGGTTCCGGAAACATGACCGGTTTTGATATTGAAGTCGGAGAAGCTATTGCGGCTGAGCTTGGGTTGGAACCAGAGCAGGAAAAGTACACATTTGCGAGTATTGTTGAAGGAGTAAAGAATGGCCGCTTTGATGCGGCGGTTGCGAGTCATACCATAACGGAAGAGAGATTAAAAGAAGTGGACTTCTCCACACCGTATTATTATTCTGGGGCCCAGATATTTGTACGTCCTGACAGTGAAATCCAAACAATGGATGATTTAGAGGGAGTGGAAATTGCCGTTTCCAGAGGATCCACTTATGCGGATTTAGTGGAGGGTGTATCTGATAATATCGTAAACTATGATAGCGACGTTGTTGCGTTAGAGGCACTTAACAATGGCCGCCATGATGCAGTGGTAACAGATTTTGTTACCGGTCGTGAAGCAATCGGATCCGGAATGGAACTGGAGGCACGTGAACTATTGGATCGCAGTGAACAGGCTGTGGCAGTAGCCAAAGGAAATGAAGCTTTACTGGAAGCGATTAATGAAGCGCTTGAAACTTTACGTGATAACGGAAAATTAAAAGAGATAAGTGAAAAGTACTTTGGTGAAGACATTACTTCAGACCCGGGTGAGTAATACCGAACTAGAATAATCAATCCTGTTTCTGAAATGTGTGGTGTTCACTCACCACACATTTTTTATCAGCTTTATCCACCATTAATAGCACACAACAGCATAAGGGAGTGAAGCAAAGTATGCCCAGTTTAGCACATTTTATCGATGTTTTTTTCAGTTCATACGACATGTTTTTAAGAGGGATGTTAAAAACCCTTCAAATTACAGCCATTTCAATTGTTATTTCACTTTTCGTAGGCTTATTTTTCGCCTTCCTTAAAATATCCAAGATTAAAGTACTTGAATGGATCGCCAATACTTACATATACCTTGTACGGGGAACACCGTTGATTGTTCAAATCTTTGTTTTCTACTATGGATTGGTGCAGATGGGAATCACTGCATTCTGGTCCGTCACATTGGCGCTGGCCTTCCATAATGGTGCCTATATTGCCGAGATATTTCGTGGAACTATTCAATCGATTGACAAAGGACAAATGGAAGCAGGACGCTCATTGGGTATGACCCGCAATTTGGCGATGAGAAGAATTATTTTGCCACAGGCATTCAGAAGGGCGCTGCCACCACTTGGAAATCAGTTTATCATCTGTTTAAAAGATTCATCCTTAGCGGCATTCATCGGTTTCTACGAACTGTTCAATGTAGCGCAAACACAAGGTGCAAACAGCTTTGACTATATGACGTACTTGTTGGTAGTTTCTGTTTACTACTTATTCCTTGTAGGGTTGATCGGAATATTTGTTAATCTGTTAGAACGTAAATTCTCAGCTAGTGATAGATAGGAGGTAGGGGTAATGAGTAATAAAATAGAAGTTGTTAACTTAAATAAATCGTTCGGGGACCTACATGTACTAAAAGATATATCTTTGACTGTTAAAAATAAAGAAGTTGTCTGCCTGATTGGTGCCAGCGGATCCGGTAAAAGTACGATTCTGCGCTGCTTGAATTTCCTTGAAATGAAGGATAGCGGCACCGTGGTCATAGATGGCAAGGAAGTGGACGTAGAAAAAGACAATTTAAATAAAGTCCGACAAAAAGTCGGCATGGTGTTTCAGCATTTTCATCTTTTCCCTCACAAAACAGTTTTAGAGAATGTTATGGAAGCTCCTGTCCAGGTCGAGAAGCTGAAAAAAGAGGAAGCCAGAAAAATTGCATCCGACCTTTTGGCAAAAGTAGGCTTGTCAGACAAAGAGAATGTTTATCCTGAAAAACTCTCAGGCGGGCAAAAGCAGCGTGTGGCAATTGCCCGTGCCCTTGCCATGAGACCTGAAGTGATGCTGTTTGACGAACCAACATCAGCCCTTGACCCTGAATTGGTAGGAGAAGTTCTTAAAACGATGAAAGAACTCGCAGAAGAAGGCATGACCATGGTGGTCGTCACCCACGAAATGGGATTCGCACAAGAAGTCGCCGACCGTGTCATCTATATGCACGACGGCAAAATCGTCGAAGAAGGCCCCCCACAGGACCTCTTCAACAACCCAAAAAACCAACGAACAAGAGACTTCCTAGAAGCAGTTCTGTAACCAGTAATCAATTTGGTGATTCAGATTTCCCCTGTTTCCTGGAGTGCAAGGTGTGAGACTCCGGCGGGGGGATAAAGGTAGCTTGAGACCCCGCAACGAAGTGAGGAGGCTCAAGCACCGTCCCGCGGAAAGCGAACACCTGGAGCGAAAGGAAACAGGGAGTACAGGGATGATTTTTGGCCGTTTGCGGAAATCACCAGCGGCGTCAAAACAATAACCATGAAACAAAAAAGACCTACAACAACGGAATAACACTCCATTGCTTGTAGGTCTTCACTTATTTCTTCTTAAAAACAAAAAACGCACCAATCAAAATCAACAAAACAGGCCAAAAAGTATGTAAACTAGCAACACCAGTCTCTACAACACCCAGCATCTCCATAAATGTATCATAGAAAAGAAAGAAACTGGCAAGAATGCACAACAAGACTCCCTCAAACATGCCACCCTTCGTCTTTTGTGAACGAAGAATAAAGCCAATCCCAATAATCAAAATAATCATCGCGAAATGATCGGGCCATGCAGCGACTATGTCTTTTAACTGAAAATGCAACCCAATCCCCAACAAAACAAAGCCGGGAAGGATATTTGGATAGTCACTCTGTTTATAAGCTTGTAATAAAAGTGCAGCTCCTGTAATAACGAGGATGGTGGACCAGTGCAACATCCCTTCCCACAACACAATATTTAATTGTTGTAACAGGAAATATGCACCAAAAAATAATAAAAGCAAACCAGGTAGAAAGCTATTTTTCTTCATATTTTCCTCCTTAAGATCGAGGCTGAAACCTTGATTCTACAATGAAATTCTGTTAATGTACAAGTTGGTGAATAAAAGAATTGTAATGTTTGTAATATATAACTAAGAGAAACCATGAAAACGCTATATTTTCATGTATCCTAATTACTTAATTGGAAACTATTTGTTCACATTTTAACAAAAGTATCTAGCATTAGTCATGTTATAATTTTAGTAGATGATATTATTTTTTGTGGGGGTGTACGAACAAGTGCATATCATAGTAGTCGGTGTTAATTATAAAACGGCCCCTGTTGAAATACGTGAAAAATTGACATTTAATCCAGCTGATCTGAATAAAGCAATGGTAGCTCTGAAGGACCAAAAGTCCATCTTGGAAAACATCATTGTTTCTACCTGCAACCGTACGGAAGTCTATGCAGTAGTCGATCAGTTGCATACTGGACGTTATTATATTAAAGCTTTCCTTGCAGATTGGTTCGGTCTAGACAAGGAAGAGTTTTCTCCTTACTTGAACATATATGAACATGACGGGGCAATCGAGCATTTGTACCGAGTGTCCTGTGGATTGGATTCCATGGTGCTTGGGGAAACGCAAATCCTAGGCCAAATCCGTACAAGTTTTCTTGCCGCACAAGAACATAAAACGGTAGGAACCATTTTCAATCAATTATTTAAACAAGCTATCACTTTAGCTAAGCGTGCGCATTCTGAAACAGATATTGGATCTAATGCCGTTTCTGTCAGCTATGCAGCGGTGGAGCTTGCGAAAAAGATTTTCGGGGATTTGAAAAACAAGCATGTATTAATTTTAGGCGCAGGGAAAATGGGAGAACTCGCCGTCCAGAATCTTCACAGCAACGGGGTAGAAAAGGTAACGGTCATCAATCGTACCTTGGAAAAAGCAACAAACCTGGCGAATCGTTTCGCTGGCCAGGCAAAGTCCATGCAGGAACTTTCCTGTGCGTTGGTAGAAGCGGATATTCTTATCTCTTCTACCGGTGCCAAAGACTATGTTCTAACTAAAGACGATATGACCTATGTCGAGCGTATGAGAAAAGGGCGTCCACTTTTCATGGTGGATATTGCGGTTCCAAGAGATTTGGACCCAGAACTGGATAAGCTAGAGAGCGTCTTCTTATACGATATTGATGATCTCGAGGGAATCGTCAATGCCAACTTGGCAGAACGCAAAAAAGCGGCAGATGAGATTGAACTGTTCATAGAAGAGGAAATCGTGGAATTTAAGTACTGGTTGAACACACTAGGTGTGGTCCCGGTCATTTCCGCATTACGACAAAAGGCGCTGGATATTCAATCCGAAACGATGCAAAGTATCCAACGAAAACTTCCTCATCTATCGGAACGTGAGATTAAGGTCTTAAATAAACATACGAAAAGCATCATCAATCAGATGCTGCGTGACCCGATTTTACGAGCGAAAGAACTTTCAGCCGAATCTGACGCAAAAGAATCTCTAGAACTGTTCACTAAAATCTTTAATATTGAAGAGGCGGTTCAACAAGAAGTTCAAACACAGTACTATACTGTGAAAAAGGAGAAGAGTTCCTCTGCACCGGTAGGAATTCCGCTTCCTCAAGCTGCGACATACAGGTCGTAAGAGAGGCTGTTAACTATGCTAGAGATGACAATCGCAAGGCTGTATGAATTAACGATTCTTCTTTATGCCTTAAGCGTACTCTTATATTTCATTGATTTTCTTCAACATAACCAGAAGGCAAATAAAACAGCCTTCTGGTTACTTGCAATTGTATGGGTATTGCAAACGGTTTTCTTATTTTTACGGATGCTTGATACCGGACGTTTTCCTATTTTGACGCTTTATGAGGGAATGTATTTCTATACATGGGTATTGATTACCTTTTCCCTTGTCATTAATAGAATCTTACGAGTTGATTTCATCGTATTCTTTACAAATGTAATAGGATTCCTGGTATTGGCACTGCACACATTCACACCTATACAGCATGAATCACAAGTGGTCGCACAAGCGTTGGTATCTGAGTTACTCATCATACATATCACAATGGCGATTCTATCATATGGTGCCTTTTCCCTATCCTTCGCTTTTTCCTTGCTATATGTCATTCAATATCGGCTGTTAAAGGAGAAAAAGTGGGGCAAGCGGTTATTGCGCATTCAGGATTTGGCGAAACTTGATCATATGTCCTATGTATTGAATGTAATCGGAGTACCGATGTTATTGCTGTCGTTAATCTTAGGAAGCATTTGGGCGTCTGTGAAACTGTCCGAATTTCAATGGTATGACATGAAAGTGATCGGCTCTTTCATTGTCATTACCGCATACAGTTATTATTTTTATCAAAGACTTGCCAAAGGAATTAGCGGGAAGGCTATTGCGAGTTGGAATATCGCGGCGTTTCTAGTCGTCCTCATCAACTTTTTCCTGTTCGGTAGATTATCAAATTTTCATTTTTGGATTTTATAGGAAATAGGAATCCCATTGGCTTTGGGTAAGGAGGAAATATGAGAAAAATAATTGTAGGTTCTAGAAGAAGTAAGCTTGCTTTAACCCAAACGAACTGGGTCATCGATCAATTGAAGGCATTAGGTGCGCCCTTCGATTTTGAAGTAAAGGAAATTGTAACAAAGGGAGACCAAATTCTTGATGTAACCTTATCTAAGGTTGGAGGAAAAGGTCTTTTTGTAAAAGAGATCGAACAAGCGATGCTAGATAAAGATATTGACATGGCTGTCCACAGTATGAAAGATATGCCCGCTGTTTTACCAGAAGGTTTGACGATCGGATGCATCCCATTCCGTGAAGATCACCGCGATGCGTTCATCTCTAAGGATCATGTGAAATTTGCTGATCTGCCGAGCGGCTCAATTGTGGGAACAAGCAGTCTTCGCCGTGGTGCACAGCTCCTTGCAAAACGTCCGGACTTAGAAATTAAGTGGATTCGCGGAAATATTGATACACGCCTTGCAAAGCTTCAAAACGAAGACTATGATGCAATTATTTTAGCAGCAGCAGGACTTGCACGAATGGGCTGGTCAAAAGATGTTGTGACCGAATTCCTTGATGAAGATCTGTGTTTGCCGGCTGTAGGTCAAGGTGCTCTTTCCATTGAATGCCGAGAAGATGACGCAGATTTGTTAGAAGTACTTAAGTTGTTTACGGATTCTGTTACGGAAAAAGCTGTTATCGCCGAGCGTGCTTTCCTTCATAAAATGGAGGGCGGATGCCAGGTACCGATTGCGGGATTTGCTTCTGTTGGCCAGGATGACAACCTCACGTTGACGGTTCTTGTAGGGGCTCCAGACGGTTCTGTTTTATATAAAGAAAGAATAACAGGAACAGATCCTGTAAAGGTTGGATTGGAAGCTGCCGAGAGTCTTACTGCGCAAGGTGGAAAGAAAATAATTGATGATGTGAAAAAGGAGCTGGATCAGTAATGGATCGTACTTTGCCTTTAGCCGATAAACGCATTCTTATTACAAGAAGCAAAGAGCAGGCAAGGTATTTTTCCAAGCAGATTGCAGCACTCGGAGGGACCTCGCTTGAAGTCCCTCTTATTCAATTTCAGCATGTTTCTGATTCTGAAGATGTCATATCGGATATTGAATTCAATATAGCAGACTTTGAATGGATTGTGTTTACAAGTGTAAACGGGGTGAAGTATTTCTTTGAACTTTATCAAGGCCCTTTGCCAAACAAGGTTGCGGTGGTGGGAGTAAAAACAAAACAAGCATTAGAGTCACTCGGTTTTAATGTGGACCTAGTACCGAAACGTTTTTCAGCCGAAGATCTAATAAAGAGTTTTAAAAAAGAAAAAGTAAGTTCTATCATGCTCATACAGGGCAATCTTGCACGACCCCTTTTGCGTGAAGAACTTAGTAGAATAGGGTACAATGTTAAGCAGATAGTCGTATATGAAAACGTGATTCGAGTACCAGAGGAAAAGGAATGGAAATGGGTAAAAGAGGGAAAGGTTGACCTATACACGTTTACCAGCCCTTCTACTGTACATAACTTTTTGGAACTATTCGGACTGCCAGATGGTCCAGTAGCAACCATTGGTCCGATAACAAGAACTGCTGCCGAAAAGGCGGGAATACATGTGGCAATCAGTCCATCAGAGTATACAATGGACGGTCTGCTAGAAGAAATACTGCAATATTTTAAAAGGGAGGATACATAATATGAAAGACTTGCAATTTAATCGTCATCGCAGATTAAGAAATTCAGATAACATGCGCTCACTTGTGCGTGAAACATATTTACATAAGGAAGATTTTATCTACCCGATCTTTGTGGTGGAAGGAGAAAATATCCGTAACGAAGTTCCTTCCATGCCAGGCGTTTTCCATCTATCTTTGGATCTGTTAAATGCAGAAATGGCAGAAGTGACGGAACTGGGCATTAAATCCGTTATCGTCTTCGGTGTGCCGAAAGAAAAAGATGAAGTAGGAACGCAAGCCTACCATGAACACGGAATTGTGCAACAGGCGATCACACAAATCAAAGTGCATTTCCCAGAACTTGTTGTCATAGCAGACACATGTCTGTGCCAATATACGTCCCACGGGCATTGTGGGATTGTGGAAGAAGGGAAGATTCTAAACGATCCTACGTTGGACTTACTGGCGCGCACTGCTGTCAGCCAAGCGCGTGCAGGAGCGGACATCATTGCTCCGTCAAACATGATGGACGGATTTGTAGCGGCAATCCGTGCAGGGTTGGACGAGAACGACTTTGAAGATGTTCCAATCATGTCCTATGCAGTTAAGTACTCTTCCGCATTCTACGGACCTTTCCGGGATGCAGCCCACAGCTCTCCTCAATTCGGAGACAGAAAAACATACCAAATGGACCCTGCCAACCGTCAAGAAGCACTTCGTGAAGCAGAGTCAGACATGCTTGAAGGAGCGGACTTCCTGATCGTGAAACCTGCCTTGGCATACTTGGACATCATCCGTGATGTGAAAAACAACTTTAACGTACCAGTTGTTGCCTACAATGTGAGCGGAGAATACTCCATGATTAAAGCAGCTGCGATGAACGGATGGATCAACGAACGTGAAGTTGTCATGGAAAAACTAATTGGCATGAAACGTGCCGGTGTTGACTTGATCATCACTTACTACGCAAAAGACGTGGCGCGTTGGTTGGATGAGAAGTAATAACCTGATTTCCTAGGATGAGTGGATTGGAGCGGAAGGCACTTGACTCCTGCAGGAGGAAGGGATAGGGAAGACCCCACAGCCGCAGCCGAGGAGGCTTCCGGACCGCCCGCGGAAAGCAAGTGCCTGTAGCGTAAAGGAACGGTATAGGTAATCCATTTCAGATAAAAGAAAGGATGATAGAAGAATGAGAAGTTATGAAAAATCTAAAGAAGCTTTTATAGAAGCATCCAAGCTGATGCCAGGCGGCGTGAACAGCCCAGTGCGTGCTTTTAAATCAGTAGATATGGACCCAATCTTCATGGAGCGAGGAAAAGGCTCCAAAATATACGATGTAGACGGTAACGAATACATAGATTATGTCCTTTCCTGGGGACCACTAATTCACGGGCACTCCAATGACCGCGTAGTGGAAGCAATCAAAAAGGTAACAGAATCAGGGACAAGCTTTGGTGCTCCGACACTTATTGAAAACGAACTTGCAAAACTTGTCATTGAAAGAGTACCATCCATCGAAGTAGTCCGTATGGTAAGCTCCGGTACGGAAGCAACGATGAGTGCACTTCGTTTGGCGCGTGGGTACACAGGCCGCAACAAGATTATCAAGTTTGAAGGCTGCTACCATGGCCATGGTGATTCTCTGTTGATTAAAGCCGGTTCGGGGGTCGCTACACTTGGTTTACCAGACAGCCCTGGTGTTCCTGAGGGTGTGGCTCAAAACACGATTACTGTGCCTTACAATGACCTGGAGAGCATCCGTTATGCATTCAAGGAATTTGGAGACGATATCGCCGGTGTCATTGTGGAGCCTGTTGCAGGAAACATGGGAGTGGTTCCGCCGCAACCAGGTTTCTTGGAAGGCTTGCGTGAGGTAACGACTGAATATGGCGCAGTACTAATCTTTGATGAGGTAATGACTGGTTTCCGCGTCGATTACCATTGTGCGCAAGGATATTACGGCGTAACACCAGACTTAACATGTCTTGGTAAAGTAATCGGTGGAGGTCTACCTGTTGGTGCATACGGCGGAAAAGCAGAAATCATGGCACAAATTGCTCCAAGCGGACCGATTTATCAGGCTGGAACGTTGTCTGGTAACCCGCTTGCTATGACAGCTGGATATGAGACTTTGGCCCAACTGACTCCTGAAACGTATAAAGAATTCGGAAAGAAAGCGGATCGCCTGGAAGAGGGGATCGTCGCGCTAGGCGAGAAGTATGATGTCCCTGTTTCTGTAAACCGTGCAGGTTCCATGATTGGTTTCTTCTTTAATAGTGAGGAAGTTGTAAACTATGATGTGGCAAAGTCTTCGGATTTAGGTTATTTCGCGAAGTTTTTCCGCGAAATGGCAAACAATGGAGTATTCTTGCCACCTTCTCAGTTTGAAGGATTGTTCTTGTCCACAGCTCATACGGATGAGGATATTGAAAAGACATTGGATGCGATTGAAAAATCGTTTGCCGCGATTAAGGGATAATGATTTGTTTTCTCTGCCCGCTCTTATGCATTGTTAAAATGCATAAGGGCGGGTTTTTACGTTTTACTTTGGTGATGATATGGTGAAATCGGCTGGTTGTACATTTCCCATGTGAACTTCTACAATTTCCGGAAGATCTTATACATTTCCCAAACCACTTTCTACATTTCCCAACCTCACTTCTACCATTTAAAACAAAACTTCTACACATAACCCCCACACGCCCAAACAAAATCCCACCAAGACCAAACAACCTATCATCAAATCAAACAAAAAATCATACAATCTACTAACAACCTCCAACTTCAAAGCCGCCTTCGACATACACCTCAAATCTCCTGCAGGGGTCTGACCCCTTTTTTTACCCCCTTTCATAAATTTCTTCCAACCATTCATATTCTCCCAAATCTCATCATACATCTTTATTGATATAGTAAATTTTTGATAGGTGTGAAAGGAGGAACCGCTTTGTCTTCAGATCAGCAATCGTGCTTGCGGTTTTCAGTAGAGGAATCTATATGGTTTCAAAAGGGACAGGAAGTATCTGAGCTTATCTCCATTGCGTTAGATCCTGATATACAAATTTATGAGCAGGACCAATATGTTTCCATACGTGGAGCTTTATTATTAGCGGGGGAATATCATGTGAATGCGGAGGCGGACGATGAGGAGGAGTATCAACCTCAAGCCCGTGTTGTACAGGAAGTAGAGCAGCGGGAGGATGGCGTTTGCGTATTGAACCATCGCTTTCCAGTCGATATTACGATACCGATGAACAGGATCCAGAGTTTAGACGATATTTATGTGGCCATTGAGTCATTTGACTACAGTGTCCCAACTCGTGGCTGCCTGCAATTGGATGCGGAGTTGTCCATCTCTGGTATTTACGGTCATCAACAAAGCGCACCTGCCTGGGAAGAGGATCAAGACAGTCCAGAAGAATCGTTTGAATATGAAGTGGAACCTAACCGGGACCATGAAGAAGCATATGCTTCTCAAAATCTAGCGCCACAATACGAGCAAGAAGCACAAGCTCAAGCAGAAGAACCAGCAGCAGAAGAAGAGGAAGAAGTATTCGAGTACGAACCAATGTATCGCAGTGCAAACTCCGATAATGAGTACGAAGAAGATACCTACCAATACTATACAGAGGAAGAGGATGACGAGGAAGAAGAAATCCTCAATCAAGATGAGATAGATAGAAATATGCAATACAATTACAATGAGGATGGGGAGTACGCACCATTTGATGTGGAGGCAAGAAAAGCTCCTGCGGTAGAGGAAGAAGCGCCATATAATCCTGCCGACTATATTTATCAAAATAAGGCAGAGGATGCATATGCTCCACTACATTCCTTGCATGCAGGAAACCACTACCAAGAAGAGGAAGAAGCATCAAATGTTGTTTCATTCTTTGATAAAAGGAAGGGACAACAAGCAGTAGCAGATCCTCAACAAAATGATGATTATTCCGATGAACCTCGAGATGAAAATGATCTATCTCTCACCAAAATCTTTGCGGATGAAGGTGGAGAAGATTTCACCAAGCTGAAAATATGCATTGTGCAGCAAGGGGAATCCATGGACCATATTGCTGAGCGATATGATGTATCCATTCAACAACTAATCAGGGTTAATAGGCTTTCCACAGATGATCACATCAATGAAGGACAATTGTTATATATTCCGGTAAAGGCTTCCTCTAAGAGTCAATAACCGGCTTCGAGAGGAAAGTGAGGAAGGGGTGACCTTTTCTCACTTCTTTTTTACCTGAAAATATTAGAGGAAGTGAGTTTTCGCGATGCAGACAAATGAGCAAAGCGTGGAAGAGTTAGTATATCAATATGGCATCGTACCTGAATATATAGAACAACATAACGGGGTATGGAGGATTGCAACGAATAAAGGTGCGTATGCACTAAAAAGAATTAAGAAAGAGCAGGCATATCCGTTGTTCCGCAATATTCATTCCCTTTTCCAGCGTGGAATCAAGACGGTTGTTCCCATCTATCAAACAAGGCAGGGTTATTATTTTATTGAGAGTTATTCCGATGCTTACTACTTGATGCCGTGGATTGAGGATAATGAGGAGCGGGAGCTGGATTTTAAAGACAGCATGATGTTTAAAGAACTGGCCAAACTTCATAGCATGACGGTCCAAGAGAAAGAGTATCCAGAAGAAGAGATTACAGCCTTTTACGACCGCGTTTCAGAGGAATGGACGAAAGAGCAACAGGACTTAGAAAAATTTGTGGATGTATGTGAAAAGAAACTGTATATGTCTCCGTTTGAACTTCAAGTGTGCACGTACGCCCATGAAATATCGCTTGCCCAGAAATTTTCGCTGCAAAAGCTAGAAAACTGGCAGGAGACGGTGAAGGAAACGAAGAAACATCGTGTCGCCATGACCCATGGAAGGGTCTCGTTTCATCATTTTGTAAAAGATTCAGAGGGCAGGGGTTATTTTATCAGCTGGGAGAGAGCAAAACAAGCGGCACCTGCAAACGATATCATTTCTTTTTATCAACGATATTTAAGAACGTATCCACTTTTTTGCGATGACTGTATTGACTGGTTTTATGAATATCAAAAGGGATTCAGTCTGCAAGAATATGAAAAAGATCTTACACTAAGTTATTTATCGCATCCCGCATCGTTTATGCATGCAGTAGGGCAGTTTCAACAGCCTCCAAACCCAAACCAAAGAAACGCCCCTTCAGAACGGGAATTGGTGAAAAGAATTCAGGGAAGCTACTGGCTTGCCAAAAATATTGAATATGTAGCAGGCAGGATCAATCAGATTGAAGAGCAAAATAAAAACAAAGAGGCCCAAACCAGTTAAGCTGGGATGGGTTTTTACATATAAATTAGTTTATATGATTCTAAATTATAAGTTTGATTTTGAATAGTTCTAAAGTAAAATGAAGTTTAGGGATAAATTTACATAAGATACAGTATATTCATGTTAGTGTATTTATACCGTAGGTTGGTTAGAGTAGGGGGGAAGAATTTGAATAAACTATTATACTCAAAAAAGAAAATGTCAGAAATTGTAGGCTGGTCTGAAGCAAATGGTCGAAGGTGGGTAAAGCATTTTAAGGACTATATTCCTGAAGAATTAACAGGTACTAGAGTTATGTACAATTCTGAATCATTAAGAATTATGAAGCTATTAAAAAGGCTAAATGAAGCTGGGTTAAGCACGGCTGAAATAAAACTATTTTTTTCAAATGAAGGAATACCAAAGAACAAAAATGAAGAAAAGAATTTGTTTGATAAGTTTAATTCCAATAGTTCGAATAAGAATATTAAAGAATCTATTCCTTCAATTAAGGATATGATGATTCCTTATTTACATATGATTAAGGATGGAAAAGCCTACCCAGCAAGTGAAATAACAGAAAAACTAGTAAATCACTTTCGATTAACGGATGAACAACAAGTAATGAAGTATGAGAATACATCTGATATCATCTTTTTATCTAGGGTTCGAAGTGTTAGGTATAGTCTAAAAAAGGAAAACTATATTGAAGAAGTAAATAAGCTTACCTATCAAATAACATCTGAGGATCTTGAATTATTAACTGAAAATATGAATGAGATTGAAGAAGAAATAGAAGAACTTGAAAAGGTTATTGACCCACTTACTATAGTGAAAGAAAAATTGGATGAACTCAAACAGGAGTTAGCAGAAACATTACTAAAACAACTCCGCAATGTACATTGGATTAAGTTTGAAGATATTGTAATTGAGTTGTTGACAGTTATGGGATACGGTGATGGAAAAGTTACACAACGAACAAATGACGAGGGGTTGGACGGGGTTATTAAAGAAGATAAGTTGGGTCTTGATAATATTTATGTCCAAGCTAAAAGATATGGAGCTACTAATTCAGTTGGTAGGGACGTTGTACAAAGTTTTTCAGGAGCATTAGACGGCAAAGGTGCGAGAAAAGGGGTGTTCATCACCACTTCTTACTTTACAGATAATGCAAAGCAATATGCAGAACGCTTAGACGCAAAAAGATAATATTAATTGACGGAAAACAATTAGCAAAACTTATGATTGATCACAATGTTGGTGTAGATATTAGCGAAACGTTTGTTATAAAAAGTATTGATTATGACTTTTTTAAAGATCAATAAATGATTTTTTAATAATTATTTGGGTTCACTGTTACCAATTGAAATGCAGTAACAATGTTGATTGTAGTGGAAGGCGCGCAGACTCCTACGGGAGGAAGGGACAGGGGAGACCCCGCAACGAAGTGAGGAGGCTCCCGGACCGCCCGTGGAAAGCGAAGCGCCTGAAACGGAAATCAACAGGTAAGTGTAACATTTACAAATTACTTATTTACGGCTTTTTCTAACAAAGTATCCGTCAACAACGACAAACTGACAGCTGATTGATTAATTTCTTTAAAAGAATTAACGATGATATCCAGATCTGCTTTGTTTTTGTTAAAACGGTCGAGGTAGTTATCCATCTCCATTTTGACTGTGACAATGCCGCCTTTCACTTGGACGATATTCTGTTGAGACTGCGCGGTCACTTTGTGCATGGAAGACATCATGCTTGTCACATTGGTGATTTGCTGGTCACTCTTGTCGATAAGTACTTTGATTTTGCTGCTAAGTTCCTTCGAGCTTTCGGCAAGTTTCCGGACTTCACTCGCAACTACGGCAAAACCACGGCCTTCATCACCGGCGCGGGCTGCTTCGATGGAAGCGTTAAGTGCCAAAAGGTTCGTTTGATCGGCAATGTTATCAATACCTTGTGTCATCGTGATGATTTCTTCAGAGACAGACTTCAATGTGTGCATCTCTTCTAATGATTGACTGACTTCCTTCATGACTTCCTCAAAGTTCCCTACCATCTTCTCCATTTGCATTTCATTGTCATTGGTTAAATGCAACAGGTTTTGGCTGCTTTTTTGTGTAAGATTGGTATCTTTTAAGACTTCTTCCGCTTTTAGTGTGACGGTCTGGATAGTTTCTTCCGTCTCCGTCACGGTGCCAGCAACTTCTTCACTAATTTTGGTAAGCTCCGCCTGCAACGTACGGTTTGCTTCATTTGCCTGCTCAAGCAAATCAATGCGAACATGGATATACTCTTCCACAACAAGCTGCGAGTCTAAGTTAATGATATGCGTCAGTGCAGTTAACGTGGTCACCATATCTTTAGGACTGTCCTGAAGCAGCTCCACTACTTTTGGAAGCAGAAGGGTCTGCATAGCGGAATAGGTCGCCAAAAACCATGTAACCGGCAGATGAACACCATTGTGAGTTTGTCCGATTCTTTTCCGCATTTTATAGAAATCTTCATCAAGTTTTCCACTTAAAAGACTTTGAAAATAGCGAACAAAAACTGCCTTAAGTCTTTCCTTACTGGAATTGCTTGTGGCAACCCGTTTCACCGGCGGTTGTTTATATAAATGTTCCAGCACCTTTTCAAGTACTTCATCTAGTATTTCAAATATGACCGGTTTTGCATTTTGTAAAGCTTGCAGATGTTCCTTTGTGAAGCCCATATAGTAAAGGCGGCTTGCCAAATCTGCATCTTCTGAATGACTTACAACAGCTTGTCTGTCCGGAAACTGCATGTCAGCAGTATAAGGAACCTTTTTAGGTTTTTGCATAAATGAAATCATGTACGTCTCCTTTTAAAGTCGAAATTGGTAGAAAATTCTTAGCTTTATGTAGTATTATGGATGATTTTTAGGAAATATGCTATAGATAATGTGTCGAAAGACGTAATAAAAACTGCCTCACCATTAAGTAAGAGGCAGCTTTTCAGGTCGCCTAGATCCATTCCAAATGAAAGCAAATGGCAACCACGATGCAAATGGCAAGAATGAGCACGTCGAAGGTTGTGGGAAGAAAGATGGTACGTATTCCTTGAAACACACAAATAGGAATAATAAATTGCGCGCATACACCTCGAACCTGTCTCAACCATGGCGGCAAGGAATAAGGGTTGTATTTTCGCATAAGGGTACCTCCTTAAGACACTTTTCTCGATGTATATATACCTAAGATATGATTGTGTGCAGAAAATAGTGCCCAATTTGGAACAATTATTTGATTTTGTGCATAACTTAATAAAAAATTGGAGAAGCTTATTGACTATTAGCATATCCTTTATGTAACATAGTAAGGTAATGAGATAACGATCAAATACAGTGACAGGGAAGAGTACAATTGCAGACCCCTTTAGAGAGGGAAACCATTAGCTGAAAGGTTTCTCAGGAAAGTCGGATTGGAAGGTCGCCCTCGAGTAGTTTCAGCGAACGCGTTATGTTCAGTAGTTGAAACCGGTGGAGAGCCGTTAACAGATTTGAGTGTACAGGGAAAAGTCTATCTTTTTCACCCTGTAAAAAAAGGTGGTACCGCGAAACTTAACTCCTTTCGTCCTTTTATATGGATGAAGGGAGTTTTTTATTTTATTTTGGAACAACTAGGAGGAGAAAAAGGATGGAAATGAATGAAGTAAACCTTCCGACAAAATACGATCCACAAACAATCGAAAAAAACCGTTATCAATACTGGCTGGACGGCCGCTTTTTTGAAGCGACAAACGACCAGGACAAAACACCATACACAATCGTTATTCCACCACCAAACGTAACAGGCCGCCTTCACCTTGGCCACGCATGGGACACTACCCTGCAAGACATCATCACACGCATGAAACGTATGCAAGGTTTTGACGTTCTATGGTTACCGGGAATGGACCACGCAGGAATCGCAACACAAGCGAAAGTAGACGAAAAGCTGCGTAATCAAGGAATTAACCGCTATGACCTTGGCCGTGAAAAATTCATGGAAGAAGCGTGGAAGTGGAAAGACGAATACGCAAAACATATTCGAGAGCAATGGTCCAAGCTAGGTCTTGGCCTTGACTACAGCCGCGAGCGATTCACATTGGACGAAGGACTATCCAAAGCAGTGAACGAAGTGTTCGTATCGCTTTATAAAAAAGGCCTGATTTACCGCGGAGAATACATCATCAACTGGGATCCTGCAACTAAAACGGCTCTTTCTGATATCGAGGTTATTCACCAAGATGTTCAAGGTGCCTTCTATCATATGAGATACCCTCTGACTGATGGTTCTGGTTCGATTGAAATTGCAACTACTCGTCCAGAAACCATGCTTGGAGATACAGCGGTTGCGGTTCATCCGGAAGACGAGCGCTACAAGCACTTGATCGGAAAAATGGTAACACTGCCTATCACAGGCCGTGAAATTCCAATCGTTGCCGATGACTATGTAGACATGGAGTTTGGTTCCGGTGCAGTGAAAATTACGCCAGCACATGACCCGAACGACTTTGAAATTGGAAACCGTCATAACTTAGAGCGTATCCTAGTAATGCATGAAGACGGTAGCATGAACGAGAAAGCCGGAAAATACAATGGGATGGATCGTTTCGAATGCCGTAAGCAGCTTGTTAAAGATTTGCAGGAAAGTGGCGTTCTTTTCAAAATTGAGGAGCACATGCATTCTGTTGGACACAGTGAGCGAAGCGGAGCGGTTGTTGAGCCGTATCTTTCCACACAATGGTTCGTTAAGATGCAGCCTCTTGCTGACAAAGCGATTGACCTTCAATCTGAAGAAGACAAGGTTAATTTCGTACCAAACCGTTTTGAGAACACATATATGCGCTGGATGGAAAATATTCGCGACTGGTGTATTTCCCGTCAGCTATGGTGGGGCCACCGCATTCCGGCTTGGTATAACAAAGAAACAGGAGAAATCCATGTTGACCATAACCCACCAGAAGATATCGAAAATTGGGAGCAAGATACAGATGTACTTGATACATGGTTCAGTTCTGCATTATGGCCGTTCTCCACAATGGGCTGGCCGGAAACAGAATCACTGGACTACCAACGTTACTACCCAACAAGTACCTTAGTAACTGGGTATGATATCATTTTCTTCTGGGTTTCCCGTATGATTTTCCAAGGCTTAGAATTTACAGGTGAGCGTCCATTTAAAGATGTTCTCATCCATGGGCTGGTTCGTGACGAGCAAGGCCGCAAGATGAGTAAATCCCTTGGTAACGGTGTAGATCCAATGGAAGTTATCGAAAAGTACGGAGCGGATTCCCTGCGTTATTTCCTTTCTACTGGAAGCTCACCAGGTCAGGATTTACGCTTCAGCTATGAAAAAGTAGAGTCCACTTGGAATTTTGCCAACAAGATCTGGAACGCATCCCGTTTTGCTTTAATGAATATGGACGACATGAAGTTCGAGGATATCGATTTGAGCGGGGAGAAGTCCGTTGCAGACAAGTGGATCCTCACTCGTTTGAACGAAACAATCGAGACCGTAACGAAACTTGCTGAAAAATATGAGTTCGGTGAAGTGGGCCGTGCCCTATACAACTTCATCTGGGATGATTTCTGTGACTGGTATATCGAAATGGCGAAGATTCCGTTGTACAGCGAAGATGAAGCGGCGAAAAAGACAACTCGCTCTATTTTAGCTTACGTATTGGATAACACCATGCGTCTGTTGCACCCATTCATGCCATTCATCACAGAGGAGATCTGGCAGCAGCTTCCTCACGAAGGCGAGTCCATTACGACTGCAAAATGGCCGGAAGTTCGCGATGAACTGACAGACAAGGAAGCGGCAGCGGATATGCGTTTACTAGTAGACATCATCCGCAGCGTACGTAACGTTCGCGCAGAAGTGAACACGCCAATGAGCAAGCAGGTTAAATTGCTTGTAAAAGCGAAAACTTCTGAGATTGCCGCGAAGCTTGAGAGCAACCGTTCTTACCTAGAGCGCTTCTGTAACCCAAGCGAGCTGTTGATTGGAACAGATGTTGCATTAGATGGCGGCGAGAAGGCGATGACAGCAGTGGTGACTGGAGCAGAATTGATTCTTCCATTGTTAGGCCTGATCAACATTGACGAAGAGATTGCTCGTCTGAACAAGGAGCTTGCGAAGCTTGATAAAGAAGTAGAGCGCGTGCAGAAGAAGCTTTCCAACCAAGGCTTCATCGCGAAAGCACCTGCAAATGTCATCGAAGAAGAAAAAGCGAAAGAGCAAGATTATGTTGAAAAGCGTGATGCTGTTCAAGCTCGCATTGATGAGTTGAAGGGATAAGGCTTTTTGTAAGAAAGATCCTGGGTGGATGTCCTTTTAGAAGGGGATGTCTGCTTGGGATTTTTTGTTTTTGGGAGGACCGGGGGATGTCGGTGGTTCAATGCGGTCTGTGTTGACGGATGAGTGTGTCGAAAAATGATTAATGGTCGAAGGTGGCGGCTAAACGGTAGAAACTCGCTCGTTTAAGGTAGAAGATTTCACTAAAGTGGTAGAAGATGCTTTGGGAAATGTAGAAGGTCGTCTGGGAAATGTCCAAGCTCTGCCAACACTGATTTCCAAAACCTATCTCCTAAAAGAATTCCAAAAAAACGAACCCAACACCTCTCCAGAAATTAAAAATAGCTCCAGCGACCTTCATAAAAGGTAGCCGAAGCGTCAATTAACCAATATCCATTAACGAATCTTTCCATATCTCTTTGGCACTACCAATCATTGACTGAGTGCCAACAACAAAGATGAGAGTAGGCTCAAAAGTCCTCACTAGTTCGACTGCCTCAGATAGCAACCCCACTTCCACGGCATCTGAGTGATATTTCCGGGCAACAGCAAGTGCATCATCTGGGAATATCTTATGCGAGTTATCAGGACGTGTCACCACTAGTATATCTGAAAACTCACTGCAAACCTTGATGACTCCCTCGTAATCTTTATTAGTAGGAACCGCAATGATAGTAACTACCTTCTTGGAATTTACGAGTGGCAACACCTCTTTTAAATACGCTGCAGAGACACGGTTTATGGAACCGTCCAACACAACCGTCGGGTTCTCAGCAACTACTTCAAGTCTACCAGGCCATTTTAACTCCGATAATGCTTCTTTTAATAAGTCACACGGGAGCGCGCGCCCTTTAACTGTTTCACATGCCTGAATCGCAAGTGCTGCATTTTCCACTTGGAAGGATCCTAATAACGGTAGGGATAGGTCGTCGTACCGCTCAAGCATGGTCTGTAAAGTAAAAGTACTGCCCTTTAAACTAGCCGAGGTGAGCGTAGGTGAGAAATCATCACCAAAAAAAGCCGCCGTATCACCAACCAAACTACGCATTAGCTCCAACGTTTCCTCTGACTGCTTTCCAATCACTATATGGTCCGTAGACTCTTTCACAATCCCAACTTTATGCCGGACAATATCTTCCAAAGAATGCCCAAGGAACCCTAGATGTTCTTGCATAACTTTAGACACAACAGCCCATTTATTTTCCAAAACATTCGTGTCATCGTACGTGCCGCCGCGGCCAATTTCAATAACATTGATGTCGGTTGCTTCTGATTGAAAATGGGCAAGTGCAACAGATAGCAGGATTCCTGTCGGCCCAAGATAATGCTGAGGATTTTCAATAGAAGCTGTAATCTTATCAATGATAGGCTCATGTTGATTCAAATAAGTAAGAAACATTTCGTCTGAAATTGCTTTTCCGTTCACCCGGATTCGCTCGTTATAATCAATCAGATGGGGGGAGGTAAATAACCCAACCTTCAACCCCATTTTGCGGAGGATTGCTGCCATCATCCGGGAAGTGGAGCCTTTTCCCTTACTTCCGGTGACAAGGATGACTTTTTCACTAGAAGGGATAAGGTCAAGACAACTTAACAATTCCTTCGTTAAATGTGGTGCTCGTGTGACCGCATCATTTTCCATGCTTTGAAAAGGCTTTGCTTTAAGCAAGGAGGAATAGATATAAGGAACAGCTTCTTTCATGGTCAGAAAAGTCATGTGGGTTCCCCTCCCAATCCAAGCTTTTGTAAAATAAATTCTAAGTATCTTTTTACAATGTTGATGTCGCTTGTTACGCATAATGTCCGGCAACCGACAACATCCTCTATTTCATTAAAAAGGAGACGACCATCTTCATCAAATAAAAAGTCAATGCCAACAAGACCGAAATCAAACTGCTCGATAATCTTGTTCACGACAATCAATTCTGTTTCGTTCAGCGAATAAGCCGATGCTTGTCCACCAAGTGTATAGTTGGCTTTAAAACTATTTTTATTTGAGCGAAGCACAGCCCAAACGACCTCACTCCCTAATATATACACTCGTAAATCTTTACCAGGTGATCCGGCAAGTGGTTGAAGGATAATGGAACGAGCGGAGAGTTGGGCATGTACTGCCTCCAGTTGTTCGATATTTTCCACCATAAACACGTCACCACCGCCTCTGCCAGTCCGCGTTTTAATGATAAATGGCATTGGAAGAGGCAGATTTCCTGTAAGGAGTTCGTCAGCTTCCATGAAGTAGGTATCCAACATCGATATACCTTTGCCTGCTAAGTATTGATGGGTCCTCGCCTTATCGTTACAGATAGTGGAAACGTGATGGGAGTTGTAGCAAGGGATGCGCATTCGTTCTAGCTGTTCATTAAAAAAGTGGATCAATGTTTCGCATGATGACAAAGTCTGGTGAGTCAACGGATTCTTGGTCCAGTAATATCACTAATTCATTTATTTTGGATTCCAAAAAGAGATTCGAGATTGCAAGATGAAATCCAGCTCAATGTCTAACTCTTTAGCTTCATCCAAGAAACCATTCTATAAATGCTTTATTCTTTTTGGCGTGTTCTTCTTCATATATAAGCCAGCCTCTAGCTTTCATTTTGGGTCTCTTTCCATTTCTTCAAAATATGTGGGACGATATAGGTTGCGACATTGATTCCGGTGCAATCAAAGATATTTTTGATATGGGCATTGGAGTTAATTTCACAAACAAGAGGGGAGCCGTCTTCAGCAAATAGGAGATCTACCCCGGCAAAATCTGCTCCCACAAGTTTCGCGCTTCGAATGGCGTATTTTTTTTTCCAGTGCCGTCGGTTCATATTTCAACATTTTCCCGCCATTACTCACGTTTGCCCGGAAATCAGTTTCCGATATTCGCATCATTGAGGCAACCACCTCATCTCCCACGACATTTAAACGGATATCTTTGCCTTTGCTAGAAGAGATGAATTCTTGCATGAGAAAAGGTCGATTTCCTATTTCCTTGATTTTCGCGAGCAGTTCTTCTATGGTTTGAATCAAAAAAACCTGCATTCCGAATGATCCGTAAGCTTCTTTTAAAACAAGTGGAAAGCCTAGAGTTTCAGCAGCATGGTAAAAGGGCTCAAGATTTTCATGAGCATGAAATACCATTGGTGCTAAAAGAGTTTTTGGCATCGGTATTCCGTGATCTGCAAGTGTTTGAAATGTGAGGGATTTGTTATCACAAATTTCAATGCAGGAAGCACTGTTATAAACGGGAATGCCCATTTTTTCTAGATGGCGGGCAAGTAACACGTCTTTGTCCAGGAAAAAAACGAAATCTGGTAGCTCATGCTTGTGATGAACTCCTTCCAATGTTGCCTTCCCATCCGTCACGCTTGGAAACAGGTCATTGTTTTTCATGAGCTTAGTAGAAATGTTATGTTTTTTAGCTTCCCTATCAAACCACTCAGCTAGTTCAATAAATTTTTGCTGAGGGAGGTTTCCGTTATAGATAATCCAGCATAATAGTTGTTTCATGTATAATCCTCCATTGATGCAAGATAATGAATGATGATCTCCAATGCGTTAAGAATCTTTTTAAAGTAAAGTGAATCGGAAGGGTTTTCAAGCAACTTCCAATTCATTTCTATTTGCAAACAAAAGATATTGCAGCTTTTTGAAACATCGGCAGATACCGTGTGTGGGTAGCCTGCGGTAAAGATATGATCGATAAGTACATCATGGATGCCCTGGGCTAACAAAGTCTTTTGTATATGGTTAACAATCTTTGGACCTTGACTGTGTCTGATGTTTTTGCCTCTACCGGTGCCAAGGTCGATATTATAAGGTCTGGAAGGTGCCATAATATGCAAATCCAATAGAAAGTTAATGGAATGTTCATTGACTATCTTTTTTATAAAATGACGATACGTACTTTTAGGATTGTAATTGGCATCATCCATCAGATTTTTCGTTTTAAAGATGGCATGACAGTTTAATTGTTGCTGAAGGTGCATGACCATTGGGCCTGTCAGGAATTCTCCCTGTTTCTCTTTTCCATTTCGTTGCTGCGTAACGCTGTGTGGAGCAGATAAGAGAATTGGCAGGTCGCCTTGGATATAGTGAAAGCCTTCTTGATTGCCTTGAAAGCTTTCTTCAATGAATGTTTTTTCCCATAGATTAAAATTCATGAGGGCTCCATCCTTTTGGTTATTAACTCTGTTTTTTGTTGGAGATGCTATAGCGAACTCTTGATAGCGTAACATACATTGATAATGGGACGAAAAGTAAGAGCAGTAAGATTCGAGTCCATGTTGTAAAAATGGAAACGGATAGAACGGTGAACATGACCGCGATAATCGGGACAAATTGAATGTTCCAATTTTTCTTCAGAAGAAATGTCATATCACGTTCCACAAGGATGACTTTGCCGATATTGTTCAATCCTAAGTGAGTCCTGATGGTGGAAGGAACTGCAACGGAAATATTCATCATGCTGCTAGAAGACATGATGTTTGTTTCTTTAATTAACTCCAGGTCGTTCATCTCCAAAACTTGCGCTTTCGCGGTTTTATTGCGATAAGATAAGATTACCGTATCGGCCTCTTCAATCCCAAGCAAGGTCATGGTGCTTTTCGTCAAACGGATGATGTTGCTTGTTTCATCTGATGTATATGGCCTGATTACCTTTAAGGAAAGTTGCTTGTTTCCGATAAAAGCAGTAAGTAGTTTGTTTTTGATTCGCTTTTTTACGGATAGCCTCTTAGCTTCCTTATAATAATGGTTAACAGGATACATAAATGTATGATAATATCCAGCCTTTTTCAGTGCTTTTTTCAGTTGAAGGGATTCTTGATAGCTGATCCTCTCCAAAACTTTTCCTTCCTCATATGTGTTTTTTAATAAAACCTGTTCGGACTCTGTCAAACTCACATTCAGACAAAGGTCCTTTAAGACGGTGGGAGGAATGAAATCTGGTGGCTGCTCGTAGTCTAAAAACTGTCTTTGTATATAGTTCAGCTTAATCGTTTTATCGTCCGATAGACCTGTCTGTTGAGCTAACTGAGAAATATGAAAATCAAACGATGCTCCGGTATGAGGATTCATTAATTCGATATAAGGCGATTCCGTACTCTTCAATTTATTCATCATGCTTTCCGATACAACGATTCGATTTAACTGAACATCACTGGCACTCTGTGTTTGAATATGATGAACGGGAAATCTTGCTGCCTTTTGGATAAGAATGGGCTCAACAGCTGATGAACCGAACAAACTTTTCTTAACACCGGAACTTAGGATGACTTCATTAGCACCTAAATTCTTCTTCGTTTCATAGACCATGCATTTACGAAAAAAACCTGTGATGGGATTCAGAACAAAAACATAATCATGTTCATTGAGTCCCCATTGATCTTTCGTTTCCCTTGTCAATTCCAACCGGTTAAAAGGGGTGATCATGCTAACCTTAAAGGCATCAGACACAGTAGCTGTAATCCAAGGTTCTTGATTATGCTCGATTTGGGTTGGCAACACTTTTAATAAGGAAAGAAGTACAGGCAAAAAAGAGGTTGCATCGTTTTTATTGATGAAAAACTTTACAGATGGTTTATTTTCTTTGAGGCAGTAATCTTCTTCCGTTGAAATGGTATTGGGAACAGTTGTGTCTATGTATTTTTCTGTTATATAGTTTATGAGGGGATGAAAATGATCGTTGAACATATATTCATACCCGTTGTTCTCTTTCTCTTCCACGCCAATCAATCCTCGGATATTGTATTGGGCGATATATCGTTGTATTTTGTTTTCTATCTTTGGAGTCAAACTTTTCAGAACCATCAAGTGACAATTTGAGACTTGCTGCAAAGTTATCCCGAGAGCCAGCAAGTTGATGTCAGTGGAGGGAATGACCATTAGGATAGGAGATGTTCCTTTATACAGTTTTAATTGTCTGAATGGCGACATGATGGAACGTTTAACAAGCATACTCTTATTTTTGGAGAAATCTGTCCGTATGTTTTCTGGAACCGAGAAGGCATTTGGAAGTTTATTAATCATAATTCCACCTCAAGTTATTAATACTTTTCATTTTAACCTAACAGATAAGCAAAAAGGAGATTAATATGTTTTTGTCATTTAAAGAATTACAAGAGAAAGTGAATTTTTCGATAAAAAATGAAATAAATCTTGGTCTGGACAGGATTCTTCAGTTTCTAGAAAAAGTGGCTAATCCACAAGATCAAATACAGATTGTACATATCGGAGGGACAAACGGGAAGGGTTCCACCTTGCGCTTTTTAGAGAGCGTATTAAAAGAAACAGGACTAGCGGTAGGGGTTTTCCATTCACCTGCGTATCGTTTCATCAATGACCAACTATCTGTCAATGGAACTTCTATAACAGATGAAGAGATGGTGGAAATCATCCGCGTGTTTAATAATCATGGTTTAGAAGAAGCCGGCTTAACGGAATTTGAACTGCAGACGGCGATGGCGTTTTATTATTTTGCCACAATGAAAAAGGTGGATATCGCGTTGATTGAAGTGGGACTTGGCGGGAGAGAGGATTCCACGAATGTAATGACACCAGCGCTCAGCATCATCACGAACGTTGGACATGACCATATTGGATTTCTTGGGTCGTCTGTTGAGGAGATAGCCCATCATAAAGCAGGCATCATCAAAAGAGGAGTTCCGGTTATTTCCGGGGAACAAAATCCAGCTGCAAAAGAGGTCATTCAAAAAGAAGCTTTCATGAAAGAAAGTCCGGTCTATTTTATGGAAGAAGAATTTTCTTATCGTTTAAAAGAAGGGAAGCTTACTTTTCAATCTGCAAAGAAAAACTTGGAGGAGCTAGAGTTATCTTTGCAGGGTGATCATCAGGGTGCAAATGCATCATTGGCTATCATGGCTTATTTACTTTTAACGGATAAATGGGACATGGAATATGATGAGCGGGTGTTAAAAGAGGGGTTACTGAAGGCAGAACATCCTGGTCGATTTGAATTAGTTCAAAAAGAACCGCCTATCATTCTTGATGGCGCCCATAATGAAGAGGCAGTTGACGCATTAGTGAATACGATAAAAATGAATTTTTCTAATAAAAGGGTAGTTGTCTTATTCAGCGCTTTGAAAGATAAACCAATAGAACTGATGGTGCGAAAATTGGAACCTATCGCAGATGAAATAATTTTTACTTCTTTTAATTTTCCGAGGGCAGCCCGTGCAGAAGATGTTTTTCAGGTAAGCGAACTTCAAGAAAAAGAGTTTGAAGAGGATTGGAAAACAGCGTTGCAGACTGCTATATCAAGGGTAGATGGCAATTCTGTGCTGCTGATAACCGGTTCTTTATATTTCATTTCTGATATTAGGACTATACTCACATCAAGCAGGGAAAAGAAATGAGGGATAATTATCCTATTTTTATTGTGACAAATGTTAGAAAATTTGATAATATTTAATTATTGCAAAAGTCTGTCGAAAAAAGGATAAAGAAGGGAGGGGTAAGTTTGGTGGTTCAAGCAGTAAGTCGCCAAAAAGAAGCGGTAATCTGGACAAGCTTTGTTGTCATGGTACCCATCTTTTTGTGGCTGGGATATCAGCTTTCTCCTGTTGTGATAGAAGATTTGCCGATGTGGCACATAGTTGGATTTCTGGTGTTAGCTATCATACTCGCCCTTATTCCAATCGTCGTCGGAGAGGTACCATTATTTCTGGCGCAGGGTGTTTCCTTGGCGGCCCTCTTATCCTTCGGTTTATTCATTGAAATGATCGTGACCTTAGTCTCCGTTCTAGCATTGATGGCTTATATGCGCTTCAACAGTGACAATAGACTCAGGATTCCTATCAATATGCTCATGTTTTCCGGCATATCCTTAATTGCAGGGTTCGTCTTTTATCTCCTTGGAGGGACACCTGGTGATACGAGACTTCTAAATATAGGTGTCATTACACCGATTCTTGCACATGAATTCGTTTATTTCACACTTAATACAGTAGCCCTTTATTTTATCCAGGTGCAAATTTATGAACGTAAAAGTAAATTCATCACACCTGACACCAAGTGGGACGCAGTAACAAGCATTATGGTCTTGCCTGTAGGTCTGATTCTCTACATGCTATATGAGCAAGTCGGTCCGGTTGCACTATTGTATGTTGGACTACCGTTTGTCATCCTAACTCTCATTCTTCAACTCTATCATTCCAGTCAGAAGGTAAATGTTTATCTTCAGCAAGCTGCGGATGTCGGACATCAGTTGACGGAAAGACTTGATACACAAGGGGTTCTGGATGTCTTCTTAGATAAAATTTCGACGCTCTTTAAGGTGGATTATGCTGCGATCATTGATGTGAATGGCGAAAAAATCATGAAAGTCCTTCGCGTCATGGACAAGGAGAACAGTGTGGAGGCGAATGCTATCCTGCATACTGATGATGAAGAGCTCTTGGCCTATATGCTAAAACGTGGAAAAAGCGTCTGTTATTTTACGAAAAAAGAATGGAAGCATATGTCCAAATCACATCTTCCTGCAAAAATTGAGAGTTTGATGTGTGTTCCGGTTATCAGAAACCACAAGATTGAAGGACTGGTATTGTTAGCAAGCACATCCAAGCGGACTTATGATAAATCCCAATTAATGATTGTGGATATCCTTTGTTCATACTTTGGAGTGGCAATGGAAAAAGCACGACACTATCAGGAAACGAAACAGAAAAGTGAACGTTGTGCATTAACCAAACTTTACAACTATCGCTTTTTTGAAAGTGTATTAGATAAAGAATACGATAAATTAAACAAAGGTCATTCGAAATCTCTCTCACTCATCATGCTAGACTTGGATCACTTCAAGAAAGTAAACGATGTGTATGGACATCAAAGTGGCAACGAGATTCTCATGCAGGTTGCTGATAGACTTACTGCCCTTGTTGGCAATAAAGGTACGGTTGCCCGTTATGGTGGAGAGGAATTCGTTATTTTACTTCCAGATATGGAACGTGGCCAATGCTTTGAACTCGCCGAACGCATCAGGGTGAACTTAGCCACAAGATCCTTTGCTTTGAAGCAGCATATCCGAGAAACGCAAGGAGCTCAAATGGTGAAAGTAACGGCAAGCATAGGGTTCGCGACAGCACCATACGATGCCGAGGACACGCTTGACTTGATCCGCCACGCAGACAGAGCGATGTATGTGGGGGCAAAGAAGGCTGGACGGAACAAAGTAGCGGAATATCGGAAAACTTCATAAAAATAAAAAACTCTCGCCGGAAATTTGCTGGCGAGAGTTTTTTATTAGTTACTCCAATTCCATAAGGCGACTTCGTCCACTTGAATCGCTCCTATCCACTCTTCTTCCTTCAATGAGAGTACTTCCTTTGTTGGTCCGGTAATGACTACACCATGATGGGAGATGCCATCATCTTCTAAGTAGGAGAGAGCCTCTTTTATTTGGATGTCTCCATGCATCTGTTGAATTTCATCGAATTCTTCTTGATAGTCAGCTAAGAAACGTAGTGTCTTTTTAAAGTATTTGTGCAGCATTTCTGTATCGCCTTCCACATAATTTGGTGCGGCACGAGTTTCAGAGCTTGAAGAACTTAAGAACGATTTCTCTTCTGTTTTGGATATAAGCTTCCAATCATCGCTATGGAAAATAGGATAATTAGGAAAACCAATGTTCGATATTGGATAAAGGTCCCCTGTTTCCTCAGATGTTACGACGGGAAACCAAAGTATGTCCAAATCTTTTCCTTTAAAATGTTCAAACACCTTTTCAGTCGAAAGAACCTCATCAAAAGTCACGAAAGCGGTGGAAACAGTCCCCTCTGGAAGCATTTCAAGCCTTTCCCATTCAGAGGATGAATCTATACCGTACTCTGACAGTAAGGAAGGGTGATGGATCTCCGGAAGTTGGTCGTCTTTACCATAAAATTTCTTATCTACATTACCCATCTTTGAGAACAGAAAATTAACTTCCATTTCCCCGATAGGGTAGGATTCTTTCCCTACTGTTTTACGTAGTTCCTTTGTTGCGTTCATATTCAAGAACATTCCAACTTTCGTATCGGCAGTGTACTTGTTTGCGTAAGGATCCGTAATTACTTGTGAAAAATTAATAACATCACTTAATTTTTGCGACCGACTATAGTCATCCGAAAATCCGTAATAATAGAAGTTTGTTAAAAAAGAAGAAACCATGACAATCAATAGTAAGAGAGGAATAACTGTTAGTGCAGTATTTATCCTCGCCTTCCATTTGCTTGCCCGTAATATTTTCCTTTGCTTCGTTTTTTCCAGGGTGGGCTTCATCCACTGTTCTTCCTGAGCGCTCATTTCTTTTTCAAACTCTTCCTTTTCTTCGGGTGTCATTTCGTCTTTATCATAACGTTCTAATTTTTTCTTAAAGTCATCATTCATTTATTTCGTTCTCCTTTCCTTGAATACTTCTTACTTTTTGGCGTGCACGATAAAGCAGCACTTTAAAATATGTATCTGTTACGCCCAGGGCTTCGGCCGCTTCCTTATAAGTGAAGCTGTTATAATCATAGAGTAGGATCGCTTGCGCCTGCTGCTCATTGAGAGTGCTAATCGCATCCATGATTTCTGCAACCTCTGATTTCAAGAGGACTTCCTGCTCTGTTCCTTTCCCTTTGCCAAATAGTCGTTGGAAAAAGCCTTGTTCCTTCACAATGGTCCGCTTATGCTTACGATAATGATCAATAAATACATTATGAGCGATTCGGAACAACCAAGGCTTCACATCCTCACCCCGGTAATTCTCCAAATATAAATACGCCCTCAAAAAAGTTTCCTGAACAAGATCTTCCGCAAGATGATGCTCCCTACATAAAGAAAGGAGGTACCGGAAAATATCCTGCATATGCTCTTCGTAAAATATCATCAATAGACTGTTTCATCTGGCCCCCCTTTCACCAACAATAACGGCCGAGGTCTAAAAATGTTTCAAGGAAAATAAATATAATTTGGAAATCTAGAAAAATCTATAATAATTGTTGTATTTTGTAGAAACCATTCTGCTATAATTGTAGATATATAGGAAAATGTTACTAGGAGGATGGGGAGTTTTGAAATACATTATACATTTTACCGTCTGTATACTGATAGTGCAGTTGTTATTTTTCTTCGATTTCACCGAATTCAGTTTCAGCGACCACTCCAACCAACAACGACCAGCTCTCATTGAATTTAAAATAAAGTGGAACCAGCTAGAAAAGAATTGATCCTTCAAAAAAGAAGGGAATCAAAACGTTGCAAAGAACGTCATTGAATTTTTGAATTATTTCGGGAAGGAATGCTACTTGAAAAACCCAAGAAAACCATTAGATGTGGTGTTTGTTTTTGATAAGTCAGGGGTCGATGGGATTTGATCTCAAGAAGAATGTTACACGACTGGAAAAGGGCTAAAGAAGCTATGCAGACAGCAGCAACCGTCTTTAATACTGCTAATTCAGAAAGAGTGAACAAAGATAGATTTAGTATAATAGAATTCAACAGTAATGTTGTTGTTCGGAAATTTAATAAAGAAGAACTCACCTCGGATATAAATCAGATAGTTGAAGTAACGAAAAAAATTACTGCTCCGATGAGTGAAACTAGCGGAACTAATTATAGTGCAGCACTTCAAGCTGCGCAGGAAGTATTAATGAAGTATAAAGATCCTGCAAGGGAACAGATTATTATCTTTCTAACGGATGGAGAACCTACCGTATTAAACACAAAAGACATGCCAGAGGGAACATATGAAAGAAAGTGTAGTTTAAGAGAAATCTTCAGCTGTAAAAATAGAGGATGGGATGGATTTTGGATTGATTATGAGTATGAACATATAAAAGATCGAAAAGAAGCTGAAGATAGAAATTTTACTATATTTCAAAATAGTACATACCAAATAACTCCTGATACATTCCAGCATGAAGGGAAAAAAATTAGATTTGCAAGTCACGCAGAAGAATATATTAAAAATCATGCTATTGGGGTTGCAGAAACTATTACTAGTGCTGAAAGTGGGATCACCCTGTACTCTGTCGGTTTCGGTGAGGCAAGTATCAACTATTTGGATAAATTAGCAAGCAAAGCAAGCAATGGTGAATCAATGGCCATTGAAGCGGGAGGCACGGACCTGAATCAAGTATTCGAAGCATTGGTGAATGAAATTGATACACCTTCTTTAAATAATGTTGTAATTGAAGTCAAAATACCAGAAAGCGTTTCGGTTGAAGAAGCTCCTGGAGTCAGAGTGGAAAATAGGGATGGACATACATACGCAATGGTTACTCCATCTAACGGTCGTGTTCAATATCATGTAGGTGAGCCGCCAGGGGTAGTGTCAGTACCTAATCTTCCGTTAAAGTTCAGTGCCCGCGGGGATTACTTATTTGAAGTGAAGTGGAAATATACCGACATTAAAGGCAAACCAGCAGGGGACACCTATTCTCAGGAAGTAAAAGTATCTGTACAGGATCAAGTTGCTCCTTCATTTGAACTGAATATGAGTTTATCAAGTGATGCGCCAAAAAGTAATGATATAATCAGATTGCAAAAATCAAATGTGGATAATGAAAACTTGGACAGTTTTTTAATAGACTACACCATCAAACCGTATGGAAAGCTAGCAAACGGGAGCAAGGGTTCCTTGAAAAACATACAACTTAAACAGAAGTTACCTGCAGGTTTAAAGGTAGAGCTTAAAGATGGTATGATAGAAAATCGACTGAATGACGGCTCTACTGAAATCATCTATAATCTTGGTACCAATCAATATAACTCTAACCAAGGGAAAATAGAATTCTCAAAAGAAATCGAAAGGCTGTCATTGAAAGTAAAAGGAATACACAGTATTAATGCACAACCTTTACCCGATCCTACTATCACTTTTGTTGACAATGAAAATCAAATGAAAACGGTCGCTGTTACAAACAGGCCAATTGAAAAAATAGAGATGATTATTAAATTAGTAGATGTGGATATCGATCCTATAGTGGAATATCGTGGAAATCATGCGGGGAATATAAGTAAGTATAATAAAGGAACCGGTCAAATGTGGGCTTCCCTTACCCTACGTGATGATAATAATAATTCCATTATTAATCCTATCTATTCCATGGAGTTTGGGGAAAGAAAAAATCAAATCGTTGTAAAATATGCTAATGGTGTAGCAAGAGAATTCCCGTTAACTCCTGTGATTGGTACCAGATTAATAGGTTCAGAGAGTAAGTTATCTGTAGGAGATAATGGAGAGTACACTTTTAATCAGGAAGCAGAAGTGTATTTTGATAAAATAGTTCCTGGATCTTCAACTCAAAGTCAATATGAAGTTCGCTTTAAGAAACCGGGATCATCCAATTATTCTCATTGGCAAACTATAAATCCGTCTGAGTATATCTATTCCGTAAAGGAATACGGTAAAACACTCGTTCAAATTCGAGCAGATGGAGGATTTATAAGAACTCCCTTTGATGAAATAGTCATCCTTAACTATAATGGAGTGAGCGACTTCACTCTTAACTATCAGGATGAGATGTATATTGGTGAAACACAACAAATTGAGACTATTTTCGAAGCGTCAGTGGGTTCCAATGATTTAAGCTTGACTTGGAGCACCTCTAATCCTCAAGTAGCTACCGTTGACTCTGCAGGTGAAGTAACTGCAACAGGTCCTGGTGTGGTAACCATCTCTGCTTCATTGGATGGTCAGGCTTTAATGAAACAGGCAACCATTAGAGTGGTAGAAATTCCAGAGTATAGTCTTGAGTTCAAGAAACCCCTATACACTACTAAAGTGGGCCAGCCTTTGAATCTTCAAGGCCAAGTGAGAATTAACCCTCCACATTTAAGTGGAAGGATAAAAGTGGAGGTTGTTTGGCAGTCCAGTGACCCTTCCATCTATACAATTGAACAGAATGGACATGGAGAGGGTATATCTAAAGGGGTTGTAATGGTAACAGTGACTTCGGCAGAGGATAGTTCCATAAGTGCCACTACCATAGTTATGGTAGAAGAAGAAGGTTCTAGCGGAAGCAACCCTCCCAATGACTATAGATGGTAATGACGAATAAACAAAGGAGCTCCTGAAATTCAGGAGCTCCTTTGTTTATTTTATTGTTGTATCATCTACTATCACTCTTAATCTGTCTGCTACAGGCAATCTTGATACCTGACTGACAAGTACATTTGGGTCATGAACTACTTGGAAACGTGTTTTCATTCCTTCCTGATTAAAGGCAGCCCTAGGAGTTATTGTCGTACTGCGACCGATATCTCCTCGCACTGCATTCACGGTCAGTTCCTTCTTTGCGAATAACCCTCCATGGATATAAAACATCGATCCAACACCGTATAAGGTTGCTTTGTCTTCCGTATAGAAGAAAGCTTTAAGCGGTGTACTTTCATTAGACAAGTCGTATATGTTCTCATTTTCTTGTTCAATGTTGAAGTCATTGAACTCATTAATGCGTGTAATGGTCAAAGGCCCATTTGAGAAAAGAACGAGTTGTTTGGTATCGTCAATCCCTTCGATATTAGTATTTGAAATAAAGCTTTCCCCATAGGCATACACGACACTATCAAATTTAATAGTATCATTTTCACTACCTATACCTGCAGTTTCTTCATTTCCATTGATTTTTATATCTCCGTGTACAACAACTGTACCGCTGATATCCACGGGAGTATCTGCCAGGTCTATAGTTAAATCTCCTACAACCACCAGAGGCTTTTTAATGGAAACGGAGTTATTGAACGCTGCAGTTATGTCTAAATCTCCGTTAATCACCATCTCCTTGTCTATGACAATAGGGCCGACCGCACTATTTATAGCAACAGGATGATGGTATACAATTGGTCCATTTATACTATTTATCGTTTCCATGTCAAGCAGAAACTTATCTCCTTGCATGCCTGGAGGAGAGGGGCTTTCATCCAAGACACCTACCTTATCTCGAATGGTTTGCAAAGAATCACCGTTATCAAGGTCTGAGGTTAAAACAGCTTCTGGCAGTGATAATTGGTCATTGAGAACTCTTAAATAGGTTTGTTTGAAATCAACATGAACAAAGTCTTCATTACTTGAATAAACATCAGGCTTAGCCAATTGATAAAAAAAGGCTGGAAGCAACTTATCTGTTGGCAGCCATTCTGCTGGAATATTAAGCTCTTCCATGGCAGTATGGGTATCCTTGATCTTGATGTTTTTTTGCACATCAACTTTTCCATTAATAGCGGTAAACGGAGTAGAAGTAGTTCCAGGCCCATTTAAATCTATAAATTCTGCCTCATTCTTTATAAGTAAATGATTAGCAATTACATCACCATCCACATTAGGAGAACCTTGGATATTAAGTCGCCCTTCATCTTCTTCGACACTGTAGGAACCAAGGGCATAGTCTAGAAAACTTGGTGCGGGAGATAGAACCACTCTTTTCTTCACGGTTTTGATATTTGGTGCTTCTCCATAAACGACTGAGAATTCATAGATTCTTGTAAAAAGCTCTTGCTGCTGATTTGTATAAAGGTGAGTGACATCATTTGCAATAAAGTTAGGGTAATCTTCAAGATCATCTACAATATTATCTAAGGTTTCTTGATATTTAAAAGGTAAATCTTCCGCTTTAAGTGGTATCTCTACCACTTGTTCTTTAAATGTAGTAATAAGGAAATCGAGCTGTTCTTTACCTTCGTATATATTTTCATATCTATCAAGTTGAACCTGTGTACGAAGAGTACCACCAAGAGCAACGGTCAAGAGAGAAACACCCAATATCATAAAAACAGTCACAGTGATTAAAACTACTAATAAACTAGAGCCCTTTTCATTCATCAGAACACCTCATACAGTTAATATCCAAACTTGCTGTAAAATTCTATAGGTTCAACATATAACCTATTCGTCTCTTGACTAAATATTTCATGAGAAAGAATGAATCGAAAGGTAATAATGCCACCTTTACATGACGATTTTTCCAGGTTAGTACATTGGAAATCAAAAATAGGCAATTCTGCACCTTCTTCATCTTTAACCGCTTTGATAAGATAATTATCATTATTAATTTGAACAGATCTTTCCAACAATGTATCTTCCACTAACGTGTGAGTGTTAAGAATGATATCCTTCCCTGCATCATCGTTATCTACAAGTTGAAGCACAACCTTTTGAACTTTATCAATATCATTTTCTTTTGAGGTAACAAAGTCCTTATTGTTTAGTGCCAGCTCGTTTTTATTGTAAAGTGAAAGTTTTTCTTGATCACGTTCAAAGACCAAATCATCTGGAGAAAAGGCATAAAATTCATTTAATACGTTTGCCAGAATATAATCTGCTTCTTCTTTCATCTGACTTTCAATGCCAATTTTTTTATATAGATTAATACCGGTAATGAAAACCCCATAGACCGTGCTAAGTACAATGCCACTGATTGCTAAGACAGCTAGCAGTTCAAATAACGTTACACCATCTTCCTTTTTCCATTCATCTAATAGTTTCATGGCTTAGTACCCCTTGAATTACGACATCATCTCTTTGATCCTTCCACTCTAGTACTACGTAAACTTTTAATAGATGTTCACGAATATATTCATTAGTCTGTAACAAATTCCCAAAGTTCTCATGGTCATGAATAATCAAATCCTTTATACTTGAAGGAAGATTTCTAATACTAAGAGCATCTTGAGAGATTAAATTTGATAAAGAAGATAATGTTTCAAAATCATTGTATTTCATCAAGTAGATGGATATAGTAGCGTTGGCTGAATATACTTCATTATTAATTACCGGATTCAAGATGGACAGGCAGCGGTCTACATTGTCAAAAAGGATAATATCGTCAGAGGTGGATTCACTTGCTGGAGTATCATTGTTCTTTTTTATGGTAACTTTTTTATCACAATACACTTTGTTAAGAGAGATGATATGTACATTTTCATTTGAATCAGCTTCATACGACAAATAACCTTCAAGTTTGTTGTAATTTTGTTTCTCCACGTAGTTCATCACATTGCGGGCAATTTGCGTTGCGATGGCCTTATCTTCATTTTCATTCACATAGTTGTAACTGTTATGAAAGAAACTCATCAATCCAATTACAACAACAGAAAGGATTGTAAGAGAAAGCAATACCTCCAATAAAGTGAACCCTTTTTGTTCCTTAAAAAGTTTTTTCATCTATGATTCTCCTATTTCAAAATACCTATCTTTATTATACAATAACAATAGTCTACTTAGTTCTACAATTTTTGTAAAAATAGATAGAAAGTGGTGAGATTATGGAACTTTATAATTATGGATTTGCAATTTTATCATTTATCTTGTTGTTACTAGTATTTTTCTTTGTTCCAATAAAGTTAACTAAGACAGGTAAATGGTTGTTGCCGGGAATCTCACTACTAGTTAGCTTAATTGGAATATACATATTTAATCTACTTACTTTATGGCACAGTATAATTCTAATGGTGTTTCTTCTACTATTAACTGCAATTCTACTTCAACGGTTACCATTATTCCTTAACACTTCTCCTTATGATGAAAATAAATCAAATAATAAGTTTTAAATGGTCAATAATTTTTTTAGATGAATCTTTTCTAGAGAATTTTAACGCGGGGGGAACGGGATGCGGAGTATAAAATTATTGATTATCCTAATAGGTTGTACGGGGTTTGTCTTCGGATTCTCACAATTAGGAGGGATAATGGCCGAAAAATGGCTACCTGAGAATACTTCTTTCGCAGAAGAGACGATGATTGCGACAGAAGAAGTAAGTAACCACTCAAAAGAGGAAGCGGCTGCTAAACTAAATAAAGCAAAAAGCAAATGGATCTCTAATGATACCATTTACCTTGAATGGACAGGAGAACTCCTTCCTTTTCCTAAAGATGCATTTATCTATCAAATTCCTGAAACAATTGATTATGCGGAAAATGGATCAGTAAACGGAATAAAAGTAGAACTACCTATCGGGAAATTGCTAGAACAAATTGAAGCTATTACACATAGCAATGATATTTTTTCCTCGTTAGATTCAGAATTGTTAAAGAAAGATATGGAAGAAGTTGCTTCCCAACTAAAAGAAGGAGACCATACTTTTTCTCTAGCAAATTATTTGACAGAAGAAAGTGTAGCTGAAGAAATAACCACGACTGCAGAAATATCTTTATCAGGTATATCCAGTTTAAAAGAATTGACCGAGACATTTAACAATACAGAATTAATTATCCCTGGTAATGCAAGTTTTTCTGTAAACGAATGGATAAAAAATGAACATACTAATCTATCTGATGAAGCAGCAAGTATCTTTGGATCATTAGTATATGAACTTATAGGGCCTACCAATTTCCTTGTATCAGAGAGGCATATTTCCAATGAGATGCCTATATGGGCAGTTGAAGGGTACGAAGTTCTTGTACAAAAAGATAAAATGGATTTTGTTTTCAATAATCCAAATCCCAATGACTATAAACTTAATTTTAATGTAAGTACCTCTTTAATATCTGGTGAGTTAAGTGGTGGGCCACTTTCATATGAATATGCCGTAGCCGAGGTGGAAAGAAAAGCTCTCGCTCCAAGAACGATTGTTCAGTATTCTGCTACTCTCCCAAGCAACGGGAAAAATGTAAAAGAACAAGGTCGTGACGGAACATATATACAGCTTATAAGAACAGCAACGGACACAGAAGGAAACGTGGTAGAAACTACTGTGTATAGTGAAGATTTCTATGCTCCTATTCAAAGAGTAGAGCAGCATAGCCTATCGCAGCCAACAGTGGTAAACAATCCAATTGTTACACCTCCTGTGAATGTAGGGCCACCAACAAACAATAATAGTACTAGTGGAAATACAGTTACTACCCCAGGTGCAGGAAATAATAATTCATCGAATACAGGATCAAATGCAAACACAAATAACAATTCCGCTACTCCGGGAAATAATCAAACGAACACCCCAGGAAATGCAGGTTCAGGGAATACTACGCCGTCATCCGGTTCTAATAATGAAAGCGGAGGAACTAACTCAGGCACTACCTCGCCTACAAATCCTGGGCATGGCTCATCAAGTGGGGAAACAGGAAAATAAGATTAAAGGATGATTTATTACAATGGTTCAGATAAGAAAACGCCTCGGTGATCTCCTGGTGGATGCGGGAATAATAACTGAGGCTCAGCTGCAAAACACACTTAAAGAAAAAACGAAGGATCAAAAATTGGGAGATGTGCTTCTTCAAAAAGGGTATATTACCGAGCAACAACTTATTGAGGTATTGGAATTTCAGCTTGGTATTCCACATGTCAGCCTGTATCGTTATCCATTTGATGAAAAGCTAATACATGTAATATCCAAGGAATTTGCCAAAAGAAATCTACTTATTCCATTAAAGAAGGAGCATGATAAGCTTTTTGTCGCAATGGCAGATCCGATGGATTTCTTTGCCATAGATGACTTGAGGTTATCCACTGGATTTGAAGTAGAACCAGTAATCGCAACGAAAGATGACATCTTACGTTCCATAACCAAATATTATGATTCCACTGATTCCATGGACGATTTGTTTATTGGCTTAGATGCCGCTGAGGAAGTGAAAGTAGTACAAGAGGAGAGCCTGTCTGAAGATGATTCTCCTATTGTACGAATTGTAAATCAATTATTGCAGAATGCCATCCAGCAACGTGCAAGTGATATTCATATTGACCCTCATGAAACAAAGGTTGTTGTCAGATATCGAGTGGATGGAGTTCTTCGTACAGAAAGGACTTTACCAAAGCATACACAAAATGTGTTGATTGCCAGAATAAAAATCTTAGGGAAAATGGATATTACCGAGCACCGTGTCCCGCAGGATGGCCGTATTAAGACAAATGTAGACTTTCACCCTGTAGATGTACGTGTCTCAACTCTCCCTACCGTTTTTGGAGAAAAAGTGGTAATGCGGATTCTTGATATGAGCAGTACTTTGAATGATATATCACAGCTAGGTTTTAATGGAAAAAACTATGACCGTTTCATAGAACTGATAAATCGACCGACAGGAATCATTCTAATTACTGGACCTACAGGTTCGGGTAAATCCTCTACTTTATACGCTGCGCTCAACAACTTAAACAGTGAAGAGGTAAATATCATCACGGTTGAAGATCCCGTGGAATATCAATTGGAAGGTATAAATCAGATACAGGTAAATACGAATGTTGGAATGACCTTTGCTAAAGGTTTACGTGCAATTTTACGTCAGGATCCAAACGTCATCATGGTAGGGGAAATTCGTGACCGTGAAACGGCAGAGGTTGCTATTCGAGCTTCTTTAACAGGTCATTTGGTCTTAAGTACCTTACATACTAACGATTCAATCAGCACCATTACCAGGTTGATAGATATGAAGGTTGAACCTTTCCTTGTTGCCTCTTCAATTAATGGGGTATTGGCACAGCGTCTCGTAAGGAAGGTATGCCGTGATTGTGCTAAACAAGAGGAACCTACGGCAAGAGAGATAGAGATATTTGCGAAACGTGGATTAACTATTGATATGATTTCCAGAGGGAGAGGCTGCGGAACTTGTAACATGACTGGTTATAAAGGTCGTTTAGCAATACATGAGTTGTTAGTAATTAATGACGACATGAAAAAACTAATTATGAACAACGAACCTTTTTCAAGAATAAGAGATCTGGCAAATGAAATAGATACTGTTTTCCTAATTGATGACGGCCTTGAAAAAGTAAAAAAAGGACTGACGACCACAGAAGAAATCTTACGTGTCGCTTTATCAGAGTAGGTGTTGACCATGATTGAAAAAATAAATAAATGGCTTCATGCCGCATATGAATTCAAGGCATCAGACATTCACCTTTCTGTCGGAGTGCCACCTGTCTTTCGTGTTAATGGTGAGCTGAAGCGATACGGTGAAGATCCTCTCACTCCTGAAGACACCGAAACCTTGGCTAAACAAATGATTCCTGAGTTTATGTTGGAGCGCTTTGAGGAAAAAGGCGAATTGGACTTTTCCTATAGTGTCCCTGGAATCTCGCGTTTCCGTGTAAATGCATACAGACAACGAAACTCTGTAGCAATAGCGATACGAATCATACCGACTAGAGTTCCTTCATTGGAAGAGCTTCAACTGCCACCCATTCTGCAAACTCTTATGGATAAGCCTCAAGGATTAATTCTGGTAACCGGCCCGACAGGAAGCGGTAAATCGACCACGTTGGCTTCCATGATTGACTTTATGAACAAATCACAGAAAAAACATATCATAACACTAGAAGACCCTATTGAATATTTGCATCGACATAATCAATGTATGATTGATCAGCGTGAGGTTGGTATTGATACAAACAGTTTTGCATCAGGTTTACGTGCTTCCTTGCGTCAAGATCCAGATATCATCTTGGTCGGAGAATTACGAGATTTAGAAACCATACAAACAGCCATTACCGCAGCGGAAACGGGGCATCTTGTATTAGGCACCTTGCATACTACAAGCGCACCATCCACGATTGACCGTATTATTGATGTGTTTCCTGGCCCACAGCAGGCGCAAATTCGCATTCAACTTGCATCTGTTCTTGTTTCAATCATTTCCCAACGATTGTTTCCAACCATTGATAGACAGGGAAGAAAAGTGGCCACCGAAATTCTTGTCAATACACCGGCAGTAGCCAATCTTATCCGCAACGAAAAGATTCATCAAATTCAAAACGTGATGCAGACAAGCAAGGCACAGGGGATGCACACACTTGATATGAGCATTAAAAAGCTCATTCAACAAGGTGACATAAGCAGATTGTCAGCCGAAAGCTTTTTACAGGAGTCGATGCATCATGCCTAAGTTCACTTATACCGGCAGAAATACTGCCGGCAAGCAAACAGGAAGCATCACGAGCAGCTCACGCCGTGAAGCGTTTGTGGCACTAAAAGAAAAAGGTATCCGAGTTATGAACTTGGAGGAGATTCCAGAGTCAATTTTCACCAAAGAAATCACTTTAGGAAATCCAGTTAAACTTCGTGACTTTGTTATCTTCCTACGTCAATTTTCCACCCTCATCAGAGCTGGTATATCAGTAGTCGAAGCAACAAATGTTCTTGCGCAGCAAACCTCCAGCAAGGCCTTGAAGAGGGTGTTGTTTGATGTAGAAGAAGAAATGAAACAAGGGAATCCTCTATCAGAAGCGGCAGCCAAGCATCCAAAAGTCTTTTCCTCCATGTTCATTAACATGATTAAAGCAGGAGAAGCGAGTGGCGCTTTAGATGATACCCTAGACCGCCTTGCAACCCAGTTTGAAAAGCAGAACGAAACAAGACAAAAAATTGTCTCAGCATTAACCTATCCACTAGTGCTCGGGGTTATCGCTATTGGCGTAGTTATCTTTTTACTTGTAGGAGTAGTGCCAACATTCGTAGCCATGTTTAGTGACTTTGGAGCAGACTTGCCATTGATTACGAGATTCGTCCTCTGGGCGAGTGAATGGATGCAAAGTTTCTGGTGGTTGTTCCTATTAATTGTTCTAGCTGCAGTTATCGGGCTGGTAGCAATGAATAAACAAAAAAAAACAAAATACTATATTGACTATGCTCTATTACGTATACCAATTTTCGGACCACTACTTCAAAAAGCGGTCATTGCCAGATTGACAAGAACGCTGAGTTCCTTGTTTTCCAGCTCAGTGCCGATACTACAGGCAATATCAATTGTTGAGAAGATTGTCGAAAACGAAGTCATCGCGAAAGTGCTTGCTGATAGTAAAATAGAACTAGAAAAAGGTGAGTCCTTGACTGGTCCAATGAAAGAGCATTGGGCGTTTCCGCCACTGGTAACCCAAATGATTACCATAGGAGAAAGCACAGGTTCATTGGATTCCATGTTAGATAAGATTGCTGAGTTCTATGAAAAAGAAGTAGATTATGCAACCGACAGATTGAAAAGTTTAATCGAGCCATTGATGATTGTTGTGCTTGCTGTCATAGTTGGGACTATAGTCACATCTATCCTAGTACCAATGTTTGATATTTTTAACCATATACAAATGTAGAAACGTGTAAAATCTTATTGAAATTTGAAAGATAGTATAATAGAATTATATGTAGAAATATATACTACATATTTCCATTTAGGGAGGAAAATTACGATGTTACAAAAATGTAGAAAAATGCTTCGGAACGAAAAAGGATTAACATTGATCGAATTACTTGCTGTTGTTGTTATTTTGGGGATTATTGCTGCGATTGCGGTGCCGAGTATAGGGAATATTATTGATAATTCACGTAAAGATGCACATGTAGCCAATGCACAACAACTTATAAATTCTGCTCGTCTAGCTATTGTAGATGATTCCACTTTATCTGTTGGGAATAATACAATTACTTTAGCAACTTTATTAGAGAAAAATTTTATTGAACAGATTGAAGATCCAGATGGTGGAAATTACGCTAGTGGTTCTGTAACGGTTGCTGAAGGCAAAATCACAGGAGTAACATTAGTAGGTACTGAAAGAACAGTTTCTGTTGCACTTGGTGAAGATGAAGATAATTTAAATGTTACTAGAAGTAATGTCCAAGATAATCAAGACAATTCGGAGCAATAAACATTGATATTAAGCCATTTGTTTTTAATATTATCTTTCGCCCTCCTCCTAGGCTCCTTCTACAACGTAGTCGGCCTACGAATTCCAAAGGGTGAGTCAATAGTCACACCAAGATCACATTGTACGAATTGCAAGACCACATTGACGGGGCTAGATTTAGTTCCCGTCCTTTCATATGTATTTCTTAAAGGGAGATGTCGGCACTGTCAAAAGTCCGTGTCTCCTATTTATCCATTATTCGAGCTTTTGACGGCTGTGCTTTTTGTCCTAGCTCCCTTATTGATGGGATGGACCTATGAACTGATTGTTGCATGGACCTTTATTTCGATGCTTATCATCATTGTCATATCAGACTTACATTATATGATTATCCCAAATAAGATTCTGCTATTTTTCTTAGGTCTTTTTATTATTGAACGCTTCTTTATTCCGTTCCAAACGATACCTGATCACCTGATTGGAATGGCTGTAGGATTCCTAATTCCATTATTAGTTGCCGTCATTTCTAAAGGCGGTATGGGTGGAGGAGACGTGAAGCTGTTTGCTGTCTTAGGTTTTGTTTTAGGGTGGGAATTAGTAATACTTACATTCTTTCTATCTTCACTAATCGGCATGATTGCTGCCCTTATAGGAATGCTGTTGGGAAAAGTAAAAAGAGGTGTCCCGTTTCCATTTGGACCTTCTATCGCACTGGCAGCACTAATCACTTATTTTAAAGGGGAACAGATACTGCATTGGTATTTTAGCTTACTCTTCTAGTAAATCATCTTACATAAGGAGCTTTCTGGATGGAATTTTCGTTTCTGCAACCAAAGCAAAACAACTTCATAAATATTATTATCCGTGACCATGTCATTCGAATGGTAGAGTTGAAAAGTTTAGATCCTCTCACTGTTAAACGCACAAATGAGCGGTTTTTGCCGCCTAATATTGTCCGTGATGGAAAGATTGTCGATGAAAATATATTTCGTCTAATTTTAGAGGAATGTGTGGAAGACTGGGGACTGAAACGCAAGCATGTCCGTTTTGTCGTTCCAGATCAATACGTTGTCACTCGAAAATTGACCATCCCGTCTAACATTATGGATGATGAGATTATTGGTCACTTGTATTTGGAGTTAGGTTCCACCATTCACTTACCTTTTGAGGATCCGGTATTTGATGTTCATGTTCTTCATCGCTCGGAAAAAACGGAGCTTGTGCTCTTTGCATCTCCTGAAGAAGTGGTAACACAGATGTCTAACTTACTTGAAGAAAGTAAACTTAAGCCGGCTGCAGCAGATGTTTCTGCGCTTTGTCTGTATCGCCTTTATTATGAATTTGGTCAGCGTAATGAACAGGATCATTTATTAGTCGTTCATTTTGACGTGAGCTGTATTACTCTGAGCATCTTCGTGAATCATGTTCCTGTGTTTATGAGGACCGTGGCCTTTCCACAAGATATGAAGGTTTGGGAAGTATCGGTTAGCAATACGCAGTTAGAGTGGGCTGGGGATATTGTTCAATTCAATGTGTTTTTAGAGGATTTTATCGTCGAAGTGGAGCGTATCATGAGTTTCTTCCGTTACTCCTTGAATCAAGGAAATGAAGAAATTAATCGAATACTCCTTCATGGCGATCATCCTAACCTTCCTTTAATATTATCAAAGCTGAGAGAAAAGATTTCAGTAAAAGTAGATACGTTTGAGCAGGATGTTTATACACAAGACCAAGAGACGGTTGACCCGAAATACTACTATTCTTTAGGGTTGGCATTAAAAGAGGTGCAATGATGCTAGTTGATATCGACTTATTACCAAAGAGAAAATCACGAAATATCACCACAGCTCTTGTGTATGGCATTTGTGCCTTTTTTCTATTGTTTGTGGCAATCATTCTTTTTACTTTTTCTAATATGATAAATAATGATGTTGAAACGGCTGAACAGGATCTCGAAATGACGCAGCAATTACGGATTGCAAAAGAAGAAGCAATGAACCGTCCGCAAAATTCTTCTTCCGCGCAGCGATTGGAAGATACGGTAGCATGGGCAGAGGAGTATCCGCTGGAAATGGTTCCCGTCATGCAAGATCTAATTAGGTTGTTGCCAGAACGCGGTTTCATTCAAAGTTTTTCTTATGATGAAACAGGGCTTCTAAATCTTTCTGTTCAGTTTGACGAATCAAGAGATGCAGCTTACTTTCTCTATCATTTAAATGAATCTCCTCAATATCATTCTATCGATCTTTCATCTATTTCTACTGTTGAAGTCGGGGACGAAGAGACAGTGAATGTATTGCCTAGGTATGTAGGTCAATACACACTTGGTTTTGACAAGGCTGCATTTCAGGCAATGGATGAATTAGAAGGGGAAGAAGCAGAGGACGGTACGGAGACAGAGACTGATACCGAAACCGATGAGGATGGAGGCGAAGAACTATGATGATTGAACTAGAGCGAAAACATTATGTTCTTCTAAGCACCTGTGTGCTCCTCATTGTATTAGGAATTGCAGGCTTCTATTATTTATCCTATGCACCAAAGGAAGTTCGGGCTGAACAGCTTCAACAAGAAAAAGCAATTGAAGAGCAGCTTATTCAAGTGTTAGAGCAACAAGAAGAAACCGCGCAGGCTAATGGAAATACAACAGTAGAATTACAGCGTAAGATTCCGGTTACCCCTTTTTTAGAACAGCTCATCTTGGAATTGGAGAAAGCAGAAGTGCTGTCTGAAAGTACGATTCTCAATATGTCTTTTGGGGAAGGGGAATTTGTCCCCGCTACAACTACTCTAGAAGAATATGAGACGATGCATGATGAAGAAGAAGGTACAGTGCAAGAAGAAGCTTACCTTCCAGAAGGCTTAAAAAAAGTGTCGGTCAACCTGTCTGTTGAATCGGAAACTTATGAAGACCTCTCTGCTTTTTTAACTTCTTTGGAGAGTTTAACTAGAATTACCCAGGTTGAATCGGTCAGCTTTACTGGTCAGCCGGAAGTGACTTCAACCGAACAGGAACTGCAACCATTAACGTATTCCGTTACGCTTTCAGCTTTCTACCATCCAGAGTTGGAGGATTTAATCGAGGAACTTCCGCCTTTATCCGTTCCTGAACCTGGGAACCGGGTAAATCCATTTATCGACAATGACTAAATTATTTCCGTGGAAATGGTCGAAATAAAAAGACCTTCAAAGAAAGTGTCGGAAAAGAATTAGAACAAGACGACAAAAGTCTTGTTCTTTTTTTTATGGCCTATGATAGGATGAAACAAATCTGACTAAGACAAAAATTGTCAAATGTACCCGGAGGTGGGAAAAGTGGACAATCACCAGCTGAAAATAAAAATTAACGGAAAAGAAAGCTCATACGGCCACGGCAAAAAGAAGAAAAAGAATAGAAAGGAAAGTGTCCAACCTCATCAAAAAGAGATCCCGGTAAAGGAAGATCTCAAAGAAGAGGAACTGCCAATTATTATTGTGGATGAATCCGCAGCAGCAGCTGAGAAAAAAGAAGAAGAATTTGAATGGGTCCTTCCAGAAGAAACACCAGAAAAAACAAAATCCAGTAAAGATACTTCAACTAAGCCCTCTTATATTGAAGATCTCCGCCAGATGAACAAGGAAAAAGGAAAAAGTTCCAAAGTGCGGCCAGCCCCGTTTGGAAAAAAGAAAAAATTAGTCCCTCCATCCTTCTCTAAACAGTTGTTAGTTTCCATTGGTATGGCAATTGGTATTGGAACATGTCTCGGATTTCTCATTCTTGGTGTCATGAACATGTCAGAATCACCAGTAAATCCTTCAGTACCAGCAGCAACCCCGGCAACAACAGAAACAACTGACACACAAGAGACCCCTGCTGCAGTCAATGGAGATGGAACTGCTACGATACCTGCCCAAAGTATATCCGTTCTTCAAGCAGGTGCTTTTACCACAAAGGACGGCGCCAATGCGGAAATGGACAGATTGAAAGCTGCCGGTTTTCCTGCAGTCGCAGTTGGCTCTGAACCAACTTTTGTCTTAATGGCAGTAGGGCATAGTGTGGATGGAATGAAACAAATTGCAACGGGTGTCCAAGCTAAAGGATTTGAACCTTTTGCAAAAGAACTGACTCTATCAGAAAAAACAATAGACTCCCTTACAGAGCAGGACACGCTATTATTGCAAGAAGGACAAGTGCTTTACAGTCAATTAACAGTGGCGACAGCTCAACTTCTTCAAGGGAGCTCTCTAGACAGCGCTACCGTGGAAAGCCTAAATGCTTCCTTTGAAAAAGTGGCAGCCATTAAAGAGGCAGACCTAACGGACGCAACAAAAGGATGGAAAACATCACTTGCTGGTGCTTTCGAAGATATCAAGGCATACCAAGAATCCAATAGCGCAGAAACTTTATGGAATGCCCAACAAAAACTATTAGACGCGACAGCGTTTTTATATTAAAAGATAAGTGGATTGGAGCGAAAGTCACTTGACTCCTGCGGGAGGCTCCCGGACCGCCCGCGGAAAGCAAGTGACTGCAGCGGAAAGTAACGTTAAACTTAAATGGAAAGTCTCAAAATCAGATTTTGGGGCTTTTTTTCTGCTCAAAAAACAATCTTTTCAAAACGCTATAAGATATTTGTTCTTACAAGATTTTTTATGATAGGATTAACCTGTATCTCTCGAAAATTTTTGACTACTAGCGGAAGGTGATAAAACATGAAACCTCTTATTTTAGCCTCAGGATCCCCCAGAAGAAAGGAACTTCTCCAACAAGTACATCTCCCATTTACAATAAAGGTAAGCAACATTGAAGAAACCTTTGACCCAGAATTAACACCAGAAGAAATCGCCACTTCTCTTGCCCATCAAAAAGCTCAGAGTGTTTTCCAAGAAAATCAAGACGCTATTGTTATCGGTTCTGATACGATTGTTGTCCTTGGCGATAAAGTGCTAGGGAAACCTGAAAATGAAGATGAGGCAAGAGCCACATTGCGAACGTTAAGTGGAAACACACACCATGTCATCAGTGGGGTGGCTATTCTCAGTCAGGAAAAAGAAGTAACTTTTTATGAAAAGACATCCGTTACATTTTGGGAACTGACAGATGAAGACATTAATTTCTACATTCAATCAGGAGAACCGATGGATAAGGCAGGTTCTTATGGTATTCAAGAAGTAGGAGCTCTTTTTGTAAAAGAAATAAAAGGGGATTACTTTTCTATTGTGGGGCTTCCGCTTTCAAGAACGGTTCGTGAATTGAAAAGTTTTCAATAAATTGGCCGTTGCATGACCCTCCATCTATTCAAAGGGGAGGAAAAAAGAATTGGAGTCCACTAAAACCACTGCACTGATGATTAAAGATTACCCAGAAGATCAACGGCCAAGAGAAAGAATGATTCAGGATGGGCCCAAAAGCCTGTCCAACCATGAACTTCTAGCAATCCTGCTTCGTACAGGTTCGAAAGAAGAATCGGTCTTGCAGCTTGCAAACAAGTTATTGGTTAACTTTGAAGGGCTACGATTGTTAAAGGATGCTTCTATTGAAGAGATTACGGATACAAAGGGTATTGGGAAGGTAAAGGCTGTTCAATTAATGGCAGCGGTGGAGCTTGGGAGAAGAATTCACCGGTTGCAATATGAGGACAGGTATGTCATACGATCGCCTGAAGATGCAGCGAATTTTGTCATGGAAGACATGCGCTTTTTATCACAAGAGCATTTTGTCTGCCTCTACTTAAATACGAAAAATCAGGTTCTTCATCAACAGACTGTCTTCATTGGGAGCTTGAATGCAAGCATTGTCCATCCGCGCGAGGTGTTCAAGGAAGCTTTCAGGCGGTCTGCCGCGTCCTTCATTTGTATCCATAATCATCCATCAGGTGACCCGGCACCAAGTCGTGAGGACATAGATGTGACGAAACGACTGAGTGAATGTGGAAAGCTTATCGGTATAGAGCTTTTGGACCATTTAATCATCGGTGATCAGAAATTCATCAGTTTGAAAGAAAAAGGCTACGTGTAAGTACTATGCTTTTTTGACATCCTACGCTATAATATTACTCATGAGTTTGGAAGGACAACCTTCTTAATCCATCAAATTTCTACAATAAACTTTATCCACATGTTGATGAAAATATATGGGCATGCTTCGTCCGTTTAATCACTTTTCATTTACCACTATTACGCATTAGTATCAGAAAGGGAGATACACTTATATGTTTGGAACGAGAGATCTTGGTATTGACTTGGGAACAGCCAATACATTAGTTTTTATTAAAGGAAAAGGGATTGTTGTGCGTGAGCCGTCGGTTGTGGCGCTGCAAACCGACACAAGATCCATTGTAGCGGTCGGGAACGACGCAAAGAACATGATCGGTCGTACGCCGGGGAATGTTGTCGCATTACGTCCGATGAAAGACGGAGTTATTGCGGACTACGAAACAACGGCAACGATGATGAAATATTATATTAAACAAGCGTTAAAAAACAAAAGCTCCTTCTCCCGCAAGCCTTATGTGATGGTATGTGTACCATCCGGAATCACAGCGGTTGAAGAAAGAGCGGTAATCGATGCGACTCGTCAAGCAGGTGCGCGTGACGCATACCCAATCGAAGAGCCTTTTGCAGCAGCAATTGGTGCCAATCTTCCAGTTTGGGAACCAACAGGAAGCATGGTCGTTGATATCGGTGGCGGTACGACAGAAGTTGCGATCATTTCCTTAGGTGGAATTGTTACCAGCCAGTCTATCCGTGTTGCCGGGGATGAAATGGATGATGCAATCATCGCTTATATCCGTAAAAACTACAACTTGATGATCGGGGAGCGCACTGCGGAAGCATTAAAGCTTGAAGTTGGTTCTGCAGGAGACCCAGAGGGCATTGAACCAATGGATATCCGTGGACGTGACCTGTTAACAGGCTTGCCAAAAACGGTAGAAATTACTGCTAAAGAAGTGGGAGAAGCGTTAAAGGATACAGTAACTGCCATTGTAGACTCTGTAAAAGCAACATTAGAACGCACTCCACCAGAATTAGCATCTGATATTATGGACCGTGGAATTGTCCTTACAGGTGGCGGAGCATTACTTCGCAACCTAGATAAAGTAATCAGTGAAGAAACAAAAATGCCGGTCATTATTGCTGAAAATCCATTGGATTGTGTTGCTATCGGAACAGGCAAAGCATTAGATTATATTGATGAGTTTAAAAAGAAATCAAGAGATTATCGCTAAGTAGGTGTTAAGTCATGCCACAATTTTTCCTCAATAAAAGGTTGATTATTTTGTTGGTGAGCTTAACTTTTCTAGTGGCATTGATTGGTTTCTCTTTAAAAGAACGGGACGATTTGACATGGCCTGAACAGTTCGTCAAGGACTCGACAGGTTTTGTCCAATCTATCTTTTATAGACCCGCACATGTTGTCGCGGGTTTCTTTGATAATGTAGGATATCTAAAGGATACGTATGAAGAGAATAAACTGCTGCGTGCTAGACTAGAAGAATATGCTCTCTTAGAAACAAAAGTCCAAAAGCTAGAACAAGAAAATGAAGAATTCCGTGAAGTGATCGGGGAGCTAGATTCACTGAGCGATTATGAACCAAAACCAGCCACTGTCATCGGAAGAAATCCAGACCAATGGGTCGAACAGATTACAGTGAATAAGGGTAAGCAAAATGGCGTGGAAAAAGACATGGCCGTCATCACATCGGGCGGACTGATCGGAAAAATCAAACAGGCCAATGCTTTCACTTCCACTGTGCAATTGTTAAGTTCATTGGATCCTAAGAATCGAATCTCTGCCTACATACAAGGAGAAGAAGATATCTTCGGATTGATTGAAGGATATGATGAAGAAAAAGGTGCCCTGTTATTAAAACGGATTCCTCATCAAGCAGAAGTAAAAGAAGGGGAAACTGTCCTATCTTCAGGTCTTGGTGGTGTATTCCCTGAAGGATTGATGATTGGGGAAGTAACGGAAGTAGTAGCAGATGAGTATGGATTAACGCAAATGGCCTATGTGAAGCCTGCAGCTGATTTCTATGACATCAACCAAGTGATGATTGTTAAACGAACACTAATATCAGGTGATGAACCAGTCGAATCGGAAGAAGAAGCATCTGAAGATGAAGAGGGGGGCTCTGAGTGAGAAAATACGTCTTACCAGCCCTGCTTCTTTTCTTGTTTATCCTAGAAAGTATGAGTGTCGATTTCTTTGGACTGCATAGTTTCAATGAAGATTGGATTATTGTGCCACGGTACATGCTCATTGTCATCGCACTGTGTGCCATCTATACAAGTCCGTATGTTGGCTTAATCTGCGCGATGCTTTTCGGCTTTTTGTATGATGTGGTCTACACTGAAATACTAGGTGTCTATTTGTTTGCTTTCGGAATATCAGTATATATCGTGTCTAGTATTTTACGTTTTGTAAATACAAACTACTTGATCTCATTTCTAATGGTGCTGGTATCCATCTCCATTACAGAGCATCTCGTATTTGGTATTCACTCACTTATCGGAACCACCGAGCTGACACATTCCGAATTCCTATCCATACGTATGGTACCAACACTCGTCTTTAATGCCATCATCGCATTACTCCTGCTCTTCCCAATCAAACTGTTCATGGAACGCCTTGCAATCGAGCAGAAAGATGAGTTAACGTAATTAGATTTTAATGTTAAATGAGATTACCAGCTGTTGATTGGAACGAAAGGCTGAGACTCCTGCGGGGGAGTAGCGACAATGTTGAGACCCCGCAGGCGAAGCCGAGGAGGCTCAAGGTTGCCCCGCGGAAAGCGAAGCCTGGCGTGGAAATCAACAGATGCGTTTTAGAGGATCTTTAAAGTTTAATTAAGCCCAATCCCTGTTAAAGAGACGGGCTTTTCCATTACATACTAATTCTAGCAATCTTTTTTTATTTTATGAGTATAGGAAAAAGGAAATAGAAGGACGATGTCGAATTATATACTTGTTGAGGTGAACGTCGTGAATAGACAAAAACAACAGTATGTAACCATTAAGGGCACAAAAGAGGGGCTAACCCTGCATCTCGATGATACATGCTCATTTCAAGAGCTTTTAGCTGAAATAGAAGCAAAATTAACGTCGAATAGCAATCCAGACGAAACCCCGCTCCTTGGAGTACGATTAAAGGTCGGGAATCGTTTTCTAACCAATAAGCAGCAAGAAAAACTGCGAGATGTAATACGAAGCAAGAAAAACTTTATCGTGGAAGACATCGAAAGCAATGTCGTCACAAAAGAACAGGCCATTCAGTGGAAAAAGGAATCAGAAATCGTTCCCGTTGCTCGGATGATCCGTTCAGGACAAGTGCTGGAGGTAGAGGGCGACCTTCTCCTTATCGGCGATGTCAACCCTGGTGGAACAGTGAAGGCAGGCGGCAATGTCTTTGTCCTTGGCGCATTACGCGGCAGCGCATATGCAGGGCTTCAAGGCAAAAAAGATGCCGTCATTGCAGCGAGCTTGATGAAACCAACCTTGCTTTCTATCGATAACACGATAAACCGCGCTCCAGATTTAAGTGAGCAACTAGAAGGAAGCAGTGAAATGGAGTGCGCCTATATAAATGATTCAGATCAAATTGTCATAGACCGCTTACAATTGCTTTCACAACTAAGACCGATGTTAACACGGCTTGAAAGGAGAATGTAACAAGTGGGAGAGGCTATCGTAATTACTTCTGGTAAAGGTGGGGTCGGCAAGACAACAACTTCTGCAAATATCGGAACGGCTCTTGCCTTACAAGGAAAAAGAGTATGTTTAGTAGATACAGATATTGGGCTAAGAAACCTTGATGTTGTCATGGGGCTTGAAAACCGTATTATCTATGACCTGGTGGACGTAATCGAAGGACGTTGTAAAACGCACCAGGCTTTAATCAATGATAAACGCTTTGAATGCTTAAAGCTTCTGCCGGCCGCTCAAACAAGTGACAAGTCGGCAGTAAAGCCTGAACAGATGAAGAAACTAGTTGCAGAGTTAAAACAAGACTATGATTATATTATTATAGATTGTCCTGCAGGAATCGAACAAGGCTTCCAAAACGCCATCGCAGGCGCAGACAGAGCCATTGTCGTGACCACACCTGAAGTTTCCTCTGTAAGAGACGCAGACCGAATTATCGGCCTGCTTGAAAAAGAAGAGAACATGGAACCACCAAGACTTGTCGTTAACCGTATCCGTAACCACATGGTGAAGAACGGTGAGATGCTGGATGTGGATGAAATTGTATCCATCTTGGCAATTGATATCATCGGGATCGTAGCAGATGACGACAGTGTCATCCGCGCGTCCAACAGCGGTGAACCAATCGTCATGGATACTACAAGTAGAGCGTCCATTGCATATCGCAACATTGCAAGGCGAATTCTTGGGGAATCCGTGCCGCTTCAATCCCTTGAAGATGAGAACAAGGGAGTTATGTTTAAAATTAAAAAATTCTTTGGTGTACGCTAAGGAAATGTTGAGACCGTCTCTTTTAAAGGGGCGGTTTTGTTTTGGGAAGGAGCCTTAAGGAATGAAAAAAATAAAAAAGGCATTTAAATATATAGCGATAGGTATGTTAATATTGATTGTTTTCATGTTCTTCAATAACACCTCTCTCTTTTTAGATAAAGAGGATAATGAACCAAAGCTCTTAGCTCATAGGGGTGTTCACCAAACATTTTCAATGGACGGAATTAAGTGGGACTCATGTACAGCCGAGAGAATTTATGAGCCAGAACATTCTTATATTGAAAACACGATCTCATCGATGGAAGAAGCTTTCCGACTTGGAGCAGATGTGGTGGAATTGGACGTGCATCCTACAACAGATGGTGAGTTCGCAGTTTTTCATGACTGGACATTGGAGTGCAGAACAGATGGAGAAGGAGTGACCCGGGAACATACGATGGAAGAACTGCGTCAATTGGATGTAGGGTACGGCTACACAGCTGATAACGGGAAGACGTATCCCTTACGAGGGAGCGGGGTAGGACTAATTCCAACGCTTAGGGAAGTACTGGAAGAATTCCCTGATAAGGAACTGCTAATTCATATAAAGAGCGACCACCCAGAAGAAGGTGTTCTACTGGCAGATTATTTAAAAAGTAATCCTCAAACTAATATGAAAAGCTTAGCCGTTTATGGCGGGGATCAGCCTATCTCTAGTTTCAAAGAAAAAATGCCTGATGTGAGAGTAATGTCCAAAGGTACAATCAAAAGCTGTCTAATTCCATATATTGCAATCGGCTGGACAGGTTATGTACCTGAAGCCTGTGAAAAAACCCAACTACATATTCCTGAAAAGATAGGTCCGTTTTTATGGGGATGGTCAGGAAAATTCCAGCAGAGAATGGAAGAAGTGGATACAAGAGTGATTATTGTTGCTGGTGATGGTGGATATTCAGAAGGATTTGATTCAGTGGAAGATATGGAGAGAGTTGAGGATAACTTTTCGGGGTATATATGGACGAACCGGATAGATTTAATAGGAAGATGAATAAAGAGTCAGCTAACTGCCAATAAAAACTTACACCCCCGTCATATCCTCCCGGGACAAGTCATAAAATGGTACAAACCTATTTGCGGGAAGGGTGTTTGTATGAATGATCGGATAGCGGAAATAAGAAGAAGGGCCGCAAAGAGAAGACGGCAACGGCAGAATCAGTTGCCGAAACGAAATAACATAGGGTCCACGCAACAGTTGGTGCGTGATGAGGAAAGGTATGGGGGTTCTAGTTACACCTCTTATGAAGGGGGACCTGATGGAGGTGGGGGGCATCCGTTGTTCAACAAGGAGCTTTTCCTGTTTAAGATTTTGGCTTCGGCGATTCTGGTGCTGGTGGTGGCAATCATGTTTCAAAATCCTACGGGTACTTTTGAAAAGCCGCGGCAGTTTGTTTCAGAAACAATGGAGCAGAGCTTTCAGTTTGCAGCGTTCACTTCTTGGTATGAGGACAAATTCGGAAAGTCGTTGGCATTATTGCCATTGCCGAAAAATACAGAGCAACCAAATGTCAATGCAGATGATTATGTCATCCCGGCTTCTGGACGAGTTTTCGAAAGCTTTGAGGCGAATGGGCAAGGTGTGCTGGTGGAAACAATGGCTCATTCGAATGTAGAGGCGATGAATGGTGGGTTTGTGTCGTTTGTAGGGAACAGGGAGGATACAGGCAAGACGGTGATTATTCAGCACCCTGATGATAGTTATACATGGTATGGGCAGCTTGGGGAAGTGGAAGTGAAGCTGTTTGATTTTATTGAAACAGGGGATGTACTTGGAAAAACGACGGTGCTTGAGGATGGTTCAAAGGGGATGTTTTACTTTGCCATCCAAAAAGACAATGAATTTATCGATCCAATGCAGGTGATCTCATTTGAATAATAAATGGCTGAGGCTATTACAGAAGATTCATGTACATCCATTGATGTGGTTTCTCGCCGGATTGGCCATCTTAACGGCAAATTTCCGGGAGTTGCTTATCTTATTCTTTATTGTATTTATTCATGAATTGGGCCATGGGGTTGCGGCAACCTACTATAATTGGCGTATCAAACAAGTGTTGCTGCTGCCATTTGGAGGGGTTGCCGAAATGGAGGAGCATGGAAATCGACCGTTGAAAGAGGAGCTGGTTGTGACACTTGCTGGTCCGTTGCAACATGTGTGGCTTTCAGCAGGTGCTTTTCTTCTTTTCAAGCTGGGCTATCTTTCGGCAGGCATGTGGGAAATGTTCTTTACTTTTAATATTATGATTTTTCTTGTGAACCTTTTGCCGATCTGGCCTCTGGACGGAGGGAAAATCATGGGGTTGCTGTTCAGTCGCACGTCTGCATTTGCACAGGCGCATGAGCGAACATTGCAAGCTTCTTTTGTTTTCCTAGCACTTTTTTGTGCAACCTATCTGGTCATTGACCCGTTGCACATTAATATATGGATTATCACCGTGTTCTTGTTTTTTTCCTTATATACAGAGTGGAAGCAGCGGCACTTTGTCTTTATGCGTTTTTTGATGGAGCGTTATTACGGGAAGAATAATACGTTTTCTACCATAACGCCGATTGTCGTGGATGAAAAAGAAAAGATTCATCAGGTGCTTCAAAAGTTTAAGCGAGACTGCAAGCACAATATCATTGTGATGAAGGGGAAGGACAAACAGCCTCCACTGGATGAAAATGAACTGCTTCATGCTTATTTCAAGGAGAAGTTGACGACAATTGATATAGGAGATATCCTGTATTCATACTAAAACTTCATTTCGAAAGCTGAGGCTAATTCATTGATAGAGTTAATTATGGATATGAAGGCGACGGAAAAAAGAGTCGCGATAAAAGAGGATGATAAAATTGTCGAGCTGTTGATTGATCGGCCGACAACGCATCCGATAGAGGGGAATATTTATATTGGTCGCGTTGTGAATGTCCTGCCAGGCATGCAAGCCGCTTTTGTTGATTTTGGGCAAAAGAAGCCAGGATATCTTCATCGCGACCATTTATGTTCTTATCAAACCTCCAATCTTTCTAAAGCGGAAAAGGAACACAAAGGGATTTCCCATTTTGTTCACCAGGGAGAAGCAATTCTCGTGCAAGTGGTGAAGGAGGGTGAGGGAACGAAGGGTGCCAAGTTGACGGGGCTAATTGAGTTTCCCGGAACGCATATTGTGTACCAGCCTTACGGTAAGTACAAAGCCATCTCCAAGAAAATGTCGGATGCTAAAAGGAAGGAATGGCGCAGTCTTTTGCAGGAGTGGCTGACTTCGGATGAAGGGGTTATTTTACGGACAGCAAGCGAGCATGTTGCCTCCGAAGTGGTAGAAGCGGAACTTCTGGAGTTGCAGCGACAGTTCCTTGAGGTGCAGGATAAACAAGATGCGGCAGTCAAGATCCCCTTCCCTTGTTCATGAAGAAGATCATTTTTTTATCGAAAATAATTCGGGAAATCCCGCCTGCCGAGGTGAGCCTTGTAGAGGTGGACGATGCTGGTACTTCGCAGTTTGTTGAAAAAGAAAGGCTATCCTGTTCGTTTTTATTCAAGGCAAGGAAGGTATCTTTAAAAGAAGAGGGATGGAGCAGGAGCTTGAGAAAGCGTTAAAGCGGATTGTGTGGCTTCCAAGCGGAGGATATATCATTATCGAACATACCGAAGCGATGACGGTCATTGATGTTAATACAGGGAAATACATAGGCAAGACCGGCCTGCAAGAGACCGTGTTGAAAACCAACTTAGAGGCTGCAGGCGAGATTGCCAGACAGTTGCGTCTAAGGGAGATTGGCGGCATTATTATTGTTGATTTCATTGATATGGCGAGTGACGGTGAGCGAGAGCAGGTGTTGCGCAAGGTGAAGGATGCGGCTCGGAAAGATCGCTCCCATGTCAGAGTGATTGGATTTACGGAATTGAATTTGTTGCAGTTAACGCGCAAGAAAGTCAGGGAACCGTTGACGAAGATGTTGTTGCAGCCGTGTTCGCCATGCGATGGGAAAGGTGTGGTATTTTCATTGGACACCGTCACCTATCAGTTAGAGCGGGAACTGTTGGAGTTTAAAGGAAGCGATATGGAAGCAGTTGTTGTGGAAGCAAGTTCGGAAGTGGTGGACAAACTGATGGGGTTGCCTGATATAATAGGAAGATGTGGTCTTCAGATTTATTTTATAAAAAAAGACGGAGTACCACGTTTTGACATACGTTTTGCCGGATCTGTCGAGGATGCGAAAGAAAGGGTAAAAACGCTGTGAAACCTTATTGACATAAGGGTTTGGAATATGCTAAGATGTTCTTTGTTAGTTTGTAGCACCCGTGCTACAACCGCGCAGTCCAGGTTCCGTGAAATATGAGCGTGAATTCGTTACATATACCTGATACTGGCGAGTCTGAGTCTATTGAGGAGGTGCAAGAGAATGTACGCAATTATTGAAACAGGTGGTAAACAAATCAAGGTTGAAGCAGGTCAAACGATCTACATCGAAAAACTTGATGGTGCTGCTGGAGATGTAGTAACTTTCGACAAGGTTCTTTTCGTTGGTGGCGACGATGTTAAAGTCGGTAGCCCACTAGTAGCGGGAGCAACTGTAACGGCTAAAGTTGAAAAACAAGGTCGTGCGAAGAAGCTTACTGTATTCAAGTACAAAGCGAAGAAAAACTACCGTAAAAAACAAGGTCATCGTCAACCTTACACAAAAGTTACTGTTGATGCAATCAACCTGTAATTTAAAGGTGATCGGATGATTAAAGTTACAATTAAACGAGACGATTACAAGCTGATCCAATCGTTTACCATAACTGGACATGCTAACTTTGCCAAAAAGGGTGCAGACATTGTGTGTGCTGGTGTTTCGGCCGTATCTTTCGGTGCGGTGAACGCGGTCATGTCATTATGTCAGGTCACTCCTGATATTGAGCAAGGGGCAGATGGATTTTTAAAATGTTCGGTCCCATCCGGCTTGGATGAGTCGACACATGAGAAAGTACAACTGTTGCTAGAAGGTATGGTTGTGTCTTTAGAGACGATTGAACGTGACTATGGAAATTATATAACCATTTCTAAGTAGGAGGTGGAATACATGTTAAGATTAGATCTTCAGTTCTTTGCTTCCAAAAAGGGAGTAGGTTCTACTAAAAACGGTCGTGACTCTCAGTCCAAGCGTCTTGGCGCTAAGCGTGCAGACGGTCAACAAGTTTCTGGTGGTTCTATTTTATACCGTCAACGCGGTACTAAAATTTACCCAGGAGCAAACGTTGGACGTGGTGGCGACGATACATTGTTCGCGAAGGTTGACGGAATCGTTCGTTTCGAGCGCCTAGGCCGTGACCGCAAACAAGTTAGCGTATATCCTGTTGCTCAAGAAGCATAATTCCAAAGGAACTCTAGCCTATGTTTAGGTTAGAGTTTTTTTAATGCAAGTGATTATAACCAATTCCCCTTCGACATAAAGGTCTAAAATCCTTTAGGGGTCTGACCCCCTTTTCTTCTTTATTTATGCTATAATCGACATAGTTAAGAAGGTATTGGAATTAATGTTGGGACTAGGAGTACGGTATTATGAGAAATAGAGGGACGTTGGATGTGTTGCGTCATTCGAGGCATGATTGGCTTAATCGCATTCAGTTGATTAAGGCGAATTTGTCGCTTGGACGTTTGGAGCGAGTGAATAATTTGATAGAGGAGATTGTGCTTGAAGCCAATCACGAATCCAACTTGACGAATTTACAAGCCCCTGCATTTGCGGAATATCTGATTACGTTCCATTGGGAGCCGAGACTATTTTCGATGGAATACGAAGTAATCGGAGAGCCTGTAAATCTGTCAAAAGCGGATAAGCTATTGTGCAAATGGATTTCTTCTTTGTTTACCGACTTGGAAAATGCGGTAAACAAAAAAGCAGATAACCATTTGTTTTTAAGTTTGCATATAGAAGAAGCGGAAATTCGTTTCTTTTTTGATATAAATGGAATACTAGAAGATACAAACTTTTTAACGGAGTGGCTGCAAGCACAGCCGGATGGTTTCTCAGTGGTTGGACAAGAAATACATCCTGAGCAGAGTTCCATTCAAGTGTCTTACAAGCTTTAAAAAATGAACGCAAAAGGTTATTTTTTACCTTTTGACATATCGGAGTGAGTAATCAATGTTTGTCGATCAGGTCAAGATTTATGTAAAAGGTGGAGACGGCGGGAACGGAATGGTTGCCTTTCGTCGTGAAAAATATGTACCGGATGGTGGACCAGCCGGGGGTGATGGCGGAAAAGGAGCGGACGTCATTCTTCAAGTAGAAGAAGGCTTGCGCACACTGATGGATTTCCGTTACAAACGTCACTTTAAAGCGACCCGTGGAGAACACGGAATGTCCAAAAACCAGCACGGAAGAAACTCGGAAGCCATGATTGTAAAGGTTCCACCGGGAACTGTCGTAATGGATGACGATACAAAAGAAACATTGGCTGACTTAACAGAGCACGGTCAGCAGTATGTTGTAGCAAAGGGTGGCCGCGGAGGCCGTGGTAACTCACGTTTTGCAACACCTAGAAACCCGGCTCCAGAAGTTGCTGAGAACGGGGAACCTGGTCAAGAGCGCTATGTGGTTCTTGAGTTAAAAGTGCTAGCAGACGTCGGTCTTGTTGGCTTCCCAAGTGTAGGGAAATCAACCCTTCTTTCCGTTGTTTCTGCAGCAAAACCGAAAATTGCTGAATACCATTTCACGACTATCGTACCTAACCTTGGTGTAGTGGAAACCGAAGATGGCCGCAGCTTTGTTATGGCCGATCTACCGGGATTGATTCAAGGTGCACATGAAGGTGTGGGACTAGGACATCAATTCCTGCGCCACATTGAGCGTACAAGAGTTATCATCCATGTGGTCGATATGGGCGGATTGGAAGGTCGCGATCCGTATGAGGATTACCTAACAATTAATGCAGAGTTGAAAGAATATAATATGCGTCTGACAGAGCGTGCTCAACTTGTTGTAGCAAACAAAATGGACATGCCTGATGCAGAGGAAAACCTTGAAATATTCAAGGAGCAGCTTGGCGAAGATGTGAAAGTCTTCCCTATCTCCGCTCTAACTCGCAGCGGTCTTCGTGACCTTTTATATGCGGTGGCAGACGAGCTTGAAACAGCTCCGGAATATCCATTATATGAAGAGGAAGCGATTGAGCAACGTGTTGTTTACAAGCATGAGGCGGAAGAACTCCCATTCATGATTACACGTGATCCGGATGGTGCCTTTGTACTTTCAGGTGAAAAACTTGAAAAACTGTTTATCATGACAAACTTCAACCATGAAGAGTCCATCAAACGTTTTGCGCGTCAGCTGCGTGGTCTCGGAGTAGATGAAGAATTGCGTGCTCGCGGTGCAAAAGACGGCGACATCGTGCGTCTACTGAAATACGAATTCGAATTTGTTGAATAGATTTGCCGGAGGGGATAATTCATTTTATCCTCTCTTCTTTACATATACGAAAAAAAGGAGAGAGATCCGATGTTAGAGGAGAAGTTCTTTTTAGTGCGGGAGGATGTCCTGCCAGAAGCGATGAAAAAGTCGATTGAAGTAAAAGAAATGCTTGCACGCGGGAAAGTGGATTCTATTGCTGAAGCGGTACAAAAGGTAGACCTCAGCCGCAGTGCTTTTTACAAATATCGTGATACCGTTTTTCCGTTTCACACCATGGTAAAAGAAAAAATCATGACTTTATTTTTTCACCTGGAAGATCAGACAGGTGCGTTATCGCAATTGCTTGCAACCGTAGCAACGGTCGGTTGTAACGTATTGACCATTCACCAGACTATCCCGCTACAAGGGAAGGCGAATGTGACCCTTTCGCTTGATATGTCTGGATTAAAAGGTGATATCAACGCTTTACTTTCGATGCTGAAGCGATTAGAATTTGTAGATAAAGTAGAGATCTTAGGGACAGGTGCTTAAGTTTTAGAACAAGTGCAACCCTAAGGAAGCATAGTGGAGATAGGGGAGTAGAGAGCATGACAAGAATTGGATTTTTAGGACCGAAGGCAACATTTACTGACATGGCAGTAACAAAGTTTTTTCCAGAGTCTTTTAAAAAAGCATTTTCCACCATTCCTGAATGCATGGATGCGGTATTAGAGGGCAAGGTCGACATGGCGGTCGTCCCGCTTGAGAACGCAATTGAAGGGTCAGTTAATGTTACGCTTGATTACCTTATTCACGATTGTCCCTTGCCGATTGTAGGGGAGCTGACCATTCCAATTAGCCAACATTTATTAGTGCATCCCGATCATATAAAAAATGGCGGAGAGCTGGAAGTGATCTATTCACATTCCCACGCAATCGCCCAGTGCCATAAATTCTTACATAAAAAATATCCTAACGCAGTGTATGAAACCACTTCCTCCACTGCCGCTGCAGCAAAACTAATCTCTGATCACAGACTTTCTAAAAAGGCAGCTTGTATTGCCAATTCGCTTGCAGCAAAAGAGTATAACCTAAGTGTGTTGCAGGAAAATATCCACGACTATGATAACAATCACACCAAGTTTATTATCCTGCATCGTGATGAGAAAGTGATGCTACATAATGAAGAACACGACAATATTGGGGAAAAGACAACATTGATGGTGTCGCTTCCCACAGACCAATCAGGTGCACTTCACCAAGTTTTATCTGTATTTGCATGGAGAAAGCTGAACCTGTCGAAAATCGAATCCCGCCCAATGAAAACGGGTTTGGGTAACTATTTTTTCATAATTGATATTAATGAGGAAGTGGAGCATCCATTGATTCCGCCAGCCATTGAGGAGCTGGAGGCGTTGGGGTGTTCGGTGAAAGTGTTGGGGAGATATAATAGTTATTTGTTGAGGTAATGTTGTTTTGTTTGGAAAACCCTTCTAGAGGTGCTGAAGTAAGAGGCACCTTTGGGAGGTTTTTTGCTTTTTTGTTGGCGGGCATTCTATACGCCCGAAGCAGGGAAGAAGTAGGTTGAAAAGTGTAATAGAATGGTTCTATACGCCCGAAGCGGGGAAGAAGTAGGTTGAAAAGTCTAATAGAAACTTGTCTCTCCGCTACGAAACCGCCACGAGCTTGACGAAACGGTAACAGAGAGGCCGTCTCAAAGCCCGAAACTCCTCCGAACTCCGCCAAACGGTAACAGAGAGGTCGTCTCAAAGCCCGAAACTCCTCTGAACTCCGCCAAACGGTAACAGAGAGGTCGTCTCAAAGCCCGAAACTCCTCTGAACTCCGCCAAACGGTAACAGAAAGGCCGTCTCAAAGCCCGAAACTTCCTCGTGCTCCACCAAACGGTAACAGAGAAGCTGTCTCAGAGCCGGAAACCACCCGGCCCCCGGCCAAACGGTAACAGAGAGACCCGCTCCACACATCCTACTCCACGACCATCCCAGCTTCCTTCAACGCCGCACACGCTGCATCAAGCTTCTCCTCAGAATCGGCCTCGATCGTATGCAAATGCGTTCCGTCCGTCAATTGCGACAAATATGAAGCATTCGTTTGCTTTATTTTGCGGATAAAAGCGTCCACTTCCGCGCGGCTTGACACCATGACTGACGCGTTCAAATCTCCGTAAACAGGATGCTCAATTCGCACGTCCTTGACTGTTACTCCATGGTCAACGAGAATATATAATTCTTCTTTCGTCCGGTGGGGTTCATGAAAAGACACGATGATTCGCTCTTTTTTAACCTGTTCGCCGAAAGGTTTCATATAGACGTACCCTTGGCTAGTCGCAAGTATCGGTTCGTTTTTTGCCTTTAAGAGGGAGATGTCCTGGACGATGACTTGTCTGCTTACATTGGTTCGTCCTGCCAGCTCTCCGCCGGTTAATGGTTTATCTTCGGTTTGCAGCCAGTGCAAAAGGAGATTGCGTCGTTCTTCTCCAAGTACTTTCTTTTCTTGCGTCATAAGTTAGCCGCTCCTTTTTATCCGTTCTTCTATAATTTCTTTAAGAGCCTCGACAGCTAGTTCAAGGTCTTTGATGGTGGTTTGTTTTCCAAATGAAAGGCGCACGAATTCACGTGCTTCATCGGGTGTCTTTCCGGTGGCAATCATGGTTCTTGAAGGGGATTGGGATCCCATCTGACACGCGCTTCCTGTAGAGATGGCAATGCCTTTTCGATTGCATTCTAGCATTACATGCTGTCCTTCGAGACCAGATAATCTCAGGCCGATAATATGTGGCAGTCCTTGAACGTGTTCCCCTTCCACAACAATAGGCAACCAAGATTGCTGAATCAATCTTAAAAAATGAATTCGCATCGTTTCATATTTTTCTACTAGATCCTGCATGGAAGACTCCATTTGTTGGGCGGCGGTTAGAAAAGAAGCGATTCCTGGGACGTCTATCGTACCGGGACGCATCCCTTTTTCGTGACTCGCGCCTTCATATACGGATTTCCACGAAGCTTTTGGATTGATATATAACGCCCCGACACCCTTTGGTCCATAAATTTTATGGGAAGATATCGAGATGCTGGTTAGGTGGAGCTTCTCCACGTCTATTGGTATTTTACCAAATGTCTGGACACAATCGCTATGAAAGTGGATATTTTTCTCCTTTAGGAGTGCACCGATCGCTTCGAGCGGCTGCAAGATTCCCGTCTCAGAATTGGCATGGTGGACAGAAACTAAGCAAGTGTCCTCCCGTAAAGCTGCTTTTAATTGCGAAAGTGCAATGATTCCATTGGAGTCCACAGGCAGCCAGGTAACCTCATAGCCCTCTATTTCTAATGACTTACAAAGCGAATGAATGGACGCATGCTCTGTTGAGGTGGTGATAATGTGTTTTCCTTTACCTCCACAACCTATCAATAAGGTGCGTATGGCCAGAAAGTTTGCCTCACTTCCGCCGCTTGTAAAATAAACGCCTTCCTTTTTCCCTGAAATCATCCTTGCAAGCTCGCCTCTGCAGGTTTCGAGCAGGTCAGATGCGGTGGTGCCTGTGTCGTGTAAACTGCTGCTGTTTCCGTAATAATTGCGTGCCACATGCTGGTAGGCATCCAAGGCTTCATTGCTCATTGGGGTAGTAGCTGCGTAATCGAGATAGATCATGTTTGAAAACTCCTTCCCCTAAAAAGACTGCTAAAACTAGCAAACTTTCGGTCTTGTAAAAAATCTCTTGTCATTAGTATAGAAATATGTAAATATAGGTGTCAAGACACTTATATACACAGGAGGTTTTTTTTGTGTCTAGTTTACAGCGAGATGTCATTGTAGTCGGTAGTGGGCTATCCGCTTTGTTGACTGCAAATTATTTAAGTGAGCATATGAATGTGATTATTTTCACAAAGTCTAGTAAAAATGATAATAATTCTTTTCTTGCACAAGGAGGAGTTGCTTGTGCCATCGAACATACAGATTCTTGGCAATTGCATTACGAAGATACTATGGCCGCCGGGTGTTATCACAATGAAGAAGATGCGGTAGAACTGCTTACTAAATGTGGACCAGGCGAGCTGCAAGCATTCATCCAAAATGGAATGCAATTCGATCGGGACGGTTTGGGTGAATATTCACTTGGTATGGAAGGTGCCCATTCCAAAAGGCGCATTCTTCATGCCGGAGGAGATCAGACAGGCAAGGAATTAATGGAATGGCTTCAATCGAGGCTGTCTGAAAAAGTTCTCATGGTGGAACATGAAACCGTTATCAAGTTGCATGTTCAAAATGACCAATGCTGCGGGGTGCAAACTTTCAATTCCAATGGGGAACGGACCGATTATTTTGCAGATAAAGTGATTCTGGCAACCGGTGGAGCGGGCTCTCTTTATCCTTATACATCCAATAATGAAAGTATCACTGGCATGGCTTTGTCGCTTGCGTATCAGGCCGGAGCCACTCTAACAGATTTAGAATTTATGCAATTTCACCCAACGATGCTTTGTATAGACGGAAAAGCGGTCGGGCTTGTTTCGGAAGCAGTCCGTGGGGAAGGGGCATTTCTTCAAAATGGAAAAGCTCACAGGTTTATGGAAAATGTTCATCCATTTAAAGACCTCGCACCGAGAGATGTTGTGTCACGGGCAATATTTCAAGAACTTGACCAAGGGGAAAAGGTTTACCTGAATATCTCCAAGGTGAAGCAATTCCAAACAAGATTTCCTGCTATCACTAAGTTATGTACAAAAAACGGAATCGACTTAAAGACCAATCTCATTCCGGTTGTGCCGGGAGCTCACTTTTATATGGGCGGTATTTATACAAATGTTCATGGAGAAACATCGCTAAAAGGCTTGTACGCTGTTGGAGAGGCTGCCTGCAACGGGGTGCATGGGGCTAATCGTTTAGCAAGCAACTCATTGCTTGAGACGATTGTTTTCTCTAAGACACTTGCAGATCATCTTTTAAAAGAAAGCCATTATGTTCTCTGGCACAAAACTTCTATTGAAAAAATGGATAAGGATTTACTTCAGTACAGAGCTGTGCCACTTCCATCAAAAGAAGAAATTCAACTCATGATGATGAAGCATGCAGGAATTGTCCGACATAAGGAAGGGTTAGTTGAGTTAAAAGAATGGCTCAAACTCTTCCAACCATATTGCAAGGCGATGCCCCAACTTACAGATATATTAGGAATTGATGAAATAGAGACCATCCACATGCTTCAATTATGCTACCTGATTACAGAAGCTGCCCTGCAACGTAAGGAAAGTCGCGGAGCTCACTTTCGTTCTGATTTTCCAGTAGCAAAAGAATCTTGGCGACAGGTCCGGATTTTGCATGTTCAAAAGGATGGTAGTGCAATGAGAAGGGAGAAAGGTATCGATGAATACAATCATGCTGCAAGAGATGCTGCGTCATTTTTATAAAGAGGATATCGGTGAAAAAGATTTAACGTCTGAAGCACTGTTTGCTGAAAATGAAACAGGGTCCGGAACTTTTATAGCAAAAGAAAACGGTATTTTTGTCGGGGAACAGATTATCCATGAAGCCATGCGTTTACTCGATCCGGAAATTCAAGTGACTGTTTTCAAAAAAGATGGAGACAGACTGGAAAAAGGGGAAGAGATTGCAAAAGCTGAAGGGACAATGAGGGCGTTACTTGGTGCAGAGAGAGTGACACTGAATTTGACACAGCGCATGAGCGGAATTGCGACGCTGACTGCTGCTGCCGTTTCAGCACTTGATAGCAATCATACAAAAATCTGTGATACAAGAAAAACAACTCCGGGATTAAGGATGTTGGAAAAATACGCTGTTACCTGTGGAGGTGGCTATAATCACCGATTTGGATTGTATGATGGCGTGATGATTAAGGATAACCATATCGAGTTTGCGGGGAACATCACAAACGCCGTTCAACGTGTGCGGGAAAATGTCGGTCATATGGTCAAAATTGAGGTGGAAACGGAATCGTTGGCTCAAGTGCAGGAAGCTGTCGAGGCGGGTGCGGACGTCATTATGTTTGATAACCGGACACCAGATGAAATAAAAGAATTCATTCAGCATGTACCAAAACATATTATTACAGAGGCTTCGGGAGGCATCACCCTTACCAATCTCGCCACCTACCGGGACACTGGTGTTGATTATATTTCGTTAGGATTGCTTACCCATTCAGCAAAATCATTAGATATCAGTTTTAACGTTGGGGCGAAAGGAGTTTAACAGGATGAACATACTAGATATAGTGAAAAAAGATAACGGGCTGTTGCCTTCTAAATATCGTGATATGACGACAGATGAGATGAGAGCAAGGGTGAGAGAAATAAAAGAGAAGCTTGGAGCGGATCTGTTTATTCCCGGCCATCATTATCAAAAAGATGAAGTCATTGAATTTGCGGATGCGACAGGGGATTCTTTGCAGCTTGCTCAAGCGGCAGCAGAGACGACAGCAAGCTATATCGTATTTTGCGGCGTGCATTTTATGGCCGAGACGGCAGATATTTTGACTAAGGAAAGTCAAGTGGTCGTATTGCCTGATATGAGGGCAGGCTGTTCAATGGCGGATATGGCAGATATCCACCAAACCGAGCGTGCATGGGAAAAGCTTGAAAAGGTTTTTGGGGACAGTATGCTGCCATTAACTTATGTGAATTCTACCGCAGCCATTAAAGCATTTTGCGGAAAAAGGGGAGGGGCCACTGTTACTTCTTCCAACGCACATAAAATGGTTGAATGGGCCTTCACGCAAAAAGAAAGAATCTTATTTTTACCAGATCAGCACTTAGGCAGAAACACTGCTTATGATTTAGGAGTTCCACTTGACGGAATGGCAGTTTGGAATCCGATAACAGATGAACTGGAATATGATGGTGATCCTTCCAATGTGAAAGTGATTCTTTGGAAAGGACATTGTTCTGTTCATGAAAAATTCACACTTGGCAATATCGAACAACTTAGAGTCGATAAACCCGAGATGAAAATTCTTGTGCATCCGGAGTGTACGTGGGAAGTGGTGCAAAAAAGTGATTTGGCTGGAAGCACAAAATATATCATCGAAACAATCGAAAAAGCAGAAGCCGGCAGTCAATGGGCAATCGGGACAGAGATGAACCTGGTAAACAGAATCATCCAACAACACCCTGACAAGGAAATCGTTTCACTCAATCCGAATATGTGTCCATGCCTTACCATGAACCGTATCGATCTTCCACATCTGTTATGGGCGCTTGAATCCATCGAAAACGGAGAAATTATCAATAGGATCCAAGTTGAACAAGACGTAGCACAACAAGCAATATCCGCACTGAACAAAATGCTTGAACATGCTTAATAACAACAAATATTAAATGTTTAATAATAAAACTCTTAGCTGTTGATTGGAGCAAAAGGCGTAGACTCCAGTGGGGGAGTAGCGACATTGTTGAGACCCTGCAGTGAAACGAGGAGGCTCAAGGTCGCCCCACGGAAAGCGAAGCCTTTTGCGGAAATCAACAGCGGTGTTTAAGTCAATCTTAAAAATGGGCACTGCAGGAAAAATTTATTTTTCCCCTGCGGTGTCCATGTTTTTTATCATAAACTTCCCTTTTGACGCATAAGTTGAGTTGAAGAATAGTGGCAAAATGCCTACACAACTCATAGACTGTAAAGACTTTGCTAAGGAGGGAAAATCCTTGAAAATCCATATTGTCCAAAAAGGGGATACATTGTGGAAGATTGCCCAGAAATACAATGTGAATTTCGAAGAACTAAAGAAATCGAATTCACAACTAAGCAATCCTGACATGATTATGCCTGGAATGAAAATAAAAAGTGCCGATGGCAGGGGTACCTGTCAAGAAAGAAAGCCAAGTGATGGGTGTGACGAAAGAAGCACCAAAGCAAGTAATGGGAGTACAGGCGCCAAAAGCGCAGCATCCTTATAAGGAGATGCCGAAAAAGCCTGCAGTTAAAGAGCAAACCGGTAAAAGAAGCTCAAAAAAACTCCATACAAACCGAAAATGCCGCAAATTAAAGCCGTATTTTCCTGAAGTGGATGTAAATAATTATTTGACGGTTAATGTTCCTCACAAGCAGCCTAATGAAAAAATGCCGAAGATGCCGAACATTAAAATGCCAAATGCGAAAATGCCTAACATAAAGATGCCAAATGTGAATATGCCGAATCTTGGCATGGCTAATGAAAACATGCCAGTGAACATACCAAAACCAAAAGAGGAAAGTCCTGAAAGTCCGGAACAAGTGATGGGGGTGCAACAACCAGCAATGGAAGAATGCTATCCTGTATCACCTGTAATGCCTGGAAGCGGTTTATGCCCTCCATGTCCTCCTAAACACCATCACCATCATCATGGATGGGGACCAGGCTGGGGTGGACCAGGAATGGGCATGCCAGGGATGATGCCAGGGATGCAAGGAATGGGTATGCCAGGGATGATGCCAGGAATGCAAGGAATGGGCATGCAAGGAATGATGCCAGGGATGCAAGGAATGGGCATGCAAGGAATGATGCCAGGGATGCAAGGAATGGGTATGCCGGGGATGATGCCAGGAATGCAAGGGATGGATGGATCACAAGTAATGGGAGTTCAACAAGGTGAAGAATCTCCTGATGTGGATTACGGTCAAATGCAACAGCAAATGATGCAGCAAATGCAACAAATGCAACAAATGGGGCAAATGCCGAACATGAGCAACGAAGAAATGGAAAGTGCAGTAATGGGTGTTCAAGACCAAATGGCTCAAAATGGAATGCAAGGAATGGGTATGCCACAGATGATGCCAGGGATGCAAGGAATGGGCATGCCACAGATGATGCCAGGAATGCAAGGAATGGGCATGCCACAGATGATGCCAGGAATGCAAGGAATGGGTATGCCACAAATGATGCCACAAGGAATGCCGATGGGAGGCTATCCATGTTATCCGATGGGGCCAGTATCTCCAGGTTCTGGATTCGGACAAATGGATGGTGACCAGCAACAGCAGCAAGTCGCAGGAGCTAGCTCCGGTGGAGATTGTGGCTGTGGAGCACCTCAAGGTTATCGAAATGATATACCTTATGGTTATGCACCTTATGGTTACCCTGTTGCTCCAGGCTATTATAACCCTCAAGGTTATGGGTACGGTGTATCAAATGAAGAACGAAATGAAGGTTCAGATTTTGAAGGTCCGGAAATTGATGATGAAAACTGATCAACTGATCTTTAGAGACGATTTCAATCGAAATCGTCTTTTCTTTCGTCTGTCAGAAGAAACAAAGCTCATCATCCATTCCTACACTAAAATAAAACATAATCTCTATAAAATCCTTACAGAAGAAGGTCTGTATATTTTAAAGGGTTATACGGAACCTGGTAATCTGGACTCCATCATCCGTTTTAGCCAACTTTTACATAAGAGCGGATTTCATACGGGGCTTATGTACGAGAAATTTAAGGACGGTTCATTCCTTCTTAATGAACAAGGGATAGTTTGGGTTCTGTTAAAGTATATTTCCCCTAAGAGAAAGTTCAGTTTTTCAAAGGAAAAGGACCGAGAAGATGGGCTGCTTACTCTGCAAAAATTTCATCACCACAGCAAAACGATCCTACCAAACCTTCCACATGATCTTCCAAAGGAAAATACGGTTGCAAAATGGCAAAATCGGCTTCGGATTTTCGAAAGTCATGGCCCAATATTAACAAAATGGTTTAACCCTCATGTAATTAGTGAAATTGTATACTATAGTCATCTTTCCTTGAACTCGCTTGCGAAAGACTATGTGGAATCAGACGAAGTGGTTCTTCATGGTGATGTGGCAAGTCATAATTTTATTAGAGCTGCAGATAATAAAGTGTATTTAATTGATTATGACCTGCTTTCAGTTGGAAGTGCGGAATGGGATTTTGTTCAATATGCAAGCAGAATTCTACCTTTTATAAAATGGAGTGGTAGCTTGTTTCAGATTCATTCCAAACTAATTGATATGGGAAAAGACCATTCATGGTTCAGAACGGCTCTTTCTTTTCCAATGGACATTTTACGAGAAGGGAATCATTTTTCAAAATCAATCGGCGATGAAAGGATGCCAAACAGCTTTGCCAATCTATCCTACTTCATTTCTACTTGGGAATTGCGCAAACATTTTTTGACGAATTACAACAATCTGATACAATAATCAATATTGCTAAATGGAGGGAAGAATACGTAATGGAAGAAAAAATTGCCAAGTTGGTACAATGGATACAAGAAAAAGTAAAAGATTCTGGACTGAATGGAGCAATTGTTGGAGTAAGTGGAGGAATCGATTCCGCAGTTGTCGCCCATCTAATCAAACGAGCATTCCCTGAAGATTCCCTTGGTGTCATTATGCCTTGTAAAAGTGACCCCAAAGATGAGGAATACGCGCTAGAGGTTATCGAAAGTTGTGGGATTTCCCATACGACTATCGATCTTTCTGAAACACATACTGTGCTTTTCTCAGCAATGGAAAAACAGTTAAAGGAAAAAGGCGAATGGAACGAGGAAACATCCCGACTTGGTGATGCAAATACACGGGCGCGCCTTCGTATGACGACCCTTTATGCAGTGGCCAACAACTATGGTTATTTGGTTGTAGGAACAGATAATGCAGCGGAATGGCATACTGGCTATTTTACCAAATACGGAGACGGCGGAGTAGATCTTGTTCCACTAGTGAATTTCACCAAAGGCGAAGTTCGCGAAATGGCGAAAGTACTTGGAGTACCGGACAGCATCATTAATAAGCCGCCAAGTGCAGGACTTTGGGAAGGCCAAACAGATGAAAACGAAATGGGTACAACTTACAATATGATTGATAGCTATCTGAAGAGTGAGGAAATTCCCGAACAAGATAAGCAAATCATTGATAGAATGCATAAACGTACAGAACATAAACGTCAATTGGCATACGGTCCTCCAAAATTTTAAAAGCTTGGAGAGAACTGACAAAATAAAACATTCCTTAACTTGTCACCCTAATGGAGAGTACATCTATTGTACTCAACTGACTCGTTAGGGGGTTTTTACATTGAGGAAGTCACTATTCACTGTAACCTCTGCGGCACTTTTAGTTGGCGGTCTAGCAGGATGCGGCCAAAAGGAAAGTGCAACAGACAATAGGTATTATGAGGAAACAAGACCTATTGGGTATTATACAAGCGAACACAATCCTTATGTAAACAATGACCGTACACGTCGCGAACCAGAAGAAAGAGGCAATGCACGTCTTCTGGAAGATAATGATGGCCCTTTGAATGAAATCTTGGACCGTTCTGTTGTCTATGACGAAAACAGAGTAAGACGTAACAAAGATAATGGAGTCAGAAATGCAACAAACCGTAATAATGGCGGTATGATGGATATCGGATACGATACTCCACATTACAGCCGTACAGACAAGAATTATCATGGACATCTTAACGGAATCGAGAATGTTGGGAATCCATCCTATTACAACAATTATGATGGAAAACTGGCAGATCGAATCGTAAAACGTGCTTCGAAGGTGGATGGAGTCGATGATGCCCGTGTTTTAATCAATGGGGATGATGTTCTTGTTGCGGTAAATCCCGACAATGGGACAGAGGATGCCCGTCAACTAAAACGTGAGGTGCGCGATGCAGTCAAACCGCTTTTGAAAAATAAAGAGTTGCGCGTTGCAATTGATGCAAGTGTTTACAGTACAGTAAGAAGTGTGGACAATGACCTGCGTAATGGAGAATGGCATTTGCAAGATCTAGATCAAACGATGCGTGGTATTTATCGCACCATGCCAAGATAACTTTTCATGAGCAGCCTCTAATAACTGGGGGCTGTTTTTTCTGTGTTTAAAATTTCCCTTATACTCATGGTTAATATTCCTAAATATGGTCAAACTAAAAAAGATAAGAAGAATTAAATAGTGGAATAGAAATAAAACTAATGAGAATGTGAGGGGGCAATGTAACAATGAAACCCATCATACTTAAAAAGTGGATCCTTCTGGTAGTTGTGTTCGTTGCCGCATCTGGATTGCTTTATACGTTTGCCGCTTATGAAGGAGCAGCAGATGAGAATGAATATGTGGATGAAGAAGTATTGGAGGATGCGTTTGAAGTAAACGGTCCATTAACATTGAAGGTAGTGTTGGAGCGGATTTACTTGGATGGTGAAGTAAGTGAGGAGATTGTGGACCAGACCGTGTGGGCAATGGAGGACTTTTGGGCTCAATACGAAGACTGGCAAGTTATTGACCTGGACGGGGAACAAGTTGTGTTCCAACAATACATCGATGACATATCACCACTATTGAAATCCAATGGATACTTTGGAATTTCAGAAGAGGGGATCCTTACTATCTATGAAGGAAAGCCGACAGAGGCATCTAAGATCATTCAATCTTTTTTCCAGATTGATGTAGGGAAACTCGAAAGCCACCAGCACGAGCAATTAAAGGGTGGAATTAAAGTGGGAACCAAAGATGAATATGTACAGGTACTCGAGACTTTCAAGCCTTATACGACCAAAAAACAATAAACAGGCCGGCGTTCTGCTGGTCTGTTTTTCGCGTTGATTCAAGACAAGGCAAAATACCTTAACAATTGTACTAAAATATGCTATCTTTTTCTTTTGAGCCGATTGTTTCTTCTATTCATGGTAAAATGAAGAGTAGAAGCTGAACGAAAAGGGGAGTATTTTTACGTTGATCGATTTTATTAGAGGTTTTGTCGAATACGTGTCACCGGAATACGTTGTGGTGGAAGTGATGGGAGTGGGCTATCAGGTGAATGCACCAAACCCTTTCATCTATCAAGTGGACCGCGACAAAGAAGTGACCATTTATACATATCAACATGTCAGGGAAGATATTTTGGCACTATATGGTTTCAAAACAAGAGAAGATAAAAATTTGTTTATGAAGCTTTTGAACGTTACAGGCATCGGTCCAAAAGGAGCACTTGCCATTTTAGCATCGGGTCAGCCCGCACAGGTGGTCCATGCGATAGAAAATGAGGATGAAAAATTCCTTGTGAAGTTCCCTGGTGTAGGGAAAAAAACAGCAAGACAGATCATACTAGATTTAAAAGGAAAACTGAACGATCTTGTTCCAAGTGCCTTTCCAGATCTGTTTCAACCTGATGTGGAAGTTAGTGTCCCGGGAGCAAGCAGCTCGGCTTTGGAAGAAGCGTTGGAAGCATTGAAGGTACTAGGATATGGTGAACGGGAAATTAAAAAGATCGTTCCTGCCCTGCAAAAGGAAGACCTATCTACAGACCAATATGTAAAAAGGGCATTGCAACTGCTGTTAAAATAATATGGGACTTGAAACACATTCTTAAGAAAGGGGGAACCACATAATGGACGATCGCATGGTATCGCAGGATGCAACCTTAGAGGAGCATTCTTTAGAATATAGCTTACGGCCTCAAACCCTGCAACAATACATTGGCCAGGATAAAGTGAAGGAAAACCTGGAAGTATTCATCCAAGCGGCAAAAATGCGCCAGGAAACATTGGATCATGTTTTGCTTTACGGCCCTCCAGGACTCGGGAAAACGACGCTTGCCGCCATCATAGCCAATGAGATGGGGGTTCAGCTTCGAACCACAGCAGGACCTGCCATTGAGCGGCCAGGAGATCTTGCAGCCATTTTGTCTGCCTTAGAGCCGGGTGATGTTCTTTTTATCGATGAAATTCACCGTCTTCATCGGTCCATAGAAGAAGTTCTTTATCCTGCTATGGAGGACTACTGTTTAGATATCGTGATAGGAAAAGGACCAACTTCAAAGTCTGTACGTCTGGATCTTCCTCCTTTCACGCTTGTTGGGGCTACCACAAGAGTGGGCTTATTGACGGCACCCTTAAGGGACCGCTTTGGGGTTCTCAGCAGGCTGGAATATTATAACGAAGAGCAATTAACAGAAATCTGTCTGCGCACTGCACAAATCCTGGAGATTGGACTAGAACTAGACGCAGCCACAGAGATAAGCAGAAGAGCAAGGGGAACCCCTCGTATCGCCAATCGACTATTACGCAGGGTGAGGGATTTTGCCCAAGTTTTAGGAAAAGATACGATTAGTGCTTCGCTTGCAAAAGAGGCGTTAGATCGCTTGCAGGTTGATAAACTTGGGTTAGATCATATCGACCATAAACTCTTGATGGGCATCATTGAAAAATTCCGTGGTGGTCCGGTTGGCGTGGATACGATTGCAGCAACCATCGGGGAAGAATCTCATACCATTGAAGATGTGTATGAACCATACCTTCTTCAGATTGGATTTTTGCAACGGACTCCACGAGGTCGGGTAGTGACAGACTTGGTGTACCGCCATTTCAATATGGAGGTGCCAAACAATAATGGAACTGCCTAAAATGCTGATGGTAGTTGGAGCAGTACTTTTAATCGTAGGATTCCTCTGGCAGGTAGTCGGAAAAATCCCAGGAGACATCGTCGTCAAAAAAGGGAACGTAACATTCTTCTTCCCAATCGTAACCTCCATCATCATCAGCATCGTACTTAGTCTAATATTTTATTTCATCGGCCGATTTAGATAAAATAGATTCCACCTGTAGACTGGAGTGCAAGGTGTGAGACTCCAGCGGGGGAGTAACAGTTGGTTGAGAGCACACAACAAAGGAAGCCACTGAGAAACTGAAATATCATGTGCCTGTAATCTCTAGCTGTTGATTGGAGCAAAAGGCGAAGACTCCTGAGGGAGATAGCGCTAGGTGGAGACCCCGCAGGTTTGCCGAGGAGGCTCCAGCAGTGCCCCTAGGAAAGCGAAGCCCTTTGCGGGAATCAACAGCGGTGTCATAACAATATATTAAATTAGTGATATTTTCAGTGGCTTACAACGAAGTGAGGAGGCGCGAGCCCCGTCCTCTGGATAAGCGAACACCTGGAACGCAAGGATACAGGAGTCAACCAGACTCTAAGAAAGCAAACAAGAAAAGGTGACACTATGAAGATAGATTTATTTGATTTCCACTTACCAGAAGAACTAATCGCACAAACACCACTAGAACAACGAGAAGCATCACGCCTAATGGTACTAAACAAAAAAACAGGCAACCTAACACACGAACCTACTTTCCGTTCCATACTCGACTACGTAAAAGAAGGCGATTGCCTCGTTTTGAACGATACAAGAGTATTGCCAGCCAGACTCTTTGGTGTCAAAAGTGAAACAGGAGCAAAAATTGAAGTACTATTACTGAAACAATTGGAAGGCGATACATGGGAAACGCTCATCAAGCCTGCCAAACGTGTTAAAGAAGGCACGGTGGTCTCTTTTGGTGATGGCCGTTTAACTGCCATTTGCACCGGCGAAAGCGAGCATGGCGGCAGAAAACTTGATTTCCGCTATGAAGGCATTTTTTATGAAGTGTTAGATAGTTTGGGAGAAATGCCACTTCCTCCATATATAAAAGAACAACTAGAAGACCGCGACCGCTATCAAACCGTCTTTGCAAGAGAAACTGGTTCTGCTGCGGCTCCGACTGCCGGTCTCCATTTTACAGAAGAACTGCTTGACGCACTGAAGGATAAAGGCGTACATACTGCTTTCATTACCCTTCATGTTGGACTTGGAACATTCCGCCCTGTGAGCGTGGATTCCGTGGAAGAACACGATATGCATGCAGAGTTTTACCAGATGTCAGAAGGCACGGCAAGACTTTTAAATGAAGTTCGCAGCAATGGCGGAAGAATCATCACAGTCGGCACCACTTCCACACGAACACTAGAGACGATTGCACGAGATCATGGTGAGTTTAAAGAGGCGAGCGGTTGGACAAACATATTCATATACCCAGGTTACAACTTTTCGGCCATTGACGGCATGATTACAAACTTCCACCTGCCAAAATCAACCCTAATCATGCTTGTCAGCGCACTTGCCGGCCGCGAAAACGTCATGCACGCCTACGAAGAAGCCGTCAAAGAACGCTACCGCTTCTTCAGCTTCGGCGACGCCATGCTGATTTTATAAAAATGAAAAAGACTGTTTCTTTGTAATAAAGGCCCCCTGTAGATTGAAGTGCAGGGTGTGAGACTCCTCGAAAATGCTAACAGCTTTTCTTCGTCTGGGGAAGGAAAGGGCAGGAAATAACCCGAACTGAAAGAAGCCACTGAAAAACTGAAATATTTTGTACAGAGTGATTTCTAGCTGTGGATTGGAGAAAAAGGCGGAGACTCCTGAGGGAGATAGCGCTAGGTGGAGACCCCGCAGGCTTGCCGAGGAGGCTCCAGCAGCGCCCTTAGGAAAGCGAAGCCATTTGCGGAAATCCACAGCAGTGTCTAAACAACGGCATAATTCACATACTTTCTCAGTGGCATCCAACGAAGTGAGGAGGCTTCCGGACCGCCCGCGGAAAGCGAACACCCGGATCGTAAATCTACAGGAGTAAGCCAAATCAATGAAATGCTTTATAGAAATCCTAAGGAGAATACAATGACAGCAATCAGATACGAACTAATCAAAACATGTAAACAAACAGGCGCACGCCTTGGAATCGTCCACACACCACACGGAAGCTTTGAAACACCAGTATTCATGCCTGTAGGTACACTTGCCACAGTAAAAACAATGTCACCAGAAGACGTCAAAGCAATGGGAGCAGGAATCATCCTGAGCAACACCTACCACCTATGGCTGCGTCCAGGAAACGAAATCGTCAAAGAAGCAGGCGGGCTCCACAAATTCATGAACTGGGATCGCGCCATTCTTACCGACTCAGGCGGATTCCAAGTATTCAGTCTCAGCGACCTTCGTAAAATAGAAGAAGAAGGAGTACACTTCCGCAACCATATGAACGGAGACAAGCTTTTCCTTTCACCTGAAAAAGCGATGCACATCCAAAATGACCTTGGCTCTGACATCATGATGGCATTTGACGAGTGTCCGCCGTATCCAGCAACACATGAATATATGAAAAAATCAGTGGAACGTACGTCACGCTGGGCTGAACGTTGCTTAGAAGCACATCAACGTCCACAAGACCAAGGCCTGTTCGGTATCGTTCAAGGTGGGGAATATGAGGACCTTCGTAAGTTAAGTGCACAAGACCTAGTATCTATGGACTTCCCTGGATATGCAGTTGGGGGCTTATCTGTAGGAGAGCCTAAAGATGTCATGAACCGCACGCTTGAATTCACGACGCCTTGGTTACCTACAGACAAACCGCGTTACCTGATGGGTGTTGGATCTCCTGATTCCCTAATTGATGGAGCGATTCGCGGGATAGATATGTTTGACTGCGTATTGCCGACTAGAATTGCCCGAAATGGGACATTAATGACAAGTGAAGGGCGATTGGTTGTCAAAAATGCGAAGTTTGCACGTGACTTTGGACCGCTTGATCCAGAGTGCGACTGCTATACTTGCACAAATTATTCCAGAGCTTACATCCGTCACCTAATCAAATGTGACGAAACTTTGGGAATTAGGCTAACAACTTACCATAACCTTTATTTTCTGGTAAAATTAATGGAGGATGTCAGACAAGCGATCCGCGAAGATCGTCTGGGGGACTTCAAAGAAGAGTTTTTTGAGAAATATGGATTCAATAAACCGAATGCAAAGAACTTCTAAAATCTCTTCCCATACATGACTGATGAGAAAGGAGGCGTTACAACATGGAAGGAATGGCTGGTGCTATTTTACCTTTAGTATTAATGTTTGCTATTTTCTACTTCTTGTTAATTCGCCCACAACAAAAGCGTCAAAAGCAAGTTCGTGAAATGCAGACTAGCCTGCAAAAAGGGGACAAAGTTGTTACAATCGGTGGATTACACGGTATCGTGGATGCATTGGATGAGGACAAAATTGTCATCAAAGCAGGTGACGGATCTCGTCTTACATACGACCGTCAAGCGGTTAGAGATGTAGTTCAAGACTAATGAATAAAGAGCATGTTCCCTTATGGGTTCATGCTCTTTTTTATTAGGCTTTTGAAGTATAACCCCCGCTAACATTCACTCCAATTATCCCCCCAAGAGCGGCAATTCCGATAAATCCAAGGTGGAACAACATTTGCTGCATGTTGAACAAGGCGTCATTTCCTAAATACTGAAAAAGAAAAATGACCAATGTGTAGGCGCCGCCTGTTGCTCCGCCAAGCAGCCACCCTTTTTCTTTTCCACGCCCACCAGAAATAAACCCACCGATAAACAACGTAATAAATGATAATGTCACAATAATCCATGCCACACTAGTTTCTTGAAGAGAAGTGAACCTTAAAAGCAAGGAAAATATAAAGCTGATGACAATTGCCAACATAAAAACGGTAATCAAGCCATACATGATAGCTAAACCAAGTCGTTTTGATTCCATAGGTACTTTTCCCCTTTCTTAGTACATGCTAAGTAATACAAGCATATTCACAAGAAAGACATAATAGAATATAAATATTTTTTGGGAGAAAGCTAAAGATATTATTGTCTTTTTTGGAAGAGGTGGGTGTGATGGAGGAATACGTGTTGATTATCGCCAGAACGATTTTTCTATATTTCCTTATTCTTTTCATCTTCCGTGTGATGGGAAAAAGAGAAATAGGGGAATTGAGTGTCTTGGACTTGGTCGTCTTTATCATGATTGCCGAAATGGCTGTCATGGCCATCGAAAATCCGAAAGACCCACTGATTCATTCGCTGCTTCCCATGTTTTTGTTAATGGGGATTCAAATAATGCTTGCCTTTGTATCACTAAAAAGCCAACGTTTCAGAGATCTGATTGATGGAAAACCTAGTGTGATCATAAATAATGGGAAAATAGATGAAGAGGCAATGAAAAAACAACGATATAACTTTGATGACCTACTTGTCCAGCTAAGGGAAAAGAACGTGAAGAATGTAGCTGATGTAGAATTTGCCATTCTTGAACCTTCAGGAAAACTATCGGTATTTGAGAAAAAGAAGGAAGAGGGGACTCCTGCGGATGAAGAGGATTCCATGAACCTTCCGCTTGTGATGGACGGAGTCATTCAAGAAGATCATTTAAAACGAATCGGTAAAACCAACCTTTGGCTTAGGCAACAACTAAGATTACTCGGTTACAAGGATATCCAAAAGATTTCCTATTGCAGCTATGATAATGGAGTGTTTTTTATCGATTTAATGGATGAATAAAGGAAGGGGGTGTCTGAAATTGAGAGTTCCAGACACCCCAAACGGTAAACCCCACTACCTCGCCAGCCACTTTTTCAAGAAAGGCAGCCTTGCAAGTTCTTCTCTTTTTACTAATCCAAAGACTAATAATAGAACGAGATACAGAAGGCATGTCAAAATGATCATTAATCCGCTACGTTGCCCAACCCCAAGACCCAGCAGGAAATGGTCGACCATCCACATTCCTGCTATGACACAAATCCCCATGGTAATGAAACTTTTTACATAATCACGGATATACAGCGAGTAGTTTAGGGCTTTCATGATGGTTGCCATATGCAACAAGGTAACAAGCATCATTCCAATCACAATTCCAAGTGCCGCTCCCATAATCCCAAAAGCAGGCTTACTCGCCAAAACAAAGATCACAGCTGTTTTCACTGCGGCACCAATGAAGCTATTAATCATAGCTGCTTTTGCTAGGTCTAATGCCTGCAAAGTGGCCTGCAGTGGTCCCTGGAAATAATAGAACAAAAAGAATGGGGCCATGACTTTTATATAGATGGCCGCTTTGCTGCTACCATACATTAATAACATGATAGGCTCCGCATATACGAAAAGAAGTACCACTGCCAGTCCGCCTGTGACAAAGGAAAGCCTTAAAGCTTGTTGAAGGCGATGTTCAATAAGAATGCTGTTTTTTTTCGCAGCTGCTTCACTTATGGCAGGAACGAGGGCAGTGGATAAGGAATAAGTAATAAAGGACGGCAACATCATCAATGGAAGTGCAAACCCTACTAGCTCTCCATACTGCTTGGTGGCCATTGCAGTTGCCACACCGGCAATAGCTAAGCTTTGGGCAACGACGATAGGTTCGAAAAACCAAGCAACTGAACCAATCATCCGGCTTCCCGTAGTTGGAAGGGCGATCCGCATCAAATCACGGAATGTCTCTTTTCCTTCGCCAACATAGTTAAAGAACTTTCGACGCAAACGGAAAGATTTTTTATTTTTAAAAACAAAGAGCATGTAAAGCAAGGACATCAGTTCTCCAACAACTGCGGAAAGCATGGCGCCTGCTGCTGCATATTCGATTCCGTATGGGAGCAATGCTTTTGTACAAGCGGCAACTAAGGAAATCCTGACCACCTGTTCAATGACCTGTGAAATGGCGGATGGTTTCATATTCTGCCTTCCTTGGAAATAGCCGCGTAGGACAGAAGAGATGGCGATAATCGGAACGACAGGTGCAATAGCCATCAATGGGTAATAGGTTCTTGGATCTGTAAATAGATTATTGGATAAGTAAGGAGCGAGGAGAATCATGGCGGGAGTGAAGATAATGCTTAGTGCTCCAGTCGTGGCAAGGGATACGACCAAAATCTTTTTGATCTTCCTATGATTCCCTTGGGCTTCCGCCTCTGCTACCAATTTGGAAATGGCAACAGGCAAACCTAGTTGGGTAATGGTTATCGTCAGTACAAGTGTAGGAACGGCCATCATGTAAAGTCCCACGCCTTCTTCCCCGATAAACCTGGCTACCACTATCCGGTTGACAAACCCTAACACCCTTGTGATCAAACCGGCAATAATTAAAATTAAGGTCCCTCTTAAAAATGTTTGCTTTGTCATGCCATTCCCTGCCTTCTCAATTACTGACTTATCATATACAATTATCTATATGCAAAAGAGTGGGCCAAGCATGACAAGTATTATCAAGGTGCTAGGAAAGGAAAGAAGGTTATTAGAAATAAGCATTATAATGAGAGAGTGAATTGAATGGGGGTTCAATCAACAATGAAAAAAGAAACCAATGAACATGCTTATGACCTTTTCCGGTACGACCTGGGTCCAATTTTGCAGAGCAAGCTGGAGGAATTTCAGCTTTTCGGCTATGACACCGTATCTGAGGATGAATTGTGGGAGTGCTTGACTAAAAAGAAATGGAAGCGCCCCGAAACCAAAAGACTGTTTGAACTGGTCAATGATGTGTATAGCTTATCGATCACCGACTATATGAGTTACGTCACCATCGAAGCGTATAAAGCACCAAACTATTTCACGTCACAAAAAGATTAAATTTTCAGCAAAAATTGACAGGCATTAATGGATGAATCATAATGGTACATGATGGCATTGCAACGGCTTTAATTAACTATTTTACATAATTTTACGTGAAGCATGTAAGAAGCCAAGTGTCCATAAAACGGAAGACATTTCATCGATTGTAAGTGCAGAAGGAGGATTTTTCACGAATGGTCAAAAGAGGACGGATAGTAGCATTCTTTTTACTTCTTATTCTAATTGGAAGCACAATTGGAGTGTTTACGAATCCAATTACAAAAGATATTAAACTTGGTCTTGATCTTCAAGGGGGCTTTGAGGTCCTCTATGAAGTAAAACCTATCAATGAAAATAGTGAAGTGGATCGTGATTTGCTTGTTAGTACGGTCAGTGCTCTAAATAAGCGTGTCAACGTTTTAGGTGTTAGTGAACCGAACATCCAAATCGAGGGCGATGATCGTATTCGTGTCCAGCTTGCCGGAGTGGAAGACCAGTCCAAGGCAAGGGAACTTCTATCCACAGAAGCAAAATTATCCTTCCGTGATGTGGATGACAAGTTACTAATGGATGGTTCAGCCCTAGCAGAAGGGGGAGCAAGTCAGTCCTTTGACCAAAACAACGCTCCAAGTGTGGCTCTGACGCTTCGTTCTGCTTCTGAATTTGCCGATATTACCCGTCAGGTCCGCGATATGGGTGTTGGGCGCAACCTGATGGTTATTTGGTTGGATTTTGAAGAAGGTGTGGATTCTTATGAAGCCGAAGCTGGAAAAGAGGATCCTAAATATCTTTCCGCAGCCCAGGTAACACAGGTATTAAATGAAACAAACGTGCAGATTACAGGGAACTTTTCCATTGAATCTGCTAAAGAGCTTGCCGAGCTATTGAAAGCAGGGTCCTTACCTGTTGAATTGGAAGAAATCTATTCCACGTCTGTAGGTGCAAAATTCGGAGAAACTGCACTCCAGAAAACGGTTCTTGCAGGAATTATCGGAATTAGTGCTATCTTGATTTTTATGCTTGTATACTACCGTTTGCCAGGCCTTGTGGCGGTTATCACATTAAGTACGTATATTTTCTTGATTCTACTAGTGTTTGAATTGATGAATGGGGTACTTACGTTGCCTGGTATTGCCGCGTTGATACTTGGTGTAGGTATGGCAGTTGACGCCAATATTATTACCTATGAACGTATTAAAGAAGAACTAAAACTTGGCAGATCTGCCATGTCCGCTTTCCGTGCAGGAAGCAGAAACTCGTTTTCAACCATTTTGGATGCCAACTTGACAACGCTCCTTGCAGCAGGTGTTATGTTCGTTTATGGAACAAGCTCTGTTAAAGGATTTGCGACGATGTTGATTGTGAGTATCCTATTGAGCTTCATTACCGCTGTTTTTGGTTCAAGACTATTGCTCGGCCTGTGGGTGAACAGCAGATTTATGAATAATAAACCACATCTATTCGGTGTGAAAAAAGAAGATATCCTTGATATCAATATGACGGATGAAAATACGGAACCACCTAACCGATTTGACAATTGGGATTTCATGAAGCATCGTAAAAAGTTCTTCATGCTTTCAGGTGCTTTGATAGTTGTCGGGATTATAGTGCTTGCTGTCTTCCGCTTGAACCTTGGAATTGATTTTGCTAGTGGAACAAGGGTAGAGATATTAAGTGAGACAAGCCTGACAGCTGAGGAAATTACAGAAGAACTGGCTTCCATTGGTTTAGAACCAAAAGATGTGGTTCTTGCAGGAAATGATAATGAAATTGCCGTTGCAAGATATGTGGATGATTTTTCACAAACAGAGATAGCGGAAGTTAAAGAGTATGTGCAAAATAAATACGGCTCTGAACCAAGTGTTAGCACGGTTTCTCCAACTGTTGGTCAAGAACTTGCAAGGAATGCTTTCTTTGCCATTCTGATAGCTGCTGTCGGAATCATTATCTATGTAACTATCCGATTTGAATGGATGTTTGCACTTGCTGCCATCGTGGCATTGTTCCATGACGCTTTCTTTATTGTTGCGTTCTTCAGTTTAACAAGGCTGGAAGTGGATATCACCTTCATTGCAGCCCTGTTGACCATTGTGGGTTACTCGATCAATGATACAATAGTTACGTTTGACCGAATCCGTGAGAATCTGAAAAAGAAAAAGCGGGTTAAAACATATGAAGACCTTGAAGAAATCGTAAATAAAAGCTTGCAGCAAACTTTTGTCAGATCCCTTAATACGGTTGGAACGGTAGTCATTGCAGTCCTTGCTTTGCTTATTTTCGGCAGTGAATCGATTACCAACTTCTCCATCGCGTTATTGGTAGGGTTGATTGTCGGTACGTATTCTTCTTTATTCATTGCAGCACAGCTATGGATGAAATGGAAATACAAACAAATTAGTAGACCTAAAAAAGCTTCTGTAGAAGATCCGGAGCCAGAAGTATAAGGAGATTTGTCACAGCGTAAGATACATGCGCTGTGACATTTTTATTTCTATGTTTTTTAGAAGGATTTGCCTTATTTCGGGTACAATAGAAAGTAGAGAATGCAAAGGGGTGTCGTAATGGAACATAATGAGCGATTTAAGAAGGCCGAATTTGCAGCATTGGTCGGGGTGGTCGGTAACATTGTGTTGGCCGGATTAAAAGCTTGGGCTGGAGTAGTTGCCAACAGTCGGGCACTTGTTGCGGACGCGGTTCACTCTGCATCTGATGTTGCAGGATCTTTGGCAGTATACATAGGTTTAAGAGCAGCTAAGCAACCACCTGATGAAGATCATCCATATGGACACGGCAAGGCGGAGAATATTGCTGCCATTATTGTCGCAGTTCTTTTATTAATTGTCGGGTTTGAAATTGGTAAATCGTCTTTTCAGGCTTTCTTTGAACCAATCCAGGCACCAAAAGCTTTAGCCATTTATGTAGTTGTCTTTTCCATCATCGTTAAAGAAATAATGTTTCGATATAAGTATAATTTGGGAAAAAGAATAAAGAGTGACGCCATCATCGTCAATGCATATGAACATAGATCAGATGTCTTCTCCTCCATCGCAGCTCTAATAGGTATTGCCGGTGCTGTCTTGGGAGGGTATATCGGTGTTGACTGGCTCGTATATCTTGATCCTGTTGCTGGAATTGTCGTAGCTCTTATGATTATAAGGATATCTTGGCAGCTTGGTTCGGAATCCATTCACAATACGATGGACCATGTCATGCACGAGGAAGACACAGAAGAATTTCGTGAGGTTGTTTTAACTGTGCCAGGTGTCATGAAAATTGACAGTCTGCATGCAAGGGAACATGGCCACTATGTCATCATTGATTTAAAAATTTCCGTTGATCCATACATTACGGTGGAAGATGGTCATAAAATAGGTAAAAACGTAAAGGCGAAACTCGTTGAAAATAGAGAAGTTCAGGATGTGTTTGTGCATATCAATCCATACTCTGAATAATTTCAGAAGGGGGAGTTAAAATTGAAAACACAATGGTATCTTTTAGCAGGTGTTCTTTTCACAATCGTAGTCGCTATTTTTGCGGTATTGAATGTAGCGCCGGTTGAGGTGAACTATTTATTTGGTACAGCGGAATGGCCGTTGGTGTTAGTCATTTTATTTTCGACTTTGATGGGTATTGTGATTGCCGGGTCTATCGGGATTTACCAGGTGATCAAAGTTAAACGGCAGATGCAGCAGAAGCATGCTGGTGTTTCTGGGGAAACAGCTGCAGGGGACCCGGTGGTTAAGGATAAGGAAAATACGTTAGGTTCAGTTGGGGAGAGACGCAGGTCGCGGTAGTGGGCCTGTGTTTTTTTGTTGAGTGTGGTAGAAGAGCTTAAGTGCGGTACCAGACCCCAGCAGTGTGTGTGGTAAGTTACATAGTGTGTTTGTTTTTGGGGTCAGGTACCTGGGGGTTTGCAAAAAAGGTGTGTTTTTCTTAAAAAACACGCCTTTTTTTGTTGTGGAAATTTGGTTCGGACATTTATATTGTTGGTTCGGTCAATTTTTGTTGAAATTTTTGAGGGTTCGGACATTTTGAGGCGAGGTTCGGTCAAGAATGGTAGGGGGTTCGGCCAATTGAAATTTTGGTTCGGTCAACTTTTCAAAAACTATGGTCAATTAAGCGGAATCTTCGGTCAACTTTCGAAAAACTTCGGTCAATTTTGGAAAATCTTTGGACATTTGCAAAAATATACACGGACAGACGGTGATGAGAGACTAAGAGCTTAAGGGCGGTACCAGACCCCATCAATGTGTGTGGTAAGTACTTAGGTTGTTGGTTTTTGGGGTCAGGTACCCTTTGTACCCTTTTTTACACCCATTGAAGCAACAACGACTCTCTTGTATAATTAGATAGGCTAAGGGAGGAATTTGTGTGTTAGCTTCTAAATCGAGATGGAATGTAAGTGAATCGAATAAAGAGCTGGTTGATCAACTAGCAGAATCTTTGGATATTGCCCCTCTTATTGCTTCCCTTTTGGTAAACAGAGGGTTTGACACGATAGATGCAGCAAAAGAATTTTTATATACAAATGATCAAGAGTTTCATGATCCTTTTTTAATGGAAGATATGGACAAGCTTGTAGAAAGAGTAAATCAAGCGATTGCAAAGGAAGAGAAGATCCTTGTGTTTGGCGACTATGACGCAGATGGAGTCAGCTCTACCACCGTCATGGTGACTGCGTTACAAGAAGTTGGCGCACTTGTCGATTTTTATATCCCAAACCGCTTTACAGAAGGATACGGACCAAATGAAAATGCCTTCAAACAAGCAAAAGAAAACGGATATTCTGTCATTATCACAGTCGACACTGGAATCTCCGCCCTCTATGAGGCTAAAGTGGCGAAAGAACTAGGTTTAGATCTTATCATCACCGATCATCATGAGCCAGGCCCCGAATTGCCTGATGCTTATGCAATCATCCACCCTAAAAAAGAAACATGCTCCTATCCATTTGATGATCTGGCTGGTGTTGGGGTTGCCTACAAGGTAGCGCATGCACTTCTAGGGAAAAATCCGGAGCACCTTCTAGATGTGGCGGCCATCGGTACCATTGCTGATTTAGTCCCGTTAGTCGGCGAGAATAGATTACTAGCGTCTAAAGGTATCAAAAAGATGCAACAGACCACACGGGTCGGACTGAAGGCGCTACTTCAAAAATGCGGAGTGGAATTGCATACGGTAACAGAAGAAACTGTAGGGTTTTCGATCGGACCGAGAATCAATGCGGTAGGACGACTGGATAATGCAGACCCGGCGGTTCATCTTCTTATGACAAATGATCAGGAAGAAGCCAAAATGCTTGCGGAGGAAATGGAAAGTTACAACAAAGAGAGACAGCAAATTGTGACCCAAATTACCGAAGAAGCCATTCAACAGGTGGAAGAGAAATACCCGCCGGAAGATAATGGTTTCATTATTGTGGAGGGCAACAATTGGAATGCAGGAGTGATTGGGATTGTCGCATCACGCCTTGTGGACCGCTTTTACAGACCGACTATCGTACTAAGCCTTGATGAAGATAAAGGGTTGGCAAAAGGGTCTGCCCGTTCCATCGTCGGCTTTGATCTCTTTGAAAACCTTTCGGAATGCCGGGATATTTTGCCTCATTTTGGAGGACATCCAATGGCAGCCGGAATGACATTGAAAATAGAAGATGTAAATGAGCTCAGACAAAGAATGAATCAAAAGGCGTTAGAAATTCTGACAAAAGAGGATTTTACTCCCATAACGGAAGTGGATATCGAATGCACGGTGGGAGAAGTAACACTTGCTACCATAGAGCAGTTGGAAATGCTTGCCCCATTCGGTGTGGCCAATCCGAAACCGAAAGTGCTGGTCAAAGATGTATTGCCGCAGCAAATTCGCCAGATCGGAAACAAAAGCAACCATCTGAAACTAGTTATTGAACAAGAAGGCAGTTCACTAGATTGTGTAGGCTTTGGCTTTGGAGAAACGTATCATCACGTCTCCCCAGGGGCTTCTCTTGATGTGTTGGGGGAACTCTCTATCAATGAATGGAACAATTTCCGCAAGCCTCAACTTTTTCTGAAAGATATCAGAGTGACAGATTGGCAGCTTTTTGATATCCGTTCGATTAAACAACTGAATCAGACATTAAATGGAATAGATAAGGCAAAACTCGACATCCTATATTTTAATGAAAATACTTTGGAAGAAATAAATCTCCATGATGAGTTACGACCATATGCAAGTATGTTTACAGAGAATGCTGATATGGATTTGACAGGGAAGTATGTTGTAATCCTTGATATTCCATCTGAGGAAGAGCACCTGTCCACTTTATTACAAACCAGTACACCTGAGCGAATCTATGCGTCCTTTTATCAAAAGGAGAATCATTTCTTTTCTACCATTCCGACAAGAGAACACTTCAAATGGTTTTACGCATTACTTGCTAAAAAGGGTTCCTTTGACCTTAAGAAACATGCAGAAGATATTGCCAAACACCGCGGCTGGTCAAAAGAAACAGTGGATTTCATATCACAGGTGTTTTTTGACTTAGAATTTGTTACAATAGACAAGGGTTTTATCGCATTAAACCATGCAGCGAAAAAAAGGGACTTTGAAGAGTCTCCAACTTATCGTAAAAAGCAACAGCAAGTGATGCTTGAAAACTTGTTTTTATATTCTTCATATAAACAATTAAAAGTGTGGTTTGATCAGCATCTAACCAAGCAATGCACTGTTCATTCATAGGAGGAAAATAGAAGATGGATTTAAAGAAATTCGTAACAATCGTTCCTGATTGGCCAAAACCTGGTATACAGTTCAAGGATATTACAACGTTAATGGACAATGGTGATGCATACCGTTATGCAACAGACCAAATCGTTGAATATGCTCGAGATAAAGAAGTAGATCTAATTGTTGGACCGGAAGCACGTGGATTTATCATCGGTTGTCCGGTAGCGTATTCTTTAGGAGTTGGCTTTGCGCCGGTTCGTAAAGAAGGAAAGCTTCCACGTGAAGTAGCTCGTGTGGAATACGGTTTGGAGTACGGTAAAGATGTACTGACTATCCATAGAGATGCAATCAAGCCTGGTCAACGCGTGTTGATTACAGATGATCTACTTGCTACAGGTGGTACAATCGAAGCAACAATCAAGCTTGTTGAAGAGCTGGGCGGAGTAGTTGCAGGTATTGCATTCCTTATCGAGCTATCCTACTTGGATGGACGCAGCAAACTAGACGGATTCGATATTCTTACATTAATGAAATACTAATATTTAAAAAAGAACTAGGGCAAACGGATTGCTCTAGTTTTTTTCATATATAATGATAAGGGCCTAGTACTATTTCCTGTTAACATAAATAAAATGAAATGATAGGTAAAAAGACTGCTTTTATTAGAAAAGTATATTTTTTACACCAATTCCTGAAAAATCTGTCGACAAATCTTTATTTTTCTCTCATAATCTCTTTACATCTACATAAAATTTCACGATAATAAAAACAATATACTTTTTTGTTCTATTCAAGTAAAGAACGAAAGATTTCTGTCCATAATGATAAGATAATTGAAATGACTACAATTGACGCTTGAGCGTATTTAATAGAATTGTTTTAGAAAATAAAAAAGAAAGTCAAAAAGGTGAGTAGAAATATGGCAAATGAGCAAGTATTAACTGCAGACCAGGTGATAGATAATGCGAGGCGCTATCTAAAAGGTGAGGACATTGCCTTTTTGGAAAGAGCGTATGAGTTTGCGAAAAACGCTCATGCAGAACAGTATCGAAAATCCGGTGAGCCTTATATCATACATCCAATACAGGTCGCAGGAATCCTTGTGGACCTTGATCTAGATCCATCCACCATTGCGGCTGGGTTTCTTCATGATGTAGTGGAAGATACGTCCGTTACCTTGGAGGAGATCAAGGAAGCCTTTAATGCCGAAGTGGCGATGCTTGTGGACGGTGTGACGAAACTCGGTAAAATTAAGTACAAGTCCCAAGAAGAGCAACAAGCGGAAAACCATCGAAAAATGTTTGTGGCGATGGCTCAGGATATCCGCGTCATTTTAATTAAGCTTGCAGACCGACTTCATAATATGAGGACATTGAAGCATCTTCCTCAAGAAAAACAACGCCGGATTTCAAACGAAACCCTTGAAATTTTTGCGCCACTTGCCCATCGATTGGGAATCAGTAAAATTAAGTGGGAGCTTGAAGATACAGCATTACGTTATTTGAATCCACAACAATACTACCGAATCGTTAACCTGATGAAACGAAAACGAGCAGAGCGTGAAGAGTATATTTCTGAAGTGATGAATGAGGTAAACGACCGTCTTGAAGAAGTAGAAATCACTGCTGAGCTTTCTGGTCGTCCAAAGCATATTTATAGCATCTATCGTAAAATGGCTAAACAGAACAAGCAGTTTAGTGAGATTTATGATTTATTAGCTGTCCGCATCATCGTGAACAGCATTAAGGACTGTTATGCCGTTCTTGGAATCATTCACACATGCTGGAAACCGATGCCTGGGCGCTTTAAAGATTATATTGCCATGCCAAAACCTAATATGTACCAGTCCCTGCATACAACTGTGATCGGACCAAAGGGAGATCCTTTGGAAGTGCAAATCCGTACAAGCGACATGCATCAGATAGCAGAGTACGGAATTGCTGCACACTGGGCGTATAAAGAGGACAAAGAAGCCGATGATCGTGCATCTTTTGAAGAAAAATTAACATGGTTCCGCGAAATACTCGAGTGGCAAAATGATGCCACAAATGCTGAAGAATTCATGGAGTCTTTAAAAATTGACCTGTTCTCTGATATGGTGTTCGTTTTTACACCTAAAGGCGATGTTATTGAACTTCCTAGCGGTTCTGTGCCGATTGATTTCTCTTATCGTATTCACTCTGAGATCGGAAATAAAACGATCGGTGCCAAAGTGAACGGCAAGATGGTTACATTGGATTATAAATTGAAAACTGGTGATATCATTGAGATTCTGACTTCCAAGCATTCCTACGGACCAAGTCAGGATTGGTTGAAACTTGCTCAAACTTCCCAGGCGAAGAATAGAATCCGTCAGTTTTTCAAGAAACAACGCCGTGAGGAAAATGTGGAAAAAGGCCGTGACCTTGTTGAAAAAGAGATTAAGGGAATGGACTTTGACCTGAAGGAAATCTTGAATTCGGAAAACATTAACCGTGTTTCGGAAAAGTTCAACTTTATGACAGCAGATGATATGTTTGCCGCAGTCGGCTATAACGGAATCACTGCGCTTCAAGTGGCAAACCGTTTGACTGAAAGGCAGCGTCGTCAGCGTGATAAAGAACAACAAATCACAGATATCACGGAAAATGCCGAGAAAAAGAAAACAGCACCAGTCAAAAAACGTAAAGACGCAGGTGTGGTCGTGCAAGGAATAGACAGCTTGCTTGTTCGCCTTTCTAAGTGTTGTAATCCTGTTCCTGGGGATGAGATTGTAGGTTTCATCACAAGAGGACGTGGTGTGTCCGTTCACCGTGCAGACTGTGCCAACGTTGAAGCGGAAGGCACGAACGACCGTCTTATTGATGTGGACTGGGAAAGCGATGTGAAAGACAACCGCGAGTACAATGTGGAAATAGAAATAACAGGCTACGACCGCAGAGGCCTGTTGAATGAAGTGTTGCAGGCGGTTAACGAGACGAAGACTGATATTACAGCAGTTTCCGGCCGTTCTGATCGAAATAAAATGGCAACGATCCATATGGCTATTGCGATTCATAATATCAACCATTTGCATAAAGTTGTTGAGCGTATCAAACAGATTTCCGATATTTATGCTGTACGTAGAATAATGCAGTAAGAGAGGTTCTTTTGACATGAGAGTTGTATTACAGAGAGCGAAGAGAGCGGAAGTGCGTGTGGCTGGTGATGTAGTGGGGAAAATCGATCGTGGATTAATGCTGCTCGTTGGTGTTACACATGAAGATACTGCGGAAGATGCCGCTTATGTTGCTGAAAAAGTGGCCAACCTCCGTATTTTTGAAGACGAAGAGGATAAAATGAACCTTTCCTTGCTTGATGTGAAGGGTCAGATTCTGTCTGTCTCTCAATTCACCTTATATGGCGATTGCCGCAAGGGCCGCCGTCCTAATTTCATGAGCGCGGCAAGGCCTGACCACGCAGAAACTATCTATGAAGCGTTTAACGAAGAGTTGCGCGGAAAAGGTATAACGGTTGAGACTGGTCGATTCGGTGCCATGATGGACGTGGATTTCGTCAATGACGGACCGGTTACATTAATTGTGGAAAGTAAATGATTTTTTGAGCGGGTTGCATACCTTTATTAGGAGGTGTGTGGCTGGCTTTTTTTGTGGACTCATAATCAACAAAAAGAGGACCCTAAGCTTCTTAGGTCCTCTTCATTCTTTTTATCTAGCTAATTCCCTCTAAAATACTGAGCCAATCCCTGATATATTGCAGTGGATGCCCGTTCCTGGAAATCTCCTGAAAGGACGGTTATTTCTTCTCCGCGGTTACTGATATACCCAAGTTCTAAAAGCAGGGAAGGTTGCATGCTTTCTCTCAATACTAAGTAGTTTTCTTGGCGTACTTCTCTGTCTCGTAAATTTGTAAATTGTACAAGAGAGGAATGCACACTGTCTGCCAAGTCCTTATCAGAGTGGCCATAATAGTATGTAGTGGTTCCGGTTACACTCGTATCATCAATACTATCATAATGGAGACTCAGGAAAGCGTCTGCGCCATGATAGTTCGCCATTTGCGGTCTTGTTTGCAATGGGACTGATGTATCGGACATTCTAGTCATGTAGACTGTTGCACCTGCAGCTTTCAATTTGTCTTGCAGTAGAAGGGAAGTTCTAAGGGTTAAATCCTTTTCGAAGGTTCCTTGTGCACCGATAGCTCCGACATCTCTGCCGCCATGACCAGGGTCGATGACTATTACCTTATTAGATAAATATTGTTCCGCACCAGCTCTTTTTATGCTGGTGGCGTTTCCTTTCGTTGCGACTATCCAGCCGGCAACAAAGCCTTCTGATCCGTCATGCAGCTTTATTTTATACCAGTTGTCTTCCACAGCTACAATGGAGAATTCTTCCCCTTCGTCTGCACGCAATATCACTTTGGAATCGGTGGAAGGTGCACTTCTGATATTAGTGGCATCATCAACAATTACAATGGTTCCATCACTGCTTTGGGATGGAGTAGGACTTGAAACACCGCTTTTTTCAAGAAACCATCCAGCGATCCAGCCTGTTTTTCCATTGTCATATTCTATTTCACACCAGTTGTTTCTCTCACTGATAATGCTGACAGTTGTACCCTGTGGTAGTTGCTCCAATACTTTTCCATTCAGTGTCGGTTCATTTCTTACATTCAGACCTGCCACTTTGATGGTTGCTTCCGTTTTTGGTGAGTCTGAACCTGAGCCATGAGTTCCAGAACCAGATGGGGATTGGCTAATATTCGCATAATCACTATGTACCCAGCCGACTGTCCCGTTAAAAGAAATATTCAACCATTCTCCACGGATTGCAAGAACCTCTACTTGCTGACCACTTGATAAAGTACCCAGCACTTCGCTTTGTGTGGACGGTTCACTCCTGATATTCAATCCGTCAGTTGTGATTGTGGCACTTTGTCCTTCGGTTTCTTCGGTTGACTCTTCTGTTTCAGCCTGTTGCTCTTCCTTCTTTTTGGCCAGAATCGTCACAAACTCCTTGGCGACCCAACCTTCTACTCCGTCGGAATGAACTTTTACCCAGTTTTCATTTTCCTCCAAGTATTGCACGGATGTCGCGCTTGCATGAAGAAAACCGACTACAGAAAAGTTTGTACCAGGTCCTGAGCGAACACGAAGGTCATCGGTCAGAACTTGTACATTGGCCCCATCGCTTGATCTAGATGCTGTGGAACGGGCACCCTCGCTGCTTTCGGTGACAAGGAAGGAAGCAACCCATCCGGCCTTTGAGGAAGTGACTTGTATTTTCAGCCATTCACCCTGGCTCTCTACAACAGGGTAGGATTCACCTCGTTGCACTTTCGAAATGATGATGCCATTTGCATCCGGGGTCTCCCTCACGTTCAATACATCGGTTGCCACAACGACCGTTCTATTAGCCTGCACGGTGGAAGGATACTAAAAAAGAAAAAATGGTAGAAAATAATAAAAGGGCAATAAGAAAAATATGTACTTTGTGACCCAAATTTAGTCCTCCTTATTTTTTGTTCAAACTTTCTTTTTCTACAAAAGTGAAAAAAATTCCTGCTATTTTTGAAAGAAACAGGCAAAAAAGGGACAGGATAGATACTAGTGTAGCAAAAAAGGAGCGTAAAAAGATGAAATTTAGTGATAAACATAATCGTGCATATGGAAGTAGAGATGTATTTGGGGTAAGTTTTCATGATTTCATTGAAAAAGAGAAGGATTCCACCTACGTGGAACTGGCATCAGAGTTCGGAATTACGATGCGTGATGTGAAGTCGTTAAAAAAACAATTGAATCGAATTCAATAAAGCCTTGACAATTAGATTTGAAAGTATATATACTAGCAAGTATCTTACATAACAACTAGTCGCGTTAATGGACTAAAATACAAGATACCGATGATGGAGAACAGTAGTTGAGAACCACATGGAAAGAGAAGAAATGCCCTGGGCTGAAAGCATTTCCCCTTGATGACTCAATGAATGAACACTCCGTAGGATCCGCTCTGAAAAAGCATCCTTTCACTCGTTTGCCGCTGGGTTAAAGCCGCAAGCCTTGAAAATGCCCTACTAGGAGATGGACGTTGCAGGCGTTAACTGCTTGAGTGGAAGTAACCAAAGGCACAAAGCATCTCAATTAACATGCTTAACCTTCAAACTACTTCAATTAGGGTGGCACCACGGGACATACAACTCCCGTCCCTTGTTTAGTAAATAAACAAGGGACGGGAGTTTTTTATATGTAAAAATAGGTAAAATGCTTTATTGATGTAATGAATTAACGTAGAGAGGGTCAGACCCCTCTTTACCACTTTAAATAACGAAAGAGGGGTCTGACCCCTTTATAAGGAGGAACCGTAAATGGCGATTCAGATACCTCGTGGTACGCAGGATATTTTACCTGGTACGGTGGAGAAGTGGCAGTATATTGAGGCGAAGGCGAAGGAGATTTGTGAGTTATATAATTATAAGGAGATCCGGACGCCGATTTTTGAGAGCACGGAGTTGTTTTTAAGAGGTGTAGGGGATACGACGGATGTGGTGCAGAAGGAGATGTACACATTTGAAGACCGAGGGGGCAGAAGCCTTACTCTTCGCCCGGAAGGAACAGCTGCCGTTGCACGTTCCTATGTGAACAACAAAATGTTCGGATCACCAACCCAACCGACAAAACTCTACTATATCGGCCAGATGTTCCGTTATGAACGTCCACAGGCAGGGCGATTCCGCCAGTTTGTACAATTCGGAATCGAAGCACTAGGAAGTAATGACCCTTCCATTGATGCAGAAGTAATTGCTTTGGCAGTGGAATTATATAAAAGCTTAGGGCTCAATAATTTAAAAGTTGTCATCAACAGCTTAGGGGACAAGGAAAGCCGTCAAGCACACAGAGATGCGTTGATCAATCACTTCCAACCGAGAATCAACGAGTTCTGCGGTGATTGCCAAGGGCGTCTAGAGAAAAATCCTCTCAGAATCCTTGATTGCAAGAAAGACCGTGATCACGAATTGATGGCAACCGCACCGTCTATCCTAGATTACTTGAATGAAGAATCCAAAGCTTATTTTGATAAAGTGGTAGCTTATCTTTCCGCTCTAGGCATCCAATATGAAATCGATCCAAACTTGGTACGCGGACTTGATTACTATTATCACACAGCATTTGAGATCATGAGCACGTCAGAAGGTTTCGGTGCGATCACAACCCTATGTGGTGGAGGACGCTACAACGGACTTGTCCAAGAAATTGGAGGGCCGGAAACACCTGGTATCGGATTTGCACTAAGCATTGAGCGTCTAATATCTGCTATGGAAGCAGAAAATGTAAAGTTTCCATTCGAAGATTCCATCGATTGTTATGTGGTCGCGCTTGGGGATAAAGCGAAAGAAACAGCAGTAAAGCTACTTTTCGACCTTAGAAAAGCAGGAATTGTAGCGGAAAAAGATTATCAGGATAAAAAAATGAAAGCTCAGTTCAAAGCAGCTGACCGCCTGCAAGCAAAATACACCATCGTATTTGGTGATGACGAGTTAGAAAAAGGCGTCGTTTCTATCAAAGAAATGGAAACAGGCGAACAACAGGAAGTTGCATTTGAAGATGCAGTAGCATTCATAACAGCAAAGAAAAGTGGGGAGAGATAAATGATGCAAGGTAGAACATATAACTGTGGCGAAGTCCCACAATCATCCATCGGAGAAACAATTGAGTTAAAAGGCTGGGTGCAAAAGCGCCGTGACCTTGGAGGGCTTATCTTCTTAGACCTTCGTGACCGTACAGGACTTGTGCAGATTGTCTTCAATCCAGACGTGTCCGCAGAAGCTTTAAAAACAGCAGAAAATGTACGTAACGAGTACGTTTTATATATTAAAGGGAAAGTGGTTGCGCGTGATGAGGCAACAGTAAACCCTAACCTGAAAACAGGTGCAATCGAAGTGCAGGCAGAGGCGATTGAAGTCTTGAATGCTGCGAAAACACCACCATTCGTATTGGACAGTAAGACAGAAGTAAATGAAGATATTCGTTTGAAATACCGATACTTGGACCTTCGTCGTCCGGTTATGTTTGACACATTGAAAATGCGTCATGACGTAACACGTTCCATCCGTGAATTCCTGAATGACCAGCAATTCATGGAAGTGGAAACACCTATTTTAACTAAAAGCACGCCAGAAGGTGCACGCGACTATCTAGTACCAAGCCGTGTACACCCGGGTGAATTTTACGCGTTGCCACAGTCTCCGCAAATCTTCAAGCAACTTTTGATGGTTTCCGGTGTAGAGCGCTACTATCAAATCGCTCGTTGCTTCCGTGACGAAGACCTTCGGGCAGATAGACAGCCTGAATTCACACAAGTCGACATTGAGACTTCTTTCTTATCACAAGAAGAGATCATCGGCATGATGGAAGACATGATGAGAATGGTCATGAAAAATACAAAGAGTGTGGATGTACCAGAAACGTTCCCTCGTATCACATATCAGGATGCCATGAACAGATACGGCTCAGACAAGCCAGACACTCGCTTTGAAATGGAACTTGTGGATCTGTCCGAGCAGGTAGCTGACTGCGGATTTAAAGTATTTAGCGCAGCCGTTAATAATGGCGGTCAAGTAAAAGCCATTAATGTAAAAGGTGCGGCAAGCAAATACTCCCGTAAAGACATTGATGCCTTGACTGAATTTGTTGCTGTTTACGGAGCAAAAGGTCTAGCTTGGTTAAAAGTAGAAGCAGAAGGATTGAAAGGACCTATCGCAAAATTCTTCAATGAAGAAGAACAACAAGGATTCATTCAATCTTTAGATGCTACAGAAGGGGACTTGATTCTATTTGTGGCAGATAAAAAATCTGTTGTTGCAGATGCTCTAGGTGCTCTTCGCATGAAACTTGGAAAAGAACTTGGTCTGATTGACGAAAGCAAGTTCAACTTCTTATGGGTAACGGACTGGCCGTTACTTGAGTACGATGAAGAAGCAGGCCGCTACTTTGCTGCTCACCATCCATTCACGATGCCTGTTCGCGAAGACCTTCCATTACTGGAAACAAACCCAAGTGAAGTTCGTGCTCAAGCTTACGATTTAGTATTGAACGGTTATGAGCTAGGCGGAGGTTCATTGCGTATTTACGAACGTGATATACAAGAAAAAATGTTTGCAGTACTTGGTTTCAGTAAAGAAGAGGCAACAGAGCAATTCGGTTTCCTTTTAGAAGCATTTGAATATGGAACTCCTCCACATGGTGGGATCGCGCTTGGTTTGGACCGTTTGGTTATGTTGTTGGCAGGAAGAACGAATCTTCGTGACACCATTGCATTCCCTAAAACGGCAAGCGCAAGCTGCATCCTGACAGAAGCACCAAGTCCAGTTGCCGGTGGGCAATTAGACGAGTTACATTTGTCGTTAGCTGTCAAAAAAGAGTAGATTTTCCTATACGGTGAGAGTTGAAAATATATACTCCCGTGTGTTAAGATTACTTCAAGAAGTCGCAAGTCCTGATGTGTTCGTCGTATAACCTATTGTTTTGACCGAACAATAGATTATACGGGAGCTCAGAGTTTTCGTTGCTGCGTACATGCCTTCCTCGTGAGGACTTACTATATGCATGAAACAGAGCACCCACCTGCTGTGAGCGGGGATCAAAACGAAGGCATTGACGACGGCACGATTGGGACTTGCCTACATACGGATCAAAAACCGGTATTTCGCATTATTGCGGGATGCCGGTTTTTTTGTAGTGATCTTAAAACTTATTGTATGACTCCCTGAGAAGGTGTAAAACTATCAACATTGTCCTCGTAGGTAGCGTACGACTCCCTGCGGAGGTGAAATTGCGTCAACATTGTCCTCGTAGGTGCCGTATGACTCCCTGAGAAGTTGAAAACCGGCCAACATTGTCCCCGTTGGCATCGTACGACTCCCTGAGAAGGTGAAACTACGCCAACATTGTCCTCGTAGGTGGCGTATGACTCCTAGAGGAGGTGAAAACCGGCCAACATTGTCCTCATTTCACCTTCGCATGCCTCAATGAACACAAAAAAAACAACCCTCACACAAAATGAAGGTTGTATCATAATTAACCCTTACCTCGCAGACTTCCGGTAGCCCTTTGCCTGCGCCTCTTCCTCCGTATGAAACCATTCCACCGGAGTCGTCCGATTATAGAAAACACCGCCCGGAACATGATAAATGTATTCGCCACGAGCATTCTTGTTAGCTTTTATTAAAGGTTTTTCCTGGGGAGCTTCTTGACTATTTTCCTCAACTTCCAATTCCGAAGTCATCACGCTCGAATCCCCACTTTCAGCAAGCTCCAACGTTTGCTGCTTGCTTTCTGCCGGGGTAGATCGCTCACTTTCTTGTGTCTTCTGCAACGTCGCTGCAATCGCTTCAAGCGTCTGTCTCACCTGAAATGAAGTTGTTTCCCGTACCATTAACTGTTTATTCGTTTTGTTCAAGCGAAAGATTGTTACTAAACCACTGCCAATAACTAAGAAGTAAGATAAGGCCTTTAATAGATTTTTCAATACAAACTCCCCGCTTTCAATAAAAAAATAATATTCAGTTACTATTCCCTTCATTATAAGGCATTGAAACCCAATTCGTAAAAAAGAAAAATTCCTATCCGACTACTTGCTTTTCACCCAAAGTATGTTATATTCGATTTCGGGTACAATCTTTAAAAGACATTAAAAATGAAACAAGCGATAAATGGAGTTGATATGCAGTGTTACACCAATTTTCACGAAACGAATTGGCAATAGGTAAAGAAGGTCTAGAAACCCTTAAAAATAGCACGGTTGCAGTATTAGGAATAGGCGGAGTAGGATCTTTTTCAGCAGAAGCATTAGCACGTTCGGGTGTCGGCCGCCTTATTTTAGTGGATAAAGATGATGTCGATATTACAAATGTTAACCGTCAGATTCATGCACTTATGTCCACAGTGGGTCAACCAAAAGCTGATCTGATGAAAGCACGAATTCAGGACATCAATCCTGATTGTGAAGTAATAGCACTAAAAATGTTCTACACAGAAGAAACGTACGAAGAGTTCTTCAGCTATGGCCTCGATTATGTTATTGATGCATCAGATACAATTTCCTATAAAATTCACTTAATGAAAGAGTGTCTAAAGCGCAAAATTCCGATGGTTTCCAGTATGGGAGCGGCAAATAAGATGGATCCAACCCGTTTCAAAATGGCGGACATCTCCAAAACTCATACAGATCCTATCGCAAAAGTCATCCGAACTCGCCTTCGTAAAGAAGGGATTCACAAAGGCATCAAAGTAGTATTCTCTGATGAGAGTCCAATTGTCATTCGTGAGGATATTCGTAAAACGGTCGGTAATGATAATGCACAAATTCGTAAAGCAAAAATGCCACCTTCCTCCAATGCATTTGTCCCATCTGTAGCGGGACTTATCCTTGGTGGATATGTCATCAATGATATATTGAAAGATGTAAAAATCCAGCGTGTCGGTGGACAACAATAATAAAAAAGAAGGCCTCGTCAATCGTAGACGGGGCCTTCTTTTCAGTTTTACATCACTTCATCCTGCATGCTGCTGCCGGTCAATCTTCTGGCACGGTCCATGATTTGGACGAGCATTTCATAGTCTTCGTTTATCGCAACTTGTTGTTCTTCTAAATTCTTAAGCTGCTTTTCAAGAGATTGATTTTTTTGCTTCAACAATTGATTTTCTTTTTGAAGCCTATCACTTTCCAACTGCAAACGATAATCGGAATTCTGGTTTTGTTGGAAGTTTTGCAAAAAGTGAATGCAATCGTCAAGGGTAATAGTAGACGCAGTCGACGGAGCTGAAAAAGTCGTTGTTGCATTACGCACTGGAAGTGGTGCGTACTCTTCATCTTCCATATCATATTCAAATGGCAGGCTGACTTTTTCGTCAGAAGCAACTTTTGGTGCAGGTGCAGGTAGCCATTCCATCTCCAATGGTTGATTGACAGCTTTCTTAGTTGAAGATGACTCGCCTTTTTGTTGCATTTTTGCTACCTTTTCTTGCGCTCGCTTTTTCTCTTTTCGTTGCTTCTTGGCAATGGCGACGGCAGGTTCATACTTTTTCCTCACTTCTGCATTCCACCTGAATCCACATGCAGCTGATGTGCGATTTAGTGCATCTCCGACTTCTTCAAAGGCAGCAAGCTGGGTGCCACCATCTCTTATGTATCGTAAAACAGTCTCTGCAAGTAATAGATCATCTTCGTGAGACCATGCATCTTGTCTAACTTTCATTTAAAATCCACTCCTTAAAACGGTCGTTTTCTACCATCTTTTCCAGAAAAGCGAAAGAGTATACGAAAGTTTACTAGATTAACATAAAAAAATAAGGAGAAACGCTTCCCCTTATCTTTTCTTCTTCGTTTTTTCATATATTTGCCCAAGGGCTGTTTCGAATTTGCTAGTATCTTTGGGCTTATAATAGGATTTGTGCTTCAGTTTGTCAGGCAAGTATTGCTGAGCTACCCATCCGCTTGGGTAGTCATGTGGATATTTATATTCAACGCCTCGGCCAAGTGCGGAGGCACCTTTATAGTGTGCGTCCTTCAAATGGGCAGGAACTTCGCCGACAAGTCCTTTTCTGATGTCAGCCAATGCTTCGTCTAACGCTTTATAGGCGGAGTTGGACTTAGGAGACAGGCAAAGTTCAATAACGGCATTAGCTAAAGGAATGCGTGCTTCAGGAAACCCTAGTCTTTCTGCAGCTTCAATGGCAGAAAGGGTCCGTGCACCTGCTTGTGGATTGGCCAGGCTGATATCCTCATAGGCGATCACAAGCAATCGTCTGCCAATGCTCACAAGGTCGCCTGCTTCAATCAAGCGTCCTAAATAATGCAGAGCGGCATCCACGTCACTGCCTCGAATGGACTTTTGGAACGCGGACAGTACGTCATAATGACCATCCCCGTCTTTGTCATGATAGAAGCTTTTCTTTTGCAGGCACTCTTCAGCCGTTTCAACGCCAATCACTATTTTTCCATCTTCATTTGGAGTAGTGGATAGTACCGCAAGTTCCAATGCATTTAACGCAGAACGAACATCCCCACCGCACCCATTTGCAAAGTGCTCCATGGCTCTTTCAGCAAGATCGACTTGATAATCGCCAAAACCTCGTTCCTTATCTTCTAACGCTTGCATGATGACATGTTTGATTTCCGCTACTGATAAAGGATGCAGTTCGAAAATCTGGCATCTGCTCCGAATGGCAGGATTGATGGCATGGTAAGGGTTGCTTGTGGTAGCCCCAATCAGAACAATCCGTCCATTTTCAAGGTGAGGCAACAGAAAGTCCTGTTTCGCTTTATCAAGTCGGTGAACTTCATCCAGAATAAGAATGACCTTGCCTGACATCTTCGCTTCTTCTGCTACTATTTCCATATCCTTTTTATTGTGTACCACCGCATTCAATGTCCGGAATGCATATTGTGTACTGCCAGCAATAGCAGTGGCGATGGACGTTTTTCCTATACCAGGTGGTCCATAAAGAATCATAGAGGAGAGGTGTTTTGCTTTTACCATTCTTTGAATGATTTTGCCGTCTCCTACAAGATGCTCCTGACCCACCATTTCATCTATTGTGCGTGGCCTCATACGAAAGGCCAATGGTTTATTGTTCATCTAAACACCTTCCTGCATACAATGACATCTAGTGTCCCATACCCACTGTACCACAATTATCAACATGCATTAAAACAAAACAGACAAAATGTAAATCCTTTGAAATTATGCTATAATAGGATAGATTTAAATCAGAGACAGAAACGAGTAAAGACAGAAGGGTAGAGGCTGCATGCAAGGAGAGCGGAGTATAGGCAGAATGTTGTTTATGGCAAAATGGGCCATCTATTTTATCGGACTGTTGATTATGGCCTTTGGCATTGTTTTAATGATACGTGCTGACTTGGGCAGTGCGCCATGGGATGTCTTTCATATCGGACTTTTCTACCAAATCGGATTGACGATTGGTACCTGGTCCATCATTGTGGGCTTTTTTATTTTGATGATCTCTTCCATGATTACAAAAAAGCTTCCTCCATTAGGTGCCTTTTTGAATATGCTGATGGTCGGCATCTTCATTGATTTGTATATGATGATCCCACAGTTACACACACCAGACCTGTTTATTTTAAAGCTGACCATGCTCTTAATAGGTGTATTGGTGATAGGGATCGGAATAGGTGTATACATTTCCTCTCGATGTGGTGCAGGGCCAAGGGATAGCTTGATGATTGCCTTAACGGAAGTGACAGGATGGAAAGTGCAATATATTAGATTAGGAATGGAATTAGTAGTATTATGTTTAGGTTGGCTTTTAGGTGGACCTGTCTTTATCGGTACCATTCTATTCAGTCTTACCATCGGGAGCATCGTCGGCCTGACGCTGCCTGCCTGTCAAAGGGCAACGGACTCATTACTTGATAAAATTCAACATAAAAAAGAAAAAAAGGTAACCTTTCAAATATAGAATCAGAATAGAAAAAGTAGAGGTGTTCGTGGATGAAAATTTCAACTAAAGGGCGATACGGATTGACCATCATGATTGAACTTGCAAAAAATGTGGGGGAAGGTCCACTTTCGTTAAAAACGATCGCACAAACACATGACCTCTCTGAGCATTATTTGGAGCAATTAATTGCACCTCTTCGTAATGCAGGGCTCGTAAAAAGTATAAGAGGCGCATATGGTGGTTATATTTTAGCAGATGAACCTGAGAAAATTACAGCTGGAGATATCATTCGTGTACTAGAAGGACCAATCAGTCCGGTTGAAGTGATTGAAGATGAGGAACCAGCAAAACGTGAGCTGTGGATCAGAATCCGTGATGCGGTTAAAGACGTATTGGATAGTACAACACTTGATGATTTGGCCAATTATGAAGGCGGAGATCAAGAAGCATATATGTTCTACATCTAAGGAGTAGAACAAGGAATAGTAATTAGTTAGAAAGGAGGCGTCCTAATTGAAACAGATTTATTTAGATCATGCAGCAACCTCCCCCATGCATCCAGCTGTCCTCGATAGTATGCTTCCTGTTATGAGAGAGGATTTCGGAAATCCTTCAAGCATCCATGGATTTGGTAGAAAAACAAGGCATCTCGTGGATGAAGCAAGACACGTTGCAGCCAATTCCATCGGTGCGAAAGAAACAGAAATCATTTTTACAAGCGGCGGGACAGAAGCGGACAACTTAGCCATTATCGGGGTTGCTCGCGCCAATAAATCACGTGGGAATCATATCATTACAACGCAGATAGAGCACCATGCTGTCCTTCATACATGTGAACAACTAGAAAAAGAAGGCTTCGAAGTAACCTATTTGCCTGTTGATGAACACGGTCAGATTAAACTGGCTGATTTAAAGGATGCACTTACAGACCAAACCATTCTTGTCACCATCATGTATGGCAATAATGAGGTAGGAACTGTTCAGCCTATCAAGGAAATTGGGGGAATCGTTCAAGAACATCAAGCATATTTTCATACGGATGCTGTACAAGCTTTCGGACTTCTGCCAATCAATGTGGAGGAACTAGGCATTGATTTTCTCTCTATGTCTTCCCATAAAATCAATGGGCCTAAGGGAGTTGGCTTCTTATATGCAAGAGCGGGAGCCTCCTTCACTACCTTGACATATGGCGGCGAACAAGAACGGAAACGCAGGGCAGGTACAGAAAATGTCGCTGGAATCGTCGGATTGAAAACAGCGATTGAATTAAGCATGGAGCAAGCAAAAGAAAAAGTGGCATTGTATAAGAATTTTAAAGACACGATGCTTCAAATTTGGCAGGAAGAAGATGTTACGTTTCAGATTAACAGCGGATCAGAAACATTGCCACATGTGCTGAATGTTTATTTTCCAGGAACGAATGTTGAGTCCTTATTGGTCAACATGGATTTGGCAGGTATCGCAGTCTCTAGCGGATCTGCTTGCACAGCAGGATCCATCGACCCGTCCCATGTCCTTGTTGCCATGTTCGGAAAAGACTCAGACAAAATTGCTTCCTCCATCCGCTTCAGCTTCGGACTGGGAAACACACTAGAAGACATCTCATACGCAGCCAAAGAAACAGCCAAAGTCGTAAAAAGACTAACAAGAAACAAATAAAAATACGGGGTGAACAAGATGACTAAAGCACCAAAAGATACCCGTGTAGTAATAGGAATGTCTGGTGGAGTAGATTCATCCGTAGCAGCCCTTCTTCTCAAAGAACAAGGCTACGATGTAATCGGTATTTTCATGAAAAACTGGGACGACACTGATGAATTTGGAGTATGCACCGCAACGGAAGACTACAACGATGTCATCCGTGTTTGCAACCAAATCGGAATCCCTTATTACGCGGTCAATTTCGAAAAACAATACTGGGACAAAGTATTCCAATATTTCTTAGATGAATACAAAGCAGGACGTACACCAAATCCTGACGTTATGTGTAACAAAGAAATCAAATTCAAGGCTTTCCTTGAGCATGCATTGGATCTAGGCGCAGACTATTTGGCAACAGGCCACTATGCACAAGTGGAATTCCGCGATGGCGAATACAAAATGCTTCGGGGTCTTGATGAAAACAAAGACCAAACCTATTTCTTGAATCAATTGGGACAAGAGCAACTGTCTAAAGTAATGTTCCCAATTGGCAATATTGAAAAATCCGAAGTACGTGAAATTGCCAAACGTGCAGGTCTTGCAACAGCAACAAAAAAAGATAGCACGGGAATCTGCTTTATCGGAGAACGCAATTTCAAAGAATTCCTGAGCGGTTATCTCCCAGCGCAACCTGGAAACATGTTGACAATGGACGGGGAAGTGAAAGGGAAGCACGACGGATTAATGTATTATACAATCGGTCAGCGTCACGGGCTTGGAATCGGAGGAAGCGGGGATCCGTGGTTTGTTATCGGAAAAGATCTAGAAAAGAATGTCCTTTATGTGGGACAAAGCTTCCATAACGAATTATTATACTCAGATTCCATCACTGCTACAGATATCAGCTGGGTTTCTAACAACCCGCCAGCGGATGGTACAGTATGCACGGCTAAATTCCGTTATCGTCAAGCAGATAACAAGGTGACGATACAGCATTTAGAAGATAACAAAGTGAAGGTTATTTTTGATGAGCCGGTTCGAGCGATTACTCCTGGACAAGCTGTTGTATTTTATAATGGTGATGAATGTCTAGGTGGGGGAACGATTGATCATGTGTTCAAAAACAACGAAAAACTTTGGTATGTAGGATAAAAGTGAAAACCTCGATTCCATAAGGAATGGAGGTTTTCTCTATGATATACTAAAAAGACTGATGAAATGGATGAGGTGTTCGTACAAATGAAAGATAATAATGCATTAGGTATTCAATACCTTCAAGAAGGAAAATACGAAGAGGCACTTGCCGCTTTTTCAAAAGAAATTGAAGAGAATCCGGAGAATGCGGTAGCATATGTGAATTTTGGAAATGTATTAAGTGCTGTCGGGGAGCTAGAAAAAGCCATGAAGTTTTTCGAACGTGCGTTAGAAAAAGACGACAGCATCGGAACAGCGCACTACGGTCTTGGTAATGTCTATTACCAGCTTGAAAAATGGAATGCAGCAAAAGATCAGTTTGAACTTGCGATGAAGAAAGGTGTTAATGACAGTGATATCTTTTTCATGCTGGGGATGACTCTATTGCAATTTGATCAGCCAAAGCTTGCCCTTCCATATTTTCAACGTGCAGTCGAATTAAAGCCTGAAGATGCAGAAGCAAGATTCCAATACGGTCTGTGTTTAGCTGGACTAGGGCTTATTAAAGAAGCGACAGCGGAGTTTGAAACGGTAGTAGAAGAAGATCCAATGCATGCGGATGCTTATTATAATTTAGGCGTTGCATATGCATATCAAGAAAACAGGGAAAAAGCATTGGAGAATTTGGATAAGGCATTGGACGTACAGGCAGATCATATGTTGGCGGCCCATGCGAAAAAAATTCTCACAGAAGAAAACTAGGGAACGGAGGGAAATCCCATGAAGGACCAAAAGCAGCAATCCTCCCTCGATTTGATCGAGGAACATGAAAAGTTTATTAAAGGATCGCATCTCGTCACCATCTTCCATAATGAATCCAATATGTATTCAGTGGTGCGGATCAGAGTGACGGAGACGAATGTTGCGTATGATGAAAAAGAAGCGGTCGTTACTGGTTATTTCCCTCGCATTCATGAAGACGAGACTTACATATTTTTTGGACAAATGAAGGAACATCCCAGGTTTGGCCTTCAATTTCATGTAGAGCACTTTCGGAAGGACATTCCTCAAACACGACACGGTATTGTCCAATATCTTTCAAGCGACCTGTTTTCAGGTATCGGAAGAAAAACTGCCGAGAAAATTGCAGATGCACTTGGTGAAAATGCCATCTCCAAAATACTTGAGAACCCCTCTGTACTGGACTCCATTCCAAAGCTTGCCGGCGATAAAGCCAAACTGCTATATGACACTTTGATGGAACATCAAGGGTTGGAGCAGGTCATGATTGCCCTGTCCCAGTTTGGTTTTGGCCCGCAGTTGTCCATGAAAATTTATCAAGCTTATAAAGATCAGACAATTGAAACCCTTCAAAAAAATCCGTACGAGCTGGTGGAAACAGTAGAGGGTATTGGCTTTGCCAGAGCAGATGAGCTTGGAAATCATTTCGGAATATCCGGAAATCATCCTGACCGCATCAGAGCAGGCTGCCTGTATATGCTCGAACAGCATTCTATGCAGGAAGGTCACTGTTATGTGCTTGAGGAACAACTTACAGAAGCGGTCGTCAGACTTTTAAATGAAAAGCAGCATGGCCTTGTAGCAGAGTCTGACATTTCTCGGGAAATTATGCAACTGACGGAAGAAGGAAAGCTTAAAGCAGAAGAAGGGAAAGTATATTTACCTAGCCTCTATTTTTCAGAGCAAGGTGTGGTTACCAATATCAAAAGGGTATTGGAGCAGACCCAATATGCCGACCAGTTCCCTGAGTCAGAATTCCTCCTTGCATTAGGTGAATTAGAAGACAGATTGAAGGTACAGTATGCACCTTCTCAAAAAGAAGCCATTCATCAAGCATTAATGACTCCGATGCTTCTTTTAACAGGAGGGCCGGGGACAGGTAAAACGACTGTTATTAAGGGAATCGTAGAACTATACGCAGACCTTCATGGTTGTTCATTGGAACCTAATGATTACAGCAAGGATGATCCTTTTCCGATTATGCTTGTCGCCCCAACAGGCCGTGCTGCCAAACGCATGAGCGAAGCAACTGGGCTGCCTTCTTTGACTATACATAGGCTACTCGGTTGGAATGGTTCGGAAGGGTTTCAGCATGACGAAGAAAACCCCATACCAGGTAAGCTTTTGATTGTTGATGAGGTTTCGATGGTTGATATTTGGCTTGCCAATCAACTGTTTAAATCTCTTCCAGATGATATCCAAGTTGTATTAGTGGGAGATGAAGATCAACTTCCTTCCGTTGGTCCAGGTCAAGTATTAAAAGACTTACTCGCGTCCAAAGTGATTCCGACCGTCCAATTGACCGATATCTACAGACAGGCAGATGGTTCCTCAATCATTGAGTTGGCCCACGATATGAAGGATGGTGCATTGCCAACAGACATTTCATCTGGACAGAAGGACCGTTCTTTTATCAAATGCGGACAGTCGCAAATATTGGATGTAGTGAAAAAAGTATGTGCAAATGCGCAAAGTAAAGGTTATACCGCACGCGATATTCAAGTGCTCGCACCTATGTACAGAGGAACAGCTGGGATAGATAAACTTAATGAAATGCTCCAAGAACTTTTCAATCCCAAAAGTGACCAGCGTCGTGAATTAAGTTTTGGCAATGTTGTATACCGGACAGGAGATAAAGTGCTTCAGCTTGTCAATCAACCGGAAAGTCATGTCTTCAACGGTGACATCGGTGAAGTGGTTTCCATCTTTTACGCGAAGGAAAATACCGAAAAACAGGACATGGTCATCGTATCTTTTGATGGCAATGAAGTTACTTATACCAAGCAGGATCTTGGACAAATAACTCACGCATATTGTTGTTCCATACATAAGTCCCAGGGAAGTGAATTCCCGATTGTGGTGTTGCCTGTAGTAAAAAGCTATTACAGAATGTTGCGCCGAAATCTACTGTATACTGCTGTGACACGCGCTAAGCGTTTTTTAATTCTTTGCGGCGAAGAAGAAGCATTAAAGCTTGGCGTGCAACGCGCGGATGAGATGGCAAGGCAAACATCGTTAAAAAGACAGACTTCAAATGAAGCAGTCTGAAGCTTTGCCAGATGATGAAGTCATTGATCCTGTTCTTCAAGAGGTCCCTTTCTGGAAAGACGCCAACATCGGCATGGAAAACGTCAGTCCATATGACTTTATGGATGAAGAATAATGTATGTAATCAAAGAGGTAAATACCAATGGGAAAGAAGCTTGTCCACCAATGGGCAAGCTTCTTTCGGTTAAACAGTGTTTATCTTACTGTTTGATTTCTGCAGCAGTAAAAGTAATCGGGCCATAGGCAAAGACACTTAAGTCATCAGACCCCTGACCTTTTTGAGCTGTCAGATAATAGGTCACATCCTTTGCATCAGCAGGAACCACATCCACAAACTGAGTAACTGATTCTGTTGCGTCATCGTTTCCTGATGCGTCAATTTCTACAATGCTTTGGTAAATTAGATTTGCCGGAGAGATGTTCCCCCGATAAATTCTTGTAAAAACATCTGCAAATTCTGCCGAGTTGTTGTTCACATGGTAAAGACCATTTAGCCATACGACATTCCCTTTTTCAACATCCTTTAGAGTGGCTGTAGCAACGACTTGTGGTTGGGTACTTAGAGGGAATGTTAGAGGTAACGGTAGTTCTGTAATGGAATCAAATGTTTGATAAGCAAATTCCACTAACTTTGAATGATCCTTCTTGTGGTCTTTTTTGTCATGCTTGTCACAATGGTCTTTCTTGTCATGCTTCTTATCATGCTTGTCACAATGGTCCTTTTTATCATGCTTTTTGTAGTCGAATTCTGCTGCGTCATCTTCTATAACCATTTTGTGTTCATTTTTGTAGTAATAATAATATTTAGGCATATATTTTCACCTCCTTCCATTGAATTCTATACATACTATTCGGCTTACGAAATACTGCTTGGTCAAAGGTGGAGTAAATTGGCCTGTTTTTGAATTTAAACACCTATTTTAAAATGGAAAACCTTTCGCGGTATCAGGGGAACCAATCAGACAAAAGCTAGTAATGTTCGAAAAGAGGTGGATTCTTTGAGAACATTTTCTCGAGTGATTGGGATGCTAATTTACGATATGGCATCAGGGAATAAGATTGGCCGGGTAAAAGATCTTTGCATTGAAGAACCAGGGCAAATCAAAGGACTGATCATCGATGGAAAAGGGCTGTTCCATCGCGCCAAGTTTCTACCCTTTGAATACATTCATTCTTTTGGTGAAGAAGGAATCATGGTGGGAGAACACGCTCTTACACCCATTGCCAAAAAGGACGGACAAGTATATTATCACCACTTTCACGGTATAAAAGGAAAGTCTTTTATAACAGGAGAAGGGGATAAGCTTGGGCTGTTAGATGATGTATATTTTGAAGAGGAAACGGGCACAATCGTAGGATATGAGGTAACGGACGGTTTCTTCGCAGATTTGTCGGAAGGAAAGAAGATTGTTAAGAATCCTTCAGATCTTATCATCGGAAAGGATACCGTCGTCGTTTCTGTACTATCCTAACGCGAGGTGTCAATGATGGTCTTTTGTTGTCCTAATTGCAAAAGTAAAGATATCGGTAAAATCGGTGTGAATCAGTATTATTGTTGGGGTTGTTTTATTGAGCTTTCCGTATCCAAAGGAATGGTCCATACTCATCAGGTGGAAGAGGATGGAACGTTGAGCTCTTTGGATGATTTGTTTCATGAAGACGATCGACAAATTAGTATGTAACTAAAACTTGGGAGTGAGTCGCATGAACAGAGCTATGACATCCTTGTTAATGATTGGCCTTGGAGCCGCTGCCACTCGACTTAGCCGAAATAATGATGTGCAAAACTTTTTGGGAGATATGACTTCCAAACGTAATATGAAGAAAATGAGAAAGCAAGCAAAGAAATTGTTTTCTTAATGTGTGAGCCCGTTCCTTTTAAGGAGCGGGTTTTTTTATTGTTTATGAAATTATAAAATAATCGAATTGCGGTATAAACGTTAGGGTAATTCTAGATTGTTGTGATGAAGACCTCAGTGATGAGGAAAAAGGAGTAGAGAGGTCTTATTCATAGAGGTGATGAAGCAGTGACGAGAAAAAAGGAGAAGAGATGTCCTCATAAAGGTGATGAAGACCTCAGTGACGAGAAAAAAGGAGAAGAGATGTCCTCATAGAGGTGATGAAAATCTCAGTGACGAGAAAAAAGGAGAAGAGATGTCCTCATAGAGGTGATGAAGACCTCAGTGACGAGAAAAAAGGAGAAGAGATGTCCTCATAGTGAACTGCCCCCTGTCAAGTAGACACTTGAAATAATAAAACAAGACTAAGCTGTCTTAGCCCTGTATTCTAAAGGGCTAAGGCCGTTTAATCGTTTTTGATAGCGGTCATGATTATAAAAATGAATGTACTCATCAATTGACTCTTCGAGATCCTCAAACGTTTCATATTTCTCCAAATAATACATCTCGCATTTCAATGTCCCCCAAAAAGACTCTATCGGACCAATATCAATACACCGCCCGACTCGGGACATACTATGAGTCATGTTTGCCTTATCAATTTTTCTTTTGAATTCGAGGTGGGTATATTGAAACCCTCGATCACTGTGTAAAAGCGGCTGTTCGCCATTCAACATGGCAGTTGCTTGATCCAAGGTTTTAAACACTAGCTGATTGTTATTTTTAAGTCCTATAACATAACTAATAATAGCCCCATCATATAAATCTCGAATGGCACTTAAATAAGCCTTTGTAGCTTTACCGAACTTAAACTCTGTAACGTCCGTCACCCACTTTTCATTTGGCTTTTCCGCTTGAAATTCCCGGTTTAACAGGTTTTGGGCAATATGATTAGGGGTCACTTTTTTGTAACGGCTCTTTTTTCTTCTAATAATGCTTTGAATGCCTAAAACACGCATTAATCTATAGATTCGTTTATGGTTATAAGATGTTCCTAACCTTCGATTCAAAGTCATGGTTACACTTCGATAACCAAAAATCCCCTTCACTTTTACGAATAATGTAGTAATCTCTTTCATTAACTTTTCACTTTCCCGTTCCCGTTTGGAAGGCTCCCGCTTCAACCATTTGTAATAGGCAGACCGGGCAATCTCCGCGATGTCACAGAGCATCACGATAAAAAACCCTTCTTCCCGTTCCAGTTCCTGAATAGCTATGTATATCGCCTCATGGCGTATCTGACTTATTTTTGCCTCCTTTCGATCTCCTCTAACTTTTTTAGAAATGCGTTCTCTGCTCGCAATCGTTCATTTTCCCTTTCAAGCCTCTGCATCTCTCGCTGTATTTTCTGTTCAGGAGAAAGTTCCACTTCTTCCTTCTTCCGCCCACGTTTATCTTGGAGGGCTTCTTCGCCACCATTCTCATACTTTTTTACCCATTGATATACTTGTTGGTAAGAGACCTGAAAGGTCTCAGCTGCCTTATGAAAATCCAAGCCGTTCTCTAGATAATAGTGCACAATCTCTATTCGTTCATTTAAGGTAGTTTTTCTTTTGTTAGTCATAGTGAACTTCCTTCCTTTTGAAGTATCCTTTAGTTCTCTATGACTATTATAATTCTTAATCCATTTCTGGAGGACAGATTTACCTGAAATTTCATACTTCCTAACAAGTTCTTTTTGAGAGTACCCCCCCTTAAGGTATTCCTGGACTACCTTAAGCTTAAATTCCTTAGAATATTCATTCGAGATAGGGTATAAACCGTTCTCCCCCAGACTCTCATATCTATCGATCCAATTATATATTGTGGATGGACTAACGTTATTTATATGGGCTAAATCTGTAATAGTGTGAGTTCGATTTTCCCAAGCCCGTATGACGTTGATTTTGATATCGAAAGAGTTATCTTTTTTTGACATAATAAATACTCCCCTTAACGGAAACAGATTTTTGTTTTTTAATCTGTCTACTTAAAAGGGAGCATATCATAGAGGTGATGAAGACCTCAGTGACGAGAAAAAAGGAGAAGAGATGTCCTCATAGAGGTGATGAAAATCTCAGTGACGAGAAAAAACGGTAATGAGAAGTCTCCCGCTGACGTCTGCACGCCTCCCACTACTGCCGTTTTACACTTTGGACAGTCCTCACCTTTTATCATTTGACATTATGTATAGTGAAATACAAGCCTAAAGACAGTAGAATATACATAAAGTTCTAATTATTCTAACAATTTATTTTTCGCGCAATCATCAAAAGGGGGTTCTTATATGTCCGATAAAGTGATGATAGGATTAATTCAAGCATCAAATGATGTGGATGGCTCGGAGGCTGTAGCGGTCCATAAAAAGGCGGCCATTGAAAAGCATATCAACCTTGTTAGAGAAGCAAAAGCAAAGGGTGCGCAGATTATCTGTCTTCAAGAAATCTTTTATGGTCCATACTTTTGCAGTGAACAGAATGCGAAGTGGTACGAGGCTGCCGAGGAAATACCGAATGGTCCTACAACAAAACTATTCCAAGACCTTGCAAAGGAGCTTGGTGTAGTAATAGTCCTTCCAATCTATGAGCGAGAAGGCATTGCCACGTATTACAACACGGCAGCAGTAATTGATGCAGATGGCAAGTATCTCGGAAAATACCGTAAACAACATATTCCTCAAGTTGGGGTAGGAGATCAAGGCCACGGCTTCTGGGAAAAATTTTATTTCAAACCGGGCAACCTTGGATATCCGATTTTTGATACAGCATATGCAAAAGTTGGTGTGTACATATGCTATGACAGACATTTTCCTGAGGGTGCAAGACTGCTTGGTTTAAAAGGTGCTGAAATCGTCTTTAACCCTTCCGCTACAGTGGCCGGTCTCTCAGAATACTTATGGAAATTGGAGCAACCTGCACATGCAGTGGCAAATGGCTATTATGTCGGTGCCATCAACAGGGTTGGGGTGGAAGGTCCATGGAAAATGGGCGAGTTTTATGGACAGTCCTATCTGGTTGACCCAAGAGGATCGTTTGTTTCCATCGGAAGCAGAGATCAAGACGAAGTAATCATTGGGGAAATGAACAAAAAATTAATCCGTGAAGTGAGAGATGTGTGGCAATTTTACCGTGACAGAAGACCGGAGACATATGAAGAAATGACCGCACTTTTGCCGTAAAGGCCAAGAGGTAATTCATTCGCAGTTTGTGAACCTGATTCCAGTAGTTAATATTGGGCACATCCGTCGATATGAGTTGCCTTTTTTTCTTGCGAGATTTGGATAAAGGGGAGTGGGTATGTGAAAGGGGCAATGAAACGAATCGATTTAGAAGATTTAACGGTGAATTTTATGGAAGCAAAACCTGGTCTAACAGATCGGGAAGCGTTGGAGGAGGCTAACCGCTGTTTATATTGCTACGATGCACCTTGTATTGTAGCGTGCCCGACAAGTATTGATATTCCTTCTTTTATCAAAAAAATTGCTTCAGGTAACTTAAAAGGTTCCGCCAAAACGATTATGAGTGCCAATCCTGTCGGAGCAAGCTGTTCGAGGGTATGCCCGACGGAGGAGTTGTGTGAAGGGGCATGCGTTCTTAATCATCATACAAAACCAATTGTAATAGGCGATCTTCAACGCTATGCAACTGACTGGGCCATTCGAAACGAGCAGGTTCTTTTCCAAAAAGGGAAATCCAACGGAAAAAAAGTAGCGATTGTCGGTGGGGGGCCAGCTGGGCTTTCTGCAGCTCGTGAACTGGCTCTACTTGGATTCCAAGTCACCATATTTGAAGCAGAGAAAGAAGCAGGAGGCCTGAATACGTATGGAATTGTCTCCTTCCGCCTACCTAAAAGTGTTTCTTTTTGGGAAGTGGAACAGGTTAAAAGCTTAGATGTGGAGATACGAACTAATACAAAAGTGGGAGTGGACATATCAGTAGATGATATTCTGACTCAATATGATGGTGTTATTTTAGCTGTCGGCATGGCCAGTGTTCCGATGCTTGGAATTGATGGAGAAGATCTGAGTGGAGTATATGATGCCATTGATTTTGTAAAAGAAACAAAAACCAATAGCATTACAGATAAATTCAAAGGGAAAAATGTCGTGGTCATTGGTGCTGGAAATACTGCCATCGATGGTGCGACCTGTTCAGTCCGGCTTGGTGCAGAAAATGTAAAAATTCTTTATCGCAGGACGCAAGAAGAGATGACTGCTTATGACTTTGAGTATGAGTTTGCAAAACAAGATGGAGTAGAATTCCGCTGGCTTACAGCGCCAAGTAAAATTATCGGAAACGAAAAAGGCGAAGTCGCAGCCATTGAATGCATAAGGATGGAACTTGGAGCCCCAGGTGCTGATGGCAGAAGAAGACCGGTGAAAGTGGAAGGTTCCGAACACATACTGCAAGTAGACGCTGTCATCAAGGCAATCGGTCAGACGAGATATACCAACCTTATTGAACGATTCGGACTTATTCACGACGATGGAGTAGTGAAGATAGATAAACATACCCATCAAACCTCCAATGATAAAATATTTGCCTGTGGCGATGTCGTGTTCGGTAAGGGCCAAAGGGAGGCAATGGTCGTAACTGCTGCGGAACAAGGAAAACTTACGGCGTATGCTCTGTATGAAAAATTGGTAAAAAACAAAGTGGAGACGGCCTGAAAAAAAGTGTGAGGGGGAAAGCATTTGGCAGATCTATCAATAAATTTAGCAGGAATTAAAGCACCCAATCCATTCTGGCTTGCATCAGCACCGCCAACTAATTCCGGATATCAGGTGCAGCGTGCTTTTGAAGCAGGGTGGGGAGGTGCAGTGTGGAAGACGCTTGGAGACCCGATTATTAATGTGTCTTCTCGGTTTGCGGCTGTCAGTTTTAATGGACAGAGAGTAGCGGGTTTCAACAATATTGAGCTCATTACCGACAGACCTTTAGAAGTGAACTTAAGAGAAATAGAAGAAACCAAAAAGAAGTTTCCAGATCGAGCGGTCATTGCCTCTTTGATGGTAGAACCAAAGCAAGAAAAATGGCATGAAATTGTGAAAAAGGTGGAAGCCGTTGGGGTGGATGGACTTGAGTTGAACTTCGGCTGTCCGCATGGAATGGCTGAAAGGGGAATGGGTTCTGCATCCGGTCAGGTTCCGGACCTTGTCGAAAAGCAAACCTATTGGGCAAAAGAAGCAGCAAATACACCTGTCATCGTTAAATTGACACCAAACATCACCGACATCACCGTGACGGCAGAGGCAGCAGTAAGAGGAGGAGCAGATGCTGTCAGTATGATCAATACGATTAACAGTCTTGCTGGTGTGGATCTTGATAGTTGGAACACGATACCTCATGTGGGCGGTAAAGGAGCCCATGGCGGGTATTGCGGGCCAGCTGTAAAACCAATTGCACTTAATATGGTAGGGGAATGTGCAAGAAACCCTAGAATAAATGTTCCAATCTCCGGAATGGGCGGCGTCTCTAACTGGCAAAATGCGGTGGAGTTTATGCTAATGGGGGCAACTGGTGTTCAAATTTGTACCGCAGCTATGCATCATGGATTTCGAATTGTAGAAGACATGTTGGATGGGCTCAACAATTACTTAGATGAAAAAGGAATTGCCAGGGTCATGGACCTTGTAGGGAAATCTGTACCCAAATATTCGGACTGGGGCAATCTTGATCTGAACTACAAAATCGTCGCAAGAATCAACCAGGATACCTGTATTAACTGCAATAAATGCCATATCGCCTGTGAAGATACTTCCCATCAGTGTATTGATATGTTGAAGAATTCCTCAGGAAAGTCTTATTTGCAAGTAAGAGAAGAAGATTGTGTAGGGTGTAACCTTTGCTCTATTGTCTGTCCGGTGGAAGATGCTATCACCATGGTGGAGCTTCCACATGAACAACCACCAATGACATGGAATGACAGGCAATCTGCTCTTGGTTTATTGAAACAATGCGAAGTGGATACGGTTAAATAAGGGGGAATAGAACAAATGGCAGCCAAAAAACTAATAAAGAACGGAATCATTGTGACAGCAAGCGACCAATATGAAGCAGATATTTTAATTGACGGGGAAACAATCTCTTCTATCGGGCTCAATCTTTCCTCAGCTGATGCGGAAGTGATTGATGCAAAAGGTTGTTATATCTTTCCTGGTGCGATTGATCCCCATACACACTTGGATATGCCCTTTGGGGGAACTGTTACAAAAGATGATTTTGAAAGTGGAACAATGGCAGCAGCTTTTGGAGGAACGACATCCATCATTGATTTTTGTCTGACAGAAAAGGGCCGACCGCTTCAGGATGCGATTAAAACATGGCATGCCAAGTCAAAGGACAAAGCGGTTATCGACTATAGCTTTCATTTGATGATCGGTGAGATGAATGAAGCTGTCATGAAGGAACTACCACAAGTTATTGAAAAAGAAGGCATCACGTCGTTTAAAGTATTTATGGCATATAAAAATGTGTTTCAAGCAGATGATGCAACCCTCTTTCGTACGTTAAAGGCGGCGAAGGACCTTGGTGCTCTTGTTATGGTTCACGCTGAAAATGGAGATGTTATTGATTACTTAACAAAGGAAGCATTGGAAAACGGAAATACAGACCCAATTTACCATGCCTTAACAAGGCCTCCTGAGGTGGAAGGGGAAGCGACTGGAAGGGCTGCCCAACTTACTTCGCTTGCAGATTCTCAGCTTTATGTGGTTCATGTGTCCTGTGCGGAAGCGGTAGAAAAGATTGCCGAAGCAAGAAACAAAGGAGTGGAAATTTGGGGAGAAACCTGTCCGCAATATCTGGCTCTTGATAAAAGCTATTTAGAAAAACCGAACTTTGAAGGTGCCAAATATGTCTGGTCCCCGCCATTGCGTGATAAATGGCATCAAGAAGTGTTATGGAATGCCTTAAAAAGCGGTCAGCTTCAGACGCTTGGCTCTGATCAATGCTCGTTTGACTTTGAAGGGCAAAAAACGCTAGGAAAAGGTGACTTTACAAAAATACCAAATGGAGGACCTATGATCGAAGACAGAGTCAGCATTCTGTTTTCAGAAGGTGTGAAAAAAGGGCGGATATCCATCAATCAGTTCGTCGACATTGTTTCCACAAGAGTTGCAAAGCTTTTCGGAATGTTTCCGAAAAAAGGAACCATTTCCGTTGGAGCTGATGCAGATATCGTCATTTTTGACCCAAACTATGAAAGGGTGATATCCGCATCCACCCACCATATGGCTGTCGATTATAATGCATTTGAAGGAATGAAAATTACCGGTGAACCTGTTTCTGTTCTCGTGCGAGGTGAGTTTGTCGTTCGCGATAAGCAGTTTGTCGGAAAAGCCGGAAGCGGGCAATATATTAAACGCAATAGATATGGAGCAGCATCCCAACTGAAACAGAACGAGACCTTGTCCATCTAACCCAACAAACCTAACAATTTTATTCAACCAACCTCCGTATGCTTGACCTACACAATCACACTAGGTCAAGCATTTGTTATATCAAAAGTAAGCGTTAGTCCCTTGCAGTTCGGAGTGCAGGGTGAGAGACTCCGGCGGGAGGTAGCGGTAGGTTGATATCCCGCAACGAAGGAGGCCACTGAAAAACCCAATAACCTATCTTTTGGATAATTAATAGCTGTTGATTGGAGCAATTGGCGGAGACTCCTACGGGGGAGTAGCGACAATGTTGAGACCCCGCAGCGCGTAGCCCGAGGAGGCTCAAGGTCGCCCCGTGGAAAGCGAAGCCGTTTGCGGAAATCAACAGCGGTGGCTTAACAAAATCTAACATCAAAGACTTTTTCACTGGCCATCAACGAAGTGAGGCTCAAGCACACGCCCTGCGGAAAGCAATCACCCGGAATGTAGATCTGCAAGAGTTAAAGGATACCTTAAATATTATAAAATGGGGTGTTTTGATGAAAAAGAATGAAAGTTATTTAAAATCGCCAGACCTACTCCCAATCTCTCACGCAAACCGAAAAATAGGCACAGTCGGATTTGCAGTCATGTGGGTCGGGATGGCAGTCGTACTCGCTGCTTTCGCAATCGGAGGAGCCGGCGTACAAAGCTTATCGCTCGGTTGGGTAATCGTTGCTACCATCATCGGAAGTATAGCCATCGGATTGTTCATGACCATTACAGGAGACATAGGAATCGAACACGGACTCTCCTTCCCGGTTTACATGCGGGCGCCATTTGGAACGATAGGGACACATATCCCTTCTATCATCCGTGGCTTGGCGGCATCTTTCTGGTTTGGTATCAACACCTACTTTGGTGCCACGGCAATGAATGCCATCCTTTTTACATTAACAGAGTTTGATAACTGGTTTGTGTGTTTTCTCATTTTTGCAGCTGTTCAACTACTTAATACCGCACTTGGCATTAAAGCGGTTGAGCGCTTTGCTGATCTTGCAGCACCAATCATAATCATCATTTCTGCCTGGATGTACACCACTCTATCTGATAGAGCACTGGATCAAGGCAGGGAAGTATGGTCGTGGATCGAAAGCCCGGTAACAGGAGGAGCTGCCGTAACGGCTTTCTTGATCGTCATATTCAGTAACATGGGATTCTGGGCAACATTGGCAGCAGATATTCCATCTATCTCGCGTTTCATTAAAGCACCTAAGTATGAACGAAACTGGTTAAAACGGAACAAATCCAGCATTGTAGGAAGCGTCATTGCCTTGCCGATTACACAAACATTCATGGTAGCAATCGGAGGAGTTTCTTATATCGCTGTATCAAACTATGATCCTGTTGTCGCGTTGCAGGAGGCAGCCAGTGGAATTGTTCTAGGGGTTCTTTTATTAATGATTATTTTTGCCCAATGGTCTACCAATGCTTCAGCCAACCTTATTCCGGCTGCAACCATTTTTTCCAATGTTGGAGGTCCAAAAGTTCCGTTTTGGGCTGGTGTTGTCATCGCTGGGATAGTAGGATCTGTTGTTCAACCTTGGAACCTTTTTGGAATATTAATTCCGGTTTTATTGATTGTTGGTGGAATTCTTTCAGCAATCGTAGGGATTTTGTTTGCGGACTACTATCTATTGAGGAAACGCCGCGTGAACGTGCATGACCTTTATGAAAACGATGGTCAGTTCAAATACACAAAAGGCTTTAATCTAGCAGGATTTATTTCTTGGTTTGTAGGAGGAGCGGCAGCATACTATCTTGCAAACTATTCGTTTATAGTCGGTTTTGTAGTGGGTGGGGGTCTATATTATATTCTTGCAAAGTATTGGTACTTTAAAAAATATCAGCAGGCTGAAATTGAGGATCCTGATGATGAGAAGTATCTTGGAATTACAGTTGGAAGAGACTGGGTTATCGTGGACGAAGCGGAAGCTTATGACGAACCAAAAGAACTTTCAAGTTAACCTGTTAGGAGGAATATAATTTGAGCGATTATCAACAATATATAGCAGAAAAAGAAAAGATAGATTTTTTCATAAATAAAGGGTTTCGTATTAAAGATGTAGAAGAGAACTTAGAAGGCTCCTTTCTTGTTCTAGAACGAAACGATGGCAAGAAAGAGATTTCCCATGAAGAGACCCTACACATTAAGCATGCAGATTCCAGGAAGTACTTTGCCTCCCTATTGATTAAGCAACAACGGCAAGAAAATTAACGAAACCTTCATAGTTTGATCTTGCTGCGAATAAAATCATGTAAACTGCATCGTGAAAGGAGTATTCTATATATGGAATATCAATTGAAATGCAAAGAGAGCGCCTACCCTTGCGAGGTAACAATTGATGAAGACAACAACAGGTTCACCATCCGCAAAGCAGATTCTAGTGGCGAGTTTTTTAATTCACCTGAAGAACTTGTCAATTGGATTTTGGAAAACTGGGATTCAAGCGACTTTAATGATGAAGGTGAATTTCAAGAAATGGTCCAAGAAATTCAGTTATATTTTCCGATAAATAATTAAGAGACAAAAGATGACATGTGGAGAAAAGGCCAACATGTCATCTTTTGTGTATTTTTGTCAGAATATTTAATTAAATAACACCCTTGATTACGTTATAATTAAATTATCGTTTTAGGACCTAGTCATACATAAAGGTAGCAACCATTATAGAAAAAGAGGTGAATATATGAAAACCATGTTGTCCCTACAGGAGATCATGAAGCGGAAACAATTTGAAAAATCCGAGGTAGTTGCAGGGAAACAAGGCATCCACCGTCAAGTAAAATGGGTGCATGTCGTGGAAATCTCCAATATAGAGAAGTTGTTGAATGGACAAGAACTAATTTTATCCACTGGGGTTTCTTTTGGAAATAATATGGAGAAATTTAAGTCGTTTGTTCAGCAGCTAATAAACTGTCAGGCTGCCGGATTATGTATTGAAAAAGGTGCCTACATCCCCTCCATCCCACAGGAAATTATTTACTTAGCTAATGCACAAGCATTCCCTCTCATTCTCTTTCATCAGGAAGTGTCATTTGTAGATATTACGCAAGATATTCATTCTGTGTTGATTAACCAGCAATATCAAATGATCTCTCAACTCGAAAGTTACTCTCAAACGTTGAACAAGAAACTATTGACCATTACCCATGAAATGCAAATACTACATTATCTACAAGAACATTTGGAAACTCAAATTATATACGAAAATAAATCAGGAGAAAGGTTCTTCATACCGGACGTTCCTATTCACGAGCGGAAAAAAATCGTATGCTCGATGAATGCTGATCTTTTAACAGAAAGGTACTTGAGGGAGTCTGTTCAGGTAATGGACAAGCAACATGGGGTCATTCATATTCTTTCTCACGACCGCGTATTGAGCGAGTTTGATCATTTACTATTAGATCGAACTATCACCGCGCTTGCTCAGCATATTTTAAGAGGGTTGTATGTGGAGGAGAAAAGAAGACTTGAAGAAAGCGAGTGGCTTCGCAGTTGGCTTGAAGGTGGACAGAGCAAAGAATCCATCCGGGATTTCCTTGGTCGCAATGAGGCTGTTCTTCATAAAGGCGGAGTGGTACTTCTTTGTAAAAAGAAAAACCAACACGCCCCGGCGCTGGACAAAACCTATTTAACCCTTTTATTTCGCTCCATCTTTGAACAACAAGGTTTCTCTGTGTTCTTTACAGAAATGAAAAATACGCTAACGGTCATTTTGATTAACAGAAGAGAGGAAAAAGGCTGGAAGGAAAGGCTTTCTGAAGGAGTAGCCAACATTCTCGGCAAACAGAAGGACTCCAAAGGCAATTATTCTCTCCGCTTTGCTGTCGGGAAATATGTTCTGCCTCTTGATCAACTTTCCAAAAGTTATCAGTCTTCATGGGAAGCTATGCAAATTCAGGAGCAACTGTTGAAGGATGAATATTTCTCCTTTTTTGAGGACCTTCATATTTACCGCTTGATTTCGTTCATGCAAAAACATCATGATCTTCGTGATTTTGTGATGGAATATTTGGAGCCAGTCATAATTTATGATCAAAAGCATAATGGGAAGCTTCTTGAGACATTGAAGATTTATCTCTCCTGCAATGGTTCAAAAAAAGAGACGGCAAGTAAGCTCTATATTGTTAGGCAGACTCTCTATCATCGGATTCAAAAACTTGAAAGCTTACTTGGGGAGGACTTCATGACTTCTGAAAAGAGGCTTGTGATTGAGTTCATGGTGATGGTATATGAATATTTGAACACAACCAATTCGTATCTAGACGGAGATAGTAAAACATATAGTCTTTAAAATGTTGACAAAGTTGGTTTCCTGAAGGGACCAACTTTTTTTCTGCCAAAATGTCAGGAACGAAACCTTATCCATTTTACATTTTGTCTAATGAAAGCCTTTCTATTTTGTCAGATAATAGTCATAAGTTCTAAATATTCTATTAACGAATGAGGAGGACAATATTATGACAATTACTTCAAAAGACACAAGGGTATTGCAAAATTTCATAGATGGAAAATGGGTGGATTCAAAAGGTTCTGAAAGGATGGAAGTCATCAACCCCGCAACAAAAGAATGTTTGGCAAAGGTGCCGATATCTACCAAAGAAGATGTTGAGGAGGCAGTAAAGGCAGCTAAGCTGGCATTTAAAACATGGAAGGATATGCCTGTACCTAAACGTGCACGCATCATGTATGCCTATCATCACCTATTAACAAAAAATCATGACGAACTGGCAAAGTTGATTGTTCTTGAAAACGGAAAAGCGTTCAAAGAAGCACATGGAGAAGTGCAGAGAGGGTTGGAGTGTGTAGAGTTTGCAGCTGGTGCACCAACATTGATGATGGGGGAGACCTTATCCAATATTGCGGAAGATATTGATTCTAGCATGTACAGATATCCGCTGGGAGTTGTCGGCGGAATAACGCCTTTTAACTTTCCAATGATGGTTCCGCTTTGGATGTTCCCGCTCGCCATCGCTTGCGGTAATACGTTTGTCTTGAAGCCTTCAGAACGGACCCCGATGCTTGCCAATCGATTAGTCGAGCTGTTTACAGAAGCAGGAGCGCCAGACGGAGTGTTGAATATTGTCCACGGTGCACATGATGTAGTAAATGGTTTGCTAGATCATGAGGATGTTAAAGCTATATCCTTTGTAGGCTCCCAGCCAGTTGCAAAATATGTGTATGAGACTGCCGCCAAAAATGGGAAGCGGGTTCAAGCATTATCTGGTGCGAAAAACCACCATGTCGTCATGCCGGATGCCAACATAGAAAAAGCTGCTCAACATATTTTAACCTCTGCATTTGGAAGTGCAGGGCAGCGTTGCATGGCATGCAGTGCAGTAGTGGTGGTCGGTGATAACGATTCATTTGTGGAAGAGCTGAAAAACAAATCAAATTCCCTGACAATCGGAAATGGTATGGATGAAGACGTATTGCTGACACCGGTTATTAGGGAAAGCCACAGAGAAAAAGTACTAGGCTATATTAAACAGGGCGTTTCCGAAGGAGCATCTCTGATTCGCGATGGGCGGAAAGAAATGGATGAAATGCCAGAGGGCAATTATCTTGGGCCAACCATCTTTGATCATGTGACCCCTGAAATGACGATTGCCAAGGAAGAGATTTTCGCACCCGTTCTCAGTCTCTTGCGTGCAAAAGACCTTGACGAGGCACTTGCTCATATCGAGAAATCCCGATTCGGCAATGGGGCAACCATCTACACAAAAGATGCCAAGGCGGTAAGGCAGTTCAGGGAAGAAGCGGATGCTGGAATGATCGGTGTCAATGTAGGAGTTCCTGCAACCATGGCATTTTTCCCATTCTCCGGCTGGAAAGATTCGTTTTACGGCGACCTTCATGTAAACGGAAAAGACGGCGTCAACTTCTTCACCCGTAAAAAAATGATCACATCAAGATACGATTTTTAAAATAAGGTGTAGAGTATAGAAAAGTTTTCTAGCTGGTGATTGGAGCAAAAGGCTAGACTCCAGCGGGGGAGTAGCGACAATGTTGAGACCCCGCAGGCAACCGAGGAGCCTCAAGGTCGCCCCGCGGAAAGCGAAGCCATTTGCGGAAATCACCAGCGGTGTAATGAAGATAGAAAGGGTGTTTCCGTTGGCTAAAATAAATCAAACGCAAGAACAAAATTTATTGGCTCAAGACGACCGCTATCTATGGCATTCCATGAAACCCTATAGTCCCTCCTCCACCATGGTAGTAAAAGAAGCAAAAGGCGCTTGGATCACTGATATCGAAGGCAACCGCTATTTGGATGGGATGTCAGGGCTTTGGTGTGTCAACGTCGGCTATGGCAGAACGGAACTTGCAGAAGCGGCGTACGAACAGCTGAAAGAACTCGCTTATTTTCCACTAACACAAAGTCACGTCCCGGCAATAAAACTTGCTGAAAAACTTAACGAGTGGCTTGGAGAAGAATATGTCATTTTCTTTTCCAACAGCGGATCGGAAGCAAATGAAACAGCCTTTAAAATTGCAAGACAATATCATGCTCAGCGTGGCGAGAGCAACCGCTATAAAATTGTATCCAGATACCGTTCTTATCACGGAAACACCATGGGTTCATTAGCAGCAACAGGCCAGGCGCAACGAAAATATAAATATGAACCACTAGCACCAGGGTTTGTACACATCCCGCCTCCCGACACATATAGAATGGAAGATGCGCAAACAGAAGATCCCATGAAGATGAGATGCGTAAAAGACGTGGATCAAGTGATGACGTGGGAGCTAAGCGAGACCATTGCAGCAATGATCATGGAACCAATTATTACAGGCGGAGGAATCCTTACTCCACCAGATAGCTACATGGGAGCAGTCTCTGAAATCTGTAAAAAGCATGGTGCCCTCTTAATTGTAGATGAAGTGATTTGCGGCTTTGGAAGAACTGGAAAGCCATTTGGATTCATGAATTATGGCGTAAAACCAGACATCATCACCATGGCCAAAGGCATTACAAGTGCCTATCTGCCGCTTTCGGCCACTGCAGTGAAAAAAGAAATCTATGATAAATTCAAAGGATCTGAGGAATACGACTACCTGCGCCATGTGAATACTTTTGGGGGTAGTCCGGCATCATGTGCCTTGGCATTAAAAAACCTTGAAATCATGGAAAATGAAAAGCTGATAGAGCGTTCTGCAGAAAAAGGGGCAATATTATTAAGCGAACTCAAATCCCGCCTTTCCGATCATCCCTTTGTTGGAGATGTCCGGGGAAAAGGGCTGTTAATAGGATTGGAACTTGTTAAAAACAAGGAAACAAAAGAGCCGATTGAAATAGACAAGATTAATGGAGTCATTGCCTCATGTAAAAAGAGGGGCTTAATAGTTGGGAAAAACGGAGCGACCGTGGCTGGATTTAATAATGTCCTTACTCTTTCACCACCTCTGTCCATCAGTGATGAAGACCTGCAATTTATTATGAAAACGGTGGCCGATTCTATTTCTGAGTTGAAGTAAAATAACGTATAAATACCTTTAACTAAATAGAGAATAACGAGTAGGAGGCGTTTCTCTTGGAAAATCAGAAGAAATGGCTGTTACGCCTAGGTACACTTCTACTCGTTATGATCATTTTGTATGTTTTCATGAAACTGAGTCCATTGTGGGCGCCTGTTTTGAAGGTTATCTTCATCATCAGCATCCCATTTTTCATCAGTATTTTCATTACATACCTGCTGCATCCCGTTGTAGAATACACTCACAACCGAGGGATGCCTAGACCAATTGCTATCTTAATCATCTACCTCTTATTTTTTGGTGGAATCGGTCTCATAGCTTATAAAGGGATACCTGTCATCATTGACCAGCTTTGGGAGCTTTCAGAAAACTTCCCGCGACTGTCTCAAACATATAGCGGTTGGATCAAGCAAATTCATAGTTCCACTTCTAGTTGGCCGGACGGAATCCACGATAGAGTAGATCAAACCTTTAATGAATTTGAAGCAATGCTCTCCAATCTCTTGACAAAAGTTGTAGCCGGATTAAAAGGGGTATTAAACTCCTTTTTTATATTGATTGTCATTCCTTTCATAGTGTTTTACCTTTTGAAGGATTATGATCAAAGTAAAAAAAACAATCTGGTACTTGACCCCTCGAAAATGGAGGGAACCGGGAATTGCCTTTTTGAAGGACGTAGACATCTCACTAGGTAGCTATATAAGAGGACAGTTGACGGTATGTTTGATTATTGGCATACTTGCAACCGCAAGTCTCTGGCTGACTGGCATGAAATACCCACTCGTGCTTGGTGTGATCATAGGAATCACGAACATCATCCCTTATTTTGGACCGATTATCGGAGCTTTTCCGGCAGTTATCATCGCTGCGACTATTTCTGTGAAGATGGTACTATTGGTAATCGTCATTATTTTTGGTCTGCAATTTATAGAAGGGAACATTTTATCGCCATTAATCGTGGGCAAAAGCCTTCATATTCACCCGGTATTCATCATTTTGGCTCTATTAATTGGAGGAGAGGTCGCAGGGGTGGTAGGATTGATTTTGGCAGTACCTGTATTCGCTGTGCTGAAGGTTACTTTAACTCATCTTACTGCTCATTTCATCAAACATTGACAACGGTCTTTCTGTTGCATATAATCGAAACATACTAGCTACATAAACCAATTCAAAGAAGGATCTGAGTACATTACAGACCATCCTGAAAAGAGAGGAATTCCACGGCTGAAAGGATTCCAGGGTGAAGGGTAATGGAAAGCTAATCCGGAGAGCAGGGTGAAATCCTGCCGGTTTGCACCGTTAAAGCAATCTGAGAGATGACAGAACCATTCTGTCATAATCAGGGTGGTAACGCGAGAACACTCTCGTCCCTGTTATTAGGGACGGGAGTTTTTTGTTTTCTTCAAATTTCCCTGTTGACCACCTGGAACGAAGGGAAACAGGAGTTTAATCAGTAACACCAAAAGGAGGAAAATCAAATGAAACATTTAACATCTGCTCAAGTAAGACAAATGTTCCTAGACTTCTTCAAAGAAAAAGGACATGCTGTTGAACCTAGCGCATCCCTTGTCCCACACGAAGACCCATCCCTATTATGGATCAACAGTGGCGTGGCAACCCTAAAAAAATACTTCGATGGCCGTGTCATCCCAGCAAATCCCCGTATTTGCAATGCACAAAAATCCATCCGTACCAATGATATTGAGAACGTAGGAAAAACAGCACGCCACCATACATTCTTTGAAATGCTCGGTAACTTCTCCATTGGAGAGTACTTCAAAAAAGAAGCGATCGACTGGGCTTGGGAATTCCTTACGAGCGAAAAATGGATTGGCTTTGAAGCGGAAAAGCTATCCGTAACCATTCATCCAGAAGACGAAGAAGCATACAAGTACTGGAATGAAGTAATTGGCGTTCCTGCGGAAAGAATTATCCGCCTAGAGGGTAACTTCTGGGATATTGGAGAAGGCCCAAGTGGACCAAACACAGAAATTTTCTATGACCGTGGTGAAAGCTATGGAAATGACCTGAATGATCCAGAACTATATCCAGGTGGAGAGAACGAACGCTACCTTGAAATTTGGAATCTTGTATTTTCTGAGTTCAATCACAACCCAGACCATACATACACACCGCTTCCAAAGAAAAATATTGATACAGGTATGGGTCTTGAGCGTATGGTATCTGTTATCCAAGACGTACCAACAAACTTTGATACTGATCTTTTTATTCCTATTATCGAAGCGACTGAAAATGTGTCAGGTGAAAAATACCGCACAAACGTAGAAAAAGATACGGCATTTAAAGTAATCGCTGACCATATCCGTACCGTGACATTTGCAGTTGGTGATGGTGCGCTGCCTTCTAATGAAGGACGTGGCTATGTACTTCGCCGTCTATTAAGAAGAGCTGTTCGTTACGCAAAACAACTTGGGATCAACCGTCCTTTCATGTATGAGCTAGTGCCGGTTGTAGCGGAAATCATGGTTGATTTCTACCCAGAGGTAAAAGAAAAACAAGACTTCATTCAGCGTGTAGTGAAAACCGAAGAAGAGCGTTTCCATGAAACACTGAATGACGGGTTGGCGATCCTTTCCACTGTCATCGCAAAGGCTAAAGAAGATGGAAGTACGGTGGTTTCTGGTTCAGACGCATTCCGACTGTATGATACGTATGGCTTCCCTGTTGAACTGACAGAAGAGTATGTGGAAGAACAGGGTATGACGCTTGATCACGAAGGTTTCGAAAAGGAAATGGAAATGCAACGTGATCGTGCTCGTTCCGCGCGTCAAGACTCTAATTCCATGCAAGTTCAATCAGGTGTCCTTGGGGAAATCCGTACAGAAAGCAGTTTCGTCGGATATGACCAGCTTACTGCAGAAACGACTTTATCTATCATTGTTAAAAACGGCGAGCTAGCAGATTCAGCTGTAACAGGTGATGAGGTTCAAGTAATTTTGGCGGAAACACCTTTTTACGCGGAAAGCGGTGGCCAGATTGCTGACCACGGCTACATCGTAACCGAATCTGGCAGAGGATTTGTAAAGGATGTTCAAAAAGCTCCAAACGGCCAAAACCTTCATACCATCGTAGTGGAAGAAGGCGTGTTAAATAGAGAACAGGCCGTTAAAGCAGAAGTACATGCGAAAAACCGTGCACAAATTATTAAAAATCACACAGCTACACATATTTTGCATCAAGCATTAAAAGACGTGCTTGGGACTCATGTAAACCAAGCGGGATCACAAGTGACGGCAGATCGTCTTCGCTTTGACTTCTCTCATTTTGGTCAAGTGACACAAGAGGAAATCGAGAAAATCGAAGCGATTGTTAATGAAAAGATCTGGGCTAGCATCAATGTTGTCATTGAAAACAAATCCATCTCAGAAGCAAAAGCAATGGGTGCAATGGCATTGTTCGGTGAAAAGTACGGAGATATTGTCCGTGTTGTCCAAGTTGGAGAATACAGCCTTGAGCTATGCGGTGGTTGCCATGTTCCAAATACATCTGAAATCGGTTTATTCAAGATTGTTTCTGAATCTGGAATAGGAGCAGGAACACGCCGTATGGAAGCTGTCACAGGTGAAGGGGCTTACCGTTTACTGAATGATCAAGTACAACTGTTAAAAGATGCAGCGGCGAAGCTGAAAACGAAACCACAGGAAGTTGGAACAAGAATCGATGTTCTTTTATCAGATATGAAAGAACTGCAAAGAGAAAACCAATCCTTGGCTTCGAAGCTTGGAAACATTGAAGCATCCAGCCTATCTTCCAAAGCGAAAGACGTTAATGGCGTAACAATGCTAGTGAGCAAGGTAGCAGGTACAGACATGAATAATCTGCGTACGATGGTGGATGATTTAAAAAATAAGCTTGGTTCTGGTATCATAGTACTTGCAAGCGTCCAAGATGGTAAAGTGAATATTTCTGCAGGGGTAACAAAAGATCTAATTGAAAAAGGTTACCATGCCGGCAAGGTTGTAAAAGAAGTGGCTACACGTTGCGGGGGCGGCGGCGGAGGTCGTCCTGACATGGCTCAAGCAGGCGGAAAAAACCCGGAACAAGTCGATTCTGCATTACAATCTGTTGAAGATTGGATAAAATCCGTTTAACATTGCCGACATTTGGTGTACAATAAAGGTAACAATTGACAAGCAGATAGAAAAAAAGAAGTCTAAGAGAGAGGTGCAAATGATGAGCTCCTTTGACAAAACAATGAAGTTTAACTTTCCGGAAGATGCATTGGAAGCTAATGTGGATGACGTATTAATAACAGTTTATGAGGCGTTGCAGGAAAAAGGGTACAACCCTATCAACCAGATTGTCGGTTACTTGCTATCTGGAGACCCAGCATACATTCCGCGTCATAAAGAAGCAAGAACGCTTATTCGGAAAATTGAAAGGGACGAGCTAATTGAAGAATTAGTGAAGTCTTACCTAGAACAGCACCGCAAGGAGTAGTACATGCGCATTTTGGGCTTAGACGTCGGTTCCAAAACAGTCGGTGTTGCCATCAGTGATGAAATGGGATGGACAGCACAGGGGTTGGAAACGATAAAAATTGATGAAGCAATAAAAAATTTAGGGTTTAAGCGATTGAAGCAGATCATCGCTGAATATAAGCCTGAAAAAGTCGTAGTTGGCTTACCAAAGAATATGAACGGTTCTATCGGTCCCCGCGGCGAAGCCAGCAAGCATTATGGTGAAATGCTGACTGCTAAAACGGGACTTCCGGTCATCTATTGGGATGAAAGGCTTTCTACTGTAGCAGCAGAAAGGATTCTGCTTTCTGCTGACGTAAGTAGAAAAAAAAGAAAGCAAGTAATAGACAAGATGGCTGCCGTTGTCATTTTACAAGGATATCTTGACAGCCAACAATAAATTAGAGGTGAGCATAATGGAACACGGAGAACAAAATATTACAGTAGTAGACGAAAACGGGAATGAGCAATTATGTGAGGTGCTTTTCACATTTGATTCTGAGGAATTTGGAAAGTCCTATGTACTTTATTACCCAGTAGGTGCAGAAAATGATGACCAGGATGACATCGAAATCCATGCATCAAGCTTCGTTCCTAGCGAATCAGAAGAAGGTGGCGACCTTCAACCGGTTGAAACGGATGAAGAGTGGGACATGATTGAAGAAATGTTAAACACTTTCTTGGCTGAAGAAGAAGAGTAAGAAAAAAGAGAGCAAGCAGGTTACTCCTGTTTGCTCTCTTTATTTTTGTCCATGTTTTTTTCATCTGTAAACAATAGAGTGGTCAATTGCTCTTTGTTTGTTATCAGATCAGCTAAAGTGTATTGATCCAAGACAGATATGAACGCCTGTGTCGCCTGATATAATACGCCTTTTAACTTACAGTGTGGCGATATGACACAAGACGCATGATCTTGAAAACACTCAACAATATGAAAGTCTTCCTCCGTTTGCCTTACCAATTCACCAATATTCAATTCCTTTGGTTCCTTGGCTAACAATAATCCCCCATTACGGCCGCGGATTGTTTCCACATAACCTAACTTTCCAAGATGAAAGGTAACCTTCATAAGATGATTTTTCGAAATGCCATAAGCTTCTGCTATTTCTTTTATTTGGATTAGTTTGTTGTTTTCAGGCGCACTTGCTAAATATAATAGAACTCGTAATGAGTAGTCAGTGTACAGTGTAAGTTTCATAATCTACCTCCAATTTTATTTTACCATACCCTTTATTCTGAATGAAAATGGTAAAACTACTAAATGACTGTATGTCATTCACCCTAATAAATTCAAAATATTTAGGAAAAAAGTAATGATTAATGCGAAAAAAATGGTAAAATATGATGTGGGAATGTGTCGGAAAAGAGAAAATACATGCTTTTTTGTCAAAAAATTAATGAATTTGTTGTATAATTGTTAGTTGTACGAGAGGGGGTATTTTTTTGTCTGAAAAAAATAACAAAGACTATATTCAAGAAAAATTGAAAGAAAAACATTTTGAAGCAAAGATTGTGCGCCGCATTGTCTTTACAGTATTTGTCTTACTTATGCTAGCCCTGACTGGTATTATTGGCGGCGGTTATTTTTATATAAAAAATGCATTGCAGCCTGTGAATGAAGAAGATACCAAAACAGAAAAAGTGGAAATTCCTATAGGATCCTCTCCGACATCCATCGGTCGTATTTTAGAGGAAAATGGTATCATTAATAATGGTAAAGTATTCCGATACTATGTAAAGTTTAAAAATGAATCAGGATTTATGGCGGGAGAATACGAGCTAAGTCCTTCCATGAACCTTGATGAGATCATAGGTTTCTTAAAAGAAGGTAAAGTTCAACAGGAAGTCCTCTTCCAGATTACCATTCCTGAAGGTCGTCAATTGGAGCAAATTGCTGTCATCCTGGAAAATAGAATGGGGCTTTCGGAAAAAGAATTCCTCGAAAAAGCAAATGACAAGGATTTCCTCGAAAAGATGAGGGAGAAATATCCAAAAGTTATTACAGATGAAATGTTCGATGAAGATGTTAAGTATGCTTTGGAAGGCTATCTATTCCCTGCAACCTATCCTTTCTATGTAGAAAATCCGACAGCGGAAGAAGTTATTGATATCATGCTTCAAAAGACTGATGAGATTCTACAAGATGACGAAGTAAGAATAGGGATGGGCAATATGGATTTAACTCCACATGAATTGCTGACGATGGCAAGTTTGATAGAAGCAGAAGCAACTGTGCAAACAGACCGTGATTACATTTCAAGTGTATTCTATAATCGTCTTGACGTAGGAATGCCGCTTCAAACAGATCCAACTGTGTTATATGCGCTTGGTGAACATAAAGAGCGGACATTATATGAGCATCTTGAAGTGGACTCACCTTACAATACGTATAAGAACCAAGGTCTGCCACCGGGACCTATCGCCAATGCCGGTCTTACATCCATTCAAGCTGCATTGAATCCTGCTGAAACAGAGTATTACTACTTCTTGGCAACACCAGATGGTAAAGTGTTATTCAACGAAACGTTAGAAGAACACAACATTGATAAAAATGAACATATCACAAGTCAGGACAACGGATAAGTCTGATAGGGAAGTGCGAAATTAATTCGCATTCCCTATTTTTTTGTGGTAAAATATATCGAGTTGTTTTGAACTAAAATGTTTTAACGTAAAAAGAGGGTTCCTCCGTTGAGGTCACCTCTATTTTCTTTGTTTTTAGCAAGATTAAAGGAGGCGTCCACCGTTGGAAGCCAATGAAAATAAAGTAATATCCTACTTAAATACACTCACTCCCCAAAGGAATGAACTAGTCAGCAACATGGAAAAGCTTGCTGAAGTAGAAAATGTCCCAATTATGGACCTGGTCGGAATGGAAACACTTCTTCAGCTCCTAAGGCTTTCCGCACCAAAAAGAATTCTGGAAATAGGCGCAGCTATCGGATACTCCGCTATCAGAATGGCACAAGCTTTACCTGAAGCGACCATCGTAACCATAGAGCGTGACGAACATAGATACCTGCAAGCAAAATCACATATAGAACAAGCCGGGCTCCAAGATAGAATCCATTTGATATTCGGGGACGCATTGGAAGTGCTCGATCAAGTGGAAAAAGAAGCACCGTTTGATTTCATTTTTGTTGATGCAGCAAAAGGGCAATACGAACGGTTCTTTACGATGTATGAAACCCTGTTAAACGAAATGGGTATCATCATCACCGATAACGTCCTCTTTCGGGGGATGGTAGCAGAGGACCACGAATGGATTGAACCAAAAAGAATCAGAAACCTGGTCAAAAAGATTGACCGATACAATAGATGGTTGATGGAACACCCAGACTATATCACCACGATCTTGCCTGTTGGTGATGGGATCGCAATCAGTAAAAAAAGAGGTGAAGAACGTTGAAAAAACCAGAGTTATTAGTGACACCGCTAGACTTAACGAATTTAAGAGACTTAATAGACGCGGGTGCAGATGCATTTGTTATCGGAGAAGAGCGCTACGGCTTGCGCTTGGCTGGAGAATTCAAAAAGGACGAAGTAAAGGCAGCCATTGATCTTGCTCATGAGAACGGGAAAAAAGTATATGTGGCAATGAATGCCCTTTTCCATAATGAAAAAGTGGACGAATTGTCCGACTATCTTCAATTCTTGAATGAAGCAGGTGCAGATTCGGTTATCTTCGGAGATCCGGCTGTATTAATGGCAGCAAAAGAAGTTGCTCCAAACATGCCGCTGCATTGGAATACAGAGACCACAGCAACCAACTACTACACCTGTAATTATTGGGGCAGAAAAGGCTCCAAACGTGCGGTATTGGCCCGCGAGCTCAACATGGATGCCATTGTGGAGATCAAAGAAAACGCAGAAGTGGAAATAGAAGTACAAGTGCACGGCATGACCTGTATGTTCCAATCCAAACGTTCATTGCTTGGGCATTATTTTGAATACCAGGGCAAACAAATGGAAGTGGAAAAAGGCAAGGAACGCGCCATGCTTCTCCATGACAAGGAACGAAGCAATAAATATCCTGTCTATGAAGATGAAAATGGCACCCATATCATGAGTCCAAATGACATGTGCATCATTGACGAACTCGAAGAAATGATGGATGCAGAAGTGGACAGCTTTAAAATTGACGGTGTACTTCAAACACCGGAATATATCGTTGAAGTAACAAAGAGATATAGAAAAGCAATAGACCTTTGTGCAGATGACAGAGAAGCCTATGAAGATATCAAAGAGGAACTGTTAAATGAAATGGAAGAACTTCAACAAGACCACCGTCCACTCGACACAGGGTTCTTCTTTAAAGAAACAGTCTATTAATGTGAAAAGGAGGTAGCCATTTATGACAACCTATGTAAATGATAAGATTTCTAAGATAGTTGACGGAAAACGGGTAATTGTTAAAAAACCAGAACTACTTGCACCGGCAGGAAACCTAGAGAAATTAAAAATAGCTGTTCAATATGGTGCAGATGCTGTTTTCATCGGTGGTCAAGAATACGGACTTCGTTCTAATGCTGGAAATTTCACCTTTGAAGAAATGGCAGAAGGTGTTCAATTTGCTGAAAAATTTGGCGCGCGTATCTACGTTACCACCAATATTTTTGCTCACAATGAAAACATGGACGGGTTGGATGATTACCTTCGCGGCATTGAAGGCGCAGGAGTTCATGGAATCATCGTTGCTGACCCGCTCATCATTGAAACATGCAGAAGAGTGGCACCTAAGCTTGAAGTTCACTTAAGTACACAACAATCCTTGTCCAACTGGAAAGCAGTTCAGTTTTGGAAAGAGGAAGGCTTGGAGCGTGTTGTTCTTGCTCGTGAAACAAGCGCGGAAGAAATCCGTGAGATGAAAGAGAAAGTGGACATCGAAATTGAGACCTTCATTCACGGTGCCATGTGTATCGCTTACTCTGGACGCTGTACGCTAAGTAATCATATGACCGCACGAGATTCTAACCGTGGAGGCTGCTGCCAGTCTTGCCGTTGGGATTATGACTTGTATGAATTGGATGGCGGAGAAGAAAAGGCACTTTTTGCAGAAGGTGATGCACCATTTGCGATGAGTCCGAAAGATTTAAAGCTTATTGAATCGATCCCTAGAATGATTGAACTTGGAATCGATAGCTTGAAAATTGAAGGCCGCATGAAATCCATTCACTATGTAGCAACAGTAGTAAGTGTGTACCGCAAAGTAATCGACGCTTATTGTGCCGATCCTGAGAACTTCACGATTCAACAAGAATGGTTGGAAGAGCTTGATAAATGTGCAAACCGCGAGACGGCACCTGCTTTCTTTGAAGGTGTTCCGGGGTATAAAGAGCAAATGTTTGGCAACCATAGCAAGAAGACAGACTTCGACTTCGTTGGATTGGTGCTTGATTATGATAAGGAAACTCAAATGGTGACCTTACAACAACGAAACTTTTTTAGACCAGGCGATGAAGTGGAATTTTTTGGTCCGGAAATTGAAAACTTCACACAAAAAATAGAGAAGGTTTGGGATGAAAAAGGCAATGAACTAGATGCTGCCCGCCATCCATTACAAATCGTGAAATTTAAAGTGGAAAAGCCGATTTATCCGAACAACATGATGCGAAAGGGGCAGTAATACCATGGGGAAAAAACCGATCGTAATCGGTGTAGCCGGAGGATCTGGCTCAGGGAAAACGAGTGTAACAAAAGCTATCTTTGATCATTTTACAGAAAAGTCTATCCTAATGCTTGAGCAAGATTATTACTATAAAGACCAGACAGATGTGCCAATGGAGGAAAGATTAAAAACAAATTATGACCATCCTTTGGCATTCGATAACGATTTATTGATTGACCACATTCAGCATTTATTAAACTATGATAACGTCAATAAGCCTGTCTATGATTACACCCTTCATACAAGATCTACACAAGTCATTGAAGTAGAACCGAAAGATGTTATCATTGTGGAAGGAATTTTGGTATTAGAAGACGAACGTTTGCGTAACTTAATGGATATAAAGCTATTTGTGGATACTGATGCAGACTTGCGTATCATCCGCCGCATGCTGCGTGACATTAAAGAACGCGGACGTACGATTGATTCTGTCATCGAACAATATGTGACGGTTGTTCGTCCAATGCACAATCAGTTCATTGAACCAACGAAGCGATATGCAGATATCATCATCCCTGAAGGTGGACAAAATCATGTTGCTATCGACCTGATGGTAACAAAAATTCAAACAATTCTTGAACAAAAAGAGATTTTGTAATAACATATGAGAAGCTAGAGAATTTTCCAATTGTGGAAGGAGCGACGATGTATTCCATTTAATGGGTACATCTTTTTCCACATTTACATAGGCTTTGAACTTTATTGCCATAAAGATACAACGTAAATTGGGGAATGCAATTACTAGAAGGAGTGAAAAGTCATGGCACAAGAGAAAGTATATCCAATGACACAAGCAGGGAAAGACAAGCTTGTGCAAGAATTAGAAAACCTGAAATCTGTTAGACGTAAAGAAGTGGTAGAGCGTATTAAGATAGCACGTAGCTTCGGGGACCTTTCTGAGAACTCTGAGTACGATTCTGCAAAAGAAGAGCAAGCATTCGTAGAAGGACGCATCACGCTTCTTGAGCAAATGGTCCGCAATGCAAAAATCATCCAAGAAGACAAGGATACAGATGCAGTCGGACTTGGTAAAACAGTAACGTTTGTTGAGCTGCCAGACGGAGAAGAAGAAACGTACACCATCGTAGGTAGCGCCGAAGCGGATCCGTTCGAAGGCAACATCTCCAACGAATCTCCAATGGGAAGCTCCCTAATGGGCAAACGCGTAAACGATGAAGTAACCATCCAAACTCCAGGCGGAGAAATGAACGTGAAGATTGTTTCCGTAAAATAAGCAAGGCTGTTTATGAAAGATACTTGCAATCTAAAAGATAGATGGAAGAGTGGATTGTAGTGAAAGGCACTCGAATCCGGCGGGAGGTAGCGGTAGACTTGAGACCCCTGAAGCGTTGTGAGGAGGCTCAAGCACCGCCCCGCGGAAAGCGAGTGACTGAAGCGAAAAGAAACGGTCAACCTTACAAGGCGGTAACATCAGTTTCTATAGAAAACAGCCGACTTGATTAAAAAGATCGCACCTCGTCAACAATGTTGATGAGGTGTTTTTTATGCAACGGTTAATAAAAGGGAGAATTAATAAACTCGGAATCTGTGTCGTACTGCTCTTAAGCCTGCTTGTCGGAAGGCTTGTTCAAGTGCAGCTCATCAGCACAGAATCTTTCACAGACCAACATATAAACTTGATTGAAGCAAGCGTCAAACAACGAACACAGTCTCTAGTGATTGACGAAGGCCGCGGAAGATTCATTGATCGGAATGGCTTGCCATTAACACATGACTATTTTCCAAGTGTCATCTTATTTCCTTTCTTGAACGGGCTTGATTGGCCGAAAGAAGAGCTCGCTGGCATCTTGCAGATGAATGCATCTGAGATTGACAGACTGCTTGTTGATGCGGATAAACCAGTCGTTTTATCGGAAAGTTTAACAGATGAGAAAATGGAACAAATTAACGAGCTTGATTATCCTGGAATTGTCGCCTTGTATCGTCAGTTTGAACTTGATGAGAAAATAGCAGAGCACGTCATAGGTTTGACTGGGGAAGATGTTGATACATTTATGAAACGTTATGCCGATAAAGTCGAGAAAGAAAACTATTCCCCACATACTCCGATTGGAGTATCTGGGTTGGAAGAAGCGTTCGATGAAATTATTTTACCGGAAGGCTCAACAAAATTGCTTTACCATGTTGACCGTTTTGGCGGTCCATTATTCGGAATCGATGTTCGGTATATGTCACCATCCAATCCTTATTACCCTCTTACTGTCCAAACGACCCTTGACCGGAATATCCAGCAACTGGCGGAGAAAACCCTTAAAGAATATCAAGTGAAAAAGGGTGGGCTGGTCGTCATTGACATTGAAACCAATGAAGTGATCGCGATGGTGTCCAAACCATCCTTGGACCATGAGAACCCTTCAAAGGGAGCGGGTGCACATAACTTCATGCTAGAACCGCATTTTCCAGGTTCTGTTTTCAAAACGGTCGTAACGGCAGCGGCAATCGAGGAGAACGTGGTGGATAATGAAATGGTGTTTAACTGTGATTTGGATATTAGGGGGAATCTCCTCGAGGATGAAAAGAAGCGTATGGGTACGATCAATCTCGAAACAAGCTTTGCCCAAAGTTGTAACTATACGTTTGGCGAGATTGGAAAGCAATTGGCGCAAAAAGATAAAGACGCATTGGATAAGTATGCTGGGATGCTTGGGCTAACAGGAACTGTTGGTTGGAAGGGGGATATGTTTGGTTTTGATGACTTTGTGCAGATTCCCCGTGAAAAAGCGAATGTGGTCTGGGAGAACGCTGAAGATAAAGGAGTGCCGCTCGCTGTAGCGCAGACATCGATTGGACAAAAAGATGTCAAAGTAACCCCACTTGCCGTGGCGAATATGATGGCAACGATAGCGCGTGGGGGAGAGTCGAAAGAAGTTAAATTGGTCAGTGACATCCTATACAAAAACGGGACGACCTTGTTTACATTTCCTGAGCACGAAAGAGATGTTGACAAGCTTTCATCTTACACGGTCATGCAGCTTCAACATCTTTTAAGAGAAGTAGTGGAAGGCGATACTGGGACCGGATGGAGAATGAAAGGCCTCTCTTATGAAGTTGCCGGGAAAAGTGGTACAGCTCAGACAGGAAAATTTACAGAGGACGGTCCGGAATTATTGAATAGGTGGTTTGCAGGTTATTTTCCAATCCAAAGTCCTAAATATGCCATGGTTATGGTGGAATTAGATGTTGTCGATGAGAACAATGTCTCATCGGTGTACTCAAAAATGGTCCAAGAAATATACAATTGGGAAAACCAAGAAAGATAATGGCAATCCTTTTCACTGTGCTTTTTATAGTATTGATGGTACAATAAGCTATTGTAATTATACTATATATGGCTTTGACTAGGAGGGACTGTCGTGTCTTTAGACTTTAACAAAGGTGGCTCACGTTACGGCCGAACAACCAAACGCAAAAAAACAAACATGATTTTGAACATCCTGATTGGTGTTGTATTCATATTTATCGTCGTTCTTGCTTCTTCCTTGTTCTTTGGAAAGAATGACCCAGCTACAGATAACGAAAATCAGCTGGCTACAGGGGAACAGGAATTAAGTGAAACAGAAGAGAACGAAGCAGAACAAGAATCCGAAGAAGCTGCTCCTACTGACGAGGAAGAAGCAGAATCTGAGGAAGCGGAAGAATCCGCAGAGAAAGACGCGGAAGAAGAAAAAGATAAAGAAAAAGATAAAGAAAAAGATAAAGAAAAAGATAAAGAAGAGGAAAAAGAAGAAGAGTCCAACGAAGCGGACGATTCCGAAACAGAGGTTTCGGAAAACTCCGATGACCCTAATGTCATCAAAACAATGACTAACCCAGGCTGGGGACCTGTTGGAACTTCTCAATCTGAGCCACATACATCCGTCTATGACGAAGGCCATGTGGATTGGGATGAAAAGTTAAAAGCCGTGGAAGCAGCTACCCGTTTGAGCAGCAGCGACTACACATTGATTTTCTTAGGCAATGGCGGCAGTGAGCACTCATCTGTAGCGTCAATCAAAAACAAAACCACCGGTGAGAACTTCAAAGTCTATCTGGAGTGGGTGACCAACAAAGGTTGGAAACCAACAAAGGTGGAGCAGGTTAAGTCGTTGTAAAGTGTGTGAATTAAATAGTGGTGCGGACCTATCCCATTGGGGTGGGTCTTTTTTGTTGTGGGCTAGGGGTTCGTGTGAGGCTTTGGGGAAGGTCAAGGGATTGAAGTGTTGAAGGGCTTATGGTGGGGGGGAGGCTGGTTGGCATGAGGTTCTGGGGTGGGGTTTTGGAAATAGGTAACTGAGGGGTTTGGACTTTGGGTTCTGATCAGATTACCGAAAAACCATATGTTTGTCGAAATTTTAGGAGATTTGTCAATTGGCATGTATTTGACTTAGTTTGGACAGTATTTTAATAGTCTTGGACAGTATTTGGTGATTTTCCGCTTGTATTTGATGTGACTTGGACAGTAAATAGGCCTTTTCCGACAGTATTTTTCAGGAGGGGATTTCTTGCATGAAGCGTGAAACTAAACTTTCGAAAAAATACCCACTTTTCTGCAGGAAACAACCCTTCACAAAGAGAAATAACAAGAATCGACAAAAAAGGAGGACTAAAATGATTAAAAAGAAACGAGAAAAGTCTCATAAATTAATGACCCACGAAGCGGGGATGCGAAGAGTTCCTAAAAATCACCCAAAGTATCCAATTTTAGAGCAAGAGTACGATAAATTATCATACGGACATAAAGGGGAAGAGGCTCTAGATTATTTCTTAACCTTTTTGCCAAATGACAACTATCTAATTCTGAATAGTCTCAGGCTAGAAGATCCAAAAGGCAGGTATTTTCAAATTGACAGTTTGTTGTTGGCTCCAACTCACTGTATAATCCTTGATTCAAAATATATGTCTGGAAAGTTGGAGTTTGATGAAAGTGCTAACCAGCTTTTAAGACACTTGCCAGGTAGCGCAGATGTTGAAAAGCTAGGAGATTCTATCTCACAGATTTCTAGACAACGCCATCAACTATCCCTTTGGTTAGAGAAGAATGGTTTTCCACCTATGCCTATTGCAAGGTTAATAGTACTCACCTACTCACCCACAATAATGCCGCACTTAAAAATCCACTCCTTCCATCACTAGAAAAGTCACCTTCCATACTAATTTGCCAAATCGCCTGAAAGAGATAGATGAAAATATCTCTAAAAGGAACATCCTGTTAAGTAACAAAGACCTCTATAAACTCTCCAGGACACTAATAAAAAAGCACACACCAGACCATTTTCAACTCCTTAACCATTATGAAGTTGCTTTTAATGAACTGATAACAGGTGTAATTTGCGTAAAGTGTTCATATGCCCCAATGCTAAGGGGAAGGGGAGTTTGGGGGTGTCTGAGGTGCAGCGCCTATTCTAAGGATGCACATATAGAGGCGATTAGAGATTACAAGCTTTTAATTGGAGAGACGATCAGTAACAAGGAGCTAAGGAGTTATCTTAAATTACATTCTGCTTCTATTACATCTAAGTATTTAGTTTCTATGGGGTTAAAATTTGAGGGCAGCTTTAAAAATAGGAGATACTTTCTATGAAACCTCCACCAAACCACTTGTAACAAAACAAAAAAACGCCCCCTCCCGAGCGTCTCACACAACCCTATCATTTCCCCTTCAACCTAAAATGCACCACAGCACTGTAAAACCGTCTGCCTTCCTCATCTACATGCATTTGATGAGATACGGAGTGGACGCCGAGCATGATGGCGCGGTTATGATCAATCTGTTCATTTATTTTCTTTTCTAACGTTTTCAAGTCAAGCGCTTCAAAAAACTCTACTTTATCTTCTAATAAGCTAAATTCAAAGTTCCTCATTAATAATTCCCAGTCCTTTCATCGGGTTTATTTTACAGAAAAATCAGAACGTTTGCAACCGCTCTCACCCTTATCCTGTAAGGGTCCCATGTATATCCTACCAAACATTTTCATTGAAGAAAATAGAAAGATGTGTTAGATTGAGAACAGTTATTTTATTAAAGCATACTATACTGATAGGAATTATATAAATTATAAGTGGAGTGATCATTAATGGGACGTGAATTCGTCGAACTGTTTAATGACTGGGCAAACTATTATGATGCGACGGTAAGTGGCAAGGACCAGGAATATGCAGAGGTTTTTCGTGGCTATGATGATATTTTGAAAGATGTAGCCTCTAAAGCTTTAAGTCCTGTCGTTGAATTTGGAGTGGGGACAGGGAATCTCACAGCCGAGCTGCTGAAACAAGGTAAAAAAGTGTATGCCATTGAGCCTTCTAAAACAATGAGGGAAAAGGCGGCAGAAAAGCTACCACAGACCGTCAGTATCGAGGATGGGGACTTTTTGAGCTTTCCTGAACCGGCAGATCAGGTTCAATCCATTGTAAGTACCTATGCGTTTCATCATTTGACAGATGGTGAAAAAGAAGAAGCGGTGGCGTACTATGGAAAGTTGCTTGATAAAGGTGGTAAAATAGTATTTGCTGATACGGTCTTTGAAAATGATGATGCGTACAGAGCGACAATTGAACAGGCAGAAAAGCATACGTTTTTGAATTTGGCAAACGACTTGAAAACGGAATACTATACAACGATAAGTGTACTCACTGATATTTTTGAAAAGCATGGCTTTGAAGTGGAGTACCAGCGTTTTAACCATTTTGTCTGGGTAATGGAAGCGACAAAACAATAGTAGGCGGGCAATCACATTCTCTCTTTTTGAAAAAGTGAGTCGATCCGTCCACTAATTTTATGAAAAGAGGGATTCTCATAATGAAAGTAGCAATTATCGGAGCAATGGAAGAAGAAGTAACCATCATGCGTGAAAAGATTGAAGGTATGGAAACAACAACTGTTGCAGGTTGTGAATATTATACAGGTACATTGAATGGCGTTGATGTCATTTTATCTAAATCAGGAATTGGGAAAGTAAATGCGGCACTTAGTACGTCTTTACTTTTAGAACGCTTCAAGCCGGAAGTAGTTATTAATACTGGATCCGCTGGTGGGTTTTCGCCATCCTTGAATGTTGGAGATGTTGTTATTTCTACGGAAGTTCGTCACCATGATGTGGATGTGACGGCTTTTGGATATGAATACGGACAAGTTCCGGGTTTGCCGGCAGCATTTGAAGCAGATGCAAAGCTTATGGCGGTAGCGAAAAAAGCGGCTGAAAATGTGAGCGGGATGCAGGTTGTGGAAGGACTTATCGCAACAGGAGATTCCTTTATGAATGATCCGGTCCGTGTGGAAGCGGTTCGTGAAAAGATGCCTGAACTGCAGGCTGCGGAAATGGAAGCGGCGGCAATTGCACAGGTATGCCATGCGTTTGAGGTGCCGTTTGTGGTAATACGTGCACTGTCTGATATCGCAGGGAAAGAGTCCAACATCAGTTTCGATCAATTCTTAAGCAAAGCAGCATTGCATTCTTCCATGTTAATTGAAAATATGCTAAGTGAGTTAAGAAACGCTTAACACACAGAAGGAATGTCTGCGGGGGGATAAAGGATGAACGTTTTTAAAAATGTCCATGGCTTGATTGGCAATACACCTGTCGTGGAATTGAGTAATTTTGAGGTGCCAGAAGGGGTGCGCCTCTTTGCAAAGCTTGAGTTTTATAATCCGGGCGGAAGTATAAAAGACCGTTTGGGGAAAGAGTTACTCGAAGATGCGGTTCGATCCGGCAAGCTGAAAGAAGGCGGAATCATCATAGAACCAACAGCGGGCAATACTGGCATCGGACTTGCGCTTGCTGCAGTAGGTACTAGCTACAAGGTAATGGTATGTATGCCGGAGAAGTTCAGTGTGGAAAAACAGGAGCTGATGAAGGCACTTGGTGCTACGATTGTTCACACTCCAACGCCGCTTGGAATGAAGGGGGCAATTCAAAAAGCCAAAGAGCTTAACGAGGAGATTCCTAATTCTTATTGTCCTCAGCAGTTCGGAAACCCTGCCAATCCAGAAACCTATTACAAAACACTGGGTCCTGAGCTTTGGGAGCAGTTGGATGGACAGGTAGATGTGTTTGTAGCCGGAGCGGGAACAGGTGGAACCTTCATGGGAACTGCCAAGTTTTTAAAAGAAAAGAATCCTGATGTGAAAACGGTCATCGTGGAACCAGAGGGATCTATCTTAAACGGCGGCGAGTCTGGCCCGCATAAAACAGAAGGCATTGGGATGGAGTTCTTACCAGGCTATATGGATAAGACATATTTCAACGCTATCCACACGGTATATGATGTGGATGCATTTGACCGCGTCAAGGAATTGGCACAAAAAGAAGGTCTGTTGGTAGGAAGTTCTTCAGGTGCTGCACTGCATGCGGCTTTGGAAGAAGCAAAAACAGCCCAACCGGGAACCAACATTGTGATGATTTTTGCCGATAGCAGCGAACGCTATTTAAGCAAAAAGATTTATGAAGGAGGAATTTGATATGCATAAGAAAACTAAACTGATACATGGTGGAATCTTCGGTGACCCACATACAGGTGCCGTTTCTACACCAATCTATCAAGTAAGCACATATAAACAAGAGAGTGTAGGGAATTTCAAAGGGTATGAGTACTCTAGAACGGGTAACCCTACACGTCATGCGTTGGAAGAATTGATAAAAGACTTGGAGAACGGAAAAGCAGGATTTGCTTTTGGTTCTGGGATGGCGGCCATTACGGCGGTTATGATGTTGTTTGACAGTGGAGATCATGTTGTTTTAACGGATGATGTGTACGGCGGAACATACCGAGTCATGACGAAGGTGTTAAACAGAATGGGAATCAGCTCCACATTTGTGGATACTAGCAAGGTGGAAAATATTGAGGCAGCCATTCAAGAAAATACGAAGGCGCTTTTCATTGAAACACCGACGAACCCATTGTTAAAAGTGACTGATATTCAAAAAGCGAGTTTAGTTGCGAAAAAGCATAATCTCTTAACAATCGTTGATAACACATTCAGTACACCATATTGGCAGACGCCAATCAACCTTGGTGCAGACATCGTCCTTCACAGTGCGACAAAATACATTGGTGGTCACAGTGATGTGGTGGCAGGTCTTGTTGTTGTTAATACAGAGAAACTGGCAGAAGAGTTGCATTTCGTTCAAAACTCAACGGGAGGCATCTTAGGGCCGCAAGATTCATGGCTATTAATGCGAGGAATCAAGACGCTTGGGCTTCGTATGGAGGCGACGGAAAAGAACACTCGCCGCATCGTTGATTTCCTAGAAAGCCATCCTTTTGTTGGAAAAGTATATTATCCTGGATTGGAAGACCATCCGAACCATGAGGTTGCCAAGCAACAAGCAGGCGGTTTTGGTGGCATGGTGTCCTTTGACATCGGAAGTGCCGAGAAAGCGGATCAGCTGTTAGCAAGAATTAAATACTTCACGTTAGCGGAAAGCCTAGGAGCAGTGGAAAGTTTAATTTCAGTTCCTGCACGAATGACACATGCATCCATTCCGGCTGAGCGACGTGCAGAACTCGGAATTGTGGATGGTTTAGTTCGTATTTCCGTCGGTATTGAAGATGTAGAAGATCTTATTGCTGATTTGAAGCAGGCAATTGAAGGTTAATTCAAGAATAAAGGTCCTATGAGAGAACAACTCTTATAGGGCTTTTTTTTGTAGCAGTTGCTTAGCGTTCTGGGGGAAATCTGATATAATATAAGAATAATACATAATTTTCATACTATTTTTACTAGGAGGATTATCATGTCTACAGTACCTGTATTAGAAAAGAATGTTCAAGAAAAAGTGGATGCCTTCAATAGATTGGATGAGAAGCTTTGCCATTATAATGATGTGTTGGGTCTTCTTAGCTGGGATTCTAAAACGAAAGCTCCTAAAAAAGGACGTTCCTTGTTTGGAAAAGCTAGAGGAACATTGTCGACAGAAGCTTTCAAGCTGGCAATCTCAGGTGAAATGGGAGAGTTGCTTACTTTCTTGACAGAAGAGAAGGTATGGGAGCAGTTGGATGAAGCGACAAAGGCGTGTGTGGCCGAGAGGAAAAAGAACTATGACAAGTCCATCAAAATCCCGGCAGAAGAGTATCAAGAATATGTCATTCTTGTTAATGATGCGAATGAGGCATGGGAAGAAGCGCGTGAGAAGAATGACTTCGCCTCTTACGCACCTGTACTGGAACAAGTATTGGCGTTCAAGAAAAAGTTTGGTGAATATTATGGTTATGAAGGGCACCCATACAATGCGATGTTAAATGAGTTTGAGCCGGGATTGACCGTTGAAAAACTAGATCCATTGTTTAAAGAGCTTCGAGAAAAAAGTGTAGAGCTCTTAGAAAAAATAAAAGCTTCACAGTCCCAACCGCGTGAGGATATTTTCGCACAGGAATATGATATAGAAGCTCAAAAGAAATTCAATCAATATATTCTGCCTTTAATCGGTTTTGATATGGAAGGTGGTCGCTTAGACGAAACGGTGCACCCTTTTGCTTCTTCTGTCAATACGGGCGACGTTCGTATCACGACCCGTTACTTAAAAGAAAATGTCCGTTCTGCCATTTTTGGCACCATCCATGAGGCAGGACACGGAATGTATGAACAGGGAGTTAATCCTGCATTTGAAGGAAGAGTGATCCGTCGTGGGACATCCTTTGGTATCCATGAATCTCAATCCCGTTTCTTAGAAAACATGGTGGGGCGCAGTAAGGAATTTTGGACTTACTTTTATAAAGATTTACAAGAACATTTTCCTGAACAGCTGCAAAAGGTTTCACTCGAAGATTTCTATGCTGCTACAAACAGGGTCGATCCATCTTTCATTAGGGTGGAAGCAGATGAGCTGACATATAATCTTCATATCATGATTCGCTATGAAATCGAAAAAGGTTTATTTGCCGGGGATTATGAAGTGAAGGATCTTCCAAAGGTCTGGAATGAAAAGATAGAGGAATACCTGGGTATTACACCACCAACTGACACGCTCGGTGTCCTTCAGGATGTGCACTGGTCCTTTGGTGGGTTCGGCTATTTCCCTTCTTATTCATTGGGCAATCTTTACGCAGCGCAAATCCTTTATACGTTTATCAAGGAAATGCCAGATTTCTATGACAAAATCGAGCACGGTGACTTCATGTCTATCCGCGGGTGGTTAAGGGAGAATATCCATCAATATGGAAAACTTTATTCTCCAAACGAATTGATTGTGAAAGTGACAGGAGAAGAACTGGATGCAAAGTATCTGGTGAGATACTTAGAAGAAAAGTATTCCGCAATCTATCAATTTTAAGAAAAGGAAAAAGCCTTCTGTTTAGCTGCAGAAGGCTTTTTCGTGGTCATTCGTTATTTTTTTCGTCTTCGTTTTCATCCTTCTTGGTATAAAGAGTGCCATCTTTTACATTTTCTTCGGTATTGTTAGAAGTGCTTGGATTATCGACAATGATGATTTCCTCTGTGCTCTCGCTTCCAGAGGAACAGGCTGTAAGAAAGGTTAAAAGGCAAAAGGCTGTGACTAATTTCTTCATTTAGTTCCTCCTCGCTCACAATTTATTGTTCCATTATAACGGGATATACTTAAGGAAAAAAGTTTAGTGGGCGAAAAAAAGTATATTGATAGGAAGTGCCTATATAGTTAATGGTGTGTAATAGGGAATATGGTCGCCGTACAGGAATAATACGGCAATAGCTAGCTACTTTCTTCACCGTAAGGAAGAAATTACATACCGGCAAACCTAGGAATCTATGTTAAAGTGAATAATAGATGGGGGGAATCTAGATGAATACGAAGGTTTTAGAAGCGAAGATTCAGGATTATACTAGATATGCCATAATATTAACGACCGTCAGTGTGTTTTTATATATAGGAGTTGCTTTTCAGCATGCAGGGAAAGAAGCTTTGCAGATCTTTACGATGATGGGTGCCACTGTTGTTTTACTTGGTGGAGCAATGTTTTTTGTTTTGAGAGCGAGAAAGTTGAAGAAGTTGTTACAAGAGCAGGATGAACAATAAGAAGAGGAGCCCTCGAAGGTTCCTCTTCTTTTAATTTGTTGATTTCCGTTCCAGGCGCTTCGTTTGCCCGCGGGCGTCTGCGCACCTTCCACTCCAATCAACAAGGGACTACTTTCACCGTAGCATCTTATCTCATAGACTTCCGGTATCCGGCTGTTTCTGCTTCTTCTTCGGTGTTGAAGCACTCTTCTGGAATGGTGCGGTCATAGTAGGCTCCGGTTTCCACGTGATAGATTTTTTCTCCGCTTGAGCTGATATTACCTTTTACCGTGCAATTGTCTGTAACAGGATTTTCCTCGGCGGTAGCTTTAAGCTCAGGATCCTCCACAAATTCAGGGTAAAAGCCATCTTCCTGCGCATAGTTCTCCACACTCCAAATGCCTATAGCTTCTGCTTGAGCCTTCTCTTGAATAGCTTGATAAGTATCTACATAGCGGGTGTTAGGTGGGAAAATATAAGCTACTCGTGCCAACCCGCGCTTTAGAAGCTCCTCCTGTGCTGACACACCATTCACATATACATAGGCTAAAATTCGTCCATAGTGGTCGCGTTCGCTTACATCCAGTTCTATTTCTACTTTACCGCCTTCCATGAACTCTTCCATGAAGTTCTTCGCGTCGTGACCAAACGGCTGGGGACTGTCCATTCTAGGGTGATTCGTTTCTGGAGTATCTACAAGTAAAAACCGGATATTCTCTTCTTTATTATTAATTATCACTTTTATCGTATCACCGTCTATGACACGAACGAGAGGAACCTCTGCCCTTTCATATTCGGTGTCCTCTTTTTCAAAGATTTCTGTATTATTCTCTGCTGAATCTTCCTCATCTACTTGTTGTGGTTCGACCTGCTCTTGTTCTGTCTTAGGTGGATCATTCTCGGTTACAGGGGCAGAGCCTTCATCTAAAGAACAACCTGCCAATAGTAAAACAAGAATCAAAACCCAACTATAAAATTTTATTTTCATGGATGTCTCCTTCGCATGCAAAAAGTATTACTCATTATACCATGCAAATACGGTGTTTTTTAAAACAAAGTTTGACACAGTTGAAAGTGGGGTATTTATAGTTTGTGCTTTTAGGAAATACTGTAGAGAAATAATAATTGTATGGGGAGTGAGAAGGTTTTGATAACCTTTCAAGATGTAACAAAAACATATGAAGACGGAACGACCGCCGTCCAATCCTTTAATCTCGAAATAAAAGAGGGAGAATTCTTTGTTCTGATAGGACCGAGTGGATGTGGAAAAACAACTACATTAAAAATGATCAATCGATTACATAATGTATCAAATGGGGATATCCTTATTGATGGGAAGAGTATCTCTGACCATAATATCCATGAACTTCGCTGGAATATTGGCTATGTTCTCCAGCAAATTGCACTGTTTCCACATATGACAATCGAGGAGAACATATCCATCGTTCCAGAGCTAAAATCCTGGAAAAAAGGCGATATCTCCAAAAGAGTAGACGAATTGCTCGATCTTGTTGGTTTAGAGCCGTCTACGTATAAAAAACGAAAGCCATCTGAATTATCAGGAGGTCAACAGCAAAGAGTTGGAGTAGCTAGAGCTTTAGCTGCCAATCCTCCTATCATTCTAATGGACGAGCCATTTAGTGCGCTTGATCCGCTTAGCAGAGAGCAGTTGCAACAAGATTTTCTGAGTTTAAAAAAGAAAATCCAAAAAACAATCGTGTTTGTCACCCATGATATGAATGAAGCATTAACGCTTGGCGACCGCATTTGTCTGATGAAAGATGGGGAGGCAGTACAAGTAGGAACTCCAGAAGAGTTTGTAAATAACCCTAAGGACGATTTTGTGAAGAGTTTTATTGGAAATAGACGCAGTGTTCTTCAGAAAACGATTGAGGAATTATTAGAGAAATTAAAGATGGATTCTCCTGTTACGCCTTTCCCAGAAGTGGAAAGTAAATTGACAATTGGCGAACTTCTTGCCATCTTGGCAGAAGAAGAGGCTGTTACGGTCATGCAAGCAAATCAACCGTTAGGCGTTCTATCCCGAAAAGATGTCCTTCACTTTCTTCATGAGCAAAGTGGAGAAGGGGGGCTTGTATAATGACATTCCTTCAAGAACTATATGCAGCCCGCGGCGATCAACTTTGGACAGCCCTATTAGAACATATTCAAATATCAGTCATCGCACTGGCGATAGCAGTCTTTATATCTGTTCCACTTGGTGTGCTATTAACGAGAAAAGAACGAATTGCTGAGCCTATAATTGGAATAACGGCTGTCATGCAAACCATTCCATCCCTTGCGTTACTAGGACTGTTAATTCCTCTTGTAGGAATTGGATTCGTTCCGGCTGTCATTGCACTATTTCTTTATGCATTACTTCCAATATTAAGAAATACCTATACAGGAATAAAAGAAGTAGATCCATCCTTGCGTGAAGCGGCGAAAGCAATGGGAATGACTTCGATGAAAAGATTATTTCGTGTGGAGCTCCCGCTTGCGTTGCCGGTTATCATGGCAGGTATACGAACAGCCATGGTCTTGATTATCGGTACCGCAACCATTGTGGCTTTAATAGGAGCGGGAGGATTAGGTAGCCTCATTCTTTTAGGGATTGACCGAAACGACAATGCGTTGATTTTGCTAGGAGCAATTCCTGCAGCCCTTCTTGCCATCTTATTTGATATCATTTTACGTATGATTGAAACGGCTGCAAGAAAAGGATCTGGAAAGAAAGCACTCATCATTGGAATTGTCGTGGTCCTACTTTTCCTATCTCCTTTTGCAGTGATGAAAGCAACAGAAGCGGATCTAGTTATCAGTGGGAAAATAGGCGCAGAGCCTGATATTATCATCAACATGTATAAACTCTTGATTGAAGAAGAGACAGATCTTCGAGTGGAATTACGTCCGTCACTCGGGAATACCAGCTTTGTGTACCGAGCGCTGAAGAATAAAGACATCGACATCTATCCGGAGTATTCTGGAACAGCCATTGTCACCTTACTGGAAGAAGAACCCGTCAGCATTGATGATGAGGAAGTCTTCGAACAGGCCAAAAAAGGTTTGATGGAACAAGATGAGCTGGTTTATTTGCAACCAATGGGCTTTAATAACACATATGCTCTAGCTATCCCGGTAGATTTCGCTGAACAAAACGACATAAATACTATCTCTGATCTGAACGGTGCAAAAAATGAAATAAAGGCAGGATTCACCCTAGAGTTCTCCGACCGTCAAGACGGATATCTAGGCATTCAAGAAGTGTACGGCATCACGTTCCCTAACCTGACCACCATGCAAGCAAAATTGCGCTATCAGGCAGTGGAAAATGGAGATGTAAACCTAGTGGACGCCTACTCCACAGATGCAGAAATCAAGCAATTTGATTTACGAGTGTTGGAAGATGACAAAAACCTTTTCCCTCCATATCAAGGAGCGGCATTGCTCAGAAAAGAAACCCTTGATGAGCATCCAGAACTAGAAGAAATCCTAAATCAATTGGAAAACCAAATAAATGATGACGAAATGCGTGACATGAACTACCAGGTAACCGTTGAAGGAAAGACCACATATGAAGCCGCCAAAGAGTTTTTGGAGAAGAAAGGGTTGTTGGGGGAATAGACACGAAAAAACTAGGCTGCAAGGCCTAGTTTTTTTGTTAGTCAATTAAGACAGATAGTTCATCTATTTTTTCTTTAATGTGCTTGACGAAAACCTTGTTCTCTTGGATCATGAAGATTTGAATGGATTTATTGTAATATTCGATGGCTATGTCGTTATGGCTTAATAGACTGTAATTATAACCAATATGATAATATAAGTTCCCTAAGCCATATAGACTATTCTGTTTTACACACCACTTAACCGCAAGTTTACATGTGTCATTAGACTCTTCAAGTTTATTTAATCTTGTTAATGTTTTAGCCTTATTGTAAAGAATTCTTGTTTTTATAGTAGGATCATGATGGTAAGGGATTTTCATATAACTATTAATTGCAAGGTTGAAAATTCTTAGGGCTTCTTCACAATTTTTTGTCTCGAAATGAACAATTGCCATGCTGTTTAAAATTTCTATCTCTCTCTCACCTAATAGTTTTGAGGTCATTTTTGTCAGATCCAAAGCACTCTGCATGAGCTTTAATGCTTCTCGTTTATTCTTTTTTAAGTGATATTCACATATTCCTTCAGTCCATAGGAGGAATTGCTTATTATTTCTATTATTAACAAACAGGGGATTTTTTCTTTCATTTTCAACTATTATTGAAATTTCTTCAAATTGACTACGATTTAATAACTCGCGTACCTGAGTGAAAACCTCTTTTACATAGGACAATTGTGGGTTGGTTGCTAAATCATAAAAATAATTTATATCCACTCCAAGTCTTTCTGCTATATAATATAAGGTATTAGCAAGAGGAAATACTTCCCCTTTCTCGATCTTACTGATCTGTGACTGTGTACAGATTCCTTCACTTAACTCAGCTTGTGATAAGTTTAGTGCAGACCGCAGGACTTTTATCTCTTTCCCGATTAAAGAAAAATCCACAATATATCACATCCTAACTAATAAAATATTCCTAGAGTTATAATTTGAATTGAAAATCAAAGAAAACAGAAGGAAACCATAGATTTTTTGGGTATAACATTCAATATTGAGGAAAATACGAATTTTCAATATAGTGTAAAATACTTATTAAAGATAGCTTAATAGTAATCCAAATAAAAAGTAGAAAGAGGTAATGATAATGAAGAAGTTTATCTTAACGTTTCTAGTAGTTTCCTTAACTTTGTTTGGTGCAAATGCAGTTACTTCCCATGCAGGTCCTTCTGATGATTACAAAACGAATGAGCTACCACCTCTACATTAATAAATAATTTAACAAAGGAAGGATGATACCATGTCAGCTGCTAGTACAAACACTTTTGAGCTTACATGCTTTTGGTTTATCGTTGTTGATCGTGAGCAAAAGGCGCGTAGGCGTTACCGTGTTGCCCAGCTTGTAGATTACAAGAATAAAACATATGCAGAAGTTTCTAGGTGGTTTGAAACATTGTTTCAAGAGTACAGTGTGGTGAAAGTCGGCAAAGGTACTATACCTTCCAAGTTGAAAAAGTATCCTTATATTAAGTATTAAGATCTCCCTAATTACTGGGGAGGTCTTTTTTCTATTAATTGAACATTTGTTCTTCTAAATGAAATTGTACCATTAATCGTCAGAATTGTAACATAAATATAACATTTTGATGACGAGTTGATATGACATTTTTATTTGGATTAATTTTGAAGTGTACTTGCACATGAATGCCTTTTCCTACATAAGAATTATTACTAGGCTCTTGCCTAAGCATTTCTATGGAGGTGAAAGTGTGTCAAGCATATTAGCATCGGTAGGATACTTAATCAAAGAACTTGTTTTCCTAGTTTCTTACGTCAAGAACAATGCATTTCCACAACCATTGTCATCAGGGGATGAAGCGAAATACCTGAAATTGATGGCAGAAGGGAATGAAGAGGCAAGGAATCTACTTATTGAGCATAACCTGAGACTTGTGGCGCATATTGTGAAAAAGTTCGAGAATACAGGAGAAGATTCAGAAGATCTGATTTCGATCGGGACGATTGGGTTGATTAAAGCAATTGAAAGCTTCCACTCCGGAAAGGGGACGAAGCTAGCAACCTATGCTGCTCGTTGTATTGAGAATGAAATACTGATGCATTTAAGGGCGCTTAAGAAAACGAAAAAAGATGTTTCTTTACACGATCCCATTGGTCAAGATAAGGAAGGGAACGAAATCAGTTTAATAGATGTGCTGAAATCCGAATCTGAGGATGTCATCGATACCATCCAGCTAAATATGGAATTGGAAAAGATAAAGGTATACATTGATGTGCTGGATGAAAGGGAACGAGAGGTAATTGTCGGCCGATTTGGACTTGATCTTAAAGATGAAAAGACGCAACGCGAAATAGCAAAAGAACTAGGCATTTCCAGAAGCTATGTATCACGGATTGAAAAGCGTGCGCTCATGAAAATGTTCCACGAATTCTACCGAGCCGAAAAGGAAAAGAAAAAACAATAAAACAAGCGAACCCCTTGGCTACCAAACCTGCCAGGGGGTTTCGACATCAAGGGGGAAAATCCTGTGGGGGGTCTGACCCCCACACAGGATTTTAATATACCTGTAACACAATTATAATGAACTTTCCCGAAATTAATTGGGGTTTTCTCCGCGTTTGCCCTGTCTCTTTTGTGGGATGTGCATATGGTAGTAGTGTAGATACCTAGTTTGAGAAGGGGGTTGTTGGTATGTACGGGTACCCTGGAGGTTTTGGGTGTTGTCCTCCTCCTTATCCTGGGCCATATGGACCTGGATATTATGGTGGATGGTTATATGGGCTTCTAGTAATTTTGTTTATCTTGTTGCTTATTGGCGGCGCTTATTATTGCAAAAACCACTTATACAGATAAGCTTATGCTTTTTGGCATAGGCTTTTTTTGAGTGATGGCAAATAAATTTCGAGATGCGAAAATTACGTAAACCAAATAGTTTGGAATTGTAGAAATATTTACACTCTTCGTATATAATAGATTCATAATGCTAAAAGGGGGAATTACAACGTGACAACAAAAACATACAGTGAAACTTGGGATTTAGATGTATTTTTCCAAGGAGGAAGCAATTCAGAAGAATTCCATACATATTTAACAGAAATACAAACAGAACTTGGTGAGTTTGAAAAGCAAATAGAATCATTCTCGACTGATAATCTTGAGGAAATCTTGGTTTCTTATGAAAATGTCGTTAAGAAAGTAGTACAAGCTTCCGCGTTTATCAGCTGTTTGCTTGCACAGGACGTGAAGGATAAAGCTGCTTCTCAACTTCAAGGTAAAGTAGCACAATTGCATGCCAAGTTACAGGTTCAGCTAGGTGCATTGGATGAGAAGCTAGTTGAAGTGGATGAAGCGACATGGGAAAGTCTTATTCAAAGAGAAGTGTTCCAACCATTAGAATATGTTTTAAATGAGAGAAGAAGAAGAGCTAGTGACAAATTACCTGCAGCACAAGAGAAGCTGGTAACTTCGTTAGCTGTTGACGGTTATCATGCTTGGGGGAAATTATACAACTCCATCGTTGGTACTATTAAGATACCGGTTGAGGAAAACGGAGAAGTGAAAGAGCTATCTGTCGGCCAAGCACATAATCGTTTTTCAAATGGTGATCGCAGTGTTCGAAAGAAAGTTTCGGATGCATGGAAAAGAGCGTGGGAAGGCCAGGCAGAAACCATCGCCGCTGCTTTGAACCATCTTGCAGGATTCCGCCTGCAAGTATATGAACAAAGAGGCTGGGACTCTGTGCTAAAGGAACCGCTTGAGAATAATAGAATGAAACAAGAAACATTAGATACGATGTGGCAAGTGATCACCGACCATAAAGGCACATTGAAAAAGTACCTAGAACGCAAAGCGGAGCTTTTAGGACTCGAAAAATTGAATATGTATGATGTTTCTGCCCCTCTTTCTGCAGAAGAAACCATCCTTTCCTATCAGGAAGGCGCTGATTTCATCATTGAACAGTTCTCCAAGTTCGGTCCAGAACTAACGGAATTTACAAAGAAATCATTTGAAGACAGCTGGATTGAGGCAGAAGACAGAGCAGGGAAGCGACCTGGTGGGTTCTGCACGAGTTTCCCAGTGTCCGGTCAATCAAGAATTTTCATGACGTACTCTGGCACCCTGTCAAATGTATCCACTTTGGCACATGAATTAGGACACGCTTTCCACCAGCATGCTATGCATGGAGTTCCGACTTTGAACCGTTTTTACGCAAGCAATGTGGCAGAAACAGCGTCCACGTTTGCAGAAATGATTGTTGCGGACGCTGCTGTTAAATATGCGAAGGATGAGCAAGAAAAAATCTCTCTTCTAGAAGACAAGATCCAACGCAGTGTTGCATTTTACATGAATATACATGCTCGTTTCCTTTTCGAGACAAGATTCTATGAAGAACGCAAAAATGGACTAGTCAGTGTGGAAAAGTTAAACGAACTGATGGTAGAAGCGCAAAAAGAAGCATATTGTGACGCACTAGGGGAGTACGATCCAACATTCTGGGCATCCAAAATGCACTTCTTTATTACACAAGTTCCTTTTTATAACTTCCCTTATACGTTTGGATATTTGTTCTCATTGGGCATCTATTCCCAAGCATTAGAAGAAGGAACGAATTATGAAGAAAAATACATTGCACTATTAAAAGATACAGCATCCATGACAGTGGAAGAATTAGCGATGAAGCATTTAGGTGTCGACTTGACACAAAGAGACTTCTGGGAAAAAGCTGTCAAAAAATCGCTTGAAGATGTGGAAGAGTTTTTACAACTTACAAGCAAATAGGTAGAAGCAGAGGCATTCCTGAATATGGGGATGCCTTTTCTTATGTTGAAATGTTATAATATCACTCATGGAGTTTAGTAGACTATCACACACAACAGATTATCTCGTTTATATAGAAGAAATATTAGCTAGGAGGAATGCAATTTGTTGAAAAGTATATACAGACTTGCTATAGAATTGACCAATCATAAGTTCTCTTCCATGGCTGTTAAGCATTTTGCCAGTTCGAAACTTAGCAAGCGGTTTATCCCGTCGTTTGCCAAGGTATACAATATTAATATAGAGGAAATGCAGGAAAAGATGGATACGTTCCCTACTCTGCAACAATTCTTCATCCGAAACTTAAAGCCTCATGTTAGGCCGATAGATTCTGGGAAAAACTCAGTAGTAAGCCCAGTTGATGCCGTCATTGAAAAGAAAGGGGCAATTACCGATTCTCTTCAACTGAGAGCAAAAGGAATCGATTATTCTGTTGGGGAAATGCTTTCAGATCCGGAATTAGCAAAAAAATATATGGGTGGTTCCTATATGGTCCTTTATTTAAGTCCAAGCCACTATCATAAAATTCATACACCTATTTCCGGGAAGGTTACAAAACAGTGGACACTAGGTGGGAAATCCTATCCTGTTAATCAAATGGGATTAAAGTATGGAAAGGAACCGCTTGCCAAAAACTATCGCAGGTTAACGGAAATCGAACATAACGGGAAACACGTGGTGGTGGTGAAAGTTGGGGCGATGTTTGTTAATAGTATTGAGTTGACGCATGAAAGTGAGCAACTTGTAAAAGGGGAAGAAATGGCGTATTTCTCTTTTGGCTCCACGGTTATTTTGTTGTTTGAGAAAGACGGTTTTATGATGGAGGATACATTGAAAGAGAAGGAAGAGGTAAAGGTCGGTCAAAGAATCGGTACTTGGCTAAGCTAGTGAGAGCACTAGCTTTCTTTCTTTTTATACCGCTGTTGATTTCCGCAAATGGCTTCGCTTTCCGTGGGGCGACCTTGAGCCTCCTCACAACGGCTTCAGGGGTCTCAACAATGTCGCTACTCCCCCGTTGGAGTCTTCGCCTTTTGCTCCAATCAACAGCTAGAAACTTATTAATACAAAAAAGAGCCAGATGACTGGCTCTTTTAGGATGTTGCTTTTATTTTGTAGCTTAGGGAACGGCGTTTAATTTCTAATTCGATCAGTAGAATAAAATCTGTGCTTAATTTTAATTCGGTCGCTTTGTGATAGGATTCTAGTAAAAGTTCATCGGAAAGTTTTCTCATCAGATTGGCCTCTGCCCTACACCTCCTATTATTACGTCACTATGTATGATTGTATGCATTATGTTTTATGGTTAGGTCTTTTCTCTATATGTTGCGCATATAATTGTAAGTTCTGTTAGGTTGTACGATTACTCTACCACGTATTTTTTTTTAGAACAACCGTTCTGTTATCCACAGTTAACAGTGGATAACATGTGGGTATATTGTTTATAATTACCAGTAAACGTTACAGGGCATAATGTATATTGTAGATAAGTTTATCCACAGGTGTTGAAAGTGATGAGAAATTGTCGAAAAATTTTTTATTTTCGTTACTTTTTATTAGAAAATAGAAGCATGCTAACACTAGAAATATCAATATTATGCTTAACACGGAGAAGATATTTAGGTAAGATGGTAAAAGTGTTAATTTTGACCGTGAAACGTTCATTTAAATATGTTAACAATTCCAACTATAGAAACAAATTGAGGGTGATTAAATGATTAAATATTTTCTGCCTGCGCAACACGTAAAGAGCGTGTTTGAAATAAAAGCCAATGGATTTGAAAGAAAAGGGAATCAAAGGGATCATTACAGATCTAGACAATACGCTTGTCGAATGGGATCGACCGGAAGCGACTCCTGCATTGATTGAATGGTTTAAAAGAAATGCAAGAGGTAGGCATCTTAGTGACGATTGTTTCCAATAATAAAGTTAAAAAGAGTGAAGATGTTTTCCGACCCGCTTGGTATCAATTATATTTATGGAGCAAGAAAGCCAATGCGACGTGCGTTTCGAAGAGCGTTGAAAGATATGAAACTTCAAAAAGAAGAAGTGGTAGTGATTGGAGACCAACTTCTAACAGACGTGCTCGGAGGCAATCGGATTGGGTTACATACAATCCTTGTTGTTCCTGTTGCTCAAACGGACGGTTTTATTACAAAGTTCAATCGACGTGTAGAAAGACGAATCCTATCGTGGATGAAACGAAAAGGTATGATCAATTGGGAGGATTAACGAATATGGAAGAACAAATAGTATGTTACGGGTGTGGAGTCGCTATTCAGACAGAAAACCCAGAAGGTTTGGGTTATGCGCCACCTTCCTCATTAAATAAGGAAGCGGTTATCTGTAAAAGGTGCTTTCGCCTGAAGCATTACAATGAAATACAAGATGTTTCCCTAACAGATGATGACTTTATCCGTATATTAAATTCAATTGGCCAGACCCAAGGCCTAGTGGTAAAGATTGTTGACATTTTTGATTTTGACGGTAGTTGGTTGCCGGGCTTACACCGTTTTGTCGGGAATAACAAGGTATTGCTCGTTGGTAACAAAGTAGACTTGCTGCCAAAGTCAGTAAAGCCTAATAAAGTAATCAATTGGATGAAACAAGCAGCAAAAGAGCTTGGCTTGAAACCAGAGGATGTTTTTCTGATCAGTGCGGATAAAGGAACTGGTGTGAAAGAATTGGCTCAGGCTATTGAAGATTATCGCGACGGCAAGGATGTATATGTGGTTGGCTGTACAAACGTGGGAAAATCGACTTTCATTAACCGTATTATTCGAGAGTTCTCTGGTGAAGAAGATGTCATCACAACATCCCAGTTCCCTGGTACGACGCTTGATATGATTGACATTCCATTGGATAATGGCGCATCATTGTTTGATACACCTGGGATTATCAATCGTCATCAAATGGCGCATTTTATAGATAAAACGGAACTTAAAGTTATTTCGCCTAAAAAAGAAATCAAACCAAAGATCTTTCAATTAAATGAAGGTCAAACGTTATTCTTTGGCGGATTGGCACGATTTGATTATGTAAAAGGCGGGCGTAATTCTTTTACATGCTACGTTTCCAATGATCTTTATATCCATCGTACAAAGCTTGAAAATGCTGACAATGTTTATAAAGAACACTTAGGTGATTTACTGCAGCCACCTGGACAAGACGTTGTAGAATCATTCCCTGAACTGGTCGCACATGAGTTTACAATTAAAGAAGAGAAAACCGATATTGTTTTCTCAGGACTTGGCTGGGTAACAATCAATGAGCCTGGAATTAAAGTAGTGGCTCACGTACCTAAAGGCGTAGGAGTCATGGTTAGAAAATCGTTGATCTAAAAGGGGGGAAAGGCTGATGAAGAGTCTTTACGGAGTAATCGGGTCTCCCATTGCACATTCGATGTCTCCACTCATCCATAATGATGCCTTTCTTCAAAATGGGATGGACGCACATTATCATGCATTTCATGTGGAACCTGATCAGTTAGAGACGGCGGTAGCTGGTATGCGTGTCCTTGGTATCAATGGCTTCAATGTAACCATTCCTCATAAAGAAGCGATTATTCCATTGTTAGATAGTGTAGACGATGCTGCTCTTCAAATTGGCGCTGTTAACACGGTGGTAAATAGAGATGGCGAGCTCATCGGTTACAATACTGACGGCAGAGGATTCGTTGAGGCTTTAAAAGAAGTGGTGAAGCTTAAGGATAAGCATGTACTTATTATCGGTGCCGGTGGGGCTGCCAGGGCCATATTGTATACATTGGCATTGGAAAAAGGGGTGCAAATCGATATTTGTAATCGGACCGTATCCAAGGCAGAGGATTTAATTAGAGAATTCTCATTGGAGCGGATTACACGAAGTATAACTGTCGATCAAGCCGCAAGGGAGATCCAACGTTATGATGTGGTAGTTCAGACCACTTCGGTGGGAATGTACCCGAAGATCAATGACATTCCGTTGCCATTAAAATCGATTAAACAACATGCAGTATTTACTGATATCATTTATAACCCGATAGAAACGAAGTTATTGCAAGAAGCAAAAGCGATCGGTGCTATTACTCAAAATGGGATTCATATGTTTGCCTATCAGGCAGCTTTAGCATTTGAAATCTGGACAGGGAAGTTCCCAGATACAGTTAGAATGAAAAAATTAGTAGAAGAACATCTAGGAGGAAAAACATGTTAACAGGTAAACAAAAGAGATTTTTACGAGCAGAGGCACATCATCTTGATCCAATTTTTCAAGTAGGAAAAGGCGGAGTAAATGAGAATATGACAAAGCAGATTTCAGAAGCTTTAGAAGTAAGAGAGCTATTGAAGGTCAGTGTGTTGCAAAACTGTGATGAAGACCGTAAAGATGTGGCTCAAGAACTTGTTGCAGGTACGAAGGCTGAACTAGTACAAGTTATCGGAAGTACAATCATACTTTATAAAGAATCGAAAGAAAATAAACAAATCGTCTTACCAAGATAAATGGATGGAGGGATCATCATGAATAAAGTGGGCATAATCGGCGGAACATTTGATCCACCACATGTCGGTCATCTTCTGATTGCAAACGATGTACGGCAGAAGCTGTCATTAGATGAAATCTGGTTTATGCCAAATCATATTCCTCCCCATAAGCAAAATAAATCCGTAACTCCGACGCCCATTAGGGTTAAAATGATTGAAGCTGCTGTTAGGTCAAATAGCAGCTTCCGGGTGGAAACCATTGAGCTTCAAAGGGAGGGTCCCTCCTATACATATGATACAATGTTGTTATTAGCAAAAAAGTATCCCGATACCCGCTTCTATTTTATAATAGGGGCAGATATGGTGGAATACCTGCCTAAATGGCACAACATAGAAAAACTGCTTCAAATCATCACATTTATTGGGGTAAAACGCCCTGGCTATACTTTCTCATCAGAATACCCAGTGCTAGAGGTGGAAACCCCTCAAATGGACATTAGTTCGACCTTAATAAGGAAGCGTGTGCAAGAGGGATGGACTTCTCAATACCTAGTGCCTGATAAGGTAAAAGAAATCATAGAGGAGAAACGCCTATATGAATAGAGAAAAAGCGTTAAGACTGGTGAAAGAGCAATTAACAGAGCGGCGTTATGTTCATACAATCGGAGTCATGGAAGCTGCGATAGAACTTGCGGAGCGATATGGCGTTGATAAAGACAAAGCAGAGCTTGCTGCCATTTTCCATGATTACGCCAAGTTTCGCGATAAAGGGGAAATGCGCAGGATTATCATCGATCAAAAGATGCCGCAGGATTTGTTGCAGTTTCATGATGAACTATGGCATGCCCCTGTTGGTGCGTATCTTGTGGAAAAAGAAGCTGGGATTTCAGATGACGAAGTTCTTGAAGCGATACGCTGCCATACTTCGGGTAAAATAAACATGAGTACGTTGGATAAGGTTTTGTATGTAGCCGATTATATCGAACCTGGGCGGGACTTTCCAGGAGTTGAACAAGTTAGGGAATCTGCTAAGTCCTCGCTTGATATTGCCGTTATCCAGGCTATGAAGAATACAATTACATACTTATTAACGCGTAATCAACCAGTCTACCCAGATACATTCCATGCTTATAACGATATGACTATGAAGGTAAAAGAAAGGAAGTTAACATAAATGTCAAACGAACTATTACAGCTCGCAGCAAAGGCTGCAGATGATAAACGTGCAGAAGAATTGGTTGCATTAAATATGCAGGGGATTTCCCTTGTTTCAGATTATTTCTTGATTTGCCACGGTAACTCAGACAAACAAGTCCAGGCTATTGCTCGTGCGATTAAAGAAGTGGCAGAAGAAAACGGTCAACATGTACGCAGAATGGAAGGCTTTGATGAAGCTCGATGGATCCTTGTGGACCTTGGAGATGTCGTTGCCCATGTGTTCCATAAAGATGAGCGTGGCTATTACAATCTTGAACGTCTTTGGGGAGACGCTCCTCGTGAAGATATTCAACTTGAGTTAACGTAACATGGCATACGGTCAATTTGCCTATATTTATGATCGATTAATGCAGGACGTTCCTTACGACGAGTGGGTCTCCTTTGTCCAAACCGTTAAACAAAGGTATATGGCTGATGATTCTGATCGCTTTTCTGTCGTAGATGTTGGTTGTGGGACAGGAGAACTTGCTATTCGTTTTGCTCAAGCAGGATGGGAAGTGTCAGGTGTTGACCTTTCGGAAAGTATGTTGGCCATTGCTCATGAAAAAGCTTCAGCTTCAGGACTTTCCATTCCTTTTTATGAGCAAAATATGGCAGAACTTGAAGGCTTTAAGGGTGTGGATTGTATCACGATTTTCTGTGACTCGTTAAATTATTTGGAGTCAGAAGAAGACGTAAAAAACACCTTTAAATCCGCTTTCAACCAGCTGAAAAAGGACGGACTGCTGCTTTTTGATGTTCACTCCCTTTATAAAATGACACAAGTGTTTATGAACAATACTTTTACAAGTGTCGAAGAAGATGTATCTTATATTTGGAACAGCTTTCCTGGAGAGCATCCAAATAGTGTGGAACATGAGCTATCCTTTTTTGTAAAAGAAGAAGAAACAGACCGCTATTTGCGTTTTGACGAACTGCATTTCCAACGGACTTTCGATGTGGAAACATATAAAAAGTGGTTAGAAGAAGCAGGGTTTTCCGTCAAGTCCATAACTGGCGATTATTCAACCGACCATATGGCTGACCACGCAGAAAGAGTGTTCTTTGTTGCACAAAAATAGGCGTCCTTTAATAGGGCGCCTTTTTGGTGAAGAAATTTATAAAAACTTAAAGGATTTTGTCGAGTAATAGCGAATACCTTTATTAGTGAAACTGTTTTTTAACCTCTGTAATATCTTCATCAAACTTCTCATGCGTCTTCTGTATAACATGATGGAACACATCACCAAGCTCGTTTTCTAACACCTTGATACCTTCTCCGGTGACACCACCCTTAACACATACCTTTTCTTGCAAAGTCTGTAATGTATAAATATCCTTTTCAATTAATTTCCCCATGCCGATGATCATCTGGCTTGCCAAATCTGTCGCCTGTTCTTTGGAAATGGCCGTCTCACTTACCGCTCCGTCTATGAACCTTTGTAAAATATAGCTGAAAAATGCAGGTCCGCAGCTCACTATATCAGAGGCAACTCTCGTAACGTTTTCCTTAATATGAATCGGTGTAGAGATTTTCGAACAAATGGAAAGCAGGAATTCTCGGTAGTGCTCCTCCACATTATCTCCGAATGTGACTAAAGTGACTCCCGCTAGTGCACGGTTGGTAATGCTCGGGATAATTCTAGCCACTTGGCACGTGACCAAAGTTTGAAGTTGTATGACAGAAACTGGGCTTGTGATGGAAATGACACATTTATCAGACGTAAGGTTTTTATTTATCTTTGTTAAAAGGGGGTGAATATCCAATGGCTTTACACATAAAAAAATAATATCAGAAGCTCTAACCACCTCTTCGGCAGTCTCTGCAACATGTAGATCATGGTATTTACTTTGTATTTTAAACGCCTTTTCTATTGAGCGATTAGTTATGGTGATATTTTCAGGAGGTACTGCCTTCGAGTCGACAAATGATTCAACCAAGATTCTCCCCATGTTGCCTGTGCCGATCATTCCAATCTTCATGTTTATTCCCTCCTCCATCCAAAAAAGTTTCTCATACACTATATGTTTTCAGGCTTACTAATATGAATAGAAGGTGAAATCAATGAAAGAAATATGGTCTGTCCATAAAATGAAAGTATTGGTATCTATCAGCGTATTAACGCTGATCTCCGTCCTTGGCTGGTCTAGTCTGAATGAAAGTAAATCTGACTCTTCCATGCAGCAGATAAGCTTTATCGAGGAAGTGCAAGGGGAGGAAGTGGGAGGAAACAGCTCTGAAGAAATAGAAGAACTTGAGGAAGTAGAGGTTGCCGCTCAAGAAGTTCTTATTGATATAAAAGGTCATGTCATGCAGCCCGGCGTTTTATCGAATGAAAATAGGGGATAGGATTATCGATGCGGTAAGAAAAAGCAGGAGGATTTATGGAGGGAGCTGACTCAGATAAGGTGAACTTGGCTGCGTTTGTTAGCCGATGAAATGGTGATTATTGTTCCAAAGGAGGGCGAAGTGATTGATGAAGTAGTTCAGCAACCAGTGACAAATGAAAACGATCTTACTGGAAACTCTGGCGGGCTAGTCAATATTAATACAGCATCTGTGGATGAGCTGACAAGCTTAACTGGAATTTGGTCCTTCAAAAGCTAAAGCGATTGTGGATTATAGAAACGAAAATGGGCTGTTTAAGAAAGAAGAAGATATCATGCAGGTTACTGGCATCGGTCAAAAGTCTTTTGAAAAATTAAGAAATGAAATAACGGTTGCTAATTGAATTGACGAAATGAAAGGATAGCCGATACACTAGAGGTATTGTAAATGTTTTAGAAACTGGAGGACAGATGGATGACGACGAGAATCTCATGGGATCAATATTTTATGGCACAAAGCCATTTGCTTGCATTACGCAGTACATGTACAAGACTTGCCGTTGGAGCTACCATTGTCCGCGACAAACGAATTATCGCAGGTGGGTATAACGGCTCCATAGCAGGTGGTGTTCATTGCATCGATGAAGGATGCTATGTCATTGACAACCATTGTGTACGCACCATTCATGCAGAAATGAATGCGTTGCTTCAATGCTCTAAGTTTGGTGTACCTACAACTGGTGCAGAAATTTATGTCACACATTTTCCCTGCCTGCACTGTTGTAAAGCCATCATTCAGGCGGGGATCAAAACCGTTTACTACGCAATGGAATACAAGAACCATCCATATGCTTTGGAAATGTTTGAGCAAGCCGATGTGAGAGTGGAACAGGTGGAATTGGACGAAATGGCAGTTAGTTTGAATGACCCTGAGAAAATAGGATTCATAAACAGTCTGATTGAAAGGCTGGAGGAGTCTGGTGCAAGTGATGAAGAAATAAAGAGCTGGTACGAGCGTTCTACCGATTTATTCAGTAAAAAAGGATAGCGTGCGGTGAAACCTATGACAGGCTTTTATGCCTATTTAGCTATTGCATGCTGTTTGGGCGTTGCAGTCTCCAGGTCGAACTTCCATTGGGGGCTGCTCACCCTTTCTCTGTTGTATCTTTATATGATTTACAGTCTAAACGACAAATCACGAAAGTTGTTTTACCTAACCATTCTCTTCACAGCAGGCTTCTACGGCTATATGACGTATGTAGAAAATAATAATGTCTCCTTGCATCATGAAAGTGAATCTCAATTTTCAGCCACTGTTCATTCTCCCGTAATCATAGATGGAAATAAGGCAAGCTTCCAAATAAAAAGCCTGCAAAATGAAGTGTTAATGGTGGAATATTATATGAAGTTAGAAGCAGAAGCACTTCAGCTTAGAGAACTAACGCTTGGCGACAGCTGTAATTGGTCAGGAAGCTTAAAACAACCTCAACAAGCAAGCAACCCTCACGCTTTTGACTACAAAAACTATTTATATGAACAGAAAATCCACTGGATATTTTCGCTGAATTCACTTCCAGAAGCATGCCTCTCCCCATCCGAAACAACCTTCTTAACATCCATAAAACAATACAGACAACAAGGAATAAATTTAATCAATCAGTATGTAGATCAGCCAACTTCAAGTTTTATGATCTCTTTAATTTTTGGCGATCGGAGCAAGCTTGACGAGGACATTCTGGATGCTTATCAGCAGTTGGGGCTTGTGCATCTGTTGGCAATATCCGGGCTGCATGTCGGAATCATCACTGCGGCGACATTTTACATAGGAATAAGGATCGGTTTAACAAGGCAGTGGATGAATGTAATATTAATCGGCCTATTGCCTTTTTATGTCTTACTTGCAGGAGGTGCTCCTTCTGTGATGAGAGCAGCAACGATGACAGGGGTGGCACTCACCTTAATGCTTTTGAAAAAGAAGGTCTTCTCTATCGATACAATTGGTTTGGCGTGCATCTTTATTTTGCTTCTAAACCCATATTACCTTTATCATATTGGTTTTCAGCTCTCCTTTTCTGTCAGCCTGTCCTTGCTATTAGCTTCTGGTATCCTTCAAAAAATGCAAAATGGAATTGCTCAACTATTTATCGTCTCCATGATTGCTCAAGTTGCCTCTTTGCCTTTACTTCTTCATCATTTTTATCAGTTTTCTTTCTGGAGTCCACTTCTTAATGTTATTTTTGTTCCCTTCTATTCCCTTTATGTACTGCCCATTTCTTTTCTGCTCTTTTTTGTCCTATTCCTTTCTCCTGAACATGTAACGTTAATTGTTCCACTTCTATCCTACCCGTTGGAATATATGAACTTCTTAGCCCTTAGAATTGCTGAAATTCCACTAGGGACATTAGTGTTCGGAAAACCTAATCCCATTTTAATGGCAGCCTATTGTTTAGCTGTAGTCTTCTTTTTTTACATGTGGGAAATAAATAAACGATGGTTAGGAACAATAGTTCTACTTACGGGCTTGGTTTTTCAATGGAATATTGATTACGTAAATCCTTATGGAAAAGTTGTGGTGTTGGATATTGGTCAAGGTGATGCGATTTATATAAGCCTGCCATTTTACAAAGGGGATTATTTAATTGATACTGGCGGCGCATTTACATTTCCACAAGAAGAGTGGAAGGAGAGGAAGAAGGAATTTCATAGCGGTTCAGATGTATTGGTGCCGTTTTTAAAAGCAGAAGGAGTCAGGAGGCTTGATAAGTTGCTTCTTACACATGGAGATTTTGATCATATTGGAAATGTGGAAAGTCTTTGGGGGGAAGTGGATATAGGAGAAGTCATTGTGCCGAAAGGGTTTGGTGTGAGTGAATATGAGAAAGAGATATTGAAGGTAGCAAAACAGAGGGGGACAAGTATCAACGTTGCAGTTTCTAGCGCCGGTTGGAATGCAGGGAAAGCAAGCTTTTTATATCTGCATCCAACTAAATTTTATGAGAATAAAAATGAGGGCTCCATTGTGCTTTTGGCCGTATTGAGTAATAAGAAATGGCTGTTCACAGGAGACATGGAAGAGGAAGGGGAACGTGATTTATTGCACCACTATCCAAACCTGAATGTGGATGTGTTGAAAGTCGGTCATCATGGGAGTAAGACGTCGTCTACTGACAGTTTTCTTAGGGAGATAAGGCCCGATGTTGCCATTATCTCAGCAGGAAGGAACAATCGCTTTGGACACCCGCATCAAGAAGTATTGGAACGATTGTCTCAAGTTGAAGCAGAAGTTTTCAGAACAGACATACAAGGAGCAATAATCTTTAGATTTACACATCGGGGAGGAACGTTTTCCACCATAATCCCATAGGATACAGTATCAAAAATGAAAAAGAGACTGCACCATGAAGACGCAGTCTCTTTTATAGCGAAGCTTTTTGAGTTATCCTCATTCTTTTCACAACTGGCTTTGGAAAAGAATCACGACGGTATGTATCATTATGCCGTCATTAAGATCCTAGGTACTGAATCAATGTTGCCATTGCAAAGATTGTTGCGAAAAAACCGAAGGATACGATAAAACCGACACCAGAATCTACTGCATCGTTACGTTTACTTTGGACGCTTTTCTCAAATTCGTTCATAAGTATCCCTCCTATCACACATTAGTATAAGCTATACAGCAAAAAAAATCCACCAGTCATTTTTGCTTTTCCTCCATTGACAAGAGTTGTCACAAATAGTTCGGAAATTCGAGGAGAACATAGTATTACACCCAAACGGGGCAATCGTTAACGGGCGAGTTACCTGGGGCTTGCATCGTTAACGTTTATATAAAATGGAGATTAGTTCTTTGTAGGTGAGAACTAGTCTCCTTTGCATTTTACTGCTGTTTTGATGCTTGTCAATCTACATATTTCTCATGTACGATAAGGGAGTACAGAAACAGATGACGGGAGCAAAAAAATGGGAATCGAAGCATTAGAAAAAAATAAAGGCCAAACACTTTGCGCCAATATACTTACTATTGGGGACGGAAGCATTTCTAATGAAAGAAATTAGAAATTCCATCATAGAGCATGCACTCGATGAAGAGGAACATGATTTCAATCTTTCCTTTTATGATATGGAAGAACAACCAGTCGATGTTGCTATTGAAGACGCAGAAACTTTGCCCTTTATGGGGGAGAGAAGAGTGGTGGTTTTATCCAATCCATTCTTTCTGACTGCAGAAAAAAGTAAAAGTAAAGTCGAACACAATACAGACCGATTTCTTGCATACATACAAGAAGCCGCACCATATACCATATTTGTCATACAGGCCTCATATGAAAAGCTGGACGAGCGGAAAAAGGTAGTGAAACAGTTAAAAAAACAGGCAGAGGTCATTGAAGTTCAGCCTTTGGGTGAGCGGGATCTTAAGATATGGATGAAGGAAAAAGCATTGCAAAATGGAGCCGACCTAAGTGATGCGGCTTCGGAAGAGCTGCTGAAAATAGCAGGTGTAAACCTGTCCGTCCTTTCACAGGAAATCAATAAAATGGCGATGTATATCGGCGTTTCGGAACCGGAGATTACCGTTGATGTTGTAAAAAAATTAGCAGCAAAATCAATTGAACATTCTGTATTTGAATTGATCGAAAAAATGGTACATAGGAAAGTGGACGAAGCTTTGGGGTTGTTTTATGATTTGGTGCGCAACAATGAAGAACCAATCAAATTACACGCGTTAATTGCCAATCAGTTCCGCTTATTGTATCAGGTGAAAGATTTAAGTGAGCAAGGATATAGTCAGCAAAAGATGGCAGGTATTTTGAGGGTGCATCCTTACCGAGTGAAATTAGCGTCACAGCAGGGCGGATATTTTGAGCGAGCGGAACTAATGAAAATGGTGGACGACCTTGCAGAGGCTGATTATTTAATGAAGAGCGGAAAAATAGATAAACAGCTGGCGATGGAGATGCTACTTATTAAACTTGCGCCCGTGAAATGAATGGATAAAATAAGAAGACTTTCTAACCGCCGAACATATTAAGTGTTCGGTGGTTTTTTTATGTTTTGTGGGATTTAGATTGGTATAATACTGAATTTGGGTGCTGAAACACGTTGTTTGAAAAAAAATAGTGGTTTTTTTGGGTCTTTTGAGCTTCTAAAAAGGCATTCGGACAAATATTTCGATGGTTCGGTCAACTATTTAGCGATTTGCAAGGGGGTTCGGACATTTACACCACCTTGTTCGGTCAAGAATAATATTGGTTCGGTCAAATACCTTCAAACTTCGGTCAACTTTGCAAAATCTTCGGTCAACTTCGCGAAAACTTCGGTCAAAAACCAAAAAACTTCGGACATTTGAACTTCCCACCACTTGAAAGACTAGAAAAGCGCAGTATTATAAAGTATTCGACATTAATCAAAAAAATCCTTTGGGGGTCTGACCCCCAAAGGACAAAAAATAAAAAAACGACCCGTCCGGATCGCCCTTTTATTATGCAGTAGCTCCGTTTACTTTTTTCGCTAGGCGAGATTTTTGACGGTTTGCTGCATTTTTGTGGATGATACCGTTTTGCGCAGCTTTGTCTAAACGTTTAGCAGCTTCTAGGTAAGCAGTTTTTGCACCTTCAACATCGTTGTTAGCAACAAAAGCTTCTACTTTCTTCACAGCAGTACGCATAGAAGACTTGATAGTAGCGTTATGAGCACGACGTACATCGTTAGTTTTTACACGTTTGATAGCAGATTTAATGTTTGGCATATCTTTCACCTCCATACAATTCAACGATCGAGAATATATAAAACTCGACATTTCTTTACTTATGAGAACAAGTGATATTTTATCAAATCCGTCATGATTATGCAATAGGGAGTCAAGGGAATTTTCTTGAATGTTAATTCTAGAGGTTTTCCTATGCATGAAAAAAGATTGGTAGGTCAAAATAAAACTAAAATTTGGCAATGCTGGAGGCGTTTATAGATGACCCAACCAAAGTGGCAACAACCGTTGGATTTAAGTAAATATGAAGTAAGGACCGATTTGGCAGTAGAAGCCCATCAAATGGCGGTTGAAAAACAAAATCGTCAAAATGGAACGAATCAGAATGCACAAAATCAAACAAACGAAAACACTCAACCAAAAGCAAACAACCAAACAAACGCAAACACTCAACCAAACGCAAACCAACCATCAGCACAACCAGTTTCATCTATCGAAGGCGTAGTGGTAAAGGAACGACAAACAGACGGAGTTAATATTACCACTGTCACTATCTCTGAAAAAGGAGCAGAGATGACTGGTAAGAAGCCGGGAAACTACCTCACACTTGAAACAGTAGGGATCCGCCAGAAGGACAGCGATCTCCAAAAGAAAGTGGAAGAAGTTTTCGCTAAAGAATTTAGTGCGTTTTTGAACTCGCTTAATATTTCAAAAGATGCAAGCTGTTTAGTAGTGGGACTTGGAAATACCAATGTAACGCCAGATGCACTTGGTCCTTTAGTTTGTGAAAATTTATTGATAACCAGACATCTGTTCAAGCTTCAGCCGGAGTCGGTACAAGATGGATTTAGGCCTGTTAGTGCGATTATTCCTGGTGTAATGGGGATAACAGGGATTGAAACAAGTGACATCATTGTCGGAGTGGTGGAAAAAACAAAACCTGATTTTGTCATTGCGATTGATGCATTGGCTGCAAGGTCGATCGAAAGGGTAAATGCAACCATCCAGATTTCGGATTCTGGCATTCATCCTGGATCCGGTGTGGGCAACAAACGTAAAGAGCTTAGTATGGAAACGCTCGGCATTCCGGTCATTGCCATTGGGATTCCGACTGTGGTGGATGCGGTTTCGATGGCCAGTGATACGATTGATTTCATCTTGAAGCATTTTGGTAAAGAGATGAGAGAAGGAGACAGTCCTTCAAGGTCCCTTGCGCCTGCAGGGATGACGTTCGGGGAAAAAAGGACGCTTACGGAAGAGGATCTGCCAGGGGAAGAGCATCGCAAAAATTTCCTAGGAATCGTGGGGACGCTTGAAGAAGAGGAGAAGCGGAAATTAATTCATGAAGTTCTCTCTCCGCTAGGTCATAACCTGATGGTAACACCAAAAGAAGTAGATGATTTTATAGAAGATATGGCAAATGTCGTGGCAGAAGGTTTGAATGCAGCGCTCCATTATCATGTAAACCAGGATAATGTAGACGCATATACACACTAAGAGTCATAGTTCTACTTTTCACCCTTTCGCATACATATAGTAGCAACAAGTATGTGAAAGGGTGAGAAAATGAAGGGCTACCGCTCCTCACGCATCGTAATATTAAATGGGACAAGCTTAAAAAAATCAGTCGTAGCAGTGATCTTAGGATTTATTCTCGTCTTTGCGGTATCCGGTGTCATGACCTCTCTAAAACCAGAATATCGAGTCAGCTCAAGCTCCATCCATGAGTTCTCCAAACGTTTCTCAGGGGAGTCGCTGTTACATATATTCGGTTATACTAATGCCTATTTTACCCAAGGACTTTCAAGTGAGGCTAAGGCGCCGAACTATGCTTCTGCTTTGTTTGAATTGACGACAAGCCTCAACCTAGATGATCCGCGAAGTCTTATTCGTAATGAAATTCCAGGTTTTGCACATTACGATGGAGAAATTCTCGTAGCAGGATCTGGTGTCAATTATACAGATATGCCAGTGGAATCTTCCCCTCCAATGGAAGTATTGCTTGAAGAGAGACAAGCTTCCATTATTGAATTAGAGGAGGAAGAGGAAGGGGACAATGCCCCTCCGCCAGCGCAGACAACTGGAGATAAGCGGACCGTTTTTATCTATCATTCACACTCGAGGGAATCCTTTTTGCCATATTTGGAAGGCGTGACAAGTCCTAATGCGGCAAGTCACCCTGAAGTCAATGTCACACGTCTCGGTAAAAAGCTTCAGGAAGAATTGATTCAGCGCGGAATCGGCACAGATATTGATACTACTGATACAGCTTTGGCATTGAAAAATAGAGGTTGGGTGTATGGACAATCCTATGATGTTACCCGTCCGATTGTGGAAGAGGCCATGGCAGGCAACCAAGACCTGAATTATTTGATCGATATTCACCGAGATTCTGGTAGAAGAAAAAGTACTACAATGGATATTAACGGTGTCCCGCATGCTCGTCTTTATTTTGTTATCGGAAAGAAAAATCAAAACTATGAAAAGAACCAATATTTAGCTGAGCAGATTCACAATAAGTTAGAGAAGCTACATCCTGGTTTAAGTAAAGGTATATTTGTTCCTCCTGCTGTCGAAACTCGTAATGGCATATACAATCAAGACCTTTCTCCTAACTCGATGCTGATTGAAGTAGGGGGAGTCGATAATACGTTTGAAGAAATGAATCGTACCCTTGAGATCTTTGCGGAAGTTTTTGGTGAAATCTACTGGCAGGCAGAAAAGGTGGATGGAGAGCCTGAAGGGGACGCACAATGATAAATAGTTAGGAGCTGAAAGTACGATGAAAAGGTTTATGGTAAAATGTTTATTCATTTCCCTGGTGTTATTTCTTGGAGTGCTTTTAGGAATGCAACAGGCCAATGATGGAATGCGGAAAATGAAGGGATATGATGATCCTGCCTTTCAAGGAGAAGCATTTCATGTAGCGGAAACGACAGAAGGATACAATGGAACAATCTTAGGTCAACAACTAGATTCACAGGACATGAAAGAGAAACAAGAAAAACTCGAAGGCATCAAAGCCTACAATGTTTTCTCATCTGCCGGCAAAAAGTTGGCAGATGGTGTCTCTGGGCTGATGGGCGGACTCTTCAACAAAGTCCAAGACACCGTAGAAGAGAAAACGGGATAAGATAAAATATAAAGCTTCCAACTTCAGGAGTCCTCAAACCTCCTGGGTGGAAGCTTCTTTTTTGCAGTCAAAACCCAAACCCTTTAAATATCATTGAATCTTCTTGTCCGTATTGATATAATCAGAAATAGTGTACGTTGCCGAAAGTGTAGGAGTGAAACAGATAATGAACAGAGAAGAACGGTTAAAACGACAATCAAAGATAAGAAACTTTTCCATCATCGCCCATATTGACCATGGGAAATCAACATTAGCAGACCGTATTTTAGAAAAAACGTCTGCATTGACACAGAGGGAAATGAAGAATCAATTGCTTGATTCCATGGACCTTGAACGTGAACGCGGGATTACCATTAAATTGAATGCCGTTCAATTACGATATAAAGCAAATGATGGCGAAGAATATATTTTCCACCTTATTGATACGCCTGGACACGTCGATTTTACATATGAGGTTTCCAGAAGTTTGGCTGCATGTGAAGGTGCCATTCTAGTGGTAGATGCAGCGCAAGGTATTGAAGCCCAAACGCTTGCAAACGTTTATTTGGCATTAGACAACAATCTGGAAATTATGCCAGTTATTAATAAGATAGACTTGCCTAGTGCAGAGCCAGAGCGTGTTCGCCAAGAAATAGAGGATGTTATTGGCTTGGATGCATCTGATGCAGTTTTAGCTAGTGCGAAGGCAGGCATTGGTATTGAAGATATTTTAGAGCAGGCTGTCGAGAGGATTCCTGCGCCACAAGGTGATCCTGATGAACCTTTGCAAGCACTTATTTTTGATAGTTTATTTGACCCATACCGTGGCGTTGTCGCTTACATTAGGGTAATGCATGGTACAGTTAAGGTTGGCGATAAAATCAAAATGATGGCAACGGGAAAAGAGTTCGAGGTTAACGAAGTAGGTGTATTCACACCGAAAGCGGTGATGCTGGATGAACTGACAGTCGGTGATGTAGGCTTCTTAACTGCTGCTATCAAAAACGTTGGCGATACTCGTGTTGGTGATACAATCACGAGTGCGAAGAATGGTGCTGTTACACCGCTTCCAGGTTACCGAAAATTAAATCCAATGGTATACTGCGGACTTTACCCAATTGATTCAGCTAAATTCAATGATCTTCGTGATGCATTGGAAAAACTGGAACTTAATGATTCTGCACTACAATACGAACCTGAAACATCACAAGCGTTAGGCTTTGGTTTCCGTTGTGGCTTCTTGGGATTGCTTCATATGGAAATCATTCAGGAACGTATCGAGCGAGAATTTAATATTGATTTAATTACGACAGCCCCGTCTGTTATTTACCAGGTACATTTAACGGATGGAACAGAGCTGAGTGTAGATAATCCATCAAATATGCCTGATCCACAAACGATTGATCGTGTGGAAGAGCCTTATGTGAAAGCAACAGTGATGGTTCCAAACGAATATGTTGGAGCAGTTATGGAGCTTTGCCAGGATAAGCGTGGAAACTTTATTGATATGCAATATCTCGATGACATTCGAGTGAGTATCGTTTATGAAATTCCATTAGCTGAAATCGTATATGACTTTTTTGACCAATTAAAATCGAATACAAAAGGGTATGCCTCCTTTGATTATGAGTTGATTGGGTACAAGCCTTCCAAACTTGTGAAGATGGATATTCTTCTAAATGCTGAAAAAGTGGATGCACTATCCTTTATTGTTCATAACGATTCTGCATACGACCGCGGAAAAATAATCGTGGAGAAATTAAAGGAACTTATTCCAAGACAACAGTTTGAGGTTCCAATCCAAGCTGCAGTAGGTCAAAAAATTATTGCTAGGTCAACGATTAAATCGATGGGGAAGAACGTTCTTGCCAAATGTTACGGTGGAGATATTTCACGTAAACGTAAGCTTTTAGATAAGCAAAAAGAAGGTAAAAAACGTATGAAACAGGTTGGTTCTGTTGAAGTGCCACAAGAAGCGTTCATGGCGGTCCTGAAAATGGACGATGCAGCGAAGAAAAAGTGATAGATTAATTAAGCTATAGTCGAAAAATACCGCAGAGATGCGGTATTTTTTCATAATGGAAATGCCTGTGCTATAGTTTAGATACTATTTAATGAAAGTGTGATTGTTGTGATTAAATCAGCCTATATCCATATTCCATTTTGTGAGCATATTTGTCATTATTGCGATTTTAATAAAGTTTTTCTAAAAAATCAGCCAGTGGATGCCTATTTGGAGTTTATGGATGTGGAAATGAAAAATACAATAGATCGTTTTCCGACTCAACATTTGGAAACCATCTTTGTTGGAGGTGGAACTCCGACGGCTTTAAACCAAAAGCAGTTATCCTACCTATTGGAATCCATTCAACGAAACTTTGATGTGGTACCTGACATTGAATATACCTTTGAAGCAAATCCTGGAGATTTATCTCTTGAGAAGCTGCGGTTATTAAAAGAGGGCGGGGTAAATCGCCTAAGTTTTGGCGTTCAAAGCTTTAATGATGACCTCTTGAAAAGAATAGGAAGATCTCATCGTAAAACGGATGTTTTTAAATCGATCGAGCATGCCAGAGAGGCTGGCTTTGATAATATTAGTGTGGATCTGATATACAGCCTTCCCGATCAAACGGTGGAGGATTTTCAGGATACCCTTCATACGGCATTTTCCCTTGGATTGGAACACTACTCTGCCTACTCATTGATTATTGAACCGAAAACGGTGTTCTATAATCTGATGAGTAAGGGGAAACTCCCGCTTCCGACTCAAGAGGAAGAAACCAGCATGTATGATGTTCTTTTGAATGAAATGGAAAAGCATGGGTACCACCAGTATGAAATATCAAATTTTGCCAAGGAAGGTTATGAGAGCAAGCACAATCTCACATACTGGGATAATGAGTCCTATTACGGAATCGGAGCTGGTGCTCACAGTTATACAGAAGGTGTTCGCCGTGCAAACCATGGACCACTGAAGAAATATATGGATTCCATCAGTGAGACTGGATTTCCTTATAAAGAGGAACATGTGGTGACAAGAGAAGAAAGAATCGAAGAAGAGATGTTCTTAGGCTTACGCAAGACACAAGGGGTTTCTATCACTAGATTTGAACGAAAATTCGACGCAGAGATGCTAAATATTCTTAAAGGGCCGATTGAAGAAAATATTCAAAAAGGGCTTTTGGAACAGCAAGGAGACTTTATCCGTTTAACAAAAAAAGGGAAATTTCTCGGTAATGAAGTTTTTCAAGCTTTTATTGGTGCGATCTGATTGACATGTGAATAGGTATTTGGTAATTTATTTATAGAATTAGCACTCGATGAATAGGAGTGCTAACAGAGGTGATGCTGAGTGCTTACAGAACGACAGTTGTTAGTCTTGCAAGTCATAATTGACGACTTTATCCGATCTGCACAACCTGTTGGCTCCAGAACGCTCTCAAAGAAAGATGAAATTTCGTTCAGTTCAGCCACCATCCGAAACGAGATGGCAGATCTGGAGGAATTGGGATTTATTGAAAAAACACATACGTCCTCAGGAAGAGTCCCTTCAGAAAAAGGGTATCGCTATTATGTCGATCACCTGCTTTCACCTGAAAGGCTGACCAAGAGGGATGTATTTGAAATTAAATCCATCTTTCGCGAGCAAATATATGAACTTGAAAAAACAGTTCAAAAATCAGCGCAGATTCTTTCTGATCTGACCAAATACACATCCATCGTCCTTGGACCGGGTGTAAGGGATCACAGGCTCAAAAACCTGCAAATCATCCCGATTAATGCAGAACAGGCAGTTGCCATCATTGTAACGGATACAGGACATGTGGAAAATCGAATGTTTTCGTTTCCTGCCACCATGGACACATCCGATATACAAAAAATGGTCAATATTTTAAATGAACGTTTAGTCGGAGTGCCTCTCTCAGAGCTTATAAACAAGCTTTATAAAGAAGTGGCAACCCTTTTAAGATCTCATATCGGAAACTACGAAAATATACTGCAATCCTTGAGTTCCACTCTTTACATGGAAGAAAAGGATAAGGTGTTTTTTGGCGGCAAGACGAACATGCTTGCCCAACCCGAATTTAATGATATCAATAAAATCCGTTCATTAATGTTATTGATAGACCAAGGCAAGGATCTGTCTCAGCATATTCGTGCAAAAGAAGCTGGCATCCATATAAAGATAGGCAGCGAAAATAATATACCTGGTATGGAAGGCTGCAGCATTATTTCAGCCAGTTATTCCATCGGTCCAGAACAGCTTGGAACCATCGCATTGCTTGGTCCGACCAGAATGGAATATTCCCGTGTCGTCAGTCTCTTGCAACTTATCAGTTCCGACCTTTCACAGGCGGTCAATAAACTGTATCAAAAGGACTGAGCATGGAAATATTGTTAGAGGATGGAGTTCCTGCTCCGTCCTATCACCATGGGAAAAACATCATGATTTTGACACTTTGAGGGAGGTGAAACCATTGGTAAACGAGAACAACGAACAAGCAACAGTTGAAAATGAAGAAGTATCAACAGAAGAAACAGAAGAAACGACGGAAAAAGTCGAAGAAGTGGAAGTTTCTGCAGAACAGCAAAAAATTTCTGAATTAGAAGCTAAGCTTGAGGAGTCGGAAAACCGCCTGCTTCGCTTACAAGCCGATTTTGATAACTACCGTCGTCGTGTGAGACTTGACCAAGAGGCTGCACAAAAATACCGTGCACAAAATCTTGTTACAGATATACTTCCTGCTCTTGATAACTTTGAGCGTGCGCTTAAAGTAGAATCAGAGGATGAGAAAACCAAAACATTTTTACAAGGCATGGAAATGGTGCACCGTCAGTTAGTGGAAGCACTAAAATCTGAAGGTCTAGAATCCATCGAAGCAGTTGGACAGTCATTCGACCCACACCTACACCAGGCAGTCATGCAGGTAGAAGAGGGCGAAGCGGAATCTAACACAGTGTTAGAAGAGTTCCAAAAAGGGTATAAGCTCAAAGACCGCGTCATCCGCCCATCTATGGTAAAAGTAAAACAATAAAAATAACCTCGTTGATTGTAGTGGAAGGCACGAGACTCCTTCGGGGGAGTAGCGACAATGTGAGACCCGCAAGCGTTGTGAGGAGGCTCAAGGTCGCCCCGCGGAAAGCGAGTGCCTGCAACGGAAATCAACAGTTAAAGCAAAAACAAAAAACTACATATTAATGTAAGTTGCAATAGGAGGAAAAACAAAATGAGTAAAATCATCGGTATTGACTTAGGTACAACAAACTCATGTGTAGCTGTGCTTGAAGGCGGCGAACCAAAAGTAATCCCTAACCCAGAAGGTAACAGAACAACTCCATCTGTTGTTGCTTTCAAAAACGGCGAACGCCAAGTAGGGGAAGTGGCAAAACGTCAATCCATCACAAACCCTAACACGATCATGTCTGTTAAACGTCACATGGGTACAGACTACAAAGTGGAAGTAGAAGGTAAAGAGTACTCTCCACAAGAAGTATCTGCTATCATCCTTCAACACTTAAAAGGTTATGCAGAAGAATATCTTGGAGAAACAGTTACAAAAGCTGTTATCACAGTTCCTGCATACTTCAATGATGCAGAGCGTCAAGCGACAAAAGATGCTGGTAAAATCGCTGGTCTTGAAGTAGAACGTATCATCAACGAGCCAACTGCTGCAGCATTAGCATACGGTCTTGACAAAATGGACGAAGATCAAACAATCCTTGTTTATGACCTTGGTGGCGGAACGTTTGACGTTTCTGTACTAGAGCTTGGAGATGGCGTATTCGAAGTACGTTCTACAGCTGGTGACAACCGTCTTGGTGGAGATGACTTTGACCAAGTGATCATTGACTACCTTGTAGCAGAATTCAAAAAAGAGAACGGCATTGACCTTTCTAAAGATAAAATGGCATTACAACGCTTGAAAGATGCAGCAGAAAAAGCGAAAAAAGACCTTTCTGGTGTAACAAGCACACAAATTTCTCTACCATTCATCACAGCTGGAGAAGCTGGACCACTTCACTTAGAAGTAAACATGTCCCGTGCGAAATTTGATGATCTTACTGCAGGACTTGTTGAACGTACAATGGGCCCTGTGCGTCAAGCATTGCAAGATGCAGGAATCTCTGCTTCTGAACTTGACAAAGTTATCCTTGTAGGTGGATCAACTCGTATCCCTGCAGTTCAAGATGCAATCAAAAAAGAAACTGGTAAAGACCCACACAAAGGGGTTAATCCTGATGAAGTAGTTGCTCTAGGTGCAGCAATTCAAGGTGGAGTTTTAACAGGTGATGTTAAAGATGTAGTACTTCTTGACGTAACACCACTTTCTTTAGGAATTGAAACAATGGGCAGCGTGTTTACAAAGCTTATTGAAAGAAATACGACGATTCCTACAAGTAAGTCCCAAGTATTCTCTACAGCTGCTGACAACCAAACAGCGGTAGACATTCATGTACTTCAAGGGGAGCGTCCAATGGCAAGCGACAACAAAACTTTAGGTCGTTTCCAATTGACTGATATTCCACCAGCACCACGTGGTGTACCGCAAATCGAGGTTTCTTTTGACATCGACAAAAACGGTATCGTAAACGTTCGTGCAAAAGACCTTGGAACAAACAAAGAACAAACAATCACGATCAAATCTTCTTCTGGTCTATCCGAGGACGAAATCAATCGAATGGTTCAAGAAGCAGAATTGAACGCAGATGCGGACAAAAAGCGTAAAGAGGAAGTAGAATTACGCAACGAAGCAGATCAGCTTGTATTCACAACTGAAAAAACAACTTAAAGAAGTAGAAGGCAAAGTGGAAGAAGCAGAAGTGAAGAAAGCGGAAGATGCTAAAGAAGAATTGAAAGCTGCAATCGAAAAAAGGCGACCTTGAAGAAATCCGTACGAAAAAGGATGCACTTCAAGAAATCGTACAACAGCTTTCCATGAAGCTTTACGAGCAGGTTGCACAAGCACAACAAGCCGCTCAAGGAGCAGAAGGAACAGACGGCGCAGCAAACAACGACGACAACGTAGTCGACGCAGAATACGAAGAAGTAAACGACGAATAAAAAGTAAGATAAAGTCCTAGGGCTTTTCTGATAAAGAATAAAAAGAAAGTCGAAGCCATGGCTTTTGGCTTTCTTTTTATGTAATGGGATAACCCCTTGTTGCCTGTAGTGCAAGATGTGAGACTCCTGAGGGAGATAGCGGTAGCTTGAGACCCCGCAACGAAGTGAGGAGGCTCAAGCACCGCCCCTAGGAAAGCGAACATCTGGAAACGAAAGGCAACAAGGAGGTCAACCAGTTAGAGGTGTTAAAGCATATAACTTTTATTGCTTTTTCCCTCTTTCAGGTGATACAATAACCTTTATGTGAATGAAACGGGAGTGGGGTATTTAATGAGTAAACGCGATTACTATGAAGTGCTTGGCGTCAGTAAAAGCGCGTCGAAAGATGAAAATAAAGAAAGCTTACAGAAAGCTATCCAAACAATACCATCCGGACATCAATAAAGCAGACGATGCAGCGGACAAATTTTAAAGAAATCAAAGAAGCTTAACGAAGTACTAAGCGACGACCAAAAGAAAGCGCACTATGACCAATTTGGACATACCGATCCTAACCAAGGATTTGGAGGCGGCGGTGGATTTGACGGCGGCTTTGGCTTTGAAGATATTTTTGAAACATTTTTTCGGCGGTCAAGGCGGCGGACGTAGACGTCGTGATCCAAACGCTCCAAGACAAGGGGGCAGATCTTCAATATACAATGACCCTTTTCTTTTGAAGAAGCAGCCTTTGGAAAAGAAAACAACCATTGAAATCCCTGTGGAAGAAACATGTGATACTTGTTCAGGAACAGGTGCAAAACCTGGTACAAAAGTGGAAACATGTTCTCAATGCCGTGGAACAGGTCAGGAAAGTGTCGAAACAAAACACGCCATTTGGACGAATCGTTAATAGAAGAACTTGTTCTAAATGTAACGGTTCTGGAAAATCTACCCCAAACAAATGTACAACATGTCATGGCGCAGGCCGTGTGAAAAAACGACAATAAGATCAAAGTCAACATTCCTGCAGGTGTGGATGAAGGACAACAATTGCGCGTACCAGGTAAAGGGGAAGCAGGCGTGAACGGCGGTCCTGCTGGAGACTTGTATGTAGTTTTCCATGTTCGCAGACACGAATTCTTTGAGCGTGACGGCGATGATGTATATTGCGAAATGCCGATTACTTTTGCACAAGCAGCACTTGGAGATGAAGTAGAAGTTCCAACGTTGCATGGTAAAGTGAAGCTGAAAGTACCAGCTGGAACACAAACTGGCACGAACTTCCGCCTAAAAGGCAAGGGAATTGCCAATGTTCGTGGTTATGGTCAAGGAGATCAACATATCAAGATCAGAGTGATCACCCCTACAAAACTGTCAGAGAAACAAAGACAATTAATCCGTGAATTTGCTGAAACAAGCGGGCAAGCTCCGGACGAACAAGAAGATAGCTTTTTCTCAAAAGTGAAACGTGTCCTAAAAGGTGAATAAAAAGTATCAATAGCTTTCAGTAAGCTAGGATTGGAGTTGGTATGTATGAAATGGTCAGAAATTAGTATCCATACAACAAATGAGGCGGTGGAACCGATATCCCATATACTTCACGAAGCAGGTGCAAGCGGTGTGGTAATTGAGGATCCATTTGAACTAACTAAAGAACGAGAAGATCAATTCGGAGAGATATACCAACTCAATCCAGATGATTACCCGGAAGAAGGCGTTGTCATGAAAGCCTACCTCCCTGTTAACAGCTTTTTAGGTGAAACGGTGGAAGGTATAAAAGATGCAATCAACAACCTTTTGGTCTATGATATCGATCTTGGTTTGAACAATATTTCCATCAGTGAAGTGAATGAGGAAGAATGGGCAACGGCATGGAAAAAGTACTACAATCCCGTAAAAATCTCCGAAAAGTTCACAATCGTTCCAACTTGGGAAACGTATGAACCAGTGAGTTCTGATGAGAAAATCATTGAACTTGACCCTGGTATGGCGTTTGGAACAGGTACCCATCCAACAACGGTACTCTGTATTCAAGCAATTGAAAGAACAGTCAAACCTCAAGATAAAGTGATTGATGTAGGTACTGGTTCTGGAGTGTTAAGTATCGCAGCAGCCATGCTTGATGCAAAGGAAGTATTGGCACTTGATTTAGATGATGTGGCAGTGGAATCTGCAAAACTAAATATCAAGCTCAACAAAGTACATCCAACCGTGACGGTGAAACAGAACAACTTGCTTAAAAATGTAGAAGGTCCAGTGGACGTGGTTGTGGCTAATATTTTGGCAGAAGTTATCGTCCGTTTTACCGATGATGTGTATCGCGTGTTGGAAAACGGCGGGACATTCATTTCTTCTGGAATCATCAGCATGAAAAAGCAAGAAGTAAAAGACGCCCTCATCAAATCTGGCTTCAAGATTGAAGAAACGATGATGATGGAAGACTGGGTGGCATTTATCGCAAAAAAAGAAGAATAAGCGAGGGTGAAGATCGTGCAACGTTATTTTGTTAACTCCAATCAAATAGATGAATCATCCATCTCCATAACAGGGGAAGATGTTCATCATATCACACGGGTTATGAGGATGAACGAGGACGATCAACTTCTTTGCAGCTGTTCGGAAACGAGGCAAACGGCCCTTTGCAAAATTGCTGAAATTACCAATGATATGGTAGTAACAGATATTGTAGAATGGATAAAGGCTGAAACGGAAATTCCGGTTCGTGTTTCTATAGCGAACGGGTTGCCTAAAGGGGATAAATTGGAGTTAGTGATACAAAAGGGAACAGAACTCGGAGCAGAGTCGTTTATCCCTTTTAATGCTGCTCGTTCGATTGTGAAGTGGGACGAAAAGAAGGGCAAAAAGAAAGTAGAACGATGGAATAAGATTGCCAAGGAAGCAGCGGAGCAATCTCATCGTTCGATGGTGCCTGTAGTAGAAGAACCTGCTACATTAGCACAACTATTAGAAAAAAGCAGAGACTATACTTATAAAATTGTGGCCTATGAAGAGAGCGCTAAAGAAGGGGAAAGTTCCGCATTTGCGAACACCTTAAAAAACATGAAGCCTGGCGAATCGATTCTTTGTGTGTTCGGTCCTGAAGGGGGCCTCGCCCAAAAAGAAATCGACAAACTGGTGGAACATGGTTTTGTTCCTTGCGCGCTTGGGCCAAGAATATTAAGAACGGAAACGGCACCGCTATATGTGCTTGCCGCAATTTCGTATCATTTTGAATTAATGTGAGGTGGAAAACATGCCAACTGTTGCCTTTCACACACTAGGGTGTAAAGTGAACCATTATGAAACAGAAGCGATCTGGCAGCTTTTCAAAGCAAATAATTATGAACGTACAGAATTTGAGGGTACGGCAGATGTGTATGTCATCAATACCTGTACCGTTACAAATACCGGAGATAAAAAGAGTCGTCAGGTGATTCGTCGAGCGATCCGTAAAAATCCTGACGCTGTTATTTGTGTAACCGGATGTTACGCACAAACTTCTCCTGCAGAAATTATGGCGATTCCTGGAGTGGATGTCGTAGTTGGAACACAGGATCGTGTAAAAATGCTGGATTATATCGAGCAGTTCAAGCAGGAACGACAACCAATCAACGGCGTCGGCAATATTATGAAGGCTCGTGTCTATGAAGAGTTGGACGTGCCGGCATTTACTGACCGCACACGTGCTTCTTTAAAGATCCAAGAAGGCTGTAATAATTTCTGCACATTCTGTATCATCCCATGGGCCCGAGGACTTATGCGTTCCCGTGACCCGCAAGAAGTTGTGACACAAGCACAACAATTGGTAGATGCAGGATATAAAGAAATTGTCTTAACTGGAATTCACACAGGCGGTTATGGTGAGGACATGAAGGATTACAACTTTGCCATGCTTCTGCGTGAATTGGATGAAAAAGTGGAAGGCTTAAAGCGTATCCGTATCTCATCCATTGAGGCAAGCCAAATTACAGATGAAGTAATTGAAGTGTTGAACAACTCCGATAAAATTGTTCGCCATTTGCATATTCCAATCCAATCCGCTTCCAACACTGTTTTGAAAAGAATGCGTCGTAAATATACGATGGAATTCTTCGCAGAGCGTTTGGACCGATTGAAAGAAGCGTTACCTGGACTTGCCATCACATCTGATGTTATCGTCGGCTTCCCTGGTGAAACAGAAGAAGAGTTCATGGAAACATACAATTTCATCAAAGAACATAAATTCTCCGAGCTGCATGTATTCCCTTACTCCAAACGTACCGGAACTCCGGCAGCAAGAATGACGGACCAAGTAGATGAAGAAATGAAAAATGAGCGCGTTCATCGCCTGATTGCACTATCTGATCAACTGGCAAAAGAATATGCTTCCACTTTTGAAGAAGAAGTATTAGAAGTCATTCCGGAAGAAATCTACAAAGAAGCACCAGACCAAGGCTTATATGTAGGCTACACAGACAACTATCTAAAGGTCGTTTTCCCTGCAACAGAAGAAATGGTTGGAAAGCTTGTCAAAGTAAAAATTGCTAAAGCTGGATATCCTTACAACGAAGGGCAATTCGTTCGTGTACTTGAAGATGCGCCACGACTTGAAGAAGAGAATATTCGTTTAAGTTCATAAGAAAATAAAGAGAGTGATTCCATTATTATGGAGTCACTTTTTTGTCGTGAAGAAAAAGTTGCAGGTAATACTAACATTGTACTCGCCAAAATAATGGAATCATGTTATGATGTTAGAGGTCAGACCTCTTAACTTGAAAGGAGTATGAACATGCATACAAACATTGGAGAAATGATTGATCATACATTATTGAAAGCCGATACAAAAAAAGAACAAGTAGAAGTACTTTGCCAAGAAGCGAGAGAATATAACTTTGCATCTGTCTGCGTTAACCCGACTTGGGTAAAAACATCTGCAGAACTTTTAGAAGGTAGCAATGTAAAAGTTTGTACAGTAATTGGTTTCCCTCTAGGAGCAAACACTCCAGAAGTAAAAGCATTCGAAACGACGAATGCGATTGAAAACGGTGCCACTGAAGTGGACATGGTTATCAACATCAGCGCACTTAAAGACGGTGACGATGAACTTGTGGAACGTGACATCCGTGCAGTGGTAGAAGCAGCAAAAGGTCGCGCATTGACGAAAGTCATCATCGAAACTTGCCTGCTAACAAACGAAGAAAAGGTAAGAGCATGCCAGTTGGCTGTAAAAGCTGGAGCAGACTATGTTAAAACTTCTACTGGTTTCTCTACAGGAGGAGCAACTGTTGCAGACATCGCTCTAATGAGACAAACAGTAGGACCTGAAATCGGAGTAAAAGCTTCCGGTGGAGTTCGTGATGCAAAAGGTGCAGAAGAAATGATCGCAGCTGGAGCAACACGTATCGGAGCAAGTTCTGGTATCGCTATCGTTAAAGGCTTAACAGCTGATACGGATTACTAAGATGTAAAGTATCAAAGCACTCTCTTGAGCAATTTTTGCTTTAGGGAGTGCTTTTTTTAGGTTGGTTTATGAGGACCTGATGGTGATGGTTGAATTTCACATTGGGGAAGGGTGTCAAAAAGGGAATAAAAAGATTCTATTCGACCGAACACGGGACCGTTTTGTCTTAAGAGTCGTATAGAATGGCTCTATACGACCGAACGCGGAGCAAATTCTGGGAAACGGTCGTATAGGACGGGTCTATACGCCCGAACGGGGAGAGCAAACTTACAATTGGTCGTATAGGACGGCTCTATACGACCGAACAGGAATCGAAACCTTACAATTGGTCATATAGAACGCTTCTATAAGCCCGAATAGGTTCCCATCCCCGGTAAACGGTCGTATAGAAGGAAATAATAGGAATCTCAAAGCCCGAACAGCAAGTCAACTTCATCAAACGGTCACAGAGAGCGCCCCTCAAAGCCCGAACAGCAAGTCAACTTCATCAAACGGTCACAGAGAGCGCCTCTCAAAGCCCGAACAGCAAGTCAACTACATCAAACGGTCACAGAGAGCGCCTCTCAACACCCGAACAGACCACAAACCTCACCAAACGGTCACAGAAGACAGAAGGGATATGCTCCTCCTCAACTGCCACGGCAACTACCGGACCAAGACCAACCAGTCTCCTCCACAAACCGTGTCATCCATGCAATCTCTCCACAAACCGCGCAAAAGGCCGCACAAACGGCAACGCCAAAGCAGAACTTATCACATTAAAAATCAAACTCGAGTGAGCCAACTGAACATCTGCACTAGAAGCAAGCATAGACACAAGTCCACCCAACAAAGGAATCAAAGGGAAAAACAATGCCACCCCAATTACATTCAACCATATATGCGCATAAGCAGTTAACTTGGCTTCCCGGATGGAACCTATACTGGCCAAATAGGCAGTCACACACGTTCCGATATTAGCCCCAAGCATAATCGCAATCCCTGCAGGAAGAGATAACAGGTCATTATTTAAAAAGCTCATGCTGATACCAGTTGTAGCCGAGCTTGACTGGATGATCGCTGTGAGAAGCGTCCCAATCCCTACACCGAATAGATGGTGATCATTGGTCATCGCAAGCATATCCTGCACAGATGGAAAACCTGCCAGAGGAATCGCTAATGATTCGAAGCCATTCATCGCAACGAATAAGCAACCAAGACCAAACAACGTAGATCCGAAACTAAAGGGTAATTTCTTTTTAGAAAATAAAAATAAAAATCCAATAATCAACATTGGGAAAATCAGCTGTGAAATATCTATAGTAATAAGCTCTGTAATAAAAGTAGACCCGATGTTGCTGCCGAGCATGATGCCAATGGATTGATAGAAGGTTAGATAGCCTGTTGCCACCAAACCGACAGTGATGACCATAACTGCAGAACTACTCTGCAATAGTCCGGTAATCAAAATTCCAATCAACAATCCTTTCCAAGGCATATCTGTAAATTTGGTGAGGTACCCTTTTGTCCTTTCTTCGGACAATTGAAGCAAGCCGGACCTCATGACAGTCATCCCAATTAAAAAAATCGCTAAATATACAGCTAATAACGTTATAATAGAAAACAAGCCCATCACCTCTATCTCAATATATGGCAGGCGGTGGACAAGAATGACAAGTCATGCAAAGAAAAGGGGAGATCACACACAATGAGGGAGTGGACGACCAATACTGTTATGCACAGCTACCCAGGGATGGTTGCCCTGGTAACGGCTAAATGGAACGGAGAACAGAACATAATGGCCGCAGGGTGGCATAGTTACATTTCATATGAACCGCCTATCTATGGGGTGGCAATTGCAAAAGAAAGATATACCCATCACTTAATCCAAAACTCCAAAGAGTTCGCGATAAACTTTGTGCCGGAAAAGTTCGCACATTACATACAACAGTGTGGCATGCTTACAGGAAAAGAGCATAATAAATTCGAAGAACTGAATATAGAATACGAACAAGGAAAAACAGTTTCCGCGCCTATCTTAAAAGAAGCGTATATTGCCTATGAATGCAAATTGATGGACCAGCAAACATATGGAGATCATGATTGGTTTGTGGGGGAGATGAGCGGATTTTATAAGGATAAAGAGTTATTTGCGGAAAATGGACTGCCGGACTGGGAGAAACTTTCGATTCCCCTGTATCTCGGCAGATCTCAATACATGCTGGCAAATAAGGATTCTAAGGTAATAAACCTATATCGAAATAATAGTTAAACAAGATTGTTTTAAAGCATTTCCTTATAATTGTTGACCAGCTATAGTGAATATATTATAATTGGTAAGTACATGTTCTATACATGCTTTTTTGCATTTATGGAATCATGTTTTTTCTGAAAATGTTAGTGGTTGTTCTGGAGGGAGGGAATTAGAATGTCAAAAACAGTTGTTCGTAAAAACGAATCGCTTGAAGATGCTCTTCGCCGTTTCAAACGTTCAGTTTCAAAGACTGGAACGTTGCAAGAAGCAAGAAAGCGTGAATTCTATGAAAAACCAAGCGTAAGACGCAAGAAGAAGTCTGAAGCTGCTAGAAAGCGTAAATTTTAACAAGAGGGTGTAAGAATGAGTCTTCTCGAGCGTTTAAATACCGATATTAAGCAAGCTATGAAGGATAAGGACAAAGAGAAGCTTTCCGTACTCCGAATGGTTAAGTCTTCGATTCAAAACGAATCGATCAAGCACGGCAGAGACTTATCCGAGGAGGAAGAACTTACCGTATTGTCTCGTGAATTAAAGCAACGTAAAGACTCCCTCCAAGAATTTGATAAAGCCGGTCGTGAAGACTTGGTTCATAAATTACAGGGTGAAATTGCAATAGTTGAACATTATATGCCTGAGCAGCTCTCAGAAGACGAACTATCAGCAATTGTCCAACAGACGATTGCTGATGTGAACGCTACTTCAAAAGCTGACATGGGTAAGGTAATGGGAGCACTTATGCCTAAAGTTAAAGGCAAAGCGGACGGTAGCCTTGTTAACAAACTTGTACAACAACATCTTTCATAAAAACCCAAAATAGCACCTTACCTATGTAAGGTGCTATTTTTTAAGTAAGTTGACTAGAAAATCCCTTTCATCCCCTTCACATTCATTTTTGTTCACATATCCGCCACACTTTTAATTTTACATTCAAAAAAATTCACCTTAGTGAAACTTTGAGGTTTTTCGTGCGTATTACATAATGGATAGGGTGATTATAAAAAATGAAAAGGTTTTAGAGAGGAGGACATGATGAAAAAAGTTCTTCGAATTAGTTATGTTAGCGCGTTTGTTCTTGCACTTATTTTATCGGCATTACCGCTTTTGCCAACGCACACGAGCAGTGCCGAGAAACTTGTTCATGTTATACCGGTAAATGGAACAGTTGAAAAGGGACTTTTGTCTTTTATTAACAGGTCCATACAAACTGCTGAGGACGATGGAGCGGACTTGATAGTCTTTGATATCCACACACCAGGTGGATTGGTGGATGCAGCCACTGAAATTGCGAATAAATTCGAAGGGGCATCCATCCCGACCGTTGCATTTGTCAACAGTCAAGCATTGTCTGCAGGAGCATATTTGGCTTTGTATGCTGACCAAATCTACATGACACCGAACGCTTCCATGGGAGCAGCGGCTGTTATTACTGGAGATGGAAGTGCAGCAGAAGATAAAGCTCAATCCTTTTGGTTAAGAGAAATGCAAAATGCAGCAGAATCTAATGGTCGTGATCCTAAATATGCGATTGGGATGGCGGATAAAGACGTCGATCTTCCTGACGTTGGGGCACCTAAAGGTGACCTTGTTACGCTTGGAGCGGCTTCTGCGCTTGAAGTTGGGTATTCAGAAGGAACTGTAGCCAATCTGGAAGCCTTGTTAAGTGAATTAGGCTATGAGGATGCCGAGGTTGTTACCTCGGAAGTTACATTTGCCGAAAATGTAGCAAGATTTTTAACCAATCCTGTTGTTGTTCCTATTCTTTTATCAATAGGATCGCTTGGATTGGTACTTGAACTATACTCCCCGGGATTTGGCATTCCTGGTGCGATGGGAATCAGTGCCTTATTGTTATTCTTTTACGGACATATGGTGGCAGGTCTCGCTGGAATGGAAACAATTATTCTATTTGTAGTAGGAGTCGTGCTCATTGTCTTAGAGCTCTTTGTGCCGGGAGGGATACTTGGTATACTTGGCCTAGGGGCTGTGGTGACAAGTTTCTTTTTGGCAACAGATGATATTGCAGGAATGGGGTTATCCTTATTGATTGCTATGCTTGTAACGATTATTGCGATGGTATTGTTGTTTACGGTATTTGGTAAGAAGATTCGATTGTTTGACCGGATTGTACTCCGTGATTCCACCAATACAGAGCAAGGATATGTATCAAATATATCTCGTATTGAATTGGTAGGCCAGGAAGGAGTCACCATGACACCACTGCGTCCTGCGGGAACCGCTGTTATCAACGAAGAGCGTATTGACGTTGTCACAGAGGGGAACTTTATTGGGGCAAACAAAAAAGTGAGAATTGTAAAAGCGGAAGGTTCTCGTATTGTCGTACGGGAAATCCATTCTGTTGAATAATATTTAGGAGGAATTTTATTATGGATCCAACTACTTTAGTAATATTGTTAGCCGTTGTTCTAGGAATTATCTTTTTATCAGTACTATTGACATTTGTACCGGTAATGCTATGGATTTCCGCACTTGCAGCTGGTGTCAGAGTAAGTATCTTTACACTTGTAGGGATGAGATTACGTCGTGTTATTCCAAGTCGTGTAATCAATCCTTTAATCAAAGCTCATAAGGCGGGTTTAGATGTTTCAACTAATCAATTAGAGAGTCACTACCTAGCTGGTGGTAATGTGGACCGCGTAGTTAACGCACTTATCGCGGCTCAACGTGCAAATATTGAATTGACATTTGAGCGTGCGGCAGCGATTGATTTAGCAGGTCGTGACGTACTGGAAGCAGTACAGATGTCCGTTAATCCAAAAGTTATCGAAACACCATTCATCGCCGGTGTTGCGATGGACGGTATTGAAGTAAAAGCAAAAGCTCGTATTACAGTTCGTGCAAACATCGAACGCCTTGTCGGTGGTGCTGGTGAAGAAACAGTCATCGCACGTGTAGGTGAAGGTATTGTAAGTACAATCGGTTCTGCAACAGATCACAAGAAAGTGCTTGAAAACCCAGACATGATTTCACAAACCGTTTTATCTAAAGGGTTGGATGCAGGTACTGCGTTTGAAATCTTATCTATTGATATTGCCGACATTGATATCGGGAAAAACATTGGGGCAGAATTACAAACTGACCAAGCAGAAGCAGATAAAAAGATTGCACAAGCAAAAGCTGAAGAACGTCGTGCAATGGCCGTGGCACAAGAACAAGAAATGCGTGCTCGCGTAGAAGAAATGCGTGCAAAAGTTGTGGAAGCAGAAGCAGAAGTACCACTTGCGATGGCAGAAGCATTACGTTCCGGAAACATCGGAGTAATGGACTATATGAATATCAAGAACATTACAGCTGATACGGATATGAGAGATTCTATCGGCAAACTGACAGATCAACCAGAAGACGGTGAAAAATAAGCAAGAATAACTGAAGCAGGAGAAGAATGAACGCTTCTCTTGCCACTCCTTTTAAGGAAGGGAGGATGATGTGCAAATGGAATGGATTTTTGATATTCTTCAACAGGCGCCTTGGTTAATTTTTGTGTTGCTAGGTATCTTCTCAACCCTTTTCAAAGGGGGCAAACAAGAAGAACAACAGAAAAAGCAGCAACAGCAAAGACAACAGCAGCGCCAACGCCAGCAAACTGCGACACAGGCATCCCAAAGGCAAGAAGATTATGAGGATTATCGTCGGGAGAGCTCTCCAGCCCCTAAGCGGGAAGATAAGCCTCGTTTCGATTGGGATATTGACATCTTTGGAGAAGGGAAGCTTGAAGAACTGGAGCAAAAAGTCCGGGAAAAAGTGAACCCATATCTGGAAAAAGTTGAGAGAAAGAAAGAGCAGGTTACCACTATTCAGCAACAAATGAAGGATGAAGTAAAGGAGCTGTCCATTAAAGGACAAGAAATTTCCAAGGACAGTCCGATCCTAAAACAAGAACTTCAACTTTCAGAAGGGAAAGTGGTTTCTTCCCGTCACCGCATCAAGCCAAACAGAGTGGTGGAAGGGGTTATGTGGTCTGAGATCCTTGGGCAACCTCGCTCAAGGAATCCACATCGTCCTGTATATACCGAACATTTTTCAAAAAGAAAATAACCGATTATCTAATCCCTGCACAAAGGAAGCTGTGCAGGGATTTTTTTAGTGGATCAGAAAGTAGGGAACCCTGTTGATTTCCGTTCCAGGCGCTTCGCTTGCCTGCGGGCGGTCCGTGAGCCTCCTCTGCTTGTGCCTCCGGGGTCTCACCTGTCCCTTCCTCCCGCGGGCGTCTGCGCACCTTCCACTCCAATCAACTAGGTGACTTCATTTAACTTATGGCTAAAAAAAAGGGATACATAGCGAGTTACTGATAAACCAAAAACAATACTTTCACTAAATCTCTAGCTGTGGATTGGAGCAAATGGCGGAGACTCCAGCGGGGGAGTAACGGTAGCTTGAGACCCCTGAAGCGTTGCGAGGAGGCTCAAGCACCGTCCCGCGGAAAGCGAAGCCAATTGCGGAAAGGAACAGCGGCTATTATCCAATAACAAATGTTTTTATTCAAAAGGACCGGACGGTTTCACCCGATTTTCTTATTCCCCTCCTCACCACTTCTCCCCTGAAAAATTCTGTATTAAACCCTCAAATTCTTTCATACATATGAAAGGAAAGGGGGTTTTTCCATGCTCAAGAAGTTTCGTTCCCGCATGAATAATTGGATCACCAACAATATGGAATTACCCGCAGATGTCATGATGGATCTGCCGAGAATTACAATGATTGGACAAATACATATATATATTGAAAATCACCGAGGTTTATTAACGTTTAGCGATAAGGAAATTCGATTGCTTTTAAAGCAGGGGCAGTTGCTTGTTAAAGGAGATTCCTTTGTGATCAGAACCATCTTGCCAGAAGAAATTTTACTTGAAGGAAAAATAAGTCAAGTGATGTACCTGGAAGAATAAATTAGGAGGATACGCATGAAAAATCAATGGATGAATTTTTTTTCTGGTACCGTAAAAATTATTATTCATGGTAATGGTGTAGAGAGATTTCTCAATGACTGCACTAGAAACGGCATACAGGTATGGCAAGTGAAAAAGATGGGAGAAGAGGCATATACTTGCCATGTGCTTCTAAAGGATGTCCGTAGACTAAGGCAATTAATTAAAAAGCAGGATTGCAAATTTCGTTTTCTTACGAGAAAAGGATTACCTTTTCTAACCCAATATTCACTGAAAAACAGTGGATTGATCATTGGGATTATCGCGGCTTTCCTTACCGTTTTTCTATTATCTAATATGGTCTGGAGTATTGATATTAAAGGGGCTGAGCCTGCTACTGAGCATAAGATTATGCAAGAATTAGACAAGCTTGGTGTCAAAAAAAGGGAAATTTCAATTTTTCATTCAAGATGTGGAAAGTATTCAACGCTATTTAACGGACACAATAAGTGAAATTACTTGGATTGGTGTTGTTTTAAATGGGACATCCTACCATTTCGAAGTGGTAGAGAAAAATGAACCGGAAAAGTTGCAATCATTATCCCCAAGAAGCTTAGTTGCAAAGAAAAAAGCGATGGTGGCAAAAATATATGTGGAAAAGGGACAACCACTCGTTCAGGTAAATGACTATGTAGATAAAGGACAAGTCTTGGTTTCGGGATTGATTGGAAGGGAAGATAATAAAAGATCGATAGCCGCTATAGGGGAGGTACTCGGTGAGACGTGGTACCTTACCAGTGTGGATGTACCAATAAAGACCACTCTTCCAGTATTGACCGGAGAAGCTAACAATAAGCATTATTTGAAAGTTGGCAGTGTGAAAATACCGGTATGGGGTTTCTTCCAAGAGGATTTTGAACGACAAGAGGAATATGAAGCAGAGCGACCATTTTATTTCTGGAAATGGAAACTTCCTGTATCCTATGTCGGAAAGACCGTACATGAACAAGAAATAGTGGAGCGGATTTACGATGATGAGGAAGTCATTGAGCAGGCTTTAGAGATAGGAAGAGATCAGGTACTTTCGAATCTGGGTGAAGATGCAGAGATAAAAGGTGAAAAAGTTTTGCGCACCTCTAAGGAGAATGGTAAAGTAAGTGTAGATATACATTACCAAGTCATTGAAAATATTGTCAAAATCGAACCAATTATTCAAGGAGACTAATGAATGTCAGAAGAACTAGTGATGATGAATCAACAACTAAATAATCCAAATGAAGCAATTGCTCTTTTTGGGAACCAAGATGTTAACCTGAAGAGAATTGAAGATGAATTGAACGTATCCATTGTGACACGCGGAGAAACAGTCAATGTTTCCGGTGATGTCAAACAGGTGGAAATGGTGGATAGCGTCATTCAGAATTTACTAGAAGTTATACGAAGAGGCATCACAATCAGTGAAAGAGATGTCATCTATGCAATACAACTTGCTAAAGAAGACAAGATGCACTCTTTCCAAGAGTTATACGATGAAGAGTTAACAAAGAATGTTAAAGGTAAATCTATTCGAGTTAAGACATTAGGACAAAGGCAGTATGTTTCTGCAATAAGGAAAAAAGATCTTGTTTTCGGGATTGGTCCTGCAGGAACCGGCAAAACATATTTGGCCGTTGTGATGGCCGTTACTGCGTTGAAAAATGGGCAGGTGAAACGGATTATCCTTACTCGCCCGGCCGTAGAAGCTGGAGAGAGCTTAGGTTTTCTACCAGGAGACTTGAAAGAGAAAGTCGACCCGTATTTACGTCCGTTATATGACGCGCTACACGATGTATTTGGTTCTGAACATACCCAAAGGTTGATTGAAAGAGGGACAATTGAGATTGCTCCCTTAGCCTATATGAGGGGACGTACATTAGACGATGCATTTGTCATCTTGGATGAAGCGCAGAATACAACGGCGGCCCAGATGAAGATGTTCCTGACAAGGCTTGGGTTTGGCTCAAAAATGGTTATTACGGGTGACATTTCTCAAGTTGATTTGCCAAAAGGAATGAAATCAGGTCTGGCGGTAGTTCGGGATATTTTGAAAGATACATCAGGCATTCAGTTTATTGAACTCGAACAATCAGATGTCGTCCGTCATCCGTTAGTTGCGAGAATTATTAATGCTTACGAAAAGCTTGAATCAAAATAAAGCCCCTTTAATGGGGCTCTTTCACTTGTAGAGGATTATATTTTTGGGGATGTCGTTTAAGGAGGGAGCCAATTAACAGTGAAAAAGAAATCGAAGTCCTGGAAAATTTCTTTTCAACATTTGAAGGCCTTTAAGTTTTACCATGTCATCATCTATGTGCTGTTGGGGCTTATCATGTTTGGCATTATGTTCAGTAACGTAAAGCCGGAGAAGGTAAATGTCCAACTATTCAGCACTGCGGAAAAAACAATTGTGGCGCCTCATAGTTTTGAAGATAGAGAAGCCACAGAATTGCTAAGAAAAGAAGCGGCAGATAAAGTGCCTGACCAATTTATCAGGGACAAGGATAAAGCATATCAGCAAATTGCAAGGGTGGAAAACTTCTTTGAAGTGCTGATTGAAACTAAAAATAAAATAGCGGAACTCGAAAAAGTTCCGGAAACCTCGCCTCCTGCTGAGGAAGGGGATACAGAGCAACCTCAAGAAGAGCCAGAGCCTATTATGCTGACAGATGCAGAGAAGTTAAAACTCCTAGAAGAAGCCCTTGAAGGCCAAGTTCCCGACCGTTGGGAAAATGAATTGAAAGATGAAAATCTGCTATTCTTACTTAGCTCAAAAGAAGCAGACCTTACTAGGTATAAAAATTCATCAGTAACGGCAATTAATAACGCGATGTCTCGGGATATACATACAGTGGAAGATGCGAGTGAAGCAAAGAACCTTGCCAGAACAGAGCTTTCACAATCAGGAAATGTCCCAAGTGTGATCATTAATATTTCGAGTATTTCTGTTATACCAAATGTTATTTATGATTCCGCGCAAACGCAGGAAAAGAGGCAGCAGGCAATTGATGCTGTTGAACCTGTACGGATATCCCAGGGAGATACCCTTGTAAAAACCGGCCAATTTATTGACCGTGAAATCTTTAGACTTCTTACTGTTGCGGGCTTTGTCAATCAGTCTGACAATCTCGCACCATATGTGGGTTTATTAATCATCATTGGATTAATGATTTTTGCTTTGGTTTACTTATTTAAAAACATCGATACAACGATACACAGTAAAAATACGTATTTGACCATGTATTTATTAATCTTTTCTATTACATTAATCTTAATGAAAATCTTTAGCTTCTTTCAAACCTTGAATACGACGGAAATCGGCTATATTGCCCCGGTTGCCATGGGTGCCATGTTAATAAAAATGCTGATTAACGATCGTATAGCTATCTTTTCCAGTATTATTTTTGGGATTTGTGGAAGTTTTATTTTTAATATGGTTCCAGGAACGATGAACTATACAGTTGGTTCATACTTAATTATTTCAGCAGTAGCATCGGTCTTATTTTTGAATCAGCATAACAGACGACTTACGATCCTTCAAACCGGATTATTTGTGTCATTTATTAACGTGGTGACGGTCATTGCGTTGGTTCTGTTGACCAACAGAGACCTGACAGGGATGAATGAATTATTGGATCTTGGTATCAATGGGACGATGGCGGTTGGATCAGGTATTGTCTCGGCCGTGCTTACTATTGGGATCCTTCCTTTCTTTGAGGTGGGCTTTGGGATGCTGTCAACAATGAAGTTGCTTGAGCTGTCCAATCCGAACCATCCACTGTTGAGAAAGATCTTAATGGAGACACCAGGAACGTATCACCATAGTGTGATGGTGGCGAATTTATCAGAATCTGCTTGTGAGGCAGTCGGTGCGAATGGATTGCTTGCGAGGGTTGCATCTTATTATCATGATATAGGCAAAACAAAAAGGCCGCATTATTTTATTGAAAATCAAATGGGTCGAGCGAATCCTCATGATAAACTTCCACCTCAGACGAGTAAAAATATTATTATTGCCCATGCCACGGACGGAGCTCAAATCCTCCGCGATCATAATATGCCAAAAGAGATCGTTGACATTGCAGCACAGCATCACGGGACAACCCTATTGAAATTTTTCTATCATAAAGCGAAAGAACAAAATGAAAATAGTAAAGAAGAAGAATATCGCTACCCTGGACCGAAAGCTACTTCTAAAGAAGCAGCAATAGTCGGGACTGCTGACAGCATTGAAGCGGCAGTAAGGTCATTGAACAACCCGACTCCCGATAAAATCGAAACAATTGTAAAGGCTATCATTAAAGACCGCCTTCAGGATGGACAGTACAGTGACTGTGATTTAACTTTTAAAGAACTTGAAGAAATAGGCAAGTCCTTCTGTGAGACGTTACAAGGTATTTTCCATTCAAGAATCGAGTACCCGAAAGGAGAGGAAGAAGAAGCATGATTGAAATCGATATGTTAGATGAAACAACAAAACTGACAGATGAGCAGTGGGATGATATTAGAAATTTATTGATATTTGCTGCTGAAAAAGAATCTATCCAACCTGGTGCTGAACTCTCCGTTACCTTTGTGGATAATGATAGAATTCAGGAAATCAACCGTGAGTATCGTGAAAAGGACCGTCCTACAGATGTCATTTCTTTCGCCATGGAGGAGCTGGGTGAGGGAGAAATTGAAATCCATTATGACGAAGAAGCACCTCGTATGCTCGGAGATATCATCATCTCTATTCCAAAAGCGGAAGAACAAGCAGAAGAATATGGTCATTCTGTTAAGCGTGAGCTCGGATTTCTTGCGCTGCACGGACTTTTGCACCTTCTAGGTTATGACCATGAAAATGAAACCGATGAAAAAATAATGTTTGATAAACAGAAAGAAATCTTAGATGCCTATGGACTCACGCGATCGTAACCGTAAAGGATATCGAGGTTCATTTACTTCTAGTTTCTCATATGCTTTTGAGGGATTAAGGTTTGTCCTTCGTACAGAGAGAAACATTAAGTTTCACGTTTTTATAGCAGTTGTGATGATAAGCATGTCCTTATTTTTTCAGATTACAAAAGTGGAGTGGCTCATACTATTCCTTGTTATAGGCGGAATGTTTGTCATTGAAATTATTAATACTGCGATTGAAAATGTGGTGGATCTTGTGACAGAGGAGTTCCACCCTCTTGCGAAAACGGCAAAAGATGTGGCTGCTTCTGCGGCCTTAGTTTTTGCTTGTATCTCTGTTATAATTGGTGTAATCTTATTTGGCCCTTATATTGTGGCTTATTTGAAGTGATAATGGTTATTTATTCAGACTCCTGTTTCCTTTCGTTCCAGGTGATCGCTTTCCGGTGCTTGAGCCTCATCGGCATTGCCTGCGGGGTCTCAAGTCTACCGTTACTCCCCCGCTGGAGTCTCTCACCTTGCACTCCAGTCAACAGGTGGTCAAGTTTGAATAATAATATCTCTCCACATAAGTATCTATAAATAAATTGAAAATTTTAAAATTTTTTAAAATTTTAAGGGTGATTTAAGAAGCGAATTAAGGTAAAATATAAGTACGCGCACCCGAAGCTCATAGAAGAAAGGAAGAGAAACTTTGAACATCGAAGCTTTAATCCAAGAAGCTAAAGCAGCAAGAGAAATGGCTTATGTACCCTACTCCAAGTTTAAAGTAAGGCGCGGCATTATTAGGTAAAGACGGTAAGGTCTATCGCGGATGCAACATTGAAAATGCTGCATACAGTATGACTAACTGTGCAGAAAGAACAGCACTTTTTAAAGCGTATTCAGAAGGCAACACTCAATTTGATGCAATTGCGGTTGTAGCCGATACGAAACGACCTGTTCCACCTTGTGGAGCTTGCCGTCAAGTAATATCGGAGCTGTGTGCACCTGAAACGAAAGTGATCCTGACAAACCTTCACGGTGATATTCAGGAACTTACAGTAGCAGAATTGCTACCTGGAGCCTTTTCACCGGAGGATTTAGATGCATAACCAAACCAATACAAACTATAAATCAGGGTTTGTCTCCATCATTGGCAGGCCGAACGTTGGAAAGTCAACATTTTTGAACAGAGTAATCGGCCAAAAAATTGCGATAATGAGTGACAAACCACAAACAACTCGAAATAAAATTCAAGGTGTATTTACGCAAGACGACGCACAAATTGTTTTCATCGACACACCGGGCATCCATAAACCAAAGCATAAGCTTGGAGATTTTATGATGAAGGTGGCGCAAAATACGTTAAAAGAAGTTGACCTGGTTCTATTTATGATTAATGCAAAAGAAGGTTTAGGAAAAGGCGATGAATTCATTATCGAAAAGCTGAAGGAAACGTCAACTCCAGTATATTTGGTAATAAATAAAATCGACGAAGTACATCCAGATGACCTGCTACCCTTGATGGAAACATACAAAGCGTTGTATCCATTCAAAGAAATAGTTCCGATATCTGCTTTACAAGGTAACAATGTAGAAGTTTTATTGGATCAAATTAAGAAATTCCTTCCAGAAGGTCCCCAGTATTATCCGGCAGACCAAGTGACCGACCATCCGGAACGTTTTATTGTGGCAGAGCTGATCAGGGAGAAAGTCCTTCACTTAACGCGAGAGGAAGTTCCACACTCCATTGCTGTAGCAATTGATTCCATGAAGAAACGTGAAAACAAAGATATGGTCGATATTCAGGCCACCGTCGTAGTGGAACGTGATTCTCAAAAAGGGATAGTCATCGGGAAACAAGGAAAAGTCTTAAAAGAAGTGGGGCAAAAAGCCAGAGTGGACATTGAAGCATTACTGGGATCCAAAGTGTTTTTGGAATTGTGGGTAAAAGTACAAAAGGATTGGCGTAACAAGCAGTCACAACTTAGAGATTTTGGTTTTAATGAAAACGAATACTAATCGGGAAGACGAGCGAAATAGTCAATTCGTAGCATTTAATTTACAAAATTTATCTAACATGTTTTGACCCTTCTACGGTCATCATAGTCATATAGGAATTGGAATAGGCATGCTGGTCTTTACTACAGAAAGGGTGGAGTTTACAATGTTGGATTTTACCTGGAAGGTCTTTAAAGAAACAGGTAATATTGATACCTATCTTCTCTTTAAAGAGCTTGAAAAAGAAAATGGCGATTTACCCGAACAGACAGAAGAACTAGCGAATAGTGACTTACCAATTTCATAAATGATAGATGATCAATAATTAAGGCAGTATACACACGCAAGTGTTGTAGATTGCCTTTTTATTTTGTAAACCGTACAATTAATAAAAGCCAGAAAAATGGACGGTGTACGATTTGCTACATAAATGTGAAGGCATTGTCATTCGAACAAATGCCTATGGTGAAAATAATAAGATTGTTACCATCTACTCGAAGGAGCTGGGGAAAGTAGGGGTGATGGCGAGAGGTGCCAATAAGCCCAGTAGCCGGTTTACTGCTGTCTCCCAGCTGTTTTCCCACGCTACCTTTGTTTTCCAAAGGAGTACAGGACTAGGAAGCCTCCAACAAGGTGAAATCATGGACTCCATGAGATCCATCAGAGAGGATATCTTCCTAACAGCCTATGCTTCTTTCATTGTGGAGTTAATGGACAGGACTACAGATGAAGGAAAACGTAATCCGGCACTATACGACCTACTTTATCAAGTGTTGCATTATATCAACGATGGTTTTGATGCAGAAATATTAACATTCATTTTTGAAATGAAAATGTGCGATGTTATCGGCATTACACCGGAACTAAATCGCTGTGCTTCATGTGGTGCAACAGAGGGGAGTTTTGCCTTTTCTATAAAGGAGGGCGGCTTCCTTTGTAACAGATGTTTTCATAAAGACCCCTATTTAATTAAAGTCTCCCCTGCTACGCTTAGGCTCTTACGGACCTTTTACTACTACGATTTGAATAGAATAGGCAACCTTTCGTTAAAAGAAGAAACAAGAAAAGAGCTGCGATTCATTATCGACGAATATTATGAAGCCTATTCTGGGATAATGTTAAAATCCAAACGCTTCTTAAAGCAAATAGGCTCTCTGAAAGCGAATCTTCCTGAAAAAAAAGACAAACCTGATTGACTTTGCAAAAAAAATCATTTATTATCCAAGTACATCTATAAAGATTGCGTTGAAAGAAAGTAGTACTTATCAGATATGATTAAAGCGAACCTAGGACGGTGTGAGCTAGGGAATTAAGAGATAAGGAAGGCGTTCTGGAGCAATACGGATAAAGTGGTAAAAAGGCTATCCCTTTTTACAAATAGGGTGGAACCGCGGGAGAACCTCTCGTCCCTATGCTGACAACAACAGTTGGCATAGAGACAAGAGGTTCTCCCTTTTTGTCCTACAGCCAACAAATTGAGTCAAGACCTTAGTAGAATGACTACCATAATTCAGTGTAGTCTCTAAGCTGTTGATTGGAGCGAAAGGCGAAGACTCCAGCGGGGAAGTAACGGTAGATTGAGACCCCGCAACGAAGTGAGGAGGCTCAAACACCGTCCCGACGGAAAGCGAAGCCTGGCGCGCAAATCAACAGCGGCGTTCAATAGTACCCAAATAAAATAAAGGAAGGTGTCAAAATGAACATCCAAAACATGATCCTGACCCTGCAAAACCACTGGTCAGAACAAGGCTGTATCCTCATGCAAGCCTACGACGTAGAAAAAGGTGCCGGAACAATGAGCCCCTATACATTCCTAAGAAGCATCGGGCCAGAGCCATGGAACGTAGCATACGTCGAACCATCCAGAAGACCGGTAGACGGGCGCTACGGCGAAAACCCAAACCGCCTGTACCAACATCACCAATTCCAAGTAATCATGAAACCATCCCCAGACAACATTCAAGAACTATACCTGGAGTCACTCAAGAAACTTGGAATCGACCCACTAAAACATGATATCCGCTTTGTAGAAGACAACTGGGAAGCACCAACACTTGGGGCAGCAGGACTTGGCTGGGAAGTTTGGCTGGACGGAATGGAAATCACCCAATTCACCTACTTCCAACAGGTCGGGGGAATTGAATGCAAACCGGTTTCTGTAGAAATCACCTATGGTATTGAGCGACTTGCCTCCTACATCCAAGATAAAGAAAATGTTTTTGATCTAGAATGGACAGAAGGATTCACCGTTCGTGATATTTTCCTTCAACCGGAATATGAACACTCTAAATATACATTTGAAACATCCGATCCGGATATGCTGTTCTCACTATTTGATATCTATGAAAAAGAAGCACACCGCCAGATGGACCATGGTCTTGTGCATCCTGCCTACGACTATGTATTGAAATGCTCTCATACATTCAACCAATTGGACGCACGTGGCGCTATAAGTGTTACCGAACGAACAGGTTATATCGGCCGTGTCAGAAATCTAGCCCGTAAAGTGGCAAGAACCTTCTATGAGGAAAGAGAAAAGCTAGGTTTCCCAATTTTGAAAAAGGAGGAGAGCAACAATGAGTAAGAGAGACTTTTTATTTGAAATCGGTCTAGAAGAGATGCCGGCCCGCTTTGTAACGGATTCCATGAATCAGCTTCAGGAAAAAGTGAAAGCTTGGCTTGAAACAAACCAGTTGGCCTATGAAGATATTCACGCTTACTCTACTCCAAGAAGGCTTGCAATATTAATTGAAGGCCTTGTAGAACGCCAAGAAGATGTTACTTTAGAAGCAAAAGGACCTGCAAAAAAAGTTGCCCTGACAGCGGACGGTGACTGGTCAAAGGCTGCCCAAGGCTTTACAAGAGGTCAAGGGCTGACTGTTGAAGATATTTATTTTAAAGAGATCAACGGTGTGGAATATGTGCATGTAAAGAAGCATGTAGAAGGAAAAGAAACGAAAGAAATTCTTAGTGGCATTGCTTCTGTTGCTACAAGCCTGCATTTTCCAAAAAACATGCGCTGGGCTGATGAAGACTTAAGATATGTTCGACCAATCAAATGGTTGATTGCTCTATTCGGTGAAGAGGTTATACCAGTTGAGATAGCAAAGGTAAAATCAGACCGAGTATCTACTGGCCATCGTTTCCTTGGAGGTCAAGTGGAACTTAAAGACGCTGGCAGCTATGTGGAAGAACTTCTATCTAACTATGTCATTGTTAATGCAACGGAACGAAAAGAAGCAATCAGAAAACAACTGTCGATTATTGGGGAAGAAAATGGTTGGAACATTCCTGTGGATGAAGCCCTGCTAGAAGAAGTAAACAACCTGGTGGAATATCCAACAGCATTGTTCGGAACGTTCGAATCTGAATATCTAACCTTGCCTGAAGAAGTACTGATTACATCCATGAAAGAGCATCAGCGTTATTTCCCTGTTAAAAGTGATGAGGGAACTCTTTTGCCTTATTTTGTGACTGTACGAAACGGGAACCATGAGAATTTAGATAATGTTGCAAGAGGAAATGAAAAAGTATTGCGTGCTAGGCTTTCTGATGCGGCATTTTTCTCCAAGGAAGACGAGAAGCTTGTAATTGATGAAGCAATTAAAAAGCTGGATAAGATCGTATTCCATGAAGAAATCGGTACAACCGGCGATAAAGTGAGACGTGTACAAACCATAGCAACAGACCTTGCTAAAGTTGTAAATGTGGACAATGAAACGCAAAAGCATGTAGAGCGTGCAGCTTCCATTTACAAATTTGACTTAGTATCTCATATGGTTTATGAATTTCCGGAACTACAAGGAATCATGGGCGAAAAATATGCGGTGGCAAAGGGTGAGAGCCCTGTCGTTGCAAAAGCAATCAATGAGCATTATATGCCTCGTTCTGCAGAAGACCAAACCGCTTCCTCTGATGTAGGTGCCATCCTAAGTATCTCAGAAAAGATGGATACCATTGTTGGGTTCTTTGCTATTGGAGTTATCCCTACTGGTTCACAGGACCCTTATGCCTTAAGACGTCAGGCATCTGGAATCATTCAGACGATCTTGAACAAAGATTGGACCTTCTCATTGGAAACGTTTATGCACTCATTAGTGGAGCGTTATGTAGAAAAAGGAATCGCTAAGAAAGATACAAATGAAATCATGGAAGATATCTTAGTGTTCTTTAAATTACGACTTAAAAACAATCTTTCCGAGCGTGGAGTTCGATATGACATTGTGGAGGCACTTTTAGAGCTGCCACTCGAGAATGTTTGCTCCACTGTGAAGAAAGCAGAAACGCTTGAAACAAAGAAAAATGAAGCAGACTTTAAAGAAACGATGGAATCATTAAGTCGTGTATGCAACATTGCCAAGAAGGCAACTCTCTCTACCGAAGTTCAAGAGAACTTGCTAAACCAAGAGCAAGAACAAGAGCTGTATAAACAATTTAACAGCAAAAAAGATCTTGTGCTCCGTGCGGCAGAAGATCAGGATTTCTCCTTAGCATATGAAGAACTTGCTTCCTTGAAACCTGCCATTGATGCATTCTTTGACAACATCATGGTCATGACGGAAGATGAAGCAATAAAAGCAAATCGCCTCGCCCTTATGGATGATATGGCTAAAGTTATAGCCATTTTCGGAAACGTCAATGGAATCATCGTTAAGTGATTAAAAAAGACAAACCTATAACCCTATGATAGAATAGTTAAACATACGAAAGAGGCTGACTAATGCAATCCTCACAATATTTAGTCAGCCTCTTTCCAATTCTTCTGTTTATCAGTATAATTAGTATATATTATTTACATATACAGTATGTCACAATTAGAGATCGTAGGGCACCCGTTCAGCGAAGTGCACCTTATAACCCAATAGGTGGTGAACGAAAATCGAACTGAATAAGCGGCAAGAAACTATACTGCAAATAGTCAAAGAACAAGGACCGATTACCGGAGAAGCGATAGCCGACCAACTAAACTTGACTCGGGCAACCCTTCGTCCCGATTTAGCTATTTTGACCATGGCAGGCTATTTAGATGCCCGCCCGCGTGTTGGCTATTTCTATACTGGAAAAACAGGATCGCAATTGTTATCAGATAAGATAAATAAGATTCAGGTGAATGATCACCAGTCCATACCGGTTGTTGTTCATGAGAGTGTTTCTGTTTATGATGCAATTTGCACCATGTTCCTAGAAGACGTGGGAACCCTTTTCGTAGTGGACAACTTCTCTATTATTGTGGGAGTGCTCTCGAGAAAGGACCTATTAAGGGCCAGTATCGGAAAACAGGAACTGACTTCCATACCAGTAAATATAATTATGACTCGAATGCCTAATGTAACGTACTGCTTTAAAGAAGACTTGATTATTGATGTAGCAAAAAAACTGATTGAAAAACAAATAGATGCTCTTCCAGTCGTTAAGCAAACGGATAAAGGCTATGAAGTAGTCGGTAGAATAACAAAAACGAATATTACAAAAGTGCTGGTTGCCCTGGCACTCGATGAAATTATCTAGATTGGAGGAGAATCATGGAGAAACGTACCGTATATATCGTATCTGATTCAGTCGGAGAAACTGCAGAGCTGGCAGTAAAAGCGGCAATCAGCCAATTCAATGGCGCGAACTTCCATCTTAAAAGAATACCTTACGTAGAAGACATCGCAACACTTTCAGAAGTAGTCTCGATTGCAAAACTTAATCAGGGTCTCATCGCTTTTACCCTAGTTGTTCCTGAAATGAGGAAGCATCTTTTAGAATTGGCTATGAAAGAAGGCGTCCAGGTCTATGACATCATTGGCCCGCTTGTGGACTTAATGGAGCAGGAATATGGTGTTAAACCAAAGTATCAGCCTGGCTTGGTAAGACAATTGGATGATGATTATTTCAAAAAAATCGAAGCAGTGGAATTTGCAGTGAAGTATGATGATGGCAGAGATCCAAGGGGAATCATAAAAGCGGATATCGTGTTGGTGGGGGTTTCTAGAACGTCCAAAACGCCTTTATCCCAATATTTGGCACATAAACGCCTGAAGGTAGCAAATGTACCGATTGTTCCTGAGGTAGATCCACCAGAGGAACTTTTTAAAGTGAATCCTGAAAAATGCTTCGGTCTAAAGATTTCGCCAGAAAAGCTGAACGATATTCGAAAAGAAAGATTGAAAGCGTTGGGGCTCAATGATAAAGCTGCATATGCAAATCTTGAAAGAATAAAAGAAGAGTTGGCATTTTTTGAAACAGTCGTAAATAAAATAGGTTGTGACGTGATAGATGTTACGAATAAGGCGGTAGAAGAAACAGCTAACCTTATCTCTAACATTTATAATAACCGTTTGAAGTAAAGAGCGCTTTTAGGAGTGCTCTTTTTTTAAAGGGAAGAAAGCATAAATCCCGTTGATTTCCGTTCCAGGCGCTTCGCTTGCCTGCGGGCGGTCCGTGAGCCTCCTCGGCTTTCAGCCTGTGGGGTCTCACCTGTCCCTTCCTCCCGCGGGCGTCTACGCGCCTTCCACTTCAATCAACAAAGTTATTTCATTCACCTGGGGTTTATGAAAGGCATTTAACCAGGTAACTGAGAAAGCATTAATTTTATGTTCTTGTAATTTATAGCTGTTGATTGGAGCAATAGGCGGAGACTCCTACGGGGGAGTAGCGACAATGTTGAGACCCCGCAGGGCGTAGCCCGAGGAGGCTCAAGGTCGCCCCTAGGAAAGCGAAGCCGTTTGCGGAAATCAACAGTGACGATTAAACAATCGACTATAGGACCGGGCAGTTTTTGCCCAGTTTTTTTTATGACTTTAGATTACCCATTATTCGATGTGAAACAGTAGTCAATTTGAAAAGTTTATATTATAATAAAAAATTGTGATAAAAAAATTCCTCGATAGGGTTTAGAGTGATGGATTATCGAATAAACTAAAAATAGCTATAAGTCAAGGGCAATATAACAGTTTCGTTCGACAACTACAAAAAAACATATCGAAAAAAGAAGGTTTTTGGGAAGGGATGTAGAAACCATTTAACATGCAAAATAATCGCAAACCTATTATTTTGGTGGATGCAGATGCGTGTCCCGTTAAAGAAGAAATAAGTAGAATAAGTCATACATACAAAGTTGATGTGTGCTACGTAGCTTCCTACTCCCATGTCATGACCAATAAAACTGAAGGAAATTGGGTCTATGTGGATGATGAAAAAGAATCTGCAGATCTTTATATTTTGAATCATGCAAAGAAAGATGATGTAGTAGTCACTCAAGATATTGGTCTAGCAAGCATGCTGGTGTCCAAAAACGTTTATGTTCTCACTCCTCGTGGAAAACAGTATGAAGAGAGCGAAATGGAACTGAGCTTGCATATGAGATTTCTATCTGCGAAAGAACGGAGAAAAGGGAACTATTCTAAGGGCCCGAAAGCTTTCTCGATGAAAGACAGAGAAAGATTTGTTCAATCACTTAAAAAAACTTTGTCGAAAATTGCAGGAATTCCAGAATAGAGATAGAAATAGTAAGTCACGGAGTGTTGTTATGAATTATCGAATTCCTGAACAAACAATTGATCAAATCAGACAGTCTACCGACATTGTTGATGTAATAAGTGAATATGTGCAATTGAAGAAGCAAGGCAGGAATTATTTCGGACTTTGCCCTTTCCATGGTGAAAGTACTCCTTCTTTCTCTGTTTCCCAAGAAAAACAAATCTATCACTGTTTCGGTTGTGGTGCCGGGGGAAGTGCTTTCAATTTCATCATGGAGATCGAGGGCGTCAGTTTTGTGGAAGCAGCTCAAAAACTTGCCAAGTCCTCCAATGTAGAAGTGGAAGTACCGGAGTATACCGCAACAGAACAAACAGGCCAGTCGAAAGAAACGAAATGGATGATGGATGCACATTTACTTTTGCATAAATTTTACCATCATTTACTATTAAATACAAAAGAAGGCCAGGAAGCATATGATTATGTGACTGGTAGAGGCTTCACTGACGAAACGTTAAAGAAATTCGGTGTTGGTTATGCACTGAACAGTTGGGACTTCGCTTTGAAATTCCTTACGAAAAGGGGCTACAACCAGCAGTTGCTGGAGAAGGCCGGCCTTCTAATTGAGAAGGAGCATACAGCTGAATATTTTGACCGTTTCAGAAATCGAATCATGTTTCCTATTCATGACCATAAAGGAAATGTTATTGCCTTTTCTGGCAGAGTGCTTGGAGAAGGCGAACCAAAGTACTTGAATTCACCAGAGACCCCACTTTTTAATAAAAGTAAAATTCTTTACAATTTCCATCAGGCCCGTCCTCATATAAGAAAGCAGGAACAGGTTATCCTCTTTGAAGGATTTGCCGATGTCATCGCTGCGGATGGAGCGGGGTTACCTAATGGAATTGCAACGATGGGAACTTCTTTAACAGAAGATCAAGCCCGCATTATTAGGAGGCATGTTGAAAATGTCACTATCTGTTATGACGGAGATAATGCGGGAATAGAAGCGGCTTACAGGGCAGCGAACATCCTTATTCAACAAGGATGTTACGTAAGAATTGCCATGATGCCAGATAAAATGGACCCTGATGACTATATCCGTAGTAAAGGATCAGACTCGTTTAAGCAGGATGTAATAGGGGCAAGTTTAACGTTCATGGCATTTAAGCTCAGGTACTTACGTAAAGGTAGGAACATGAAAGATGAAGGCGAACGGATGCGGTATGTGGAGGATGTCCTGAAAGAGATTAGCATGCTGACCAAAGCGGTTGAACGGGATCATTACCTTCGTCAATTAGCTGATGAATTTTCCATCTCGTTGGACGCTTTAAAGCAGCAGCAGTTTCAAGTGTATAAATCTTTAATGCAAAAAAAGGATTATAACGAGCAGAATAGAATAAATATACCTAACAAGCCTAAAATCTTCACGCAAGCGTTAAAACCGGCTTATTTGAATGCAGAACGCTATTTGCTAGCACATATGCTCAAAGATAGGACAGTATCCGAGAAGGTGCAAGCTTCGATTGAAGGCTCCTTTATCATCGAAGAGCATCGTGCAATTGCAACCTATCTGTATGCTTTCTACGAAGAAGGCTATGAGCCGAATATCAGTATATTCATGGAGCGTATCCCTGAGCAATCGCTCAAGAAAATCATTTCTGAACTGGGGATGCTTACACTTGAGGAAGAATTAAGTGATGCAGTGCTACATGATTATATGAAACAGGTGTTTAATTATCCAAAATTGTTAACAATAAAAGAAAAAGAGCAAGATAAGAAACAAGCAGAAGCACAAAATGATTATCTTGGTGCTGCACAAATCGCGATGGAAATAATCCAAATGAAAAAAGAGTTAAAACAATAAATATACCTCTTTATCGCGTTCAATGTTGGAAGGAGGGGACAGTTGATGGCTGAAAAATCAGCACAATCAAAAGAGATGGAAACAGAATTGACCATCGAACAAGTAAAAGAACAACTAACCGAAGTAGGTAAAAAGCGTGGTGTCCTAACCTATGAGGAGATAGCCGAGAAGATGGCTGGCTTTGAAATAGAGTCCGATCAGATGGATGAATACTACGAATACCTTGGTGAACAGGGTGTGGAAATCATCGGAGAAGCAGGATCTGATGATGATCCGAACACACAGCAACTAGCTAAGGAAGAAGAGTTTGACCTGAATGATTTAACTGTACCACCTGGTGTAAAGATCAATGACCCGGTTAGAATGTATCTAAAGGAAATCGGACGTGTGGACCTTTTATCCGCTGAGGAAGAAATCAGTCTTGCAAACCGAATCGAAGAAGGTGACGAAGAGGCGAAACGTCGACTTGCAGAAGCCAACCTTCGTCTAGTTGTAAGTATAGCCAAGCGTTATGTAGGCCGCGGAATGTTGTTCCTTGATTTAATTCAAGAAGGTAATATGGGTCTGATAAAAGCGGTAGAAAAATTTGATTATCGTAAAGGGTTCAAGTTTTCTACATATGCAACTTGGTGGATTCGCCAAGCCATAACACGTGCAATTGCTGACCAGGCAAGAACGATTCGTATCCCTGTGCATATGGTAGAAACCATCAACAAACTTATCCGTGTTCAACGTCAATTGTTACAAGACCTTGGGCGTGAACCATCTCCGGAAGAAATCGCAGAAGACATGGATCTTACACCGGATAAAGTGCGTGAAATCCTCAAGATAGCCCAAGAGCCTGTTTCACTTGAAACCCCAATCGGTGAAGAGGATGATTCTCATCTTGGAGACTTTATTGAAGACCAAGACGCAACTTCGCCTTCCGATCATGCGGCATATGAATTGTTGAAAGAACAACTTGAAGATGTACTGGATACACTCACAGACCGTGAAGAAAATGTATTAAGACTACGATTTGGCTTAGATGACGGACGTACTCGTACTCTAGAAGAAGTAGGAAAAGTCTTTGGAGTAACAAGAGAGCGTATCCGACAAATCGAAGCTAAAGCACTTCGTAAGCTAAGACATCCTAGCCGCAGCAAACGTCTGAAAGATTTTCTTGAATAGAATCAGGCTTATGGAAATAGTTTGCTTTTTCTTGAAAAGAGTAAGCTATTTCTCTTTTTTTGCAATTCAATACTTTTATAATATTCAGTTATTAATTTTTAAACTTGTAATTGGAGTGTCAACAAAGTGAATAAACAGCGAAAAGAAACCATCATTCAAGAAATAAAGTATTGGAAAAGAAATCGTCTCCTACCAGACCAATATTGCGATTATTTACTGGCTTTATATACAGGAGGTGAAGGAGTGGAACCAGCGATTGGAAGAGGGAAACTTTACTCCACCTTTTTTGCATGTCTAATTTCTCTCTTCGTTCCAATAACATTTCTTGTCATTTATTTTACTGAAATGCCAGTTCATTTGCAAATGCTCCTGGTAACTTTTTTTGTTTTACTTTCTATATTCGGATACTTTGTTTTTCGAAAAGAACAATTATACATACATATACCAGTCTTTGTCATTGCCTTGCTCACACTGATTTTTTCCATAAAGTTACTGGAGCTTCTGTCTTTCCAACTACCGTTAACCTTTATTATCATTACCTTTCAGACGCTGGTGTGGTTTTTTATCGGCTACATAAAGAAATGGTACTATTTAAACATTTCAGCCATTATAACAATGATCCTACTTGTTGCAAACATTATACTGATGTAACTAATTGATAATTTAGGTATTTTTAAAAGTTGTGAAAATTCCCTTTTATCTATTATAATACAAATGAAAGCGTATTCAATAGATTGTAGGATGGAAGAAAAATACTAGCTCTTGCTAATGTTTTCCAAACAACAAGGGGGGAAAGATTGTGAACTTTGATTTAACGTCAGAACAAGCGATGATTAAGAAAACAATTAGAGAGTTTTCAGATGAAGTAGTTGCACCAGGAGCTCTCCAACGAGATCGGGACAAAAAATTCCCTGTTGAAGTGTTTCAACAGTTATCACAATTAGGCATGATGGGACTACCTTTTCCTGAAGAATATGAAGGAGCGGGCGCTGATACAGTCAGCTTTGCGATTGTCGTAGAAGAATTGAGCAGAGCTTGTGGCTCGACAGGTATTACTTATTCCGCTCACGTTTCGTTAGGTGGGGCACCGCTTAACCTATTCGGTACAGAAGAACAAAAGCGCAATTACCTCGTCCCTATTTGTACAGGCGAATCACTCGGTGCATTCGGATTGACCGAACCAAATGCCGGTTCAGATGCAGGTGGTACTCAAACAACTGCCGTAGAAGATGGGGAAGATTACATCATTAACGGTAACAAATGTTTCATTACGAATGCATCCTATGCCAAGCATTTGGCGTTAACGGCTATCACAGATAAAAAGGGGAATGAAAAAGAAATCTCTGCTGTCATCGTTCCAACAGATGCCAAAGGGTTTCAAGTGATTGATAACTATGAAAAAATGGGACTTAACGCTTCTAATACAACAGAGCTAGTGCTTGAAGATGTACGTGTGCCACAGGAAAACCTTTTAGGTAAACGTGGAGAGGGCTTCAGGCAGTTCTTAATCACTCTTGATGGAGGACGAATAGGAATTGGTGCCATGGCGGTAGGAATTGCACAGGCAGCTTTTGAGCGAGCGCTCGCTTACTCTCAAGAAAGAAAACAATTTGGAAGATCCTTATCGAGTTTTCAGATTAACCAATTCAAACTGGCAGACATGGCCATGAAACTTGAACTTGCAAGAACCATGGTTTACAAAGCTGCCTGGCTAAAAGATCAAGGACGACCATTCTCCAAAGAAGCATCCATGTGTAAACTATATGCTTCTGAAGTGTGCATGGAAATAGCAGACCAAGCTGTTCAACTCCATGGCGGCTACGGGTACATGAAAGAATACCACGTAGAACGCTTCATGCGCGACGGAAAACTCCTAGAAATCGGCGAAGGAACCTCCGAAGTACAAAGAATGGTAATTGCGAGATCTTTGGGAGTTTAATTGAAGCTGAGACATTCTAGTTGTTGATTGGAGCAAAAGGCGAAGACTCCTGCGGGGGAAGTAGCGACAATGTTGAGACCCGCAACGAAGTGAGGAGGCTCAAGGTCGCCCCGCGGAAAGCGAAGCCTTTTGCGGAAATCAACAACGGTGTCTATGCAATCAAAATTATTTTCCCACAAACACATCACTTTTCCTATTTTGAGGTACAATATAATCAACAAATATAAAAACCTTCATCTATGTGATGAAGGTTTTTGTCTAAACTGTGAATTTACGAGAGAAGTTGGCAATTAAGTCTTTTCCTATAGTAAAATATAAAGTAAAATAGAGAGTGCTTGTATAAGATAAGACACACGTACATGTACATAAGGAGGTTTGAATAGCATGAATCGTAATCCGCTTATTCCTTTTGCATTTATCGCGGTTTTAGGTCTTGGACTAATGTTCCTATTATCTTTCGTTGGACTTGATCAGGCTGAAAAAATTGCATCCGGTGAGGATGAAACTGTAGAACTGTCTGCAGAAGAACTTTACCAACAAAACTCTTGTATCGGCTGTCACGGCGGTAACTTGGAAGGCGCAGGTGCTGCACCTGCATTGACAGATGTTGGTGACCGTCTATCCCAAGAAGAGATCCAAAACGTTATTGTTAATGGACAAGGCTCTATGCCTGCTAACCTGGCTACACCTAAAGAAGCTGAAGTTCTTGCTGAGTGGCTTGCAAATGGCGCTCAAAGTGAAGAGGGCGAAGAGTAAGATTTGTTTTTTTAGCAAAATGTTACACATATAAAAGATCCTTTGCATTTGTAAAGGGTTTTTTTTTATACTTGTTACATAGGAATTCAAATACATAAGTAAAGAGGAAACAGACATGAATGAATTAAAACTCTCAAAACGTTTAGAAGCAGTCGCTTCTTTTATTCCAAAAGGCAGTGTATTGGCAGACATCGGCTCAGACCATGCTTATCTGCCTTGTTATGCCTATTTGCAGGGAATGATTGAAAGAGGAATTGCCGGAGAAGTAGTAGAAGGCCCCTTTCAATCTGCTATTCAGCAGGTTCGAAAAACGGAATTAGAAAATGTTATTGAAGTCAGAAAAGGGGATGGATTGGAAGTAATTTCTCCTAATGAAGTTACTTGTATCACCATTGCCGGTATGGGTGGAACCCTGATACAATCCATTCTTGAAAAGGGGAAGGATAAACTGGCAGGAGTTCAGACGCTTATTCTTCAACCGAATATTGGTGACAAAAAAAATCAGGGACTGGCTGCTTGAAAATGGATGGGAACTTGTTGCTGAACAAATTTTGCTGGATGATGGCAGGATCTATGAGATTCTGGTAGCGGAACGTGGCGAAAGCGAAAAACCTTACGCTGTAAAAAAAGATGCGTATCTGCTTGTGGGGCCGTTTCTTGCGGAGGAGCGAAATGATGTTTTTGTCCAAAAGTGGACACATGAGCTGGCACATTGGAAAAAAATAGTGGCGCAGCTCGATGCTGCGGGACACACAGAAGCGAATGAACAAAAAAGAAAAGAACTTACAGAAAAAATCAGACTGGTAGAGGAGGAACTGGGTATTGAAAACAGTTAACGGCTTGCAGGTTATTGAGTGGTTCGAACAGTTTTCCCCTAAAAAGTATGCAGTCGAAGGAGATAAAATTGGACTTCAGATAGGTACTTTGAATAAGCCGATTCATAAGGTAATGGTAACGCTTGATGTGCTTGAAAAGGTGGTAGACGAGGCAATAGATCAGAATGTTGATTTGATTATAGCCCATCATCCGCCAATCTTCCGAGCGCTTCCAACTGTTACGGATAATTCAGCTGCAGGCAAAATCGTCACTAAATGCATCAAGCATGATATCAGCGTATATGTGGCGCATACGAATCTTGATGTGGCACAGGGGGGCGTCAATGACCTGCTTGCTGATGCTCTCGAGTTAGAGGATGTAAAAGTGTTAGTGCCGACTTTTCAAGAGGAACTTCGGAAACTGAGCGTATTTGTTCCGGTGTCTCATGCAGAAGCTCTTTTAAATGCTTTAGGAGAAGCAGGGGCAGGGCATATTGGAAACTATAGTCACTGTTCTTTCACGACGGAAGGGGAGGGACGATTCCTTCCTTTAGATGGGACAGACCCTTTTATTGGGAAAAAAGGTCAGCTTGAAAAAGTGGAAGAGATGAAGGTGGAAACGGTATATCCCCTTTCTATAGAGAAACGTGTCATGAAGGCTCTGTTCAAAGCACATCCATATGAAGAAGTTGCTTATGATGTCTTCAAGCTTGAAAACGATATGAACGCACTTGGCTTAGGGCGCGTTGGAAAATTAAAGTCAGGAATGTCGCTCGCTGATTTTGCCTCTCATGTAAAAAAAGGACTTGAAGTGGAAAATGTCCGTGTGGTCGGAGATTTGAACAGTGAGATTAAGAAAGTAGCGGTTTTAGGCGGAGACGGAAATAAATATATCCATGCTGCAAAGTTCTCCGGAGCAGACGTGTATGTGACAGGGGATCTTTATTTCCATACCGCACATGATGCCATGGCAATTGGTTTGAACGTGGTCGATCCTGGGCATTACGCTGAAAAGATTATGAAAAAAGGCGTGGCTCAGCGATTGGAAAAGGTCGTGGAGGAGAAGAGTTGGGAGCTTGAAGTTTTAGTTTCTGAGACGAATACAGATCCGTTTAGATTTATGTGATGTTTGTTTGGAGAGGCGATCCATTTTGGGTCGTTTCTTTTTTATTAGGAAGAGGGGGTGTCTCTGTGCCCGATAAGCTTCGGGAAAAAGGAAAACGGTAAGAGAGAAGGCGTCTCTGTGCCCGGAAAACTATGGGGAAAGGGAAAACGGTAAGAGAGAAGGCGTCTCTGTGCCCGAAAGACTTCGGGAAAAAGGAAAACGGTAAGAGAGAAGGCGTCTCTGTGCCCGAAAGGCTTCGGGAAAAAGGAAAACGGTAAGAGAGAAGGCGTCTCTGTGCCCGAAAGACTTCAAGGAAAGGGGAAAAGGTCAGAGAGAAATGCCTTAAATTAAAGCTCGAAACCCTTCGGCAAAGGCGTCAAAGGTAATATAGACCGGCTCTATACGCCCGAAGCTCGTCTGCAATAGCAGGAAAGGTAATATAGACCGGTTCTATATGCCCGAAGCTCGTCTGCAATAGCAGGGAAGGTAATATAGACCGGTTCTATATGCCCGAAGCTCGTCTGCAATAGCAGGGAAGGTAATATAGACCGGTTCTATACGCCCGAAGCTCGTCCACAAAAGCATCAAAGGTAACATAGAAGCAGTATAGTTCCAATTTGCATTGTGGAATCTTAAGCCTCTAAGCATAACAAAAAACACCCTCCAAAAAGAGGGTGCAATCAATTAACCTTACGAAGTTTTCGCCTTTTTCACTTTAGGCAAAATCTTTTGCAAAGGTACATTTTTCGTTGTGTTCCATGTATCTTTATTGAACGGGTCGAACTGTTCCACAAATTGAATGACTTCCTTTGTAATTGGAGTTGGTGTCGAAGCACCTGCTGTAACGGCAACTGTGCCAGCATTCATTAACCACTCTACATTCAACTCGCTGATATCGGAAATACGATAAGCAGGAGTGCCCGCGATTTCTTGGGAAACTTGAGCCAATCTGTTAGAGTTATTACTTTTTGGATCCCCAACAACGATCGTTACATCGGCTTGTCCCGCTTGTTCTGCCACGGCTTCTTGTCTAACTTGAGTAGCAAGGCAAATTTCTTTGTGCTGCTCGACATGTGGATATTTTTCTTGGACCTTAACCATGATGTCGGCTACATCCCACTGACTCATGGTAGTTTGGTTAGTTACGATAATTTTCTCACTATCAATCGCCAATGCTTCCACGTCATCAAGCGTCTCCACTAAATGCACGATGGAAGGAGCAACTCCTACTGCACCTTCTGGCTCTGGATGTCCTTTTTTCCCGATGTAAATAACTTCGTACCCTTGTGCCTCTTTCATGCGGATCAGGTCATGAGTTCGTGTAACATCCGGGCATGTTGCGTCAATGGTGGTTAAACCTTTTTCCTTTGCGCGGACTTTCACTTCCGGTGAGACACCGTGGGCAGTGAAAATAACGGTACCTTCGTTAATCTGATCAAGGATCTCCAGGCGGTTCGCACCGTCCAATGTGATGATCCCTTCTTCTTCAAATGCGTCTGTAACATGTTTATTATGAACAATCATACCTAAGATGTAGATTGGTCGTGGTAATGTTTTATCTAATGCTGCATTTCTTGCAATCACCATAGCATCCACTACACCATAGCAGAAGCCACGAGGGGCGATTTTAATTAGTTCCATATAGGGATAACCCTCCTTACATCAAATAAGAGAGTGATAAACACTCTCTCACTACTTACAGTCTATTATAGTATAAATAAGAAGGTTTAGTACAAAAGAAGATATTAGGAACTTCAGATATAAAGCTTAGGAGCGGAACCGCCTGCAGGTTTTTTCCTCTGGCTCAGTGTCAGTGGCTGTAGGCTTTTGGTTTTGCTTTTTTTACTTTTTTCTTGGTGTTTGTTTTCCGCTGCACTATCACTTTCAACCTCTTCTTGTTTTTGCTTCCTCCGTTGACTCTGTATCAGTATCATCGTCATCATCCACATTTTTTCAGTTCATTGTAAAGCTTGAGCATAGCTGGCACATTTCTTACAAGAGGTCCATATTGCTGAACCATCGGCATGACACCCTCTGCCATTTTTTAACGCTTTTTGAACATTTCCAAGCATGCCTGTCAGGTTGTTCGGATTGATGAGTTGTTGAAGAGTTCCAGCGTTCGCGAGTTGACCGAGCCCTCCACCTGCGCCCTGTATTGGCCAGTTGACCGAGTCCGCCCATGTTCCCGATGCTTCTGGCTCCTGTTCTTCCGAAGAGTTTGGCAAGCAGTCCGCCACCTCCACCACCACCGCTATTTCCGCCTAAGCCCATTCCTCGCCCAGCTCCACCCATAAAAGGGGAAGGGTTTCTTAACATCTGATTAGGCATATTGGACATTGGTGAATTGGGCATATTAAACATATTAAACATGTTATTCTGTGGTTGTTGCATAAATGGAGAGGGACCTGGACCCATGCGGAACTGGGAAGGCCTCATTGGTTGCTGCATAGGTGGCATCGATCGATTTGGTCCAAAAAACATGGTAATCCTCCTTTCTTTCTTGAAAAGTAATCATTTTATTCAATTGCCGGAATTTAACAAGCTTTTCTGGTCTCCTATAATTTATGCGGATGGTGCTTGGCATGTTTATAGTCTGGAAAGATTGGGCACAACCGTAGTGTAGCCAAAAAAAACAAAACTGCTTTATAATAGTTGTTTGGGGTTAAACAGAACGTAACGGAACGCGAATAACTCATGAATGAAAATAGAAACTTTAAAATAATGACATAGATACATATTCCATGCATGATTTTAAAAGTGGAGGTAAATAAATGAATACAACGTTTGAAAAGTTTAATGTAAAGCCGTTCATTTTAGAAGCGGTAAAAGAACTTAGATTTCAAAAACCGACAGAAGTCCAAGAAAGAATGATTCCTTCCTTATTAAATGGAGAAAGTGCCATTGGACAATCTCAAACTGGAACAGGAAAGACACATGCTTACCTGATTCCGATCTTGAGTAAAATTGATCCATCCTTACAAGAAGTACAAGCAGTTATCACAGCTCCAACAAGAGAGCTAGCTAACCAAATTTACCAAGAAGTATTAAAAATCACGAAGTTTTGTTCTGGAGAAGATATGATAACTGCACGTTGTTATATCGGCGGTACGGATAAACAACGTACAATTGACCGTCTTAAACAGCAACCGCATATAGTAGTTGGAACACCTGGACGTATTAAAGACTTAATGGTGGAAAATGCGCTGTTAGTCCATACGGCGAGAACAATTGTGGTAGATGAAGCCGACCTTATGCTTGATATGGGATTCATTGAAGATATCGATAAGGTTGCTGCAGCAATGCCAAAAAACCTTCAAATCATGGTATTCTCAGCTACAATCCCTGAAAAGCTAAAACCTTTCTTACGTAAATACATGGAAAATCCAAAGTATACACATGTTGCTCCAAAACAAGTAACGGCAGCTAAAATCAAGCATCTGCTTATGCCGGTGAAATCGAAAAGTAAAACGAAATTATTGCATGATTTACTTGTGGAATATAACCCATATTTGGCAATTGTTTTTACCAACACGAAGAAAAAAGCAGATGAAGTGGCAGATGCATTGCTAGAACAAGGGTTAAAAGTTGGTAGAATCCATGGTGATCTCAACCCTCGTGAACGCAAAAAAATGATGAAGCAAATCAATGAATTGGAATATCAATATGTGGTGGCAACAGACCTTGCGGCAAGAGGAATTGATATTGCAGGTGTCAGTCATGTCATCAACTATGAGCTTCCGTCAGATCTTGACTTCTATGTTCACCGTGTTGGACGTACTGCACGTGCAGACTATTCCGGTAATGCCATTACACTTTACGAACCAACAGATGAGAATGCGCTTGCTCAGATTGAAAAGATGGGGATAGAGTTTACCCAAATTGATTTCAAAAATGGTGAATTGGTAGAAATCGGCCCCCGTAACAAACGACAAAACCGTAAAAAACAAATTAATGAAATCGATGTAGCGGCAAAAACATCCGTAAAGAAATCAACGAAAGTTAAACCAGGCTATAAAAAGAAACACAAATATGAAGTAGAGCAATTCAAGAAAAGACAACGTCGCTTGAAAAAGAGATAATAAGAGCAACTGGATAACCTTTCACGGCATCCTTATGTTAAAATAAAGACTGATTTTAAAAGAGGTGATGTTGTGGAAAACTTACTAATTGGCTCTCATGTATCCATGAGTGGGAAAAAGATGCTATTGGCAGCAAGTGAAGAGGCTGCATCCTACGGATCGAACGTATTTATGATCTATACAGGTGCTCCTCAAAATACGCGAAGAAAAAAAATAGAAGACCTTAACATAGAAGCGGGTCTTGCACATATGAAAGAGCATGGATTAAAGGAAATCATTGTACATGCTCCTTATATCATCAATATTGGTAACTCCCAGAAGCCGGAAACTTACGAACTCGGAGTGAATTTTCTCGCTGAAGAAGTAAGAAGAACGGATGCAATCGGGGCAAAACAGATTGTCCTCCACCCAGGTGCGCATGTTGGTGCAGGGAGGGAAGTGGGTATCAGCCAGATTATTAAAGGGTTGAATGAGGCGCTGACAAAAGAGCAAAATGTTCAAATTGCATTGGAGACCATGGCAGGGAAGGGCTCTGAGTGTGGGCGAACTTTTGAAGAACTTGCTGCCATCATTGATGGAGTCCATTTGAATGAAAAGCTTTCTATTTGCCTGGATACTTGTCACGTACATGATGCAGGATACGATATTGTAAATGACTTTGATGGAGTATTGAAGCAGTTTGACGATATCATTGGTTTAGACCGTCTGAAAGTCCTTCATATAAATGACAGTAAAAATACATGTGGTGCTAGTAAAGACCGCCATGAAAACATCGGGTTTGGACACATTGGGTTTGATGCAATCAATTATATTGTTCATCATGATCAATTGAAACATATTCCTAAAATTTTGGAGACACCATATGTCGGCGAAGATAAGAAAGACCGTAAGCCGCCATATAAACATGAAATTGCCATGTTAAAAAACAAGCAGTTTGATGAAGAGCTTTTAACAAAAATTGTGAATGATTGATTAATAAGAAAGAAGCAAGGGACATAAAAAAAGTGCCCTTGCTTCTTTTTTAAAAAAATGAAAGTGCAAATTACAGTTGATTTCCGTTCCAGGCGCTTCGCTTGCCTGCGGGCGGTCCGTGAGCCTCCTCGGCGTGCGCCTCCGGGGTCTCACCTGTCCCTTCCTCCCGCGGGCGTCTGCGCGCCTTCCACTGCAATCAACAAGATGACTTCATTCAACGAAGGGTATATGAAAAGTACTTACCCGTGTTAACTGAATATGCATGAACGTACCTTTTACGTAATTTTCAGCTGTGAATTGGAGCAAATGGCTTAGACTCCAGCGGGAGAGTAACGGTAGGTTGAGACCCCGCAGGCAAAGCGAGGCCACTGAAAAACTATAATTATTTTTGAATGAAAAA